>NZ_CP043617.1:0-600000 GCF_009258225.1 Sulfurimonas lithotrophica
CTAAAGTTATGTGATAAGTCATATAGACTATATTCACATTAGTTCACATATTGGATTATATCTTTTTTTTACTTTTTTTACAATTGAGTTTATTTAGCTTTTAAACGTTAGTTGTTAGTTTATTTGTAAGCTCATCAATTTTTACTTTAAAGTCCTCATCGTTTTCTATAAGTGAATTTATTTTTTTAATAGTATGTGAAATAGCAGTATGATCTTTCATACCAAAATATTGAGCTAACTGAGGCATAGTATTTTGAGTTAGTTCGCGACAAAGGTATATAGATATACGTCTAGCATAAACAAGGTTTTTTGCTCTTCCTTTAGATGTTATTTCACTTGGTTTTATATTTAAATCTTTTGCTACAAATTTAGTAATGTTATCAAGAGTAAGGTTGGCTGTTTTTTCTTGCATCTGATCTTTTAGTACATTTTTTGTAAAGTCGAGGTCTATATCTACATGCATCAGTTGTGAATAAGCATGCAGTTTTGAGAGTATCCCTTCTATCTCACGAACATTACTCTCTATAACGGTAGCAATATAATTAATGATATCTTTTGAGAGTTTTACTTTGTTTATCTCAGATTTTTTCTCAATTATGGCGATTTTAGTTGTTAACTCAGGCGGTTGAATATCTGCAACCAGTCCCCATTCAAATCTGCTTTGAAGTCTTTTTTCAAGTCCGCCTATTTTTTTAGGATGTTTGTCTGCTGTTAGTATTATCTGTTTGCCTGCTCCTTTTAGAGCTTCAAATGTATGAAAAAATTCTTCTTGAATAGTATCTTTGTTACTTAAGAACTGAATATCGTCTATTAAAAGTACGTCACATTTGCGGTATTTTTCTTGAAATCTATCCATAGTCTGGTTTCTTACATGGCGTATAAAGTCGTTTAAAAACTGCTCAACCGTAGTATAAATTACGCTTTTGCCCTGATCTTGAAAAACATTTCCCGCTGCTTGCATCAAGTGGGTTTTTCCAAGACCGACACCACCGTATATAAAAAGAGGGTTGTAAACTTCACCCGCTTTTTCACTAACACTCTTCACTGCCGAGTATGCAAACTGGTTTGAACCGCCTACCATAAAGTTATCAAATGTATGTGAAGGGTTTAAAAGTGATTTTGAAGTTGGTTTTTCCTCTTTTTTCTTGGTTTTTCTTTTATCAAAACTGTCTTTTAGAGTTATTTTAACAGTAACGTTGTTTGATGTTTTAACTTCAAACAAATGTTCGAGTTTAGATGTATATTTATTTTTTATCCAGTTGCAAACTAAAGTATTTGGTGCATAATATACGGCTAAGTCACTGGTTGATTTTTTAGAATCATAGTCTAATTGTTTAATATAACGGTTATATTCAACCTCTGTTATCTCTTCTTTAAGTTGTAATAATATCTCTTGACCAATATTCACATAATCACCTATTTTTTAAATAATAAGTGAATAATAACTCAAACTTACATAAAATAGGGTTAAATATATGTGAATAACTAAAATGTGAATAAGTGATTAAAAGTAAAGATACTTTATTGTAAAATTATTAAAATTTATGTATTTGGGGTATAAAAGATTATGGATAGAATATTAGTAATAGAGGATAATAAAACACTTGCAAATTTAATGGCTAAAAAAATATCTTCTAAGTTAGATTTTGAAGTAGATGTTGCTTATAGTATGTCTGAGGCCAAACTTTTTTTAAAAGGTTATAAATATTTTTTAACTCTCTCGGATTTAAATCTTCCGGATGCTCCAAACGGTGAAATAATTGATTATGTTTTAAAAACAGGAAACCATGTAATAATTTTAACTTCAAATATAGATAAAAGTTTTAGAAAAAAGATGTTTGAAAAAAATATTATAGATTACATACATAAAACAGGAATAGAAGATATAAATTATATCATTAACAACATAAGAAGGTTGTCTAAAAACCGAAAACATAAAGTTTTGGTTGTAGATGATTCGGTCGTGTTTAGAAAACAGATGAAAGATATGCTCACAAATCTTTTTTTTAATGTTATTACGGTTGCTCACGGTGAAGAAGCTATAAATATTTTAGATACTACACCAGATATAAGTTTGGTTTTGACAGATTATAATATGCCTGTAATGAACGGCTTAGAACTAACAACACAGATAAGAAAAAAATACAAAAAAAGTGAACTATGTATAATCGCACTCTCAGGCAAAAGCGATGATGAAGAGATAGCGATGTTTCTAAAAAGCGGTGCAAACGATTTTATAAAAAAACCTTTTTCAAAAGAGGAATTTTCTTGTCGTATAAACAATTCGATAGAAGCCTTGGAAAATATTCATGCAATTACGAACCAATCTATAAGAGATTTTTTAACGGGTCTGTATAATAGAAGATACTTCTTTAAAGAGGTTGAAAAGTATTTTATAGATGCAGTTAATAATGATGAAAGTTTTTCAATAGCTATGGTTGATATAGATGATTTAAAAAAAATAAACGACACATACGGACATGAGAACGGAGATAAAATAATTGTAAGTTTAGCTGAAACTCTAAGAAGTGAAACATCAAAAGATGATATAGTAGCGAGATTTGGAGCGGGAGAGTTCTGTATGGTTTTAAAAGATGTATCAACCGATAAAGCTATAGATGCATTAGAGAGTATAAGACAAAAAGTACAAAATTCGGTTACGCTCTCAGATAAAAATCAAGAGATAAAATACACAATATCGGTAGGTATAGCATTAGAACATGAAAATACTTTAGAAGACACAGTCAATGAAGCAGATATGCATCTATACACTGCTAAAGAAAACGGTAAAAATAAAATAGAGCATCAGTAAAGAAATAAAATGATAATTTTGGGAATAGACCCCGGTACTAGAAATATGGGATATGCCCTTATTGAACTAAATAAAGGTAAAACAAGTTTAAAAGAGGCCGGTCTTATAAAAATAAAAGCAGATGATCTGCAATTTCAAATTCCACAGATGGTAGAAGCCTTTGATACCATCTTTAAAAACAATAAAATCGATGAAGTAGCTATGGAAGACATTTTCTATGCCCATAATCCAAAAACTACCATAAAACTTGCTCAGTTTCGCGGTGCTATCATGTTAAAGCTTCTTCAGGAGTTTGGTCAGTTTAGCGAATATACCGCTTTGCAAGTAAAACAAGCTATAACAGGAAACGGAAAGGCAAAAAAAGAACAAGTAGCTTTTATGGTAAAACGCCTTTTAAATATAAAAAAAGAGATAAAACCCTTAGATATTACAGATGCTATAGCCGTCGCGATAACTCACTCACAAAGAATAAAATTTTCAGAAAATAAAAAGAGTACTACTTAATCTAAATACTTTTTTAATATAGTTATTAAAGATTCATTATTTATAGGTTTAGCTAAATAATCATCAAAACCTTCTTCTATATACTTTTCTCTGTCCCCGCTAACGGCATTTGCGGTTAAGGCTATAATCGGTGTTTTATTTTCAAAATCTTTTTGATACTCTTTTATACTTTTCATAGCTTCAAGACCGTTTTTGTTTGGCATATTTATATCCATAAAAACCATATCGTATTTTTCTTTTTTAAAGTAGTTTTCTGCTTCTAATCCATCATTTGCCATTGTAATATCTATATCCATATCGTCAAGCAACAACTTAATAAGCATTTGGTTTGTTTTGTTATCTTCTACAACAAGTATGCTTTTATTTTCAAAACGATGAATATCTTCAGTTGTAGTTAACTCTTCCTCATTGCTATCTAAAACTTCAATATCTATAGTAAAGAAAAATCTACTACCTTTGCCTAGTTCACTCTCTATATGCAATTCACTGCCTAAAAGTTTTAACAGTTTTAGTACTATAGAGAGACCAAGCCCTGTTCCACCGTATTTTCTAGTTATAGAAGTATCCGCTTGTATAAACTCTTGTGTTATAGAAGATATTTTTTCTTTTTCTATCCCTATCCCTTCATCTTTTATCTCTATGTATAAAGAAGACTCAGCTCTATTAAACTTAACTATAAATTCAACTTCATTATTTTCATGGGTAAATTTTATTGCATTAGAAATCAGGTTTGATATTATTTGTTTTAATCTCAGTTTATCGGTTTTTATGTTTTTGGGTAATTTATTTGAAATTGAATTTACTAGAGTAACTCCATTCTCAGATGCTGCTTCACTGTATAGTTCATATATATTATCAAGTTCTTTTTTTGGATTAAACTTTGTAAATTCAAGTGAAAATTTTCCGGATTCTATTTTTGAAAAATCTAATATATCGTTTATGATGTTTAACAGTGAATATGAGGATTGATCGATAGTATTAAGATATTTTAAACGTTTACTATCTTTTTCGGTTTTTTTAAGAATTTTTATAAAACCTATTATTGCATTTAGGGGTGTTCGTATCTCATGCGACATTGTTGATAAAAAGTTTGACTTAGCTTCTGCAGCTCTATTTGCTTCATCTGCCTTTACCTCTAATTTTTTGATTAAATCTTGATTTCTATAGCTTAAAGATATAGAATTTATAACTAATTTATTCATTTTTTTTGAACTGGCAAAGGAAAATAATATATAAAGAAATAAAGTTATAAAAAGAGGATTATATATAGGGTTGTCCATAGTAGTAATAATATACATAAAGGGTGTCATAGTAAGAATAACAAAACTGATATATAGTTTATTGTTAGTAGCTAAACTAGCCGAAGCCGTTGATGTAAGTCCACCAAGCATCAGAACCAAGAAGATTTGATATACGATACTTTGGGGTAATATAACAAAAGGAATAACACCCCAAACAGTACCGGATGTTATAAGTGAGATTGCAAAATAGAATTTATATTTTTTAAAATTTTTTTTGTTGATTTTAACGGAGGAGTATTTTTTTGCCAAAAATAAACGTGCTATAACCATAAAAACAATGAAGAGATACCAGATATTTAAATTTATATCCGGCACTTCACCTCTTAGTACAAAAAATATAACAGTTGCTACACCAAAAAGACCTAGCGTTGACGAATTTAGATTATCATATAAATAGGCAAGTTCTTTATGCTCTAAATAATCTTTTTTTTCCACTTAATCCCTTTTTTTATTTATCTATTTAATTAGGTGTTCTTTCTGTCTTTCCGGTATATAATTGTCTCGGTCTTGCAATTTTAATAGTTTTTTGTTGACGTAGTTCACTCCACTGTGCAATCCAGCCCGGTGTGCGACCAATTACAAAGATTACTGCAAACATCTCTTTTGGAATCTTTAGTGCACGTAATATAAGTCCGGAATAAAAATCTATATTTGGATAAAGTCCGCGGGATACAAAATACTCATCGTTTAAAGCAATATGCTCTATTTTGTTAGCTACTGCAACTAACTCACTGCTTATTCCCAGTTCATCCATTAGTTTATCACGAATATCTTTTAGTATAGTTGCACGCGGGTCAAAGTTTTTATATACGCGGTGACCAAAACCCATAAGTCTAAACGGATCATTCTTATCTTTTGCACGAGCTATAAACTCATCTACTTTATCGACTGTACCTATCATCTCCAACTGGCGTATAACGCTCTCATTTGCTCCACCGTGACTTCTACCCCATAGTGCACCGATTCCGGCACTAATAGCTGCATATGGGTGAGCCATGGTTGATGCCAGATTTCTTACCGCCGTAGTAGATGCATTTTGTTCATGGTCCGCATGAAGAGTAAAAATAGTGTCCAGTGCTTTAACCTCTATAGGTTTTAAATCTACGTGTTTATGTGGATATGCACGCATCATATATAAAAAGTTTTCGGTAAATGTTTTGTCTAAATCAGGATATATTATAGGCATACCGTTAGAGTAGCGATAACTCATAGCAGCTAAAGTCGGAACTTTGGCAACGATTCTGTTTGCCATCTCTCTATACTCTTCAGGGGTGTTTATCTCTAAATGGTTAAAATATATGGTTGATAAAGCAGAAACTCCGGCAGAAAGAATAGCCATCGGATGTGCACGGTCGGGAAAAGAATCATATAATTTTCTGATACCCTCATGAACAAATGCTCGTTTGTTCATTTCAATTCTAAACTCTTTAGATTCCTCTTTTGTCGGTAACTCACCGTTTAATAATAAATAAGCAGTATCTAAAAAACTTTTTTCTTTTGCCATATAAGAGATATCATAACCTCTATACATTAGTTTTCCGGCTGCTCCGTCTATATAAGTTATTTTAGATTCACAAGATGCAGTAGAAGTATAACCTTCATCATAAGTAAACATTCCGGTTTCTTTATAAAAGCTTGATATATCTACTACTGAGGGTCCTATGCTTGCATCTAGTATATTAAACTCATATTCCTTGCCATCACGATTATTTATAATAGTAACTGTATTTTTAGCCATAAAAAAACCTTTTCTAGTTATTGTAGAAAATTATTATAGCATTTTATTTAGCTTCAAAAGTTTATGTAAATTGTGATACTAAATTATTTAAACTTGATTCATCAAGTGCTCCACTTATTCTATGTGCCTCTTTAGAGTTTTTAAAAATCATCAGAGTAGGAATGCTTCTAATCCCAAATCTTGCACCTAGGTTTTGCTCATTTTCAGTATTTACTTTAACGTATAAAGCTTTTAAAGGATAGTTTTTTGAACTTTTTTCAAATACCGGTCCAAACATTTTACATGGACCGCACCAAGGTGCCCAGAAGTCAACAATAACAGGAATATCACTGTTAACTACTACTTCATCAAAGTTAGAATCTGTAAGCTCTATAGGATTTGTGTCCAATAAAGACTTTTTACATTTTCCGCAATTTGCTTTTTTATAACTCTCTTTTTTAGGGATGTTATTTACGCTTAAACAGTGTGGACAAACTACACGCATCATAACACCACCGCAAATACACCGCCGCGACGGTATATAAAAAGACGTTTTTTACTTTTTGATTTTGTAGCATGTAAAAATTCTTTTGTATTTGTTATCTCTTTATTTTCAACTTGAATAACAACATCACCTATCTTAACGCCTATTCTTGCAGCATCTGATTTTGGATCAACTTTTGTAACTATAACACCTTTTACTTCTTGTGATAACATTAATCTTGATCTTGTCTGAGCGTCTATATCTCTTAGTTCTATTCCGTTATAGCTAACAGCACCACTTGGCGATATGTTTTCCAGAGAACCGAGTTTTACTTCCGCGGTTTTTAATTTTTTGTCTCGTAAAAATTTTATTGTGACTTCCGTATTTGGAGCAAATGTGCCTATTATATTTTTAAGTTCACTTGCACTTTTAATCTCTTTTGAGTTAACTGCCACTATTAAATCACCCCTGATAATCCCTGCTTTTTGAGCAGGTGTTTCATCTTCCACACCTGTAACAAGAGCACCGAAGTTATTGTTATAAAACTTACTCATATCTTCACTAATATCAGATATGTTAACACCTAAATATGCACGTGAAAATTTTCCACTCTCTATAAGTTGTTTTGCTATGGATGTAACCATATTTGAAGGGATGGCAAAACCTATACCTACGTTTCCTCCGCTTTTTGAAAGTATTGCAGAATTTATACCTATTAAATCACCTTTGGAATTTATAAGAGCACCACCTGAGTTACCCGGATTGATAGATGCATCGGTTTGAATAAAGTTTTCATACTCAACTATACCTACACCGCTTCTGCCCGTTGCGGACACAATACCTTGAGTTATAGTTTCATGTAAACCAAACGGGTTACCTAAAGCAAAAACTACGTCACCTACTTTTACGTTATCAGAATTATAAAAGCTAACGGCATTTAAATCATCTTTTTCTATTTTTATAACAGCTAAATCGCTTTTTTCATCTTTACCTATAAGTTTAGCTTCGTACTCTTTTTTATCACCGACTAAATTTACAACTATTTTATCTGCACCGTCAACTACATGGTTATTTGTAACTATATAACCGTCTTCACTTATTATTACACCGCTACCGAGAGCTCTTTGTATCCTCTCTTGAGGTATATTTTGGTAACCTCTAAAAAACTCACGAAAAAACGGATCGTTCATAAGCGGATTAACTGTTTGGGTTACATTCTTTTGTGTTGAAATATTTACTACGCTGGTTCTAACATCTTTTAAAACGTTATTATATGAAAGTATGTAGTCTTGGTTTGTTGGAAATTTTCTTGTTTCTACGTCAGAATACTTAAAATCTATACTGCCTTTTGCTTGAAGCAATGATAATCCAAGCAAAAGAACTAAAGCTATCTTTTTCATATTGTCTCCTTTATATATAAAGATAAAATCTATAACTAGTGTCTTTGAAAATTTTATAATTATTAGGTATATGAAAAACTAACCGTTATCTAACGGATGGTAAATAAGCTCTTTTATTGTTTAAAAGATTCTATAGTCTCAGCCATACCAAAGTCGGGATGGGTTTTAGAGTTTAAAACAGCTTGACCTACTGTTTTATTATCTTCATTTACTATAATAGGAGCTAAAAAGTTAACAGACGATTTTTCAAGCGGTTCTTGTATAACTACAATGTTATATACGTTTACTTTAGAATCTTCTTTTATATCTAGTAAAACTTTTAAATTTGTAGGTAAATCAAAAGAATATTCTCTAAGAACATAAGGGTTAGCCAATGTAAAAGATATATTTTCATTATTGACATCAATCATTGTTGAGAACAACTCATCTACTTCATGTATATCTACAGTCATAGTATTTTCAAAACCTAATATTTGACCCTTAACTTCGTAACTCATTTAATACCCTTTGTGTATATTTAAAATTGTCCTTCTTCATATTTTAATGATGAGGATTTTATTTTGAATGTTGAATTGTTTACCTTAAAAGCAAATTCAGTACCATCATTTTTTAAGTACACTCCCTCACTCATATCTATATGGGCTAAATTTGAACTATCTAAGAGTGAAGCATCACTGATGCCGTCAAACTCTAGTTTTAATGTTATCCAGTCATATCCTCTGGATGCATCTTGGATTGCAAAATTTAGTGTTATGTTTGTCGGTGAGTTTATGATAATATCTCTAAACTCACCATCTTTAAAATATTCAAAACGCTTTAAAAAATTTTCCAAAGAGTTTTTACTTAAAGGTTTCATCCTATTGACAACCTACACATTCCATGCTTCTATCTTCTACGTCGTTGGAAATCTCAGGAGATTGACTTCTTAAATAGTAAGTAGATTTAAGTCCTAGTTTCCATGCTAGCATATATATCTCGTTTAAGTACTTTCCGCTTGCTTTATCAAGCGTAATAAAAATATTTAGACTCTGACCTTGGTCTATCCATTTTTGACGTATAGCGGCAGCTTTAATAAGTATAGTCTGATTTAGATCATATGCCGGTGTATAGAATGCCCAAGTCTCAGGTGAAAGTTTAGGAACAACAACAGGTATAAGACCGCTTAAATTCTCTTCGAACCACTTACGTTTAAATACAGGCTCAATAGCTTGAGTAGTACCAGTAAGGATTGAAATAGAACTAGTCGGTGCTACAGCCATTAGATAACCGTTTCTCATACCTTGCTTTTTAACTTTCGCACGTAAATCATCCCACTCGTATTTCGATGCAAATAAACCACCACGGTCAACTAGATTTACCACTTCTGCATTCGCATGGTCATGAGGCATAATACCTTGGCTCCATTTTGAACCTTCAAATTCAGGATATTGTCCTTTCTCAATAGCTAAATCAGAAGATGCAGAGATAGCGTTAAAACTAACAGACTCCATAATCTCATCTATCTTATCAAAGTGTTCTTGGCTTCCCCATGTTATACCTGCTTCTGCCAGCATCTGAGCTTCACCCATAACACCCAGACCGATTGAGCGGGTTTTCATGTTTGTACGTTTTACTTTCTCAACAGGATAGAAGTTTAAATCAATTACGTTATCTAAACATCTAATAGCAGTCGGAACGATACGGTCGATATCTTCTTTTGTATTTATGCGAGATAAGTTTACGGATGCAAGATTACAAACGGCAGTATCACCGTTAATTTTTTCTTTCTCAACTACATATATCGGCATACCGCCAAGTGAATCTAAAGCGGTTACTTTTTTAGCAGGTTTTTCAATTCCGCTGTCAACTTTAACTATCTCATCCTCTTCATAGGAAACACTGTCTCCGTTTTCAAAAATGAATTTGATTTTATAACGGTTAGGGTTAGTGTTTTGAAAAATTTCCGTACAAAGGTTTGAACTTCTAATAACACCTGTGTGTGAATTAGGATTTGCACGGTTTGCATTATCTTTAAAACATAAAAAAGGTGAACCTGTTTCAAAGTAAGATGTTAGTATTTTTTTCCAAAGGTTTTTAGCTTTGATTTTCTCTTTTATTAGACCCTCGTCATTTTCAAGTTCTATATAACGTTTGCTAAATTCTTCACCGTGAAGAGTTGAGAGTTCTCTAACATCATAAGGATCAAAAAGAGTCCAGATGCCGTCCTCTTGAACTCTTTGCATAAACAAGTCGTTTAACCATAAAGACGGGAACAAATCATGTGCACGACGACGCTCTTCACCTGAGTTCTTTTTAAGATCTAAAAAGTCATTTATATCTATATGCCAAGGTTCTAAATAAACGGCAATTGCACCCTTGCGAGTTCCAAGCTGGTCAACTGCAATGGCAATATCGTTAGTTATTTTTAAAAACGGTACAGTTCCGCCTGCTGCATTTTTATGTCCGTCAATATATGAACCCATTGAACGAACTTGTGTCCAATCCCAACCGATACCTCCACCAAATTTAGACAGCATCGCCATCTCTGCATAAGAATCAAAGATACCTTCTATATTATCCGGAGTAGAACCTATGTAACATGAACTCAGCTGGTGTCTAGTCGTTCTTGCGTTTGATAAAGTCGGAGTAGCGAGCATCACTTCAAACTGAGAGATCATGTCATAAAATTTTATTGCCCACTCTTGGCGATTTTCTTCACGTTGTGCCAAAAACATTGCTATAGCCATAAACATATGTTGTGGGAGTTCTATTGGATCTGAATTTCTATCTTTAATAAGATATCTATCGTAAAGCGTTTTTACGCCAAGGTAGTTAAATAACATATCGCGTTCAGGTTTTATATGTTTGTCTAAAGCTTCAAGGTCATACATCTCTTTAAGACCTAAAAGTAACCTACCCTCTTTTTCACCTCTTTTGAAGTAATCTTCAAGTGAAGAGTAGCCTGAAAAACCGTTTACTTGATGATATAAGTTAAACATAAAAAGTCTAGATGCTACAAAAGTCCAGTTCGGTGCATCTATATCTATTTTATCAACGGCAGTTTTAATAAGGGTTTGTTGTATCTCTTTAGATGTGATTCCATCACGAAAATGAATTTGTGCATCAACTTCCAATTCACTTTGACTTACATTCTCCAAACCTTTTACGGCTGCCGATGTGTACTTTTGAATTTTAGTGATGTCTAATGGCTCGGTTCTACCATTTCTTTTTATAACTGTAATCATATATTTTCCTGATTTTTATGTTCAATCTTTTAGGTAATTATTTATAAAATAATTAGATAAAAAATCATTAATATAATCTCAGATTTTAACCATAGTTAACTTTAAAATGATTGAATTTCTGACAAATTTCAATAGAAATTTTGAAAGCTTAATAAGTATAATTTTATATGATGTTTAGCATAATTTTTTAGGTTATGCTAAACGGTTTTTAACCAAATACCCTCTTAAAAATAGCATCCACGTTTTTAGTGTAGTAATCATAGTTAAAACACTCACGAATTTGCTCTTCACTTAGTTTGCTTCTTAGTTCATCATCGGCTAACAAGTGGTTAAGGTATAATGATTCACCTTTTTCATTTGTAGTCGCTTTACCTTGTTGAATCTCTTCCCAAACTTTCATTGCATTTCTCTGAACTATTTTATAAGCATCTTCACGGCTTACACCTTGAAGCGGAAGTTCAAGTAGTACACGTTGAGAGAAAACAAGTCCGCCTGTAAGATTTAGGTTTTTCATCATGTTCTCAGGCATAACAGTTAGGTTAGCTATAACACTATTCATACGGTGTAGCATGAAATCAGTTGTAATAAATGCATCAGGTAGCCAGAAACGCTCAGTAGAAGAATGGCTAATATCTCTTTCATGCCATAGTGCTACGTTTTCCATCGCAGGGTTTGCATAGGCTCTGATCATTCTTGCAAGACCTGTAATGTTTTCTGTAAGAATAGGGTTACGTTTGTGTGGCATAGCAGATGAACCTTTTTGCCCTTTTGCAAAATACTCTTCTGCTTCATAAACTTCTGTACGTTGTAGGTGTCTTACTTGTACAGCAAACTTTTCAACCGAAGATGCTAGTAGTGCTAAAGCTGTAGCAAGTCTTGCATATCTATCACGATGTACTACTTGGTTTGAACAAGGCTCAGGTTTTAAACCTAATTCTGCCATCGCTAACTCTTCAAGCTCTAACGGTGCATGAGCAAAGTTACCCATAGCTCCTGAGATCTGACCAACAGATATAACTTCCATAGTGTCTTCTAGGTTTTTTAAATGACGTGCAACTTCATCATACCAAACAGCTAGAGTTAAACCAAATGTAATAGGCTCACCATGAATACCGTGGCTACGTCCAACCATTAAAGTAAATTTATGTTCCTCTGCACGTTTTTTGATAGACTCCATTAACATTTTTACATCTTCTATGATAATAGTTAAAGAATCTCTCATTTGAAGCGCTACACCGGTGTCAACTGCATCTGAAGATGTCATACCGTAGTGAAACCATCTTGACTCATCACCAAGAGATTCTGAAACGCTTGTATTGAATGCAATAAGGTCATGTTTAGTGATTGCTTCAATCTCTTCTATACGCTCTACAGAGAATGTTGCATTTTTTACAATTTTGTCAGCATCATCTTGAGGGATTTTTCCAAGTTTTGCCCAAGCTTTTACCGCAGCTTTTTCAACTTCTAGCCATGCAGCATATCTTGCATGTTGCGTCCAATTTTTACTCATCTCTTCACGAGCATATCTTTCTACCATCTATCTAACCTTATCTTTTTTATTTGTGTATAATTCCATTTATACGAAGTATCGAATTGTACAAAAATGTACGTAAAGATATGATTAATTATAAAAGGTACATATATTGCCATTTAAACTAAAGCGTTTTTATAGTCCGACAAAACAAAGAGCTTTTAAATTTCTTGTAAATGAACTCGGCATCTCTCAAAAGCAATCTCAACGAGATATTGCAAACGGTAGGTTATTCATAGATGGTAAAGCTATGACAAAACCAACTGCTGAAGTTGAAGGTCATTTTGAATTTGTAGTTTATGAACCAAGTACCAGAGGGTTAAAACCTATTAGAGTAGAAGATAAGTTTGTTGTCTTTGATAAGCCAAGTGGTGTATTGATTCATCCTCAAAATAGAAATACGGAATACTCATTAGTAGATGAACTAAAATATCAGTTTGGGTTAGATGCAAATATAGCACATAGAATAGATCAAGAAACAAGCGGACTAGTTTTGTGTGCCAAAGATAAGCAAAGTGAGAAAGATATAAAATCTATGTTTGAGTTTCGTGACATGAATAAAACTTACTTAGCTTTAGTCCACGGAAACTTTGAAAATGAGATAACTATAGATGAACCTTTACTTAGACGTGAAGATGAAAGTGCTATCGTTAGAATGGTTGTGAAGGTTCATAAAGATGGTAAAGCATCTAAAACATATTTTAACCCGTTAGAGTATTTTCCAAAAGCAAATATGACCCTAGTTGAGTGTAAACCATATACTGGAAGACAGCATCAGATTCGTGTACATTTGTTTCATGTGAAACATCCAATAGTCGGAGATCCAATTTATGGACAAAAAGAAGAAGATGTACTAAAATTTTTAGATAAAAAAATATTTGAACATGAGAGAATAAAACTTAGTGGAGCATCCAGACTTATGCTTCATGCATCTGAATTAGAATTTGATTTATATAATAAAAACTATAAGATATCCAGTAAAGAAGATTTTTTAAACGAAGTATATAAAGTAGTGAAATAAGCAGTTATTATTTGCTTTACTATTTAGTCCTCGATGGTCCTTCGGACAACATCTGCGGTTCCGAACCTACAAATAATAAGCAGTTATTATTTGCTTTACGGTTCTCATGTGAATAACTTTAAAAGATAAATGTATACTTTTTGTATCACTTGTTATTTTTTATTATCAAATTCTTTATAAAGCCCTGAAAATAGGACTTTAAGCTATGTTAAAGATATTTGATTTAAGTAATAATTTAGATAAAAAAACTCTTAATATATTTATAATTTTTCAAATTCTTTGTTAATATAGATTTATGTTATTCACAACTTAGAACAATGTGTGAATAATACACATAAACATATTTTATATATATAAATTATATTATTTTAAGATTATTTTTTATCACAGAAAGGATTATTTTTCTATAAGAAAAAGAGGGTATTATTACATGTATAAACGACCTTCCTGGTGTGTTGGTCGTTTGCATATAAAATAATGAATTTGTTTGTGGAAGTTGGTTGACCGAATATACGAAAACCTTAATCATCTTCTGGCTAAACATTTGTATAGCAAATGTTTGCTCATGCGATGGGTTTTCTACACTTTATTATATCTATTAATAATCTTTTTAACGCGCTTCTTTAGTTTACGTAATGCTTCAACACTAGTTTCACCGTCTGCAGTTAAGTTTTCAAAACCATCGTCAAATTGAGCCTTAGCAATCCAACCGATTTTTTTATGATATTTGATACCAACAAAGCGGATATCTCCAAAATGTTCTTCACACAAGTCATAGATGCGTTTAATACGCTCTGTATTAGTTTTTTTTGGAATGTCTGACATTTTATTCTCCTTTTTAGAATATACCGGAATTTTATCATAATAAAATTACAATTGACTAATCTTCTTTAGAATCATTAGACGTAGCTACTTTCATAAAACCAATAACACCTACTGCAAAAACAGCTACTAAAAATATTATTTGAAATATTTCAATATAACTCATGAGATTTCCTTATTTTTTTCTTTTAGCTGTCCACATGCAGCAGATATATCTATACCTTTTGAATCTCTAATTGTACATAATAAACCATGTTTTACAAGATACTCTTGAAAGTTGAGCATATCTTTTAGTTCAGGTCTGTTATATGTAGTTCCGGGATAAGGATTAAAATATATCAGGTTTACTTTTGCCTTGATTCCGTGCAAAAGTTTAACTAATTTTTTCGCAGATGCTAAATCGTCGTTTTTATCTTTGATAACCAGATATTCAAACATAACACGCTTACGGGTATCTATAGGAAAGCGTTTAACAGCTTCTATAATAGAGTTAATATTGTGAGCTTTATTCATAGGGATAAGCTCGGTTCTTAACTCATCATCTACGGCATGAAGTGATATAGCTATATGTACACCTAAATCCATTGCACCCAGTTGGTCTATTTTATTGCTCAGTCCACTTGTAGAAACTGTTTGGCGTTTACCGCTTATAGAGAGTCCGTCTTCTTCTTTAAATATCTCTATAGCCTTAGCCAGGTTATTTAGATTATCCAGAGGTTCACCCATACCCATATATACTATATTTATTTTACGGTTGTGTTTGTGAGCATTATCACGCTTAAGCGCAACAACTTGACCCACAATCTCCCCTGCACTCAAATCTCTTGTAAACCCACCTTTAGCCGTTAAACAAAAAGCGCATCCCACTTTGCATCCGACTTGTGTGGATACACAAATAGTATATTTTGCTTCATGGATAAGCTTGCCTGATTCATCGTAAACATCATCTTTCATTTTAAGCCATACTGCTTCTACGGTTTTACCGTCTTGAAGCTCAAAAAGATATTTTACTGTTCCATCAGAGGATACTTCTTTTTTTATTATTTTTAATGGATTAACTATATATTTTTTAGCTAGTTCTTCCTTTAAAGACTTAGGAATATTTTTCATATCATCATACTCAGATGCATAGTTATGGTATAACCAGCCCAGTATTTGTTTTACACGAAAGGAGGGTTTTATAATGTCTAAAAGTTCTTTTTTTGTAAAGTCAAGAAGAGACGGTTTTAGCTCTGTTATACTGATGTTAGTTCCTTAATTCTTTTTTTGACATGCTCAGTCAAGAGTTCTTTCGCTTTTGTATGATTATCCAAAAAATCTTTATGAGCATTTTTGTTAGTATAATTTGTTACACAAAAAACACCGCCTGCAGGTATATTAAACTCCTGAGCAATTTTTAAAACAGAGTAAAACTCCATGTTTTCAATTTCTACTCCAAACTTTAAAAACTTTTTTGTTTGCTCTTTACATGTAGATATATAGTTAGATGAGTTTACTATAATATCTTGAGTGTTAGTTGTGTTAGTTGATACGACGTTGTCCAAAGGTGTATATGCACAAGAATCTAAAAACCCTAACTCAATATTAGAAGCCGTTTTAGATTCTATAATGTCAAATATCTCATGCTTACCATAACTTCCTGCAGTTCCTACAAACAGTAAAAATTCCGGTTTATCAAATAAACAAAGGCGTGTTATGTTCATTGCAGATTCTATAAGACCTACTCCCATTGGAGTTGCAAAATCAAAAGTTTCGTTATTTCCGGCGCAGATAATTATGGTGTATCCTTTTTTGTAGTTATTATTTAGTAGTATAACTTTAGCAATTTAAATGTTTCACATGAAACATTTTGCTTTTGAAAACTCAAGCATACTAAATATTACTCATGAAACAATAAGACTAAAGTCTTACTGCTATACCTTCATCATTTAGATAATGTTTTAAATCCATTATATCAATCTCTTTATAGTGAAAAATACTTGCTGCAAGTGCTGCATCTGCACCATGATTAAATGCATCTTTTATATGTTCCATAGTACCTGCCCCACCGCTGGCAATAACAGGCACGTTTACAACGCTGGAAATCTGCTCTGTAATGTTAAGTTCAAATCCTGCTTTTGTACCGTCTGCATCCATAGAGGTTAAAAGTATTTCACCGCTTCCACGATCAACTACTTCCTTAGCCCACTCAACTGCATCTATACCGGTATCGACTCTACCGCCGTTTAAATAAACATTATAAGAATCGCCTGTTTTTTTAACATCTATAGCAGTAACGATGCATTGTGAGCCAAAACGTTTTGCACCTTCATTTATAAGTTCAGGACGTTTTATTGCAGCAGAATTAACACTAACTTTATCGCAACCTACGTTTAAAAGTTTGTAAATATCGTCAAGTTTTCGGATTCCGCCACCGACAGTTAATGGAATAAAAATTTCACGTGCAACTTCTGCCACTATATCAACTATAGTATCACGGTTGTCACTAGATGCAGTTATGTCTAAAAAGGTAATTTCATCAGCACCCTCTTGATTATAACGTTTAGCAACTTCTACCGGATCCCCCGCATCTTTTAAACCGACAAAGTTAACACCTTTAACAACTCTACCGTCTTTGACATCAAGGCAGGGGATAATTCTCTTTGCAAAGTAATTCAAGTACACACCTTATGGGCTTTATAGAAGCACCCTTATATAATGAACTAATTATACTACTTTAAGCTTATATTTTAATAGTAATATCTCTCTCTGAATAAAATATAAATTAATTTACAATTTATAAAAGAAAGTTATAATATAGAAATTTGTTTTAAAATATTAAAAAAGCCAAAGGCTAGTTATGGATAAAGAAGAGATAATTGAGCATCTAAGAGCGGCAAAAACCGCTCATATAAAGTGGGTGCAAAAAGCTAAGCTTTTGATTAATGGAATAGAGATTGAAAAAGATGCTATACCGGTAAATTCTACTGAATGTAAATTCGGTAAATGGTTTTATAGTGATGGTCAAGTGTTAAATGCTCTTTCTAATAATCCTATGGAGTGTATGAATTCTATAGAACAATTACACTTTGAACTGCATGATATTTATATGCATATTTTTAATATATATTTTTCAAAACCCGAAGGTGGCTTTTTATCTAAACTTTTTGGAAAGAAAAAGGAAGTAACGGAGATAGACGCTCAAAGAGCACAAACATACTTTGCAAATATGGAAGAGGTATCCAAAAAACTTTTAGATGAAATAAATAGACTTGAGAGAAGAATTTTGGCAATACCTGAAGAGAGAATCAAGGAACTTATGTAAACATTAACTAATTATAAGCAAATATAGGGTAAACTCTTGCTTATGAATGAGAATAGTGTAGTAGCCAAAAAGAAGTTTGGACAAAACTTCTTAAAAGATGAGAGTGTATTACACAAAATCATCCAATCGAAGCCCAAAAATGATAATAAGATTGTAGAAATTGGGCCTGGTTTAGGTGATTTAACTAAATATTTAGTAGATGTCGGAAGTGTAGAAGCTTTTGAGGTCGATACCGATTTATGTAAGATATTACAAGAAAAGTTTAAAAAAGAGATCAATACCAAGCAACTCCACTTAAATTGTGGGGATGTGCTCAATGCTTGGCAGAGTAGCTCAGAGGGTAATTTAATAGATGAGCCGTATGATTTGGTAGCAAATCTGCCTTATTATATTGCGACGAATATTATCCTAAAAGCACTCGCTGATACAATGTGTAAAAACATTCTTGTAATGACTCAGCTAGAGGTTGCAGAAAAATTTTGTGCAGAGGCTGGAGAGAAGGTATTTGGTTCTTTGGGGATTATTACCCAAAGTGTAGGGACGGCAAAGATTGTTGTAAAAGTTCCACCGACTGCTTTTGAACCGCCTCCAAAAATTGATTCTGCAGTTTTTTTAATTCAAAAAGATAAAGACAGATCTGACAAAGCTTTCGAGGATATGCTAAGAGTTGCATTTATGCAGCCTAGAAAGACTTTGATGAAAAATTTATCTTCTAAATATGAAAAAGCAAAACTTCAAGAGGTTTTTCAAGAACTGGGTCTCACATTAACGATTCGCCCTCATCAAGTAAATACTAAGGACTATCACCAACTCTATAAAAAAATATAATTGAAGGAGTTTGGATGGAAAAGAACGGTAATGTAAAAGAACCGGAAGTAAACGGTAATGTAAAAGAAAGTTCAAAACCAAATAGTAATCGTAAACCAAACAATAGAAACAATAACAGAAGCAATCAAAACAGAGATTCAAAACAAAATAACAAAAATAATAGTCAAAACCGCAATAAGAATAGCGGTGGACGAGGACGTCGTCGTCAATCGACGCCAGTAGATGAAAATCTTAAAAAATTTGTTGCGATGAATCAAGAAGGTCATAAGCAAAGATTAAATCCACACTTTAAACTTGATTTGAACTCAAAAGATAAAATCCGCATTACACCATTAGGCGGTTTAGGCGAAATCGGTGGAAACATTACCGTGTTTGAGACACAAAAAGAAGCAATCCTTGTTGATGTAGGTATGAGTTTTCCTGATGAAGATATGCACGGTGTTGATATATTAGTACCGGATTTTTCATATATCCGTGAGATAAAAGATAAAATCAAAGCTGTTATTATAACCCATGCCCATGAAGACCACATAGGTGCTATGCCGTATCTTTATAAAGAGATGCAGTTCCCGATATACGGTTCGCCACTGCCTCTAGCAATGATAGGTAATAAGTTTGATGAGCATCATATAAAAGAACATAGAAGATTTTTTAATCCGATAGAA
This sequence comes from Sulfurimonas lithotrophica, assembly GCF_009258225.1. NCBI lineage: Bacteria > Pseudomonadati > Campylobacterota > Epsilonproteobacteria > Campylobacterales > Sulfurimonadaceae > Sulfurimonas > Sulfurimonas lithotrophica. Next base: position 19,614 of record NZ_CP043617.1, read on the forward strand.
AAAAGAAAAGTATATGAGATAGGTGATGATTTTAAAATAGAGTGGATGCATATGACACACTCAATTATAGATAGTTCATCTTTAGCTATTACTACAGAAGCCGGTACGGTTATACATACCGGTGATTTTAAAATAGACCATACTCCTGTAGATGGCTATACAGCTGATTTACACAGGCTTGCTTACTATGGAGAAAAAGGTGTGCTTTGTCTTTTAAGTGATTCTACCAACTCATATAATCCACAGCCTACACCTTCAGAATTAAGTGTAGCACCTGCACTTGATAGAGTTTTTTCCAAAGCGGAAGGTCGTGTAATACTTTCAACATTCAGCTCAAATATTCACCGTGTTCAGCAAGCTATCCAATACGGTATAAAATATGGACGTAAAATCTGTGTAATAGGTCGTTCAATGGAGCGTAATATTGAGATAGCTATGCAATATGACTATGTAAAACTTCCTAAAAATGCGTTTGTTGAACCTGAACAAATATCTCATATGAATGATAAAGATGTTCTAATTGTTACAACGGGAAGCCAAGGAGAGCCAAGCTCAGCTCTGTTTAGAATGAGTATAGGTGAGCACAGGCATGTTAAAATTAAGCCTACGGACTTGGTAGTATTATCCTCACGTGCAATTCCTGGTAATGAGGGAAGCATCTCAGGAATGCTTAACCACCTTCAACGAGCAGGTGCAAAAATATCTCACGATAAAGATATTCACGTATCTGGTCATGCTTCTATAGAAGAACAAAAGCTCATGTTACGTCTAACAAACCCTAAGTTTTTCTTACCGGTTCACGGTGAATATAATCATGTTGTACGCCATAAAGAGACAGCTGTAATGTGTGGAATTCCTGAGAGAAATATTTATATTATGAATGATGGAGATTCTATAGAGGTAGCTCCAAAATATATGAGAAAAGTTAAAACCGTTAAATCAGGTAAAACTTATATAGACAACCAAAATAATCATAAAATTGATGACGATATTGTACTTGATCGCCAAAAACTTGCATCTGACGGTATTGTTATGCTTATAGCAGAGGTTGATGGACAACATGCTAAGATGCTCTCAAAACCTAAAGTTACTACATTTGGTTTAGTTGCCGACAAACAAGATAAAGCGTTTGCTAAAGAGATGGAGGATGTACTAGAACATTTCTTACTTCATATTAAAGACGGTTTATTAGAAAACGGTCGTGCATTAGAGAATGATTTACGTCAAGTTGTACGCAAACATATCTACCGTAAAATGAAAAAATATCCGCTTATTGTTCCACACGTATTTGTTCAATAATATATAATTATTATCCCCTCCCTTATACCTTGAGGGGGTAATAACTTTAAAATATAGTATAATTCCCTATTAAATATCAAAGGTTATATATTGTCTGATACTAAAGATACACAGTTTGAAAATGCTGTAAAAACTATGATGGAACATGTAGGGGAAGACCCAAATCGTGAAGGGCTACTTGATACTCCTAGTCGTGTTAAAAAAGCATATGAATTTATATTTGGTGGGTATAAGGAAGATCCGAAAAAGATACTTGAATCAGCTTTGTTTACATCCAGTAATGATGAGATGGTACTTATAAAAGATATAGAACTATATTCAACTTGTGAGCATCATCTCTTACCTATAATAGGTCGTGTACACGTGGCATATATTCCAGACGGAAAAGTGGTTGGACTTTCAAAAATTCCACGTGTTGTAAATGTATTTGCACGTCGTATGCAGATACAAGAACAGTTAACTGAGCAAATTGCAGATGCAATTATGGAGACTATAAACCCAAAAGGTGTAGCAGTTGTAGTTCAGGCTCGTCATATGTGTATGGAGATGCGTGGAGTTGAAAAAATAAACTCTACAACTACATCCTCTGCTCTTCGCGGATTATTTAAAAAAGATGAAAAAACCAGAGGCGAGTTTTTCTCTTTAATAAATTCTCCTACAGGAACTAGATACTAAATTTTATGCCGTTTAGCTCCCTAAAAGAAAAATTATCGTCTGTTAGCCACTCTACACATTTTGGAGAAGTGGTTAAAATTAATGCTACGGTAATAACTGCAACAGGATTAAATGTCAGCATCTCCGATATGGTAAAAATCATATCAAACTATAATGGACAAGAAACGGTAGGAATGGTTACCGAAATAGACGGTAATACTTTTTATATAACTCCATTTCGTTTTGTTGAGGGTTTTCGTGCCGGCGATAAAGTATATTTAGATTCTAACGGATTAAATATAAATGTAGGTGAAGGTTTAATAGGTCGTGTAGTAAACCCGTTTATGCAACCCATAGACGGTAAAGGTCCCATAAAAAACACTCAAACAGCCCCGATTATAAAAGAGCCTATTCCTGCAATGAAGCGTGGAATGATAGATGAGGTATTTAGTGTAGGGGTTAAAAGTATAGATGGTCTTTTGACATGTGGAAAAGGTCAAAAGCTTGGTATTTTTGCAGGAAGTGGGGTAGGTAAATCCACTTTAATGGGTATGATTGTTCGCGGTGCTGATGCACCTGTTAAAGTTGTAGCACTTATCGGTGAGCGTGGACGTGAAGTACCGGAATTTATAGAGAAAAACCTCGGCGGTGATTTGACAAATACCGTAATCATCGTTGCAACTTCCGATGACTCGCCTCTTATGCGTAAGTATGGAGCCTTTTCGGCTATGAGTGTTGCCGAGTATTTTAAAGATAAAGGTCAAGATGTCCTTTTTATAATGGATTCCGTTACCAGGTTTGCTATGGCACAACGTGAAATAGGTCTTGCACTTGGTGAACCTCCGACATCAAAAGGTTATCCTCCGTCATCCCTAACTTTACTTCCGCAACTTATGGAGCGTGCAGGAAAAGAGGTTGGTAAAGGTAGTATTACGGCATTTTTTACTGTTTTAATTGAGGGTGATGATATGAGTGACCCTATTGCAGATCAAAGTAGGTCGATTTTAGACGGTCATATTGTACTCTCACGTGAACTTACCGACTTTGGTATATATCCGCCTATCCATATATTAAACTCTGCATCCAGGGTTATGAATGACATTACAAGCGTAGAACATATAGATGCAGTAATGAAGTTTAGAAGAATGTACACTCTTTTAAAAGAGAACGAGATGCTAATCCGTATAGGTGCATATATAAAAGGTACAGATAAAGAACTTGATGAAGCTATAGAAAAAAAAGACAGTATGGAGAACTTTTTAAAACAACGTGCAGATAATCAAATTCCTTATGAACAGAGTATGCAAGAAATATTGTCTATTATTAAATAGTTATTATTGAATAAATTCTGAAAACAACCAACTGTCTCTCTGGGTTGTAATGTCATGTGTAATAGCTAGTTTATGCTTAGTCTTTTGTTCGTATTTTTTCATCAGCATTTTTATCTCATAGTCTAGTCCAAATGTATCTATGTATGAATAAATGAGTTGTTGAGCATTTTTAAAAGAACGCTTAGATAGATATGTTTTGACTCTTATATGAAATGCAAGTCTAAATAAATCACCGATTTTATCAACCCTGCTCTTTAAGGTTACTAATAGCCCAAGAGTGTTCTTTATATCCGATATCTTTCCTTTAAGGGCATAACTCTCACATTCTTCAACTATTTTTTGCCAATGTTTTTCTAAGAGTTCGCCAAGTTCGGTTGTATATAAACTCGTGTATATGTCTAAGGTTTCATAGCATTTTTTTAAATTATTTTCTTTATAATAGTGTTGAAGAGCTTCTAAATGTTTGCACTCTCTATCAAAGTCGGAAATTTGCTGCTTTAAATAAGGCACATCTTTTATAATAGATATTGCTATTCTTGCATTTGCAACATCGCCGTGGTATATAAAATTTTTGATTTGTTCTGTTTTGTATTCAATCTCACTTTGAAGCGTATTATAACTTGGTGATTTCATTAGAAGTTTATTTCTAAGAGCAAGCATAGAAGCTTTCGCATAATTTTTTTTATCTATAGCAAAGATAAACTCAACAAAATCTTTATTTTGGTTTAGAACTAAGTCAATCATCTCCTTTTTTGAAGGTATTGTTTTATATTCTTGAAGCAGGGATCTTGCATTTTGTGTTTTGTTAAGCAGTATTTGTCTTTGTGCATTTTTAAAGACATCCCTCCAAATCTCTTCCATCTTTCTAAATATAGGTGTTTTTTCCAACTCCGGATATTTAGAACAAAGAGCATAGGCAAGAGAGAGTTTTTTACTTAAATATAGAAGTTTTAGATTATTATAATTTTTAAAAGCAATGAATAAAGAGTTAATTTCTTTTTGTTTAGAAGGTATGTTTTTGAACATTTTTAGCAGTTCATTTGCTAAAGAAGTATTTTGGTTTATCAATGCGACTATAGCTTTATTATATATATTATTATATAGTTTATTTAAATCCATATAAGTTTTTGTGCTTTTTAGCATCGGTTCTTTTTCAACAAGTTCATACGCTTTGTCTAAAGAGTTGTGTAGTACCAAGGATTTTAAATCTTCTTCACAAGAGAGTTCAATCTTTTTGATAAAACCGCTTCTTAAAGCAACGGCAACATGTTTATAGTCTATAGATGAGAGTCTGATTACTTTATCGTCAAAGCTCATATATTTGTGTTGCAACATTTTGGAGTTTTTAATATCAACAATACTTACGTAATTTGTATTTGAACAAAGCATGATATAGTTTGACTCTGGCATTGGTAAAACTTGACGAATCTGTGTAAGAGGCGTGTCTATTTCACTTAATAATTTTCTTTGCTTTATAGAAAATATGCTTATTAGACCGTCAAAGTTTGCGCTTAAAATTGTATCATCATCTATAAAGTGTAAAGCATTGATTCTTGAATTAGTATTTTGTAAAACGATTTTATTCGCTCTGGAGTACATATCTAATACAATTATTGCTCCACCTAACCCTGAGCATGCTAAACGATTATTTTTAACACACAGCGCACTAACGTAGTTTTTACGTATATATTTTCTATCGCTACACTCATGTGGAAATGAACATAATCTCGATATTGCAGAAGAATTTGCCCAGTTATATTGGGTTACTCTACCGTTTTCATTACCAGCTATTAAATAATTAGATGTTTCATCAAATGTTAGTATTTGAATGTGCTGGTCATCGGTGGGAATTATTTTTAAAATCTCTTTTTTTTCTATATCGGCTATATATATAGCCTTTATATTTGCAAAAGCAATAAGGTTACCTTGCAGATTAAATGTAAAAGCTGTTGTATCTTGATTTAGATGTTGGCTTGTAAAGTGGTATTTAACATTACAATTTTTGGTAGAAAAAATTTTTGCACCATGAAGTTTTGTACAAAAAGCGAGTTCGTCGGTAGAAGTTGTTTTGAGAGAGGTTATGAATGATCTAGCCTTAATGCACTCTATAATTTCAGACAATCAGCTAGCTCCGTTAAAACTAAAATTGAGCCTTAAAAGGCTCAAAAAGTACTTAACAAGATGGAACGTTTCCACTGTCGTTAGCGTACTCGTAGAAAAAGTCAAAATAGTGTTGTAAATATTTATCTTTTAATGCACTGTCTTTTGCTTTAGGACAAATATTTTTAATCTCTTTAGCTAAGTCACCTTTAACAGCTTCCCATTCCATTTGAGAGTGTTTTGCAGCCATTTTTGCACCGTTCATTCCACATGCACCTTTTAATTTTTTAAGGTATAGTTTTTGACCTTTTGCAGGATCTGCACTAAGTGTTGTAGCACTCATAGTTAGCATTACTAATGCAGCTAAAGCGATTTTAATCATTTTTTTCATTTTTTTCTCCTATTGAAAATTGATGTATTTTAACTAAGAAAATATAAAATTAAGATTTATCACATAAATTACATACAATATTTATGAAAGTGTGTAAAAGCGTAAAATTGAAGATTTTAGAAGAATTTTCCCAAAAAAGGGAAAATTTGATTAAGCACGGCCTGAAAGCATTCCGTGAATAGTCATTGGTTTTAGAGCATAAACTTTTAGTAACCACCAAATCCATCTCTCTTGAGTCGGGTCTAACGGGAATGAAGCAGCATTTTTACCTGAACCTGCAGGTTTAGAAGCCCAGTTAAACTCAGCTAACATTACAGTACCGATGCTAGTAATAAGCGGACATACAGTATAACCGTCATACTTAGCAGTTAAAGATTTACCTTGCATTGCAGCAATCATATTGTCAACAACTACTTTATATTGTTTACGAGCTGAACCACCTGTTTTACCCATAGGAACAGCAGCAACATCACCTAAAGACCATACATTAGGGTATTTTACATGTTGAAGAGTTTCTTTGTTTACAGGTACCCAACCTTTAGCAGAACCAACAGCAGAGTTTCCAACTACGTCCGGAGCTTTCATAGGAGGCGTAATATGCATGAAGTCATATTTTACTTCTACACGCTCGTGTTTAGTTACCATAGTGTACTCTTCTAAGTCCTCATCGTATGCACCTTTTTCTTTCCAGTGCTTGTCAAATACAGCAGTTTTAGTAGCAGTATCTACTTCGATAAGGTTATGTTTGTAGTGCCATTTGAAACCACGAGTTTTAAATTGTTCTACGATTGCAGTGTGATAATCTTTAATACCGAACATTCCACCACCGTTTGGATAGAAAGTTAACTCAACTTTATCACGAACACCAGCTTCTTCTAAACGTGAATTTGTAAGATACATGATTTTCTTAGGAGCACCACCACATTTAATAGGTGTATTTGGGTGAGTAAATACAGCTTGTAGTTTTTCAGGACCTTTGTGAGCTTTAGCTTTAGCGATTAACTCTTCAATACCTTTATAAGTAGCTTCTGCACCATCACGGAAGTAGATAGAGTGAAGACCGTCTTTACCTATACCTGAGTTTTTAACTGCAGAGTTATCAGTACCACTTGAAGTGATTTCACCTTCAAGACCTTTGATTTGTGCATAGTTTAGCATAACACCTGTAGCAATAATCATTTGGTCGTATTTAACTTCTTTAGAACCGTCAACAGTTACAGAGTTATTGTCAGGGTCAAAAGCAGTAACGCTACCTTTAATTAGTTTTACACCACTTGGTAAGAAGTCATCTCTGTTATAGATAATATCTTCTTTGTCCCAAATTCCGGCACCTACTAAAGTTTGACCAGGTTGGTAAGATACAGATGTAGGATCCGGCTCAATAACGGTAATATCAGCATTGCTAATAGAGTTGTTAAGACGAGCAGCTGTACTCATACCTGCAAGTCCACCACCTACGATAACTATTTTACCTTTTACATCAGCAGCAACAGCACTAGCTGCACCAACAGTTGTTCCAGCCATTACTGAAGCAGCAACAGGTGAAACACTCATGAATTTTAAAGCGTCACGACGAGACATAATCTCAGGGTGCTTATCAACTTCGTTTAGAATCTCTTCTAGGATTTGATTTTTAGACATATAATTTCCCTTGTGTTAATAAAGTGATTGATTTTACTTGCTATAAGCTTAAAATATTTTTAAAAATTGCCATTTTTGACAATTTTAAGAGAGTTATCACAAATTTTTGATTATATGTCTGAAAATTACATAATTAAAAGTTTGTCAAATATAGTCAGGCAGGGAGTTTGAAAGGTTTTTGTAATAATTATTATAAGTAGAAGTTTATTTAGTATTTTTTTAAGAATTGAAACAGAAATAAGTGAAAAACACTTATTTCTATTAAATATTTTGGATTAGTATCTATATCTGAAATATACTCTTAAATCTTGAGCAGTTTCTATTTCATCCATCATTTTACCCATAATTGAATCTACCTTATAAGATAAACTACCATCACCAAAGAAACCATTTGATCCAGAGTAGTCATAATTCATTTGCGTATATCTAACTTGCATAGAAAATACATTATCGATTAAAGGTTGTGTCCAATAAGCTTCTATAGCATTACCACGTGTAGCAAGCTTAGAACCGGACATAGTGTCTTCACCGTATGTGAATGACTTCCAGTGTTCATCACCATGATTATACTCTAGTCCAAATCTACCGCCTGTTAAGTTTGGCATATTTACACCAAGCCAGTAAGAATGACCTGTTTCAGATTTATTACTACCCAACATTGAACCAGTTATTCCCATACCTTGTGCAACCATTGTAGCAGTGGCTGTACGATTAACTGAAGCCGGATGAGATTTACTCATAGCATAAGAAGCAAAGAAAGTTGTTTCATCTAAGAAGTCGGATATTTCATTACCTATACCGTCAACTTTAAATGATACAGCCATTCCATCCATATCTCCAGTATTTTGCATTGACCAAGTTTGAACGTCATCAGCAGTGTTCATTGTAGCATCAGCTCCTGCGCTATAATCTGATAAAATTAAACCGGGAACGTTTTTACCGCGATACCATGTAGTTTTAACCGCGTATTGACCATCATCATACGGTACAAAAATAAATCCGTATAAATCTACAGTATCTAAGTTGTTTCCATCTTCCGTATAGTTAGGTTGTGTTGAACCACCTGTAAACGAGTTGAAACCGGTAGGTGTTATACGAGAAGTTGCATTAGAAGCCCATCCGGTTGCATTTGTTAAACCACGACCTAAACAAAGTTTAACCATAAAACCAGGTAGAACCTTATCTAAAGTAACACCGGCAGATGCACCGTCAAATTCCATATTTATAACATGACCTAGTGGAGATTTTGGTTTTTTGTCATCTTCTCTTAAGTTAGCTAGGTAACCGTTTGTAGATGGGCGACGACCGATACTTGCAGTAACTCTAGCATCACCAAATGTAGGCATCCATAACCAATAAGCTTCACGCACACGAACTTTATCGTCATTTAATGTTTCACTTGAAATCCAGTCAAATGTATCAAATCCAAAACCTGTTCCACGTTGACCATAAGAAGCACCAAAAGCTTTATAGTAAGAAAGTTGACCTTTAAAAACCATATCATCAGTAGGTGCATAACCCATATTTAACCATAAACGATTAGAATATAAATTAGTATTTTTATATTTATTACCGTTTACACTTTCATATTCAATTTTATCAACGGCTGTACGAAAATCTACATCAAACTTGATATTGTCATTTGCCGCCTGAGCATTTACACTACTAACTTTTTTTTGTAAGTAATTAACTTGTTTATTTAATTTATCAATCTGAGATTGTAAATCATCATTTGCGTATACTGCTGTACTTAGAAAAGCTGCAGTGGCAGAAAGAGCAATTATTTTTTTCATTCGAATTCCTTCATCAATATATTCACTTACCATCATATCACAAACCCGAAAGAAATTTGATAAAAAAGTGATAAATAATCACCCTTTTGTTACAAAAGTACGCATAAGAAATATTTATATAACTTAGACAAATTATATATATAAATTTATAGAATAATTATAGGGAAATTGGGCTAAACGAAGAATATTTTATACTAACAAATACTAATAGAGAGTTACTCTATTAGTATTTATAGGTTATAGCAAGTCTAATGTTTTTGGAAGTTATATCTGCATCTGTCGGTGCAACCCAACCTGCACATTTATTGTTCGGAGTATAATCATGTTGTATATAAGTATATCTAATTTGTGATGGAAGATATTTTACTCCAAATAAATCAAAATTCCAGTAAGCTTCATAAGCTTGACCGCGTACGGATATTTTTGAACCGATAGTAGTATCTTCAGCCCAAGTCATTGGTGTCCAGTATTTTGAACCATGATTATATTCAAACCCGAATTTTCCAGAATCCGTAATCATATCAGGTATTATAATTCCTGTCCATATAGAAGAACCGTTTTTACTGCCACCGTTACTTGAACCTAATAATTGATATCCGCTTTTTGCATTATAGTCGGTATAAGCACCGGATATAAAAAATGTAGTTTCATCTAAAAAATCACTTATTTCATCCCCAATACCTTCGATTTTTAAACCTACAGAGAATAAATCTGCCGTACCGGCTGCTGCTTTAGCAGTTGAAGGGTCGTTAAATCTTTGACCTTTTGTATTAAAAATATGTGCCCATTCATACATAATTTGATATTGACCGTTATAATACGCTTGACCAGGCACTACAAAAAAATCAACGTCTTTGTCATCACCGTAATTAGTACTGCTATCTAAGGCATAAGGTGTGATGCCTCCTGTTCCGTCGTATCCATATACACCGTTTGTCGCTCCCGTATGAGCACGTCCATATACAAATTTGGTATATGCACCCTCTATAAAACGACCCCAGTCGAGTTTAACCATAGCCCCGTTTACTTCCATATTTGTAATATGTGCTAAAGGTGAACTCGGTTTATCTTCATTCTCTCTATAATTAGCTAAAAAACCATTTGTTGAAGGACGACGACCTATAGAAAAACTTATAGGTTGAGATCCTATAGAGTTAGAGTAAACAAAATAAGCTTCTTTAATGCGCATCACTGTATCAGTAGGTTTAGATGAAGCAGACCAGTCTTTTAAACCTGTACTTTCATCATATATATGTGCACCCCAAGTTGAATATATAGCAAGTTGACCTTTAAAGATTAATCCTTTCATAGGTGTTGCAGCCATATTTAAAAAGAGTCTGCTTGTAAAAAGTGAATCGTTTTCAGCTTTTATATTGTTTTTATTATCTTTATACTCTAAAGATTCAAAGGTGTTTCTAAAATCAATATCGAGTTTAACATTATCGCCTCCAGTAGCTTTTTTAACTGAGCTTAAAGACATATTAGTTCTTTTTTGATCTTTCTTTAATTTTTGAATCTCTTTTTTTAGTTCATCTATTTGAGTTTGAGTATCTGTAGATGCATATAAACCGGAGCTTAAAATAGCAACAGAAGAGAGGGCTATTATTCTTTTCATTGTTTATCCTTATAATTTTTATAAGCTGTAATCTTAACAAAGAAAAGTAAATTATTATTTGATATTATTTATATTATAATTATATATAAATTTTATTAATAAGTAGTTGAGTTGATATTCTATTATTCCATATATTTTTATTTACGGTATATGAACAAGTTATCTTTTTATTTTGAGGCATTTCAAAAACTTCTCTAAATAGTGTAAGCTCAAGAGAGTTTAGGTCATCTTTATTTTGCCTGATTATTATTTTAGAATGATTTTTTTCACGACCAAAGATTTTTATATCTTCAATATATGCATTTTGTATCAAAAAAGTCGGACGTTTGTTTGCTTCACCATATGGTTCAAACATATCAAATATATTTAAGAGTTCAATATCTATAGATGAGCTGTCTAAAATACCAAGTACATCATCTTTTGGTAAGAAACATGAATCCGGGATGTTTTTTGCACTCTCATTTATAGCTTTGGTAAAACTATATATATTTTCTTTGTCTATACTAAGACCCGCCGCCATTTTATGACCGCCAAAACCATTTAGAAGATTATTGTTTGCTGCCAAAAGTTTATAAATATCAACTTCACCTATACTTCTTGCACTTCCTTTAGCTTTTTTATCTTCAATATTAAGAACTATACTCGGTCTTCCGAACTTGTCCGTAAGTCTTGAAGCAACTATCCCTACTACTCCTTCGTGCCAATCTTCACCTGCGACAACTATAATTTTGTCATTTTTATTTACGGATGCCGTAGCTTGCTTTGTAGTATATGCCTCAGTTTCTTTTCTTTGTTCGTTTAAATTGTTTAATCGGTTAAAGTAGTTATAGGCAATATTTACGTCTTTTGCTCTAAAAAAGTTCAGTGCAATAGAAGCGTCTTCTAATCTTCCTGCAGCATTGATGCGTGGTGCAATTGCAAAAGCAATATCTTCACTGCTTATATATGGTTTGTTTATAAAGTCTTTTATTATGACAGATGCAGGTCGGGAAGAGTTCATTAAAACTTTTAATCCCTCTTTTACGAGTAAGCGGTTAATATTTATAAGTGGCATTACATCCGCAATTATTGCTATAGTTAATATATCTAAAAATTGTTTCATATCTATGTTTATAGATAATTTTCTTTTTAATAGACCTAAGAGTAGCCATGCAACTTGTGCACCGCATATCTCTTTAAAAGGATATTGGCACTCTTTTAATTTTGGATCTACTATTGCATATGCGCGAGGAAGTATTTCACCGGGTGTATGGTGATCTGTAATAATTAAATCTATCCCGCGTTCTTTACATATGTCGGCTGCTTCTATAGCAGTTATCCCATTATCCACACTTATAACTAAATCTGCATCGATTCTATTTAAAATAGTCGGGCTCACACCGTAACCGTCATTAAATCTATTTGGGATTACTGCATCTAGGGGATAAGGAATTTGAGCAAAAAAATCACACATTATAGCTGTAGCTGAAATTCCATCTACGTCATAATCACCTACAAGTGTGATTTTTTCATTGTTTTTTATAGCTTTAGCTATCCTAGAAGCTGCCTTGTCGGCATCTTTTAAAAGGGAAGGATTTGGGATTTGTGAAAGAGTTTTTTCTTCATCAAATCTTGAGCTTAGAAGCTCAAAGATTTTCTGTTTATTTAGTATTTCCACTAGTGAACTTCTAAACTTGCTTTAACAAATGCAAGTATAGAAGGATTTGGACTTTGCAGGCGTGATGTAAATTCAGGGTGGAATTGAACGCCTAAAAACCAAGGATGATCTTTTATCTCAACTGTTTCAATTAAACCGTTTGATTCGCCGGTAACTATCATTCCTGCCTTTTCAAGCTGCTCACGATAAGCCGGATTCGCTTCATAGCGATGACGATGGCGTTCATAAATAATTTTTTCACCGTTATAAGCTTTGCGAAGAATTGAGCCCTCTTTAGTTTCGCATGGGTACTCTCCTAAACGTAAAGTACCACCCATTGGCGAGCTATGCGTACGAAGTTGTGCCTCTCCGTTTTGGTCTAAAAAGTCCGAAATTAGATATATCATAGGGTTTTTGCAGTTTTCATCAAACTCTATAGAATTTGCATCATCTAAACCAAGGACATTTCTAGCATATTCTACGAGTGTAAGTTGCATACCTAGACATATTCCAAGATACGGTATTTTATTAACACGAGCATATTCTATAGCTTTTATTTTGCCTTCAACTCCACGATTACCGAATCCTCCCGCAACTAAAACAGAATCACAGTCGGCAAGTAGTGTTTCAGGACCACGTTCTTCAATCTCTTCAGAATCTACCCAGCATATTTCAACTCTTGCATCTAAATGTGCGCCTGAGTGAATAAGTGCTTCCGTTAAAGATTTGTAGCTCTCTTTTAATTCAAGGTATTTTCCCACAAAACCTATAACGACTTTGCCTTTAGGTTGAACAATCTTTTTAACTAGGCTGTCCCATTCTTCCATGTCCGGTGTTAAATCCCCTAATTCAAGTGCTTTAGCTATTGGACTTAGTATATCTTGTCTTAAAAAACTCATAGGAACATCATATATAGATGCCGCATCATTAGCTTCTATAACAGCATCTTGGTGTACGTCACAACTCATAGCTAATTTTTTCTTGAATGATTTTGGAAGTTGGTTTTCACTTCTGGCAATAATCATCTGCGGAGTTATACCGATACGGCGAAGTTCCTGAACAGAGTGTTGAGTTGGTTTAGATTTTAATTCACCTGCAGCTTTTATGTAAGGAATAAGTGTTACATGAACAAAAAAAGTACCTGCTACTTCTTCATCATGTTTCATTTGACGGATTGCCTCCATAAACGGTAAACCTTCTATATCTCCTACAGTTCCGCCAAGTTCAACTACAAGTATATCGTGACCCTCGCCGGCTTCTTTTATACGCTTTACAATCTCACCGACTATGTGGGGAATTACTTGAATGGTTTGACCAAGATATCCGCCCGCACGTTCACGTTCTATTACGCTTGAGTATATTTGACCGGTAGTAAAATTTGAACTCTTTAAATAAGATGTATCTAAAAAACGTTCATAATTACCTATATCCAAATCAGTCTCGGCACCGTCTTTTGTTACAAATACTTCACCATGCTCAAGTGGGCTCATAGTACCGGGATCTACATTAATATATGGATCTATTTTTAGCATACCTACTTTTTTACCGGAGTGTTTTAGTAGTGTACCGATGCTAGCAGCAGTAATCCCTTTTCCAAGAGAACTTAAAACCCCTCCCGTTACAAAAATATACTTAGTCATGCCAAAATTCTCCAAAATTTAAATCTAATCCGCGATTATATAATAAGTGCACTTAAAAAGTTATTTAGATATACTTTTATGAAAATAAAAATCGGAAAAACAAAAATAAAAAATGGATAAAGTTTTATTAATAATAGTACTGGCATTAGGTATATCAACTGTTCTAAGTTTGCTGTTAAAAAGAATAGGCGTATCTCAAATAATAGGATATATTTTTACAGGTACGATTTTAGCATACAGTTTTGGGCTTCAAGATTCAAGTCAATCAAGTACTTTGGAGCATATCGGTGAGTTCGGTATAGTTTTTTTGATGTTTACTATAGGTTTGGAGATATCTCTTTCTAAGATGAACCGTATGAAAAAAGAGATATTTGGAAACGGTTTCATGCAGGCTACATTTACGGCTATTGCTATTTTAATAATAAGTTTTTTTATATTTAAATTAAATTTTGTAACATCACTGATTATCTCAACGGCATTTGCACTTTCATCAACCGCAGTAGTTTTAAGTTATCTCAAATCCTCAAAAGAAATATATGCACCTTATGGTCAAAGAGCTACCGGTATATTGATTTTTCAAGATATTGCGGTTATCCCTTTACTTATATTACTGGGGTTTTTAACAAACGAAGCTAATCAATCTGTATGGATAATTATCAGAGATACGTTTATAAGTGCTCTTATTGTAGTCTCAATACTCTTTTTTATCGGTAGAAAAGTTGTTTCTTGGTTGTTGCATTTTTCTGCCTCTTCGGAGGAAGATGAATTGTTTATGGGGAGTGTTTTATTTATAGTTATTAGTGCATCCCTTTTAGCTTCATATTTTGGTTTTACTTATTCACTGGGTGCTTTTGTAGCAGGTATGGTTATAGCCGAGACAAAGTATCACCACAAAGTCGAATATGATATAGCACCGTTTAAAGATATCCTTTTGGGGACTTTTTTTATTGTAGTAGGTATGAAAATAGATATATCGTATTTTATAAATAATATAGCATTAATTATAGGTATATTTGTTCTGGTTCTTCTTTTAAAAACGGTAATTACATTTTTGGTTTTAAGACTAAGTTCCGATAATTCAACATCATTAAAAACAGCATTGTCGATATCTCAAGTCGGTGAATTTTCATTTGTAATTTTTGCAGTGGCAAGTATGGGAGGTTTAATCGATAAAGAATTGGAATCGCTTTTACTTTTAATAGTAATTTTTTCTATGATGATTACGCCTTTTTTTATTTCACATATAAATGGTTTTGTAGATACTTTTATAAAAGACGACAGTTATGTACTGCTTGATGAAAAAGATTTTAAATCACGTCAAGGACACATAATAGTTTGCGGTTACAGTGATATAGGTAAGTCGGTTGCAGAGCATCTGGATGAAATGGGAATACCCTATGTAATAATAGATAACAATCCGAAAAACGTACAACTTGCACTTAAACAAAATAAAGAAGTTTATTTAGGAGATATGTCTGAGCTTTCTATGATTGAAGCACTTCATACCGAAAGTTGTGCATCTGTTATTGTAACATTAGACAATATCGATAAGAAAAAAGCTGTTTGTGAGACTATACGGGAATATACAAAAGATATACACTTAATAGCCAAAGTTGTATCTCAAGAGGAAAAAAACAAGCTTAGAGGTATTGATATCGATGTTATAGTCGATGGAAAATACGAGGTTGGTAGAATCTTGGTGGACAAGATGATGGTTTGTCAGATGAGGAATTAATTTCCTCTTGAACCCGGCTTTATAGCTTCGCTTCCATCTTTACAAAGTGGACATTTATCAGGTGAATACATCTCAAACGTAAAGTCTTCTAACGCAAAAAACGGAATATTTTGCGGAAGTTTACAGTTTGGCTTAGTCTCAATAGAACTGTTCTCACGTTTACAAAAACCACGGTTAGCTAAAGCTGCTACACCGACTATTTTACCGCCAAGAGACTCAACTACGGCTGCAGCTTCCATTGCACTTCCGCCTGTTGTAATGATGTCTTCGCACATTAAAACTCTCTCGCCTTTTTTTACTTCAAAACCGCGACGGATATTCATCTTGCCATCAACTCTCTCTGCAAAAATATAACGAACATCAAGTGCTTGTGCTAAAGCAAATCCGGCAATAAGTCCACCAAGAGCAGGTGCACATACGGTATCTACTTCAAGTCCGCTCTCTTTGATCTGCTTTGCAAGAGCATCGGCTAGAAGTTTAGCAGTTTTTGGATCTTCTAAAACTTTTGCGGATTGTAGATAAAACTGTGAGTGATTACCACTGCTTAGTTTAAAATGACCCTCTAAAAGAGCCTCTGCATCCATATATATTTTTTTTATATCCATTAAACTTTAAGAACCTCAATCTCTTTAGCTTTTGCGTCTTCTTCAATTTTGGCTATATATTTATCAGTTAATTTTTGAATATTTTCTTGGGCAACTTTTGATTCGTCTTGAGTAATCTCTTTGTCTTTTTCAAGTTTCTTAACGGCATCGTTTGCTTTTTTTCTGTCATTTCTTACAGAAACTTTAGCATCTTCAACCATTCCTTTCATCTGCTTAACAGTCTCTTGTCTTTGCTCACTTGTCATAGGTGGAAAGAAAAGTTTGATAAAGTCACCGTCATTATTTGGATTTACTCCGAGATTTGCAGTGTTTATAGCGGCTTCAATATCACCTAACAGATGTTTTTCCCAAGGGTTGATAGCAATAGTTGTTGCATCTATAGCCGTTACCGAACCGACTTGGTCAAGAGGCGTCATTGTTCCATAGTAGTCGATTTTTACATTGTCTAAAACAGTAGTACTTACTTTACCTGTTCTTAGAGTTTTAAAATCTCTATGCATATGTTCAACACTGCCTTGCATCTTCTCTTCACATTGACTATAAACATCATTTAACATTTTAAGTATTCCTTATTTTGAAGTATTTGTTTCTTTTGCTGCCGGCGCTACAACATTTGTATTCTCAGTTAAGTTATCTACGACCGATTCCTCAGCCGATTTAGAATACATATAACCTAAAGTGATTGTATTTACAACAAATAAAAATCCTATCGTAAATGTAACCTTTGCTAAAAAGCTGTTTGGTCCTTTTGCTCCAAAAACTGAGTCGTTTGAACCGCTATATGCTCCAAGACCGATGCTTGAGCTTTTTTGTAATAGTACAGCGATTACGATTAAAATCACTAAAACTATTTGAACAATAAGTAAAAAACTAGTTGTCATTTATAAATTCCTGTTTGGCTTTTCCAAAATGGTCTAAAGCTATAATTAAAGTTGCGAATTATATCCAAAAAAAGCTTTAATTCAAAATTGGGTATAATACAAAAAAATTTGATGGGTCGAATATGAGTTTAAAAAATATAATTATCGTTCTTTTTCTTTTGATTCTAATAGTTGGATATGCTCTATTAAAACCTGAACAAAAAATACAAAATCACAGTTCAAAAAATAGTATTGTATTGAGTACTTTTGCACTTTACGATGCAGCTAAGCATATTGGTAAAGATAAATTTAAGCTCTCCAGTGTACTGCCTTTTGGAAGCGATGCACACAGCTATGAGTTGACACCTAAAAAAATGGCTGAGATACAAGATAGTTCTTTATTTGTATATAGTGGAGCTTCGCTAGAACCTTGGATTTCTAAAATATCTTCGCCTAATATGTTGGATATGTCAAAATATGTGAATTTAATCCATTTGGAAGAAGATCATCACCATCACCACCATCATGAAGATGAAAGTCATCACGAAGATGAAGAAGTTTCTCACAAAGAGGCAATAGATCCTCATTATTGGTTAGATATAAATAATATGATAAAAGTGGCTCAAAAACTAACGCAGGAGTTTGTTAAACTATCTCCAAAAAATAAAGATTTTTTTGAGTCAAACAAAAATGAGTATATAAAAACTTTAAAAGAGATGGATAAGAGATATAAAGAAGAACTATCTTTATGTAAAAAAGATACTATTATCGTTAACCATAATGCTTTTTCATATCTTGGTAAAACGTATAATTTTCATATAGAGTCTATTAATGGTTTATCAACTGAAAGTATGCCCTCACCAGATGATGTTAAACATATACTCCATGAAATAAAAGAGAAAAATGTCTCTATTATCTTTTTTGAAAGTTTTGCAAGTGACAAACTAATCAAATCTATCGCAAAAGATGTAAACGTTAAAGTTGATACTTTACAACCTTTAGGAAATATTACAAAAGATGAGCAGAATTTGACATATGCTGAGATTATGGATAAAAATATTAGAAAAATCAAACAAGCATTAGAGTGTAGATGAATTTTAAATTACCGATTTTTGATGTAGAAAATCTTAATTTTAATGTTGGCGGGGTAAATATTTTATCTAATGTATCTTTACAGATTTTTAACTCCCAATATATTGCTATTATCGGACCAAACGGTGGTGGAAAAACAACTTTGATTCGTTTATTATTGGGACTTGAGAGACTAAATTCCGGTAAGATTAAAATTTACGGCAAGACACACTCGGAATTTAAAGAATGGTATAAAATAGGATACGTCCCTCAACGTGCATCTCATGTTGATATTAACTTTCCTGCTACTGTTTTAGATATTGTAAAAATGGGTAGGACTGCTCAGAGGAAAATCTTTTCTACAATGAGTAAAGAGGATGAAACTTTAGTGTTAGATGCAATGGAGCAGATGGATATAATGCATCTAAAAGACAAGATGGTAGGTACGCTCTCAGGTGGACAGCGTCAACGTGTCATGATAGCACGTGCACTTGCATCTCAGCCGGAAGTTTTGATACTTGATGAGCCAAATACAGGTGTAGATGTAGCATCTCAAAACAGGTTTTATTCACTTCTTCGCAAACTAAACAAAGAGAAAAAAATAACTATTATTTTTATAACACACGATATCGGTGTTATAGCTGATGATATTGCAAGACTTTTTACGGTAAATCAAAAAGTTATAACCTGTAACAACCCAAAACAAGCTTTAAGCTGTGATGAGATGAGTGAGCTTTACGGGATAGAAGCTCATCTAATCCATAATCATAAGCATGGACATTAACATGATAGAGATGCTTTCATACGACTTTATGCAACGTGCTTTTTTAGCAGGAGTCATTATAGCTACACTCGCATCTATAAGCGGTACTTTTGTTGTACTTAGACGCTATTCTATGATAAGTGAAACGCTTGCGCATTCTGCTTTAGTAGGAGTTGCTGTTGGTTTGGTAGCTGGATATAATCCACTATGGATAGCTGTACTTGTAGCACTTTTTTCGGCATGGCTTATAGAATATCTGCGTTCAAACTTTGCAATATACTCAGATGCGGTACTTGCTATTATGCTCTCTGGTTCACTTGCTTTAGCAGTAATTATTGTATCTCTTGGCGGTTCTTTTAACAACTCGCTAATGTCATATCTATTTGGCTCAATATTATCTGTTAGTTATGAGGATGTTATAACAATCTTTGTATTTGGTTTTATTGCTTTGGGTATTTTACTTACGTTTTCTAAAGAGTTTTATTTTATAGCATATGATGAAGAGATTGCTAAAGTTAGCGGTATAAAAGTTAAACTACTTAATTTTTTACTCGTTAGTGTTGTTGCTATTATTATTGCTTTATCTATAAGAATAGTCGGAACACTCTTAATTGGTGCACTTATGGTTATCCCTACAGTTTCGGCTTTACAGTATAAATTTGGCTTTTTTAAAACAACTATGTTAGCATTGGGTTTTGCCCTACTAAGTGTAATTTCGGGAATGGTTCTATCATATCACTTTTCACTTCCAAGCGGTGCTACCATAGTTTTATCTGTTTTGATAATCTTTATACTTTCTCTAATAATAAATAAGAAATGATGAAAATATCTCAAGAATTTTCAAAATATGCTAAGTCATATGGTACATACAATATTATTCAAAATAAAGTTATAAAGCATCTACTCTCAAAACTTCCAAGAGATAAAAAGATGCCTTTAAATATTTTAGACTTAGGTTGCGGTAGTGGAAGTTTGTGTAAAAAAATAAACTGGAAATATAAACATTTCATAGGTGTTGATTTTGCTTCGGGTATGTTGGAACTGCATCCAAAATCAAAAAAAATAGAGTGCATCTATGGTAATTTTAACGATGATACTCTTTTTGAAAACCTTATTACATATAACTATGATTTTGTTTTTTCGGCTTCTGCTTTGCAATGGGCAGAAGATTTGGATAAGGTATTTAAAAATATAAAAACACTGGATGCACCGGTTGGGCTTGCCATTTTTACGGCAGGGACTTTTAAAACTTTAAATAAAACAGCGGGATTAAAATCAATCTTAAGAGATGCGCAAGAGGTAAACAAACTACAAAAAAAGTATTTTGATGCAGACTTTGAAGTTATAAACTATAAGTTAGAGTTTGAAAATACAAGAGAGATGTTCAGGTACATAAAAAAAAGCGGAGTCAGTGCATCTAGAAAAGTTTTAAATTATAAACAAACAAAAAATCTGGTTAATAACTACCCTCTTAATTATTTAGAATTTGAAGTAGTATTTATATCATCTAAAGGTATTTAATGAATTTTTATGCAGTAATTATCGGTACGGAGATTTTAAATAGCAGACGTGAGGATAAGCATTTTGATTTTTTAAAAAAAGAACTCGCTAAATATGGACACGAACTCTTTGCTTCTTTTATCATTAAAGACGATAAAACACTTATAAAAAATACCTACGAGATGATAAAAAAAGATGAAAATGCTATTTTGTTTTCTTTTGGAGGTATAGGCTCGACTCCTGATGATTTAACACGTGAGATAGCTGCTGAGATTTTTACATCTAAACCCTTACAAACAAATGAAAAGTTTAAACAAGATATTTTGGATAGGTTTGGAGCTGAAGCGTATCCTCATAGAATCCATATGGCAGATATACCTGTTGGTTCAGAACTTATTTTTAACCCTGTAAATAATATGTCTGCGTTTTCTTTAGAAAACAGATTTTTCTTTGTCCCGGGTTTTCCATCTATGGCTCACCCAATGCTTGAGAGTGTTATAGCTAAAAATTTTAGTGTATCTAAGAAAAAATACCGCTATACGCTTTTAGCAAAAACAAGTGAAAATACTTTAATAACTTTAATGAATCAAGTGCCTGATGAGGTGGAGTTATCTTCTTTGCCAATGTTTAAAAATAATAAAGCATCGGTAGAGTTATCATTAAGCGGTTATGATAAAACTCTTTTAGAGAAGTATTTTGATATGTTTGAAAATGAGTTGTCGTTGAAGAATATTGATTTTAAAAAAGTTTGATTATCTCTTTTTCCAAATCATATAATTCATAACGTATATGTTTAAACTTTTCGCTTTCTTTGAGAGTATGCAGTTTAAAAAGTTCTTCTAAAACTCTTGAGCTTTCTTGTGCACGTTTGAAATTTGCAACAACTATTGCTTTTAAATCTTCTCTTTGTAACTCGTCATCCATACTTGAACGAAGTACATCGTTTATACTGTCACGATGTTTTAGTAATGCATCTATATCTTCAAAAATAGCTAAATGTCTTAAATGTTTAAGTTTTTGTGAAAGTTCTTTGTTGTTATGTAGATATCGTTGTAGATCTTCAACAACCCTTATACCCTCTTTTAGACGGTTAAGGTTTGCATCTATCACCCGATAAATCTCGGGTGATAAATTATTGTTATTCATCACTTCCAAATATTCCAAACAGGTGTAAAAGTGCTGTAAAGATATTTAAAAAGTCTAAATAAAGTGCAATTGCACCGTCAATCGGAGTTTCATAGTTTCCTGCAATAATATTCTGTGTATCAAATACAACCAAAATACTAAACAGTACAACAACTACCGCTGATATACCTATAGCTAAGATTGGACTGCCTAAAAATATATTTACGATTGAAAATGCAAATATAATTAAAACAGCAATCATTAACGGTTTACCAAAACTAGTAAAATCTTTAGTTGTTTTGATAGCATAAAAACTCATAGTACCAAAAATTAAAGATGTCATAGCAAAAGCATTACCGATTACAACGCCACCACCATTCATACCCAAAGTATGAGCAAGTAGTGGACCCAACATTAAACCTGTCATAAATACAAAACCAAACATAACCGCTAAGTTAATACCTGGCTTGTGTTTTACGGCAAATAAACCAAACAATAAAGCGATTTCCAAAATCATAAGCGGAATAAACCATGAAGCGATAGTTCCGGCTATTGGTACTCCAACATATGCACCGACTGCACCAGCCATCATAGATGCTGCAAAAAGTTTATATGTTTCTTTTACGAATGTTATGATTTGAGAGTCACTTCTTGATGCGCTACTGTATTCAAAAGCACTACTGCTTCTTGCATAATCACGATCATATAGTCCCATAAATATATTCCTTTATATAGTTAATTATAAGAATTTTACATATAAAGAGTAAACACAGAGAAACAATATAGTATAAAATACTAATAAATAGTATTGCAATACTACATTATAAATATATAGATCATATAAATAGGATTAGTAAATAACAAATGATAACTAAATAAACATTTTCAAAAGAATTTTAAAATTCTTTTGAAAAACTATTGACATCAAAGAATTGTTAGCATATAATTCTGCTCCACAAACGCAAGAGACGTTTGAGATCATTGAAAACTAAGTAAGTGAACTAACTAACAACTAATAAAGAAATTAGTTAACGGTTTTAAAAAGTTTACTTTATAAAACACAATAACAACAACCGTCTATTCTATAAATACCCGGTATTTATAGCAATAGATACTTTACGTGTATATATTATATATAGTATATACATAAAACAAAGCCAAAGATTTTGATCTTGGGCTATGGAATCAAGCATTCAATTATGGAGAGTTTGATCCTGGCTCAGAGTGAACGCTGGCGGCGTGCTTAACACATGCAAGTCGAACGGTAACAGGAGGAGCTTGCTCCTTGCTGACGAGTGGCGCACGGGTGAGTAATATATAGTTAATGTGCCCCAAAGACTAGGATAGCCACTGGAAACGGTGATTAATACTGGATAAGCCTCTAAATCAAAAGATTGCGAGGAAAATGTTTTTTCGCTTTGGGATCAGACTATATCCTATCAGCTAGTTGGTGAGGTAAGAGCTCACCAAGGCAATGACGGGTAGCGGGTTTGAGAGGATGATCCGCCACACTGGTACTGAGACACGGACCAGACTCCTACGGGAGGCAGCAGTGAGGAATATTGCACAATGGAGGAAACTCTGATGCAGCAACGCCGCGTGGAGGATGACGCATTTCGGTGTGTAAACTCCTTTTATATGTCAAGAAAATGACGGTAGCATATGAATAAGCACCGGCTAACTCCGTGCCAGCAGCCGCGGTAATACGGAGGGTGCAAGCGTTACTCGGAATCACTGGGCGTAAAGGACGCGTAGGCGGGTTGTCAAGTCTGATGTGAAATCCTATGGCTTAACCATAGAACTGCATTGGAAACTGGCAACCTAGAGTATGGGAGGGGCAGATGGAATTAGTGGTGTAGGGGTAAAATCCGTAGATATCACTAGGAATACCTAAAGCGAAGGCGATCTGCTGGAACATAACTGACGCTAAGGCGTGAAAGCGTGGGGAGCAAACGGGATTAGATACCCCGGTAGTCCACGCCCTAAACGATGAACACTAGTCGTCGGGATGCTTGTCATCTCGGTGATGCACTTAACAGATTAAGTGTTCCGCCTGGGGAGTACGGTCGCAAGATTAAAACTCAAAGGAATAGACGGGGACCCGCACAAGTGGTGGAGCATGTGGTTTAATTCGACGATACGCGAAGAACCTTACCTGGCCTTGACATTGATAGAATACTGTAGAGATACGGTAGTGCCCTTCGGGGAACTAGAAAACAGGTGCTGCACGGCTGTCGTCAGCTCGTGTCGTGAGATGTTGGGTTAAGTCCCGCAACGAGCGCAACCCTCGTCCTTAGTTGCCAGCAGTTCGGCTGGGCACTCTAAGGAGACTGCCTTCGTAAGGAGGAGGAAGGTGAGGACGACGTCAAGTCATCATGGCCCTTACGGCCAGGGCTACACACGTGCTACAATGGGGCGTACAGAGAGTTGCGATACCGCGAGGTGGAGCTAATCTCTTAAAGCGTCTCTCAGTTCGGATTGTTCTCTGCAACTCGAGAGCATGAAGCTGGAATCACTAGTAATCGTAGATCAGCAATGCTACGGTGAATACGTTCCCGGGTCTTGTACTCACCGCCCGTCACACCATGGGAGTTGATTTCACCCGAAATCGGAATGCCAAACTGGCTACCGCTTACGGTGGAATTAGCGACTGGGGTGAAGTCGTAACAAGGTAACCGTAGGAGAACCTGCGGTTGGATCACCTCCTTTCTAGAGTAAGAGCAACTATTCGTTTAGTTGGCTCAGAAAAGTTCTCACGAACTAATTAGTTGTTAGGATGTTGCTTACTTAGTTTTCAGTGATCTGTGATCATTGAAAGATATAGATGTTTATCTTATAGGGATTTTTGCTTTAATCGAGGTGGGTTCTTGAACGAATGAGGAGTATAGTTAGACTATATGACGAATGAGAGAAAGGTTCCAACGAAGAAAAAAGAAAAAAGCACATAAGAAAGAGGGCCTATAGCTCAGCTGGTTAGAGTGCACCCCTGATAAGGGTGAGGTCCCAGGTTCAAGTCCTGGTAGGCCCACCATTTTTGGAAATTTGCACTTGATAAGCTTGCTCACATACTTAAAGTATGCTTCGCAATCTTCTCAAGCACAACTTCCACAAAAATACTAAAGATTAAAAAGTTTAATCCAAGTCTTAAATATTAAGATTTAGATTAGACTTTTATGTTTAAAGTCTTGTTCATTTAAAATACAATTGTTAAAGTCAACAACTATAGTTAAAGAAACTAGTTATAGATAAATTATTAGATATAACAATAGGTCAATTTAATTATAACAACTAAATAACTACAATAATAAGATTACTGACTTGTTTGAGGTATTAAAGTACATTAAACAAGGTAGTGAAGCGAATTAGAATAAAGATATTAAGGGCCATAGGTGGATGCCTTGGCTAGTAGAGGCGATGAAAGACGTACTAGGCTGCGATAAGCCTCGGGGAGCTGCCAAGAAGCTTTGATCCGGGGATTTCTGAATGGGACAACCCAGCACGGTGCGAATCGTGTTACCATCTTCGGATGGGGCGAACTCAGGGAAGTGAAACATCTCAGTACCTGAAGGAAGAGAAATCAATTGAGATTCTGGGAGTAGCGGCGAGCGAAACTGGAGTAGGGCAGTTAGTAATAGCATATTTGTTAGGTGAAGGATCTGGAAAGTTCCAACATAGAGGGTGATATTCCCGTAACCGAAAGCATTTATGTGGTACTAGGCTAACGAACGAGTAGGACGGAACACGTGATATTTTGTCTGAATATGGGGGGACCACCCTCCAACCCTAAATACTACTACTAGACCGATAGCGAACAAGTACCGTGAGGGAAAGGTGAAAAGGACTGCGGTGAGCAGAGTGAAATAGAACCTGAAACCTATGGCTTACAATCATTTGGAGCACTATTATATATAAGTGTGACAGACTGCCTTTTGCATAATGAGCCTGCGAGTTGTGGTATCTGGCAAGGTTAAGCGAACGCGAAGCCGTAGCGAAAGCGAGTCTTAATAGGGCGACATAGTCAGATGCTGCAGACCCGAAACTGAGTGATCTATCCATGAGCAGGTTGAAGCTGGTGTAAGAGCCAGTGGAGGACCGAACCCGTAGGCGTTGAAAAGTCTTGGGATGACTTGTGGATGGGGGTGAAAGGCCAATCAAACTCAGTGATAGCTGGTTCTCTCCGAAATATATTTAGGTATAGCGTCATGTTAGAACCCTGTAGGGGTAGAGCACTGAACAGGCTAGGGCTGCTTACCGCGGTACCAAACCTTATCAAACTCCGAATACTACAGGGGAATCCATGGCAGTCAGGCGTAGGGTGATAAAATCCTATGTCGAGAGGGGAACAACCCAGACTAACAGCTAAGGTCCCAAAGTTTTATCTAAGTGGAAAAGGATGTGGAGTTGCTGTGACAACCAGGAGGTTGGCTTAGAAGCAGCCATCCTTTAAAGAAAGCGTAACAGCTCACTGGTCTAGCGATTCTGCGCCGAAAATATAACGGGGCTAAGATAAACACCGAAGCTTTAGATTTACACATTAGTGTAAGTGGTAGGAGAGCGTTCCATTCAGCATCGAAGGTATACCGGTAAGGAGTACTGGAGCGGATGGAAGTGAGCATGCAGGCATGAGTAGCGAGAAAAGAAGTGAGAATCTTCTTCGCCGAAAACCCAAGGTTTCCTACGCGATGCTCGTCATCGTAGGGTTAGTCGGGACCTAAGTCGAGTCCGAAAGGGGTAGACGATGGCAAATCGGTTAATATTCCGATACCGACATTACATCATTTGAGTGATGGGGGGACGCATAGAGTTAAACGAGGTCACTGATGGAAATGTGGCTCGAAGGGTGTAGGATGTTAAGTAGGCAAATCCGCTTAACGTGTATCCGAGACCTGACAGGCAGAACAATCTCTTCGGAGAGCGTTTTGAATCGTTGATACTGTCGTGCCGAGAAAAGCCTCTAAACGAGATGTAATGTTGCCCGTACCGTAAACCGACACAGGTGGGTGAGATGAGTATTCTAAGGCGCGTGGATGAATTATTGTTAAGGAACTCTGCAAAATAGCACCGTATCTTCGGTATAAGGTGTACCCTAATTGTTAGAAGACTTGCTCTTCAAAGCAACTACGGGTGGCAGCAAAGAGTCCCTCCCGACTGTTTACCAAAAACACAGCACTCTGCTAACTCGTAAGAGGATGTATAGGGTGTGACGCCTGCCCGGTGCTTGAATGTTAAAAGGATTGCTTAGCTTTGCGAAGGCATGAATTGAAGCACAAGTAAACGGCGGCCGTAACTATAACGGTCCTAAGGTAGCGAAATTCCTTGTCGGTTAAATACCGACCTGCATGAATGGCGTAACGAGATGGGAGCTGTCTCAACAATAAATCCAGTGAAATTGTAGTGGAGGTGAAAATTCCTCCTACCCGCGGAAAGACGGAAAGACCCCGTGCACCTTTACTATAGCTTGACACTGCTATTGGGATATTCATGTGCAGGATAGGTGGGAGCCTTTGATTATATGACGCCAGTTGTATATGAGGCATCCTTGAGATACCACCCCTGAATATTCTGATAGCTAACTCGCTGCAGTCTATCCTGCAGGAGGACAATGTCTGGTGGGTAGTTTGACTGGGGCGGTCGCCTCCTAAAAAGTAACGGAGGCTTACAAAGGTTAGTTCAGAAGGGTTGGAAATCCTTCGTAGAGTATAATGGCATAAACTAGCCTGACTGTGAGAGAGACAACTCGAGCAGAGACGAAAGTCGGTCATAGTGATCCGGTGGTTCTGTGTGGAAGGGCCATCGCTCAAAGGATAAAAGGTACGCCGGGGATAACAGGCTGATCTCCCCCAAGAGCTCACATCGACGGGGAGGTTTGGCACCTCGATGTCGGCTCATCGCATCCTGGGGCTGGAGCAGGTCCCAAGGGTATGGCTGTTCGCCATTTAAAGCGGTACGCGAGCTGGGTTCAGAACGTCGTGAGACAGTTCGGTCCCTATCTTCCGTGGGCGTAGGAACGTTGAGGAGATTTGACCCTAGTACGAGAGGACCGGGTTGAACGTACCACTGGTGCACCAGTTGTCCTGCCAAGGGCATAGCTGGGTAGCTACGTACGGATGTGATAACCGCTGAAAGCATCTAAGCGGGAAGCCAACTCCAAGATGAACGTTCCCTGAAGTACGCTTGAAGACTACAAGCTTGATAGGCTGGGTGTGTACGCACGGTAACGTGTTTAGCTGACCAGTACTAATAGTACGATCGTCTTTTTTTTAAGCTTCACTACCTTGTTTAGTGTATTAAGTTGCTGTTGACTTTAACAATTCTATACAAACAACTTATACAATCAAATATAAGTACATACTACGATGTATTTATACTTGATTGTCTAGGTGGCAATAGAGAGAGGGAAACGCCTGGCCCCATTCCGAACCCAGAAGCTAAGCCTCTCATCGCTGATAATACTTGTCCTTTCAGGATTGGAAATGTAGGTCGCCGCCTAGTTGATCAGTTTCTTACTTTTAACAACAATCAATTACAAATTATCAATACAAAAAATCTGAGTAAATCATGTTACTATAATACCCATCTTGATTATTTTATAATAAATCTTTATATTTTTATATTAGCATTAGAATATATAATAAATATATTTTTACTTATTATACATCACTAATTTGTGATGTATATATGCTTTATTTATTTTTTTGATATATCTATATTATATATGTAAATTTTTAGCTATAAAGTATAATAAAATATAATTTTACTTTAAGTTTTAATTTTAATCTACTCCTTTATAATCAATTTAGTAAAAAAAGGAGATGGAATGAATAAAACTTTACAGTTGTTACTTCGTGCTTTACTGTTACTGTGTGCCACATCATTATTTGCAACAAATGGTTCGGTATTAATAGGTATTGGAGCTAAATCACGTGCTATGGGTGGTAGTGGTATCGGTGTTAGTCATGGAGCAGATTCAGCATTGATTAATCCCTCTTTAATAAGCTCGATAAAGAACAAACACGAAATTTCGTTTGGCGGAACTTTATTTATGCCTGACGTATCAAATAGCATGGGCCAAGCTGGATTCAATAATACCGATAAAAAAAGTTCAGCCGATAAAAGCGTAATTCCATCTGTGTCTTTAGCTACAAAAGTTAATGATAGTTTTGCTTGGGGTGTAGGTATGTGGGGTACTGCGGGTATGGGTGTTGATTATCGAGATAGTATCAATAATTTTAACATGGTTACAAATCTTCAGTTAATGCAGTTTGGCGTACCTTTAGCTTATTCTGTAAATAATTTTAGCATAGGTATTACCCCGATTATACAATATGGCTCACTTGATATTAGTTATAGCGGTACTTTAGATGTAAGCATACCTTATGGTGCCGGTGCTACTGCGGATGTAAGTCATGATACTGGAGTTTCACAAGATCTGTCTATGGGGTACAATATAGGTTTATCTTATGTAATATCAGACGTAACTTTAGGGCTCTCTTATAAATCTAAAATCGATATGGAATACGATGGCCAAATATCAGGTGCTACTGCCGATTTTGCAGCATTTGGATTATTTGGAGGAAGTGTGTTAAAAAACACCCTTTCAACTCCTGCCGAAATAGGTTTTGGAGCTAGTTATAAAATGAAAGCCCATACTATAGCATTAGATATAAAACAGATACAATGGTCAGATGCTAAAGGCTATAAAGATTTTAAATGGGAAAATCAAAACGTACTGATTTTGGGTTATGAGTATAGAACAAGTTTATGGGCTCTAAGGCTGGGATATAATTACGGTGAAAACCCTATTAAAGAACAGGCTACAAATACGGCAGATGCTACGGCTTCAGCTATCAATATGTTTAATTTACTAGGTTTTCCTGCTATAGTTGAATCACACTACACGTTTGGCGGGTCTTATATATTTGATAAAACAACGTCTTTAGACTTAGCTTATACATATGCACCTGAAGTAACAAAAACATATTCAACTTCGCAGTTTGCCGGTTTTGGTCCTACAAATCCAACACAAATAGAAACTAAACACTCTCAAACTAGTTTCTCAATAGGTCTAAATTATTCTTTTTAAAGAGAATAAATAATCCCTCTATATAGATAGTGTCGCATATTGCGACACTTTTTTGACAATATATATTAAATTATATACAGAACATAAAATTGACTTGCAATTATAATAATTTATGATAAAATAGAATCCTTTTATATGTGATTATTTTGTGATAACTATCACAAATAATAATATTAAGGTCACATTATGATAAAAGATTTCTAAGCAAAAATAAATTGACTAAGGAAAACAATGATTAAAAATATACTTGCAGTAATTGGTGCAGTAATGCTAGTAGTGGCTCTAGGTGTTACGGTTCAGTTTGGTACAAAAGTTTCAAAATTAGACAATGGTGCATTGCCAGCGTATATGACAATGTTTGATAATGTATTAGCAAAAGGTGACCCGGCTCGTGCAATGATGAATGAGTATAAGGTTGCTGAGGATGTTGAAAATGAAGATGCCGTTGATGCTATTAAAGCTATAACGGAAGAACTTAACATGCGAGTGACAGGTGACATTAAAATGTACACAAAAGAGGACGCAGCAGCAAATGAAGTTAAACATGCAAGAATTATCTCTGTATGTAGTTTAGAGATAGCAAAAGTATTTTTAAATTATTCTCGTTATTACGGTGGTTTCATGCCATGTAGAATTATGCTTGTTGAGTATGGAAACGGGGATAGATTTTTAGTGACTATGGATTTGAACTTAGCAATTCACGGTGGACATGATTTACCGGCTGATATGTTGGAAAAAGCGCTGTTTGTTCAAAAAGCTATGAAAGATATTCCATCTCGTGCAGCTAAAGGTGAGTTTTAATTAATTTAGAAAATTAAGTGATGGTTTTCTAAACCATCACTGCTTCTCTATCACCTTCAACAATCTCACCGATAAGGTAAGAACCTTCAGCATTTGATAATACAAAATCAACATCTTTTTCTTCAACTACAAGTATCATACCGACACCCATATTAAAAGCTCTGTACATCTCATCTTCATCAACGTGTTTTGAAATTAGATCAAAAATAGGAAGTGTTTTAATAGAGTCTTTTTTAACTTCTGCACGTAAGTTCTCAGGTAGTACACGTGGTAGATTTTCAACTATACCCCCACCTGTGATATGAGCCATAGCTACTATTTTGTCTTTTAGTGCTTTAAAAGTTTTAACATAAATATTTGTAGGAGTTAAAAGTGTTTCGATTAAAGGTTTACCGTTAAAGTCATCATTAAAATCTAAATTCATTTTTTCAAATAATACTTTTCTAGCAAGTGAGAATCCGTTTGAATGTAGTCCTGAGCTTGGTAATGCAATAAGTTTATGCCCTGCTTTTACCAAAGATACCCTGTCCATTTCAGACTTTTCAGCTACACCGACGGCAAAACCTGCTAAATCATAATCATCTTCTGAGTACATCCCTGGCATCTCAGCAGTCTCGCCTCCGATAAGTGCACATTCACTTCTTATACAACCCTCTGCAATACCTGCTACAACGTTTGTAGCAACATCTACATCAAGTTTACCCGTAGCATAATAATCAAGAAAAAAGCTAGGTGTACCGAAGTTACAAATCAAGTCATTAACACACATAGCCACCAAGTCTATACCTACAGTATTATGAATACCGCTGTCTATAGCAAGTTTTAATTTAGTTCCGACACCATCAGTCGCAGCAAGCATTACCGGTTCATTAAAACCTTTTGGTAATTCAAATGCACCTGCAAATGAACCTATCCCACCCATAACACCAGGAACTTTAGTTGACTTTACAAGAGGTTTAATATTTTCAACAAAACTGTTACCAGCATCTATATCTACACCTGCATCTTTATAAGATATTTGACTCATCTAGTCTCCAATTATTCTGGCATATCGCATTTTTTAGAAAAAATACAAAGAGGACAAAAGTTTGCTATGCCGGCAATTAAAGGGATAAATCCTAAAAAGAACCATCCTGCGCCATCAAATGCACCGTATTGTACAATACCGATAGCTATTAATATTAATCCGATAGTTATACGAAAAACTCTACAAAATTTTCTGATTTTGTTGTAATCCATTACATACCTTTATGTTTTTATAAATATAACGCAATTATATCAAATTATTAAGAAAAATTAATCCAAAAGTGGTTAAAATCGCGGTAATTGAAAAGGATATATAACATGAAAGAGTTTATTTATAACGAAATGATGGTTCATGTACCATTGTGTACACACAAAGAACCAAAAAATATTTTAATAATAAGCAATAACGCATCAAACTTAGAAAATGAAGTCAAAAAGCATATAGACATTAGCTCAAATTCAATAGCTTGTTCTCTTGATGAAGTAAGTAAACTTGAAGATAATAAATATGATGTAGTTGTATCGGAAATGGAAGGGGACTCTTTATTTATTTCACAAATAAACCGTGTGCTTAACGATGACGGTGTTTTAGTAATCAAGCATCCAAATCTTGATAAAATTGAAGAAAACAAGTCACTTATTACAAATTTAGGTAACTATTTTAAAATTATTATGCCATATAATATAGGGGAAGGTTCAACTGCCCTGCTTTGTTCAAAAACATATCATCCAACTGCCGATATAATACTACAACGCAGTGATATGTTGGATAACCTAGAGTATTATAACTGTGATATTCATCCTGCTGCATTTGCAATGGGTAATAATGTGAGAAAGACTTACTTAGGAATTATCAAAAACTAATGGCATTTAAATACGCTATCGCATTGACTGGAGGGATTGCTACTGGTAAGAGCACGGTAGCTTCCCTGCTAGCTTTAAATGGGATGCGTGTGATAGACGCCGACACTATTTCACATGAGATTTTAGATGCTTCATCTGCTTGGGTTGAAGATAATTTTGGCAAAGAGTATGTAAATGGGAAAAAAGTCAATCGTACAAAGCTTGGTTCATTGGTTTTCTCAGATGCAGCCGCAAAGAAAAAATTAGAAGATTATCTTCATCCTAAAATTCGTGAGGAGATAGCAAAGAGAAGTGAAAAACAAGATAAGTTTAATTTCCCTTACTTAATAGATATCCCGCTTTTTTTTGAAAATAATTCTTATGATATTAAAGATTCTGTAGTAGTATATACACCAGCCGATATACAGTTAGATAGGTTTATGAAAAGAAACGGTTATTCAAAAGAGGAATCTATAAAAAGAATAGCCTCTCAGATGCCCATAGATGAGAAAAAATCACGTGCTACATGGGTTATTGACAACTCAAAAGACTTAAAGCATCTACAAAAAGAGGTAGAGATTTTTGTTGAAAAGATAAAGGAGAAATACTTATGATGGTCTCAAAATACAGTGCAAGTGGAAATGATTTTGTAATTTTCCATTCAGAAGAAAAGCTAGATAGAACGGAGCTAGCAAAAATATTATGTCACCGTCAAGAAGGTATAGGTGCTGATGGTTTGGTTGTATTGATTCCCCATGAAAAATATGATTTTCAAGGAAATCAATCAAAGATTGATTTTGAGTGGCAGTTTTATAATTCAGACGGAAGCCATGCCGATATGTGTGGAAATGCATCACGTGCAGCAGCACATTACGCATTTAAACACGATTTAGCCTCTAAAAACATGAGTTTTTTAACAGGTGCAGGTGTTATAAGTGCAACTATTGAAAGCTCAGACGATAAAAAAGGGATGGTTTTAAGTGAGCTGACACCACCTGAAATATTAGATACAGAGATAGAGTTTAACGGTAATTCTTGGTGGCTTATAAATACAGGAGTACCGCATCTTGTAAGATATATGGATAATATAGAAGAATTTGATATAGAAGAAGCAAGAGAGTTAAGATATAAATATAATGCAAATGTTAATATAGTTCAAGTAGTAGATGGAAATTTAAAAGTTCGTACCTATGAGCGTGGTGTTGAAGATGAGACACTTGCTTGTGGAACCGGTATGGCTGCTTGTTTTTACAGAGCTTTTAAAGAGGGTAAAGTTAGTGATAGCATAGAAGTATATCCAATAAGTGGTGAGACTTTATATCTTGGCTATAACGGCGAGACAATCACTTTTAAAGGTAAAGTGAAAAATACTTTTAATACTGACTGGACCAATTAAAGTCCAGCAGCTTCAACAATTTTAGCTTGAGTATCAGCAATTAGCGGCTCGATAATTTCATCAAATAAACCGCCACTCATTATCTCATTTAATCTGTAAAGTGTTAAGTTGATTCTGTGATCACTTATACGGTTTTGCGGGTAGTTGTAAGTGCGAATACGCCCACTTCTATCTCCAGTTCCTACTTGTGCCGCACGCTCAGCCGCATTTTCAGACTGTTGCGCTTGCATCTCTAACTCATAAAGACGAGACTTTAGTACTTTCATAGCCTTGTCTTTATTTTTGTGTTGAGATTTCTGATCTTGGTTCGTTACAACAATTCCTGTCGGTAAGTGAGTAATACGAACAGCTGAATCGGTTGTATTTACAGATTGACCACCACAACCGGATGAACGCATAACGTCTATTTTTAAATCATTTTCATTGATTTGAATCTCAACATCATCGACTTCAGGCATTACAGCTACTGTTATCGCAGATGTGTGAACACGACCTTGGGATTCTGTAGCAGGTACACGTTGAACCCGGTGAGTACCACCTTCGTATTTAAGTCTAGAGTAAACTTGCTCACCTTTTATAAGTGCCGTTACCTCTTTGAATCCACCGGCTTCGGAAGGGGAAGTTGAGATAAGCTCAATCTTCCAACCTCTAACATCGGCATAACGCGTATATGCTTCAAACAGATCACCAACAAAAAGTGCAGCTTCATCACCGCCTGTTCCGGCACGAAGCTCAACAATTATGTTTCTATCATCATTTGGATCTTTTGGAAGTAAAAGAAGTTTAATTTCTTCTTCTATTAGCGGTAGTTGAGGTTCAAGTTCTTTAAGTTCTTCTTTTGCCATCTCACCCATTTCAGCATCGCTTAACATCTCTTTTGCTTCGGCAATTTCTTCTAGTATAGATTTATACTCTTTTGCTTTTTCAACTATTGGTAAAAGTGAAGATTGTTCTTTTGAAAGCTCTGTCATCTTTTTGATGTCAGAAGTGATATCAGGTGAACTTAGCAAATCGCTAAGCTCATTATAGCGGTTGATAAACGGTGTAAGTTTATCTGATAACATATTTGTTACCTAATTATATAGCGTTAACGGCTTTGTTAAGACGACTAACTTTTCTTGAAGCTGTTTCTCTTTTAAGAACACCTTTGCTTACAAATTTATGAATTTGTTTGTTTGCTACTTTGAAAGCTACTGTAGCTTCCTCTTTATTACCGGCTTCAACAGCAGTGTTTACCGCTTTTACGATGTTTTTAAGACGAGTTCTGTAAAAACGATTACGCTCTGCTTTAACGATCGTTTGGCGAATTCTCTTAATTGATGACTTATGATTTGCCATTTAATGAGTCCTTGTTTTTGGGTTAATTTATATTACCCAGATAATTTTAGTGCGCAATTTTAGCTTAAATATAATTAAAATTAAGTTAAACAAAAGTCTTATTCCAAAATATTATATAATTATGTTTATTTGTGCTAAAATACGCCAACTTTATAATATATAGATTTTTCTCGCCGAAAGGCGTAGCTTTTCTGAAGAAACGTAAACATTTTGTGAGAGGAATTTTAAAAGAATTACTTCTTTTAAAAGGAGAATATGTGAAATTATTTGGAACTGACGGTGTAAGAGGTGAGGCCGGTACATTTTTAAATGCATCTTTAGCAATGCGCGTAGCGATGGCAGCCGGAATATATTTTAAAAAACATTCAAAAACAAATAAAATCTTAGTAGGTAAAGACACTAGACGTAGTGGTTATATGATTGAAAATGCTATCGTAAGCGGTTTAACTGCAATAGGTTATGATGTTGTAGAGATTGGTCCTATGCCGACACCTGCTATTGCTTATATTACGGAAAATATGCGTTGTGATGCAGGTATTATGATAAGTGCATCCCACAACTCCTTTGAAGATAACGGAATTAAATTTTTTGACTCTCACGGAGACAAACTTTCTTGCGAAGCAGAAGAGGAGATTGAGACTATATATCTTGATGAAGATATTATAACCGAGGCTCAAGCAAAAGGGAAAAATATAGGTAAAGCAAAAAGAATCGATGACGTAATCGGTCGTTATATTGTTGCACTTAAAAACTCTTTTCCAAGAGAACTCTCACTTAGCGGTATGCGTATAGTTTTAGATACTGCAAACGGAGCAGCGTATAAAGTAGGACCTACAGTTTTAGAAGAACTAGGTGCCGATGTAATTGTGCTGCATAATTCTCCTAACGGTTATAATATTAATGAAGACTGTGGAGCACTGCATACAAAAGACTTATGTGAGCATGTACGAATGTTTCGTGCAGACTTAGGTATAGCACTTGATGGAGATGCAGACAGGCTTGTAGTCGTGGATGAAAAAGGTGAGGTTATAGACGGTGATCAGCTTCTTGGAGCTCTTGGAGCATATATAAATGAAAGAGGTCTTCTTAAAGGTGGAGGAGTTGTTGCTACTGTTATGAGTAATCAGGGACTTGAGGATTATCTAAAAAGTTTAGATCTTGAACTTCATAGATCGGCAGTCGGAGATAAAAATGTTTTGGAAATTATGAAGCGTGATGGCATCAACTTCGGAGGTGAACAAAGCGGACATGTAATTATGCACGATTATGCCAAAACAGGTGACGGTTTAGTATCAGCACTCCAAGTATTGGCGCTATTGCTTCATAAAAATGAAAAAGCATCAACGGCACTCCGTCCGTTTGAATTATATCCTCAAAAATTGGTCAATATTAAAGTAAATCACAAAAAACCTTTAAATGAAATTGAAGGTTTAGATATACTTTTAAAAGAATTGGATGATAAACATATACGTCATTTGGTTCGTTATTCAGGAACCGAAAATAAATTAAGACTGCTTTTAGAAGGTCAAAATTCTAAAGAATTGGATTCTGAAATGGATAAGCTTTCTAAATTTTTTAAAAAAGCGTTAAATGGATAAGGTTTATTTAAAACTCGGTGGAATACTTTTTCTCACTATTGCAGGTATATTTATAATCGATCAAAATATAAAAATGCTTTTTGTAGAGGGTTTTCGTTATTACACCGATTGTATAGACTTGATTTTGGTTTATAATAAAGGTGTTGCATTTTCCATGCTTTCTTTTTTGGACGAATGGCTTAAATACATACAGTTGACAATGGTTTTTGGAATATTGGCATATGTTGTATATCTAAAAAAAATATGTTATTCAATACCTGTCGGATTGCTTCTGGGCGGGGCTTTTTCAAATGTATATGATCGCTTTATTCACGGTGGTGTAGTTGATATGGTTTATTGGCATTGTGGTTTTGATTTTGCAGTATTTAACTTTGCCGATGTTGTGATAGATATAGCTGTAGT
The DNA here is from genome assembly GCF_009258225.1 of Sulfurimonas lithotrophica. NCBI lineage: Bacteria > Pseudomonadati > Campylobacterota > Epsilonproteobacteria > Campylobacterales > Sulfurimonadaceae > Sulfurimonas > Sulfurimonas lithotrophica. The sequence goes on from NZ_CP043617.1 coordinate 56,860, forward strand.
GTGGCTACTTATACTAAACTTTAAACCTAATTTATGTAAAAATTAGATATTATTGCTCAAAATAATAGTTAAAATAGGACTATAAAAAGATATAAACAAAAGGAAATTGATGGAAATCAAATCAAATAAAATTGATGGTGCGAATGCTGAAATTGAAGCTACAATATTAAAAGAGGTTGTAGATGCCAACTTAGAAAAAATTGCAAAAGAACTTGCTAAAACTGCTAATGTTCAAGGTTTTAGAAAAGGTAAAGTGCCTGTAGCAATCATAAAACAACAATATGGTGAAAAACTTGTTCAAGATGCTGAAGCTGAAGCATTAAGAGCTGTTTTAAACGGTGGATTAGAGCAGATGGAAATTGATAATAGTGCTCTAATAGGAGAACCTACTATTTCTAAATTTGATAAAAGCGACGATAAAATTGAAGTAATGGTAAAAGTTGCTATGCGCCCCGTAATCGAGTTAGGTGATTATGCATCTTTGGCAAAAGACTTTAAAAAGCCCGAAGTAAAAGATAAAGATGTAGATGCACGTTTAAAAGAGATTGCAGAGAGCCAAGCTCCACTTGAAAACATCAAAAGAAACCGTAAAATGAAAGAAGGCGATACAGCTGTAATAGACTTTGAAGGTTTTGTTGACGGTACTGCATTTGAAGGCGGTAAAGCTGAAAACTTTGAGCTTCTTTTAGGTTCAGGTCAGTTTATTCCAGGTTTTGAAGATCAATTAATCGGTGTTAAAAGAGATGAAGAAGTTGAAATCAATGTAAAATTTCCTGATGAATACCAAGCTAAAGATTTAGCCGGTAAAGATGCTATGTTCAAAGTAAAAGTTAACGGCGTTAAAGTAAAAGGTGAAGTTGAACTTGACGATGAATTAGCTAAAAAATTACTTGGTAAAGACGATGCTACGCTTGAATCTTTAAAAGAAGAATTAAAAACTCAAATGGAAAATGAAGAGCTTATCAAACTTTACAACGAAGAACTAAAACCTGCACTTTTAGAGTCTTTAGTAGCTGAGATTAAATTCGACTTACCTGAGTTTGTAGTTGAGCAAGAGATAGATATGGCTCTAAATAAAAAAGCTCAAGGAATGAGTGAAGATGAGATTAAAGAGCTTCGTGAAGATGCAGAAAAATTAAAAGAGCTTCGTGAAACTTTCCGTTCAGATGCACAGGAAAGCGTAAAAGCTACATTTATTATCGATTCTTTAGCACAAGCCGAGAATGTAAAAGTTGAAGAACAAGAAGTTATGCAAACTATTTACTATGAAGCGATGCAAATGGGTCAAGATCCTCAAAAAGCGTATGAGCAGTATAAAGAAGCAGGATATATCCCTGCTATTCAAATGTCAATGGTAGAGGATAAAGTACTTCGTCAAATTTTAGATTCAAAGATAAAAGAGGCATAATATGAGTTATGTACCATACGTTGTTGAACAAACCGGACGTGGTGAGCGTTCATACGATATATATTCTCGTCTTTTGAAAGATAGAATAGTAATGCTTAGCGGTGAAGTAAATGATGCCGTTGCATCTTCAATAGTAGCCCAGTTTCTATTCTTGGAAGCAGAAGATCCTGAAAAAGATATCTACTTTTATATAAATTCACCGGGTGGTGTAGTAACGGCAGGTATGGCTATATATGACACTATGAACTATATTCGTCCTGATGTTTCAACAATATGTATAGGTCAAGCGGCATCTATGGGTGCTTTTTTATTATCAAGCGGTGAAAAGGGTAAAAGATATGCCCTGCCACATGCCAGAGTTATGATACATCAACCACTTGGCGGTGCTCAAGGTCAAGCTACGGATATTGAGATTCAAGCTAATGAGATCTTACGTATGAAAAAAGAGTTAAATTCTATTTTGGCTAAAAACACCGGACAAAGTATTAAAAGAGTTGAAAAAGATACGGACCGTGATAACTTTATGAGTGCTAAAGAGTGTGTAGAGTACGGTATGATAGATAAAGTTTTAACTAAAAACGAGAAAGAGTAGGAATTTGACATGGCAGGTTCATTAAGAAATAGAGGGCGTAGAGAAACTAAAAGAGATGCATCTGTTAACTCAGAATCTATTAGAGATACAGCTAGCAGTGAGCCCAGCAGTGATTTAGAACTTTACGCAAAGGAAGTTCTTAGAAGCTTGATTAATGACAACTTGCCGCCAACCCCTAATAATTACTCACTATATTTCGACAGACTTTTAGAAGATAAGAGTGAAAACTTTCGCAAACAAATTATGTCTATGCTTGAACTTGAAGAGAGTAACGACGCAGAAAATACCATTATGCTTGAGCAAAGTCTAAAGCAAGGTTTTACATCGGTAAAAGGTATTTTAAACGTTACGGCATCGCTATATAAAAATATCTCTTTAATGAGTAAGATACTTAAAAAAAGACGTGATGAGTTGGATGAGAGCAGAGGCGATAACGGTGCATCAAGCAGTGTAATAGCATCTTTAGAAGGTGATGTAGCCAAATTAAACGCTATACTTAAAAAACAATCCGGTACTTTAAAATCACAGTACGATGAAACTGCCAAAGTTGTTAAAAATGTTGAAAATGAAACCATATTTGATAATAAATACGGTGTATATAACAAACGTTATTTAATGACAAAACTTGAACAAGAGATAGAACTGGTACGTGAATTTAAACATAGTTCTTCTTTAATTATGGTTGAGTTAAGTAAAGAGCTTATAGAGAATGTCAATAATGAAAAAGCTACGGTATTAATGACAAGAACTATTGCCAGACTTCTTCTTAAGACTTCAAGAAGAAGTGATACTGTAGCATACTATGGTAACGGACAATTTGCGATGCTGCTTAAACATACGGACTTAGAGAGTGCGAAAAAAGCAAGTGAGCGTTTAACCGAATTAGTTTCAAATTCTAATTTCTTTTTGGCCGATCGTGAAATTCAGCTTAAAATTGCCATTGGTATTACAGATATCAATCCATCATACTCTGTTGAAGAGACAGTAGTTAGTACTATGGATGGTATAGAAAAATCATATATGGATAGAAATAGCGATTATGCAGTATCGCTAAAAAACAAGTCTTAGAGTTTTTTATATGAAGTTGAATATAGTAACTTATCCAGATAAAATTTTACGCCAAAAATCCAATGAAGTTGAAAAGTTTGATGAAGAATTGCACGAGCTTCTGGATGCAATGTATCCGTTTATGATGCAAACCAACGGAATAGGATTAGCAGCTATTCAAGTTGCACATCCCAAAAGAGTACTTATTATAAATATACCCGATGAAGAAGATGAACAAAGTGATGAGAACTTAATAGAGATGATAAATCCTGTTATTACAGAAAAAAATGGTATTACTACATATCAAGAGGGTTGTTTGAGTGTACCAACTTTTTATGAAGATATAGAGAGGTTTGAAGAGGTTAGGGTAAACTACCAAGATAGATTCGGTAATACAAAAACACTTGAAGCAAACGGTCTTTTAAGTATTGCAATTCAGCATGAGATGGATCACCTAGAAGGGATTTTATTTATAGATAAATTATCATACTCACGTAGAAAGAAGTTTGAAAAAGAGTATAAAAAGTATCAAAAAGAACTAAAATTAAAAAAATAACTTTATGTTAGATGGCATTATGCCATTGAACCAGAGTTAATCTGTATCCCTCTTTAACTTCCTTAACCTCATGTGAAAAGTATGGATTGCTTGGAAAAACAATCATATCACCGGCTTTTGGTTTTAATGTGATCGTATTTCCATCATAGTCTTTTAAAAAATTAAATATAAGTTCCCCACCGTTGAATGTAAATTTGTCTTTTAGAGTTTCGGAGTAAGATGTTGCAAATAATACGGTGGTTAGTTTTCTCTCCGGTGCAACCGTAGTATATCCGACTATATTGTTTTCTTTGTCCAAAAGTGCATTCGCATCATCCGAGTGTTGGATATAAAAACCGCCTTTTTTATATTCGAGGGCCTGAACTTCCGTTGAAATAGTTATAGCCAAATTAAAATAATCTTCAATTATAGGCTGATATTCTATAAAACGAGATTTATATAATGAATCTAAATGTTCATCTAATGAATATATATTTGTATCTCTATACTCTTTCACGACTTTAGGATTTACGACTCCCGATATAAGTTCAGTCTTCACTTTTGCTATTTCTGCCTCGTCATCTTTATAAACAGAATTTACAAAAAGTGGAAGCTCATTAGCTTTTAAAAAATCTTTTATTATTAAAAAAGGAGTTGCTTTATATGGACTTGGTAGATAGTTGTTTTGTATATCGAGATTGTATATATATTCATCTAAAAAGATGGATTCGCTTATTTGAATCAAGGTAAACCTCATTGGATAAAGTTGGAAATCATACTCCTTTTTCTAAAATAATGCAATACTAAAATATGACAATTTGCAATAAAATTTAATTTTTTTTATAAAAATAGTTAAGATGTAAAAAAAATAAATGGATAAACTATGAAAAAAATATCCTGTGCTACATATGAAGGCTTAGATGCAAAAGTTGTGATTGTTGAATCCACACTGACTAAAGGTCTGCCGTCTTTTAGCATCGTAGGTATGGCATCATCGAGTATAAATGAGAGTAAAGAGCGTGTAAAGTCTGCTTTATTAAGTAACGAATTTAAATTCCCGCCTAAGAGGATAACTCTTTCTTTGGTACCCTCAGATGTTAAAAAGGACGGCTCGCATTTTGATTTAAGTATAGCATTAATGATAGCTTTAAATGAAGAAGATGATGAATTTTCAGATTGGTTTGTTTTTGGAGAACTGGGCTTAGACGGAAGCGTGAGAGAAAATGGCTATTTGTACCCTCTTCTTCTCTCTTTGGCTAATCAAGGTATTACAAAAAAAGCTATAGTTCCATATGAATCTCTTGAAAAACTATCAAAAATACCAAATATAGAATTCTATGGTGTTAAAACTCTCAGTGAAGCTATAGATGTGTTAAAGTCAGATGAATATATGCCAAGTTTGTCTGAATTTGATTTTCCATATCCAAGTTATACTTTAGATCAGAAATATTATGTATATAACAAATATGATGAAGATTTTTCAGATGTTAAAGGTCAAGACGTGGCAAAAAGGGCTGCACTTATTGCGGCTTGCGGGATGCATAATATTTTGCTTGAAGGAAGCCCCGGAAGCGGGAAAAGTATGATAGCCCAGAGATTAAGATATATATTGCCGCCCCTTAATAAAAGTGAGATATTAGATATTGCAAAATTAGAGAGTTTAGATGATAAAGAACCAAGCTTTAAACCGCTTCGTAATTTTTGCTCACCTCATCATACATCGACATCCGCATCTATCTTTGGAGGAGGCTCTTATAAATCTCGTATAGGGGAGGTTGGTTTGGCTAACGGAGGCATACTGTTTTTCGATGAATTGCCACACTTTTCAAAAAGTGTTTTGGAAGCTTTGCGTGAACCAATGCAAGATGGAAAAATAAAAATCTCTCGTGTTAATTCAAAAGTAATATATCCTGCAGATTTTTTGTTTATCGGAGCAATGAATCCGTGTCCTTGCGGAAATTTACTCGATGAGTCTAAAGAGTGCAGATGCAATGAGATGGAAATACAGCGTTATAAAAACAGATTGTCCGAGCCTTTTTTAGACAGGATAGATTTAAATGTAGTAATGTCTCAGATCAATGCAGATGACAAAGCAAGTATGAGTTCTCGTCAGATGCATCAGAGGGTTATAGATGTTCATCATATTATAAAAAAACGTGGGCAGAAAAACTTTAATGCCAAACTATCTGATCAAGAAGTAGATAGGTACTGTGTATTAGATGTAGATGCTAAAGATACTTTGGATATGGCTATAAACAGATTTGCACTCTCTTTTAGAAGTATAAAAAAAATACAAAAAGTTGCACGTACTATTGCCGATATCGATGCAAGTGAAATAATCAATAAAAAACATATATTGGAAGCTTTGAGTTATAGAAAAAGATAGAGTATAATTTTATATGTCTATATTTCAAAAAACTATAAAATTGCATCCTAGACCAAAAGGTTTTCATCTTATAACGAGAGAGATTGAAGATGCTCTATTATCATTCCCAGATATAAATCATGGGATATTAAATATTTTTTTAAAACATACATCTGCATCACTTAGTATAAATGAAAATGCAGACCCGACTGTACGCGCTGATATGGAAGAGTACTTTAGTGATATGATTGACGATAAACCATACTATATGCATACATATGAGGGTGAAGACGATATGCCCGCACATATAAAAAGCTCTATTTTAGGAAATTCACTAAACATACCGATAACAAATGCAGAAATGAACTTGGGAGCTTGGCAAGGTATATATTTGGGAGAACATCGTGATAATGCACAAAGCCGCAAATTAGTTTTGACTATGCAGTACTAATATGAAAAAGTATATATTATTTGATAATGACGGAGTACTAATTGAAACTGAGATGTGGTACTTTGAAGCTAGTAAACGAGCTTTAAAAGAGTTCTTTGATTTAGAGCTTACATTTCATAGGTATATGGATATTATGGCTAAAGGTAAGAGGGCTTGGGTTATAGCTGAAGAAGCAGGTATAAGTGAAGAAAAAATAGTTATTGCCAGAGAACAAAGAGACAGATACTATCAAGAGTATATAAAAACAAAAGATATAACTATTGATGGTGTAATTGAAACTCTAAAGTGCTTGAATAGAGATTATAAAATGGGAATAGTCACTACTTCAAGAAGGGTTGATTTTGAACTTGCTCACAAGGGGCGAGGGATTGTTGATTATATGGAGTTTGTTTTATGTGTAGAGGATTATCCAAATTCAAAACCGCATCCGGACCCGTATCTTAAGGGCTTAGAACTCTTTAGTGCATCTAGGGATGAGTGTATAATTATCGAAGATTCAAAAAGAGGGTTAAGTTCTGCTGTAAATGCAGGAATAGAGTGCATAATAGTTCATAATGAGTTTACTAAAACACACGATTTCTCAGCTGCTACATATAGAGTAAAAAAGATTACTCAGTTACCTGAACTTTTAAACTCTATACATTGTAATAAGTAGCATTAGGGTGGTAAACCACCAATGCAGAAGTTGACTGCTCAGGATGAATCTGAAAAGTCTCACTAAGTTCTATTCCAAACTCTTCTGGTTTTAACAAGTCAAACAGAGGACGGTTAAGCTCCAAATCCGGACAAGCCGCATAACCGAAGCTGTAACGGCTACCTTGATATTTATTCATCTGAACATCTGCTAAAGTTGAACCTTCGCCTTCTGAGATTCCAAGATCAAGTCTAATTTGTTTGTGTGCTATTTCAGCAAGTGCTTCTGCAAGCTCAACTCCCAAACCGTGAAACTGATAGTACTCGGTATATTTACCCTCTTCATAAATGCCTTTTTCTATCTCACTGAGTTTTGCACCTGCACTTACACAAGTAAGAGCTATAACGTCGTGTCTGTCTGAGTGAAAAAAGTCACTTAAAGCGCGGTGAGGCTGTTTGCTTTGACGTGGAAATGTAAACTCTTTTATAGCCCTTCCCATTACATGTTCAAGATGCTCAGTGTTTACTTCGCTCTCGGAGTTATAACCTTCGCTCTCATCAAAGATTAAAAGTGTGTTGTCATCGCTTCTGCAAGGCCAGTAACCGTAAAGTATGGTAGGCTCAAATAGACGTTCTTCTAAAAACTGTTTTTTTAGCTTTTCGTATGCAGGCCAAACTACTTCATCGAGTTGTTTCTCATAATCCTCTTTACTCATTCCTTTAGAACTGTAACCCCAGCGAGATTTAAAAAGTAGCTTATGGTTAATCCACTCAAAAGCCATCTCAATCTGAGCATCCGTAAGTCTTATTTCACGTCTTCCCCAAAAAGGAGGTGTCGGAACTTTAACATCACGCGAAGGCATTTTCAACTCTTTAAACGGCGGAATTACAATCTCTTTTTTCTCTTTTACTGTTTTATCTTCACTATCCTTACCGTGAAGGTCGGTGTCAAAATTTCCAGCTTCGATTCTGCTCATGGCAGTTACACCGTCAAACGCATCTTTACAGTAAAATATCGGACCGTCATAAAAAGGACGGCAAAATTCATCTATAAAACTTCTAGTTAAAGCGGCTCCGCCTAAAAGAATCGGTATATCAATCCCTTGTGCTTTTAGAGCTTCAAGATTTTCTTTCATAACCTGAGTCGATTTAACAAGTAATCCGCTCATACCAAAAGCAGATATATGACCATCTTTGGCTGCTTGAATAAAATCATCAAGCTCTACCTTAATTCCTAGGTTATTCACTTTAAAGCCGTTATTTGTAAGTATGATATCTACAAGATTTTTTCCAACATCATGAACATCACCCTTTACAGTTCCGAGTGCCAAAGTGGTATCTACAGCTTTTTCAACTTTTGGCAGATGCGGGTTTAAATAATCAACCGTAGCTTTCATAGTCTCTGCAGATTGAAGTACGAATGGCAGCTGCATCTGACCTGAACCAAACAGTTCCCCGATGACCTTCATAGCATCTATTAGAATTTCATTTACGATTTTTTCAGGTGAAATGGTATGACGTACCTCTTCAACGAGAGGAATCATTCTCTCTTTATCACCGTCCATCAAAAGTTTGGCGATTTTTTCTTCATCACTCATAGCAAGATACTCTTCATCTTTGGTCTCTGTATCTACGGCTTCTTTAGATGAAAAGTGTTCTATAAACTCAAAAAGAGCATTTTCTGTTTTATTGAAGATAAGGTTATTACATACGTCTTGATCTTCCTGAGAAATTTTATTTATAGGGATAATATGTTTAACATTTATAATAACACTTGTGAGGCCCGCTTCGACACAGTGGTGTAAAAACATAGAGTTAAGATAAGGTCTTGCATCTTTATCAAGTCCGAAAGAGATGTTCGAGAGTCCTAAAACAGCTCCGACTTCGGGATGCTTAAGACGTAGCTGTCTTATTGCTTCAATGGTATTTATACCCGCATCCAGATACTCTTCATCACCGCTTCCAAGAGTAAAAGTAAGTACATCAAAGATTAGGTCTTCTTTTTTAAGCCCATGTCTATTTGTTGCTAAATCTATTATTCTATCGGCAACTTCTAGTTTATGCTCAACTGTTTTTGCCATACCGATTTCATCTATAGTCAGACATACTAAACTGGTACCGAATTTTTTAGCTAGCTGACAAATCTCATCTAACTTCTCTTCTCCGTCTTCAAGATTAACCGAGTTTATAATAGGTTTACCGCCGATATTTTTTAGAGCAGTCTCAAGACCTTTTACCTGAGTAGAGTCCGGCATAAGAGGAAGTGAGATTTTTTGGTTATACATACTCATAACCGCATTCATATCTTTAGTCTCGTCACGTCCTGCAAAGCCTACGTTTACGTCTATAACATGTGCACCTGCACGAACCTGCTGTTGAGCTACACTTAAAGTGCCTTCATAATCTTCATCTAAAAGAAGTTCACGAAAGGCTTTTGAACCTGTTGCGTTTGAACGCTCACCCATAAGAAGCGGTGCAGGTTCTTGCATTAGCGGAGTTGAATGGAAAAGTGAAGCTACAGACGTAGGATGACTTCCTCTTGGCTCCTTTGGTTTTATAGCTGATACTTTATCAACAAGCGCACGTATGTGTTGAGGTGTAGTACCACAGCATCCGCCTAAAAAACTAACTCCGTTAAAGTCCAAAAATTTCTCTTGTTGAGTCGCAAATTCATCAGGACCCATTGGGTAGTAAGTATAACCTCCGCGATTTTGAGGAAGTCCGGCATTTGCATGTACAGATATCGGTTTATGCCAAAGCTCGCTTAGAGTTTTTACGTGTTTTAAAACCTGTTCCGGTCCAGTCCCACAGTTAAACCCGAGACTTAAAATATCAAACGGCTCTAGTATAGTCGCAATGGTAGTTGCATCCGTACCTATAAGCATCGTACCGCTAAGCTCAATTGTCGTACTAACCATAATTGGAATATTTTTATCTCTGCTTTTGTTTGCAGCCTCGCAAGCATGAAGTGCCGCTTTTATCTGAAGCGGGTCTTGTGCAGTTTCGAGTAAGAAAATATCAACCCCACCGTCAATAAGTGCTTCACAAAAAACCGTATAACCCTCAAACATCTCATCATATGTTATGTGACCGAGCGATGGCAGTTTAGTTCCCGGACCTATAGAGCCTAAACAAAAGCGTGGATGTTCAGGTGTGCTAAATTTTTTACATTCAGCTTTAACTAGTTCCGCTCCGGCTTTGGTCAACTCATATGCACGCTCACTAATGCCGTACTCATCTAACACCCAAGAAAATGAACCGAATGTATTTGTAGTTATTAAATCAGCACCCGCCGTTAGGTATGCATGAAAAATCTCTTGCATAATTTGGGGGCATGTAACATTTAATAGCTCGTTACACCCTTCATTTCCTTCCCATGCCTCTTTAGGGATTTTATCTTCACGCTGTTGAAGCTGAGTACCCATAGCACCGTCAATAATAAGAGGACGTTTTTTTATCGTTTGTAAAATATATTTTTTTGTATCTATCATATGATTTAATCTTTATTAAAATTCTCTCTTATTTTATCCAAAGGGAGCATAAAAAATACTTTTACATTTTTTTAGATTTTAATACCTTAAGTTATATTTATGAAAATTACATAATAAATTTTTATGCTATAATCTTGGAGTATATTATAAAAAGGAATATGTGATGTTGAAAAAAATATTTTCTATATCATTACTTACTTCTGCACTTATATTTAGCGGATGTGGTAGTGCCGACAGTGAAGGTGAAACAAGATTGGAAACACAAGATGCCATTGATACCGGTAATTATGCCGTTGCTATAGCAGCTCTTGAAGCAAAATTAGTAAAAACAGATGAAGATTATTTACAGTTAGCTTCCGCATATATGGGGCAAGCCGGATTCAGTTTTACCGAGTTAATTTCTATTATGAATCAAAGTACAAGCGGTAATACTGAAGCATTTGCAAGTTTTTTTGAAAGTGTAAAAGATAATTCAAAAACTCAAAGCTTGGAATATTTAGATGATGCTATTGATTCGTATTCTGCTATAAGCGATCAAACCGATGATGTAAAATTATATTTAGGGTTAGCCTACATTACAAAAGCAACAGTCGTCGTTGGTTCGTTAAATAATGTAGCAGATGTAAATGCTTCTACAGCTGCACTTTTAAGTGACGGTATAGATGCCGTGGAGGCTGCTGCACCGACTGAAGTAGAAGATGATGTTATAGAGTTTAGAAATGAAATAGATACAAGTGTTGATGGTGTAATATCTGAGAGTGAATTAGAAACATATTTAACAAATGAAGGATTGATATAATGAAAAAAATAATCTCTTTAGCACTTCTAGGTGCTACAACCTCTTTGTTTGCATTATATGCCGAACATGCAAGTTTATATAAAGATCCGCGTATAATGGGTATGGGTGGAGCAAATGTAGCGGTTGGCGGTTACTCGACTTCAGTTTTTTCAAATCCTGCAGGTTTGACAAATATAAAAAAAGAACACGGTTATGTAGTTGATTTGTTAAGTTTGGGAGCCTCTTTTAGTTCCGACGGGATGGATTTTATAGATGATGTAAACGATGTAGAAACAAGCGATATAAATCCAAATGCTACAACGGATATGATTAATGTATTAAGAAAATATTCGGGAGAGAATTTTCATGTACGTGCAGACAACTATACGGCTATATCTAAAAATTCCGATGCTTTTGCATGGAGTGTAGGTATTTTGGCCGCAACGGAATCTAACTTTATGGCTCATCCAAACGGTGGAAGTCAAGGGTTGCTATCAACAAGTACACGTGTTTACGGCGGTGTTGTTTTAGGTGCTGCTAAACCTTATGATTTAAGTATAGGTCGTTTGGATGTCGGTATGAGTGTAAAATATATTAAGTTAGAGTCATATGAAGGTTCTTTAAGCGTAAACGATTTAATAGGTAATGAAGATGTAGATGACTTAATCGAGAGAAAATATAAAAAAGAAAATTCCGGAGTCGGTGTTGATATAGGTGTGACTTACCGTCCATTTGTTGATAGTTTTTGGAATCCTAGTTTTGGTTTAAGTGTTTTAAATATAGGTTCAATGGATATGGATGATTATTATGGTGGTCAACCTATGACTGTAAATATCGGTGCAGCGGTATCTCCAAAAATAGATATTTTTGATAAATTAGTTATAGCCGTTGATTATGTTGATTTACTAGATGAAAATAAACTTCGTTTATATGATTTAAGTAATGATACGGTTGTTACATATAAAGATTACGATGAAAGTGATTTTGAAAAAAGACTACGTTTAGGCGTTAGTTTAGGACTTATAGATACAACGTTTTTATCTACAACGTTAAATGTCGGGTTATACCAAGGTGCATATACGGCAGGTATTGATTTTCATATAGCCGTAGTAAGACTTAACTTTGCTACATATGAGGAACAAGTCGGTACGGGAGATATTGATATATCTGATAGAAGATATATGGGACAATTGGCTATCTCTTGGTAAAATAAATATGGATTATGATTAGTATAATCCATATTTATAATAATTGTTTTATATTTATTTGGTTATAATTCTGACAATATTCAAAATAGGGATAAACTATGGAAAATCAGAATATAGAAAAAGCTTCTCCTTGGAGGATTAAAAGATACTATTTTTATATATTTATAACAATAGTAGCTTTAGTTCTTCCATGGATAAAAGTTAATGGAAACCACTTTTTTCTACTTAGTTTCGATAAACTAAAATTACATCTTGCTTTTGTACAGTTTGATATGCAAGAACTTTATCTTATGCCGTTTATTTTAATGCTTTTATTCTTAGGAATATTCGGTATGACGGTTATGGGTGGACGTGTATTTTGTGGATGGGCATGTCCTCAGACAATCTTTCGTGTAATTTATCGTGATTTAATAGAAACAAAACTCCTCGGACTTCGTAAACGCATCAAAAACAAGCAACAAGAACCTGATATGTCAAAACCGGAAAACAAGGTTAAAAAAGTTATAGCTATACTTATTTGGACTTTTTTAGCATTTGTAGCTGCAGCCGATTTTATGTGGTATTTCGTTCCGCCGGAAGATTTTATAGCATATATGGCAAATCCTTCCGAACACATGGTACTTGTAGGCGGTATGCTTATAATTGTAGTGTTTTTAGTATATGACATTGTTAGACTTAAAGAGGATTTTTGTATATATGTGTGTCCATATAGCCGTGTTCAATCTGTTTTATATGACGATCATACGGTTATGGCAATATATGATCCGCATCGCGGAGGTGATATATACGACCAAGATCACAACAGACTTCCTTCTTCATCGCAAAAAGAGATTCAAGAGCGTCAAGAGTATGCTGAATGTACGGCATGTGAAAGCTGTGTTACCGTATGTCCTACGCATATAGATATCCGTAAGGGGCTTCAACTTGAATGTATAAACTGTTTGGAATGTGTAGATGCATGTACAACGGTTATGGGTAAACTCGGAAAAGAATCACTGGTAAGATGGTCAAGTGACTATGAAGTAATAGATCAAAAAGGAAAAACTAAACTTTTCCGCACAAAAATTATTGCATATATTGTTTTACTTATAGGTGTTATGATAGCGCTTGGTATTATGAGTACTAAAAAAGAACATATGCTTTTAAATGTAAATAAAGAAAACCGTCTTTATTCTATTAAAAAAATAGATGATAAATACAGAGTAGATAATGCGTATGAGTTTTTACTTCAAAATACAAAATCAGAGAAGATGAAATTTTATTTTGAAATTATACCTCCAAAAGGGATGGAAGGTAAAATTATTATCGCTAAACCAAGTAAGCCGTTTACGGTTGTACCAGGTGTTAAAAAGAAAAAAATCGTAGTACTTAGAACTACTGAAAGACTAGTAGATAACGATAGAGCAGATACGGTTATCCCTATAACAATCAGAGCATTTGCACTTGGACATGAGGATAAAATTGTCGTCTTTAGAAACTCTACATTTACTTACCCTAGAAGTGATTTGCTGAAATAAATCACACTCTCTTTTATAAGTAGAACTAATCCAAGGTAAACCTTGGGTTAATGTAAACTTATTGTATAATTCAAAAAAAACTTATACAGGAAAATAAATGGCTTTTTCAAAAGAAAATAGACAAGGCACGATTTCTGGAATCATATTTGTTGCTATATTTGCAGCAGCAGCAACTATGATTGCAGACATATCAGCCGTAAAATCATTAGGTATATCTCCACTGGTTATAGGTATAGTTATGGGTATATTTTATGCAAATACCCTGCATAATAAAATTCCTTCTGAATGGGGTACGGGTATTACATTTTCAGGTAAAAAAATACTTCGTTTTGCCATAGTTTTTTATGGATTTCGTATCACGTTTCAGCAGATTGCAGATGTCGGTATGAGTGGTTTTATGGTTTCGCTTATTATGCTTAGTACGACATTTATCTTAGGCTCTTATTTAGGTTATAAAATATTTAAAATGGAAAAAGATACTGCGATGCTTACGGCAAGTGGTGCATCGGTCTGTGGTGCAGCAGCTGTTTTGGCAACTGAACCTGTTTTAAAAGCAGAGGGTCATAAAACTGCTATTGCAGTTTCAATGGTTGTACTTTTTGGTACTATCTCTATGTTTTTATATCCTGTATTGTACGCATCTATAATTGAGCCTGCAACCGGTTTTTTACATATGAGTCCTCAAGAATTCGGTATCTACGTAGGTGGAACAATTCATGAAGTTGCACAAGTTGTTGCAGTCCCTGCATCTGTAGTCGGTGCACCTGCCGAGATGGCAAATTCTGCCGTTATCGTTAAGATGACAAGGGTAATTATGATAGCTCCGATGCTTATTATCCTTGGTATTTATCTTTCATACTCAGCTAAGAAAAGTGGTGGAGAGGCTGCAAAAGTTGGACTTGTTATCCCATGGTTTGCTGTTTACTTTATTGGTATGGCTGGATTTAACTCACTGCAAATTGTTCCGCAAAATATAGTTGACGTAATAAATGAGATAGATACTTTTTTACTTACAATGGCAATGACCGCTTTAGGTATGGGTACTATATTTGCAAAATTTAAAGGTTTGGGTTTAGCACCGCTTTATACTGCCGGAGCAATGTTTGCTTGGTTAGTTGCTGGCGGATTTATAATCACTAAACTGGTTGTTGCATTTTTTTAACAATTTAAGGAGCCTACATTTGGAAAATGTAGAGCCCGTAAAATTGTAATAAACTAAAAAAATGTACATTAAATTAAAATGTCGTAGTTGTTTTTTAACAATTTAAAATTTTGGCATCTTTAAGAGTTTCATTAATATAGACGATACTTATATCGCTGGTTTAATAAAACTCTATAAAATAAAACTATATAATCAAAACAGAAAACTATATAGGAAGCAAAAAGATGTCATATTTACCGAATACTTTAAACTCTTTTTGGCTATGGAAAGAGGTTTCAAAAAAACTAGGTGTCAGTAATCCGGCATATAAATACTGGAGGGATACACCAAATATTAAATTAAATAATAAATACGTTTTTGTAAAAAAAGACACCCTTCCAAAAAAGCATCAATATATAGAACCTATTTTAACTGATCTGTCGGGACATCTTCCTATTAAATTTGCATCTGACCAGTTGCATGTAAATGAGCATATATTTTCTTATGAGAAAATGAAGTTGCATCGCGAATTTGAATATAAATTTGTTGAAGACGTAAAATTTGTGAATATAAAAAAATTTTTTAGAGAAAACGGAATATATATTCCAAAAAACTCCATTGTGCAACTAGGTAAGTTAAAAGATTTGGATTTAGCCGCATCAAGTGCATTTTACAGATTAAAAGATGATTACGGGGTAGTAATTTACGAATGAATAGTTTTTTTATAGAGTTTCGTGACCCACTCTTTGGCATCATAGTCTTTTTTGTTTTAGTATTTTTGATTACTATATCCTCATACTGGTGGGCAAAATATAAAAATAAAGAACATACAAAATCATTAGATAATTTTTTAAATGATTTTAAAACCATACCCTCTTCAAAAGATATTGAACTGCTTGTGTCTAAAGGGGAAATGAGTGAAAAGTCCTGGTTACTTTTAGCGGCACTTTATTCAAAAAACGGTGATTTTGAAAAAAGTATAGAGATATATTCCGAACTCTTAAAAGTGACGGATAAAACAAACGTAAGAGAGATAATGTATCTCCTTGGACGGACATATTTTAAAGCAGGTTTTTTGGAGCGTTCAAAAAAAGTTTTTTTAACAATACTAAAAGATAATCCACGTTCGCCAAACGTACTACATAACTTACTTTTAGTATATGAATATATGAAAGATTACGACAGTGCATTAGAGGTATTGGAACCTTTGGATGAGCTAAAAAGTGATATCGAGCTGGATGCGCAGTATTTAAAAGCTATTAAAATCATCCATTCGACTAAAATGGATAATGATGAAAAAGCAAAAGAACTTCTTAAAATAAACAAAAAAAACGGAAATCTTACATATATGATATTTGAGTATCTATTCAGAAATAACCCGCCGTTGGCATGGAAAAATTTAGACAGTTCAAAAAGTGAAATTCTAACCGACATATTTTGGAACCTGCAAAGAAAAGATTTGGATTTTGATATAATTTCAAACAACGGATATCTAAGAGAGCTCTATAGTGCAAGAGGGGATATTTCAGATGTAACAAAAAGCAATGTATTTGAGTTTGACGTATTAATTAACTTAGGTAAAAAAAGCAGTGCTACACTGAGCTTTGAATATATTTGCGATAATTGTAAGCATATTTTTCCTTTTGCATTTAACAGATGTTCAAATTGTCACTCTATCGATACAATAAATATTGAAATATCTTTGGTAAAAAATTTTAATAGGGACTTTTGTGAAGAAAATAACTCTTTTCAGTGACGGAAGTGCATTAGGTAATCCCGGTCCCGGCGGATATGGCGTAGTACTAAGATACGCAGGCAAAGAAAAAGAACTAAGTGGCGGCGAAGCCCATACGACAAATAATAGAATGGAATTGCTTGGTGCCATAGAAGGACTTCGTGCTTTAAAAGAACCTTGTGACGTAGAGATAATATCCGACTCGTCTTATGTTGTAAAAGGTATAAATGAATGGTTGTCCGGATGGATAAAAAAAGATTTTAAAAAAGTTAAAAATATTGATTTATGGAAAGAGTATATTGAAGTCTCAAAGCCTCATAAAATAAGTGCACTATGGGTTCGCGGACATAACGGACATGATGAAAACGAACGTTGTGATAAACTAGCACGAGATGAAGCCGAGAGGCAAAAAGAATTACTGGAGAATAGTTAATGTCAAATGATATTAAGAGCCTCGAGAAGGCCTTGGGTTACAGTTTTAAAACTCCAAAGCTCATTACCGAAGCACTGACGCATAAAAGTTATAAACAGCCCTACGATAATGAGCGTTTAGAATTTTTAGGAGATGCAGTATTGGATTTGGTTGTGGGTGAATATCTGTATAAAAAATTTCCAACTTCGGATGAAGGAAAATTATCTAAAATAAGAGCTTCATTAGTAAATGAAGACGGGTTTAATAAATTAGCAAAGTATTTGAATTTAGGCGATTATATATATTTATCAAATGCCGAAGAAAAAAATGGAGGCAGAAAAAAGGCATCTTTGCTTTCAAATGCATTTGAAGCTGTTATGGGGGCCATATATTTAGAAGTGGGTTTAGAAAAAGTTCGTGATGTTGCACTTGACTTGATAGAAAAAAACTACGAGACGATATCTCTTGATGAGTTATTTAAAGATTTTAAAACATCTTTGCAAGAGATAACACAGGCAAGATTTGGAATTATTCCGGAGTATGATGTTATAGCATCCAGAGGCCCTGATCATAAAAAAGAGTTTGAAGTAGCAGTCGTAATAAATAATAAAGAATATGCAAGAGCTGTCGGAAAAAGTAAAAAGATAGCACAACAAGAGGCCGCAAAAGTTGCGGTTAGTATGTTAAAGAAGGAAAAGTAGTGAATAGTTTTGGCCAGAAGTTAAGGTTTTCAACATTCGGTGAATCTCACGGTGTTGCACTTGGTTGTATTTTAGACGGAGTACCGGCAGGACTTAAGATAGATGAAAAGTTTATTCAATCTGAACTTGACCGTAGAAAACCCGGAAAAAGCGAGTTTGAAACAGCAAGAAAAGAGGCTGACAAAGTCGAGATACTAAGTGGTGTATTTGAGGGTTTAAGTACGGGTACGCCTATAGCTATGGTTATCTATAATACAAATCAAAAATCTAAGGACTACTCAAACATAAAAGATATTTTTCGTCCAGGTCATGCGGATTTTACATACTTTCACAAATACGGTTTACGCGATTACCGCGGCGGAGGCAGAAGTTCAGCCCGTGAAACGGCAGCACGTGTTGCAGCGGGTGCTATAGCAAAACTTATGATAAAAGAGCTAGGTATTGAAGTAAAAAGCGGAATTTGTGAAATTGACGGTATTAAGTCCAAAAACTTAAACTACGAAGCTGCAAAAAAAAGTATTATATTTGCTTTGGATGCAGAGATGGAAGATGCTCAAAAAGAAGCGATTTTAAATGCTAAAAATGAGCATGACTCAGTCGGTGGTGTATCACGTGTAAAAATTAGCGGCGTACCCGTAGGTCTTGGACAGCCGCTTTATTATAAACTTGATGGAGTTTTGGCAGATGCCATGATGGGGATAAATGCAGTCAAAGCGGTCGAGATAGGAGATGGCATACTCTCATCATCGGCTAAAGGCTCGGATAATAATGACGAGATTCGCTCAAACGGCTTTGAGTCCAATCATGCAGGCGGAATACTCGGAGGTATCAGTAACGGTGACGATATAATTTTAAATGTGCATTTTAAGCCGACCCCTTCTATATTTAAAGAACAGCATACCGTAAATACAAAAAACGAGGAATTAGACTTTTCGCTAAAAGGAAGGCATGACCCATGTGTAGCCATAAGAGGGACAATAGTATGTGAAGCTATGGCTGCTTTAGTTATAGCGGATATGTGTTTGCTAAATATGGGATCAAATATGGACGGTATTTTAAAATACTATAAGTAAGGAATAGTTTTGAATAAAGAAGATATAAAAAAACAACTTCAAAAAGATATAGAGATTTATATAAAAGATGCCTCAAATATAGAACCGTATATAAAAAGTATGAATTCTTTAAATAAATGGCTAGACGAGATAAAAAAATAATGAAGATTTTGTGTACCGAAACTTTTGAGAAACAATTAAAACATATATTAAAACCTATGGCTAACCAAAATTTTGAAGATACAAAAAAGTTTAAAACGTATCTCGATACAATTTTGATAAATATACCTACAAAAGCTGCAAAATATAAAAAATCTGTTTACTATGATAATGAGAATGTAAAAGATGTAGAATATGAACAATATACCATAGTTTTCTATATAGACGAGCTAAATAATAGCTATGTGATTTTAGGAATATTTGATAAAAATAACTAGTACGAACCCCTTTGTATAAGCCTAAATAATAAGCTGTATTATTGTGTGTAATATAATAAGTTATTATCTAAATTACTCTCACTTATACCATGTTTTTTGTGTCAATTAGTAACAAGATATATCACATTTATATCACTGTATCACAAAAAAAACACATTTTGCAAAATAAATAATGATACAATGACAGAGTTTAATTTCACTATATTAATAAAATAATAACTGAAATTCAAAGATATTAAAATTATAAATACGAAGGAGAAAGTATGGATAATAAGAAATCTGAAAAAGACTTAGAAGCATCTAGCAGAAGAGATTTTTTTAAAAAAACTGCCATAATGTCAGCAGTAGCTCTTAGCGGAACAAGTCTCGCAGCATCAGAAGACGATCATGCTATTATGCACCACCCTAAATGGGGTCAAACATGGGGTGATCCGATAACGAAAAATCTTTACGGTGTACCGTCAAAGTATGAGCATAATGTAACTAGAAGATATACAAAACTATTAGCTTCCGGTAACTATAGAGCATCTATCGCAGTTACACCGATTCATGAATCAGAAGGTATTATCACACCAAACGGTCTTTTCTTTTCACGTGCTCACGGTGGTGTAGCACATATAGATCCAAATGAATTTCGTTTAATGATTCACGGTTTAGTTGAAAAACCGATAGTGTTGACATTAGATCAACTGAAACGTTATCCAAGCGTTACGCGTACTCACTTTATCGAGTGTCCTGCAAACGGCGGACAAGAGTGGCGTGCTCCGCAGTTTAATTCTCTACAATTTTCCAAAGGTTTTATGAGCTGTGCACAGTGGACAGGTGTGTATATAAAAACAATTTTAAAAGACTTAGGTCTTAAACCTGAAGCTCAGTGGATGCTTGCAGAAGGTAGCGATAACTCTGAAATGGGTCGTACTGTTCCTTTAGACAAAGTTCTTGATGATGCAATGATTGTTTGGGGTCAAAACGGCGAGGCACTTCGTCCTGAACAAGGTTATCCTGTTCGTCTTCTTCTTCCGGGTTGGGAAGGAAATTTATGTGTGAAATGGCTTAAACGTTTAGAATTCTCAGACGAGCCTTGGTATGCTAAAGAAGAGACTTCAAGATATACGGCTCTTAAGCCAAGCGGAAAAGCTATACAACATTTTTATGCAAACGAAGTTAATTCAACGGTAGTTAAACCGTCTCCTGAAAAACCATGGACAGATCTTAAAGAAGGCGATGTGGTAGAAATTGAAGGTCTTGCATGGTCTGGAATGGGCACTATTACACGTGTTGATTTATCATTTGACGGTGGTAACAACTATGTAGAAGCTAAACTAAAAGGTCTTGTCCTTCCAAAATGTTGGACTCGTTGGTCTTACCTATATACAATACCTAAAGGTTTCAAACATACTAACGGTAAACAACTATTACTTACATCTCGTGCAATGGATGATGCAGGTTATATTCAACCGACCGTTCAGCAAGAAGTTGATATGATGGGTGTTGAGTCAATTTACCATAGAAACGGTATAGAAACTTGGGAAGTAAATGAAAAAGGAGAGGTAAACCATGTTCAAATTAGAAAAGTCTAAATTATTAATCTCTGCTTCAGCAGTTAGTTTAGCTGCTTTGTTCGCAGCAGGATGTATGGGTAATGCTGCACCGGGTAATGCAAACGTTGCTACTGCGGCTGATATTGCCGGTGGTGTTATCTATCCAATAGAAAATGGAAAAACAGGACCATATGCGGTAAATGAAAAAGCATTGGCAAACAGTGTTTATCAAGGTCGTGTACCGACTGCAAATGAGTTAAAAGCTTGGGATAAAGATATTCAGGCAGGTGGTAAAGGTTTACCTGAAGGTGAGGGTTCTGTCGAAGAGGGCGAAGAACTTTATGAAGCTCAATGTGTAATGTGTCACGGAGATTTCGGTTCAGGCGGTGGCGGATATCCGGCATTATCAAAAGGTAATGCTTATGCTGGTCAAAAAACTTTAACAAATAATAGATGGAAAGACCCTGAAGCTGACGGTCCTTCACGTTTCTTCGGTTCATACTGGCCAGAAGCTAGTACAATGTGGTGGTATATTAAAGATGGTATGCCTCATCCAAAATCTAAAACTCTAACAAATGACGAAACATATGCACTAACTGCATATATGTTACTGATTAACGAGTTAAAAGTTGATGGTGAAGTAGTTGATGAGGAATTTGTTTTAAATAAAGAAAACTTTTCTAAAATCGAAATGCCTAATAAAGACGGTTTTGAACCAAATATAGAAGGTCCAAAAGCATTAGAAGATGTCCGTGCATATTATGCAAATCCTAAAAATTTTGGAGCTATAAAACTTCAAAAAGGTGAAGAACCTTGTATGACAAATTGTCAGCAAACTGATAATATTGTTCGTATTGCTAATGGCGGTATAGATGATTTTCATCCTCCAATGTCGGTTGAGAGATCTTTGCCAAAGGTTGAAAAAAAGGAAATTGATCCTAAAAAAGTATATGCTACAAACTGTGCAATGTGTCACGACAGTTATTTAGCACCTGGGTCTGGCGAATGGTCGGCTTTCACAGGAAAAGGTATGAAAAAAGTTCTTGCAAACGCAATTAAGGGTACATCAGGCGGTATGCCTGCTCGTGGTGGAACTACACTTAATGATGCAGATATGAAAATTATGGTAGACTATATAGTCACAGGAAAATAAAGAGAAGGATGATATATTATGGATAGAAGAAATTTTTTAAGTTTTACACTAGGTTCATTAGCATTAGCAGCAATTCCTGCTAGTGTTAAAGCTGAGGATTATAGAAAGTTAAAACCGTCTGTATGGACTGCTCATACAGTTGAAGATGCTATTAAGAACCTATACGGTACTTTAGATATGACAATGAAAGGGGTTAAGTTAAAAACTCCTGATGTTGCTGCAAACGGTGGTGCAATCCCTGTTGATTTTTCAACTAAGATTCCTGCTAAAACAGTGTCTGTATTTCAAGATGCAAACCCTGAGTCTGCTGTTATAGTATATGACGTAAATCCTTATGATATGACTGATTACTCAATCAAAATCAAAATGGGTAAACCTGGAACTATTACCGTAGTTGTAGAGGGTCAAGACGGTAAGCTTTACGCTGCTAAAAAATCTTTAGACGTTGCAAAAGGTGGATGTGAAGGTTAATCCCTAACATCTCTTTTGAAAAATAACTGATAATATAAAGGAAAACTATGAGAGTAAAAGCAAAATTAAAAAAAGGCGTAATCAAAGTTAAGTGTATGGCTAAACACGGAATGATTACATATAATCAAGCTGAGAAAAAAACCGGTAATAGAGATGATGCTAATTTTATCACTCACATGAGCGGTACAATTAACGGTAAAACTGTTATTGATATGTCAACTAGTCAGTTTTTATCTAAAAATCCTATTTTTAAATTCAAAATCAAAGGTGATGAATTTAAAGAAGGTGATACATTAAAGATGAGTTGGGTTGACCGTAAGGGTAAAACAGGTAAGGGTAAAGGTAAAATCAAGTAATTTACTTTTATCATGCAATAACAATAAGGAAAATACAATGAATGTTTTTATTAAAATTTTTCTTATTGTTTACTGCCACAAGAGTCTCTATTTTCAAGAGACATAAATCACAATAAACTTTTATTTAACATATCTATATTTCGATAAATTGTAGTAAATATATGAAGCTATATTTATCAGTAGATAGTGTTTTTAAGATATTTAAGTTTATTAATACTAAGTTATATTTGAATAAATATAACTTTAAATAAGGTTAGAGGAAGCTAGATGACAGAGGGAAACATACTAGAGCTGTTTATATCTGTAAAGGGTCAAGACAATAGAAAAAGTAAAAGACTCATTACTTTAGACGAAAAAGGTGTATATGAAGACAAGTTCTATGGAAAAAACGTCCAAAGATCAGTTTTAATTACATCTGTTTCAAGTTATGAACTTGCTCTAAAAAATGGGATAAATGCTCCATATAGCTCATTAGGCGAAAATATTTTAATAGATATAAATCCATATCATTTAACTCCGGGCGATAAAATTGAAATTGGAGAAGTTATACTGGAAATAACTCATAACTGTACAATATGCAACAGCCTTTCAAAAGTTGATAGTGCTTTACCTAAACTGCTTGAAAACGATAGAGGCATTTTTGCCAAAACTATAAAAAGCGGTAATATAAAAATAGGCGATAAGGTTAAATTTTTAAAATAGTTTTATAAAAAAAAATTATTTTAATTTAAATTTTGATATTAAAATAAATTATTGTAATATAATATTACAAAAATAAAAGGAAACATATGAAGTTGAATAAAATACTTTCGGTAGTTGCTATCTTTTTTGCAATTACGTCTTCTGCATTTGCTAGTGCTCCTCAGAGCGTACAAGTTTTTTCATCTAAAAACTCAGACGGTAAGATTACACCAAAAACAATAGGTGCCGCATTTGAAGCGAATGGTCTTAAAATGGGTGGAAACAATAATATGAACACACCGTTTGAGTTGAGATTTAAAAAAACTTACTATAAAACTTATCATTTAGCGATGTTTCGTAATAACGAACTAAGTATAAAGCTTGTAAGAAAATATCCTCATTTTGGTAGATTAGTTCCTTTAACTATGTCTATTTGGTCTGAAGGTGATACAATGAACGTATCTACTTTAACATTGGAAGGGATTGCCAGAACAGCAAAATTACCTGCAACCGATCCTGACTTAATAGCATATTCAAAGATGATTGAAAAAGCTTTAAAAGCTGCTATGCCAAATGGAAAGTTTAAAAAATTAAATCATAAAGTACTAGATCCAAAAGCTACATACGAGATTAACTTCACGTCAGAATTGGATGAAGATGCAGACGGTGATGAGTGGCGTGATAATTTTGAGATGGAGTTTGAAGGTGAGATGGAACCTATCGGATTTTTATTTCCAAACTATACAAATATGAATGAAGAGTTATTTGAAGAAGCAGGTATAGATGATTTTGATTTTTATATCACTTATTCAATTTGTAAATTTGACGTAATATTCCCTGTATCTAAGGAAACGCCTGAAGCCGGTGCGTATGCTCCGTGTTCTATGTATGCATACAAGAAAAAAGGTGAAAATATGGTTCATATAGGTTATTTAGGTGTTGATAACTGGATTAAAACTTTAGATATTAAAGATGAGCACGCTAAAAAGCAACTTTATGATGCTCAAGGTATGATTAACAATATCTTATCTGAATTAACTGAATAGTAAATGGATATATAAAAAAGAGGTAAACGAAAATGTTTACTTCTTTTCCATAGCATTTTTAGCACTTTTTAGTGCATTTCCCAAAGCTTCTTTAGCTATACCCCAAGCCTGTATCCCCATTTGTTTAGCCTCTTTTGCTTTATTGCTTTTAAGAGCTGTATCTGCTTTTTCAACGGCTGTTTTTGTAAAGTTGGATACTTTTTCTCTAATTACGCCTGCCGTTTCTTTAGATATAACTACTAACTCTTCTAAATCGAGATGCATCTTTTGATTTAACTCGACAAGTATTTGTCTTATTTCAGGAGATGATTCGTTAGCTTGAGTTTGAATTACTTGCATAAAAAGAGTATCTGTTTGATTTAAATCCTCCATTATGTTATCGTAGTCCTCTATAAGTATATGTTTTGCTTCTAAAGGCATATATGCTACGCGACGTTTAAATCTCTCAATGGAGTGTAAAAGACCGCTTCTCATACCTTTTAGAGTCGGGCTTAAAATATTTAGGGCATTATTCGGACTAGCCTCAGCTATATCTATGACTGAGCTAAGGATTGTAGCTAAAATTTTTCTGGTACGGATAGTGCTGAGTGAGCCTTCTTTTATAGCTTGATAAGTTATTTCTTTTATAACTTCTTGTATATTTTCACTTGCTTCAGAATCTTTTGAACGCTCTATAGATGTAATTACAGCTGACTCGACCGTTTGACTTAATATATCAAAAATATCTATTGATTGTAGTTTTACTTGGTGTAGTTTTGACAAGGTATCTGCATCTGTTGGATCGATTTTAGATTCAATTGCTTCAAACACTGCATATTTAATATTTTGCAAATCTTGTCTTTTTTTATGAAGTTTAGATTCTATAGCCTCTTTTTGAGAAATCAATTCCTCTAGTTCATCATGAACTTTTTCACATTCTAAATCTAAGACCGTATTAGATAGAGCTTTCATCTCATGCAGGTTTAAAGCAGTTAAATCTACATGTAGAGTATTTTGAGTTTCATCAATAGCATGGGTAACTCTTTTATCAATTGAGCGGTACCTGTGGTTGTACAACTTTTTTATATCGGTTATAATCTTGTCTAAATCCATCTTCTCATCCTTAATTTTAAAGTACCATTTTTATATGTTGATGTGCTTTTAGAGCTTCATATATAAAGTTTCTGTCATCCTCATTATGAACTAAAAGTTCTAAATTCATACTTACGTATTTACCTGTTTTGCTCTCATTGGAGTGTTCAAGTTTATGTTCACGTTCAAGTATTACGTCATGTATAGCTTTTTGAATCTGCTCTTTTGAGAGAGATATAAGTTTATATTTCCAGTTTACAGGATAATCAAGTTCGAGTTTTTCTTTACTATCGTTTATAATCACCGCT
This sequence comes from Sulfurimonas lithotrophica, assembly GCF_009258225.1. Classification (NCBI taxonomy): domain Bacteria; kingdom Pseudomonadati; phylum Campylobacterota; class Epsilonproteobacteria; order Campylobacterales; family Sulfurimonadaceae; genus Sulfurimonas; species Sulfurimonas lithotrophica. The sequence goes on from NZ_CP043617.1 coordinate 82,990, forward strand.
TTTTCCTCCCGACTTTTCTTCAAGTTGAACATTACGTATAACCATCCCCTTATCTATCGCTTTTACCATATCGTATATTGTTAAAAGACCGATGCTAGTTCCTGTTAGTGCTTCCATCTCTACACCTGTCTGACCTGTGAGTTTTGCGGTAACCGTGAGTTTAAAGCCGGGTAGTTCAGGTAGTTCTTCTACATCACAATTGATACCGCTCAGGTTTAAAGGATGGCACATAGGTATTAAGTCACTTGTTTTTTTTGTCCCCATGATTGCCGCAATTACAGCAGTTTGTAAAACGGGTCCTTTTTTGGTTTTTTCACTTACAATAGCATCGTATGCATCTTGACTCATCTCTATTATTCCGCTAGCTACTGCAACTCTGGTAGTTTGATTTTTGTCTGATACGTCAACCATTTTTGGTCTTTGGTTTTCATCTAGGTGGGTAAGATTCATTTTATCCCTTATTTTAATTCATTATTTTATTATTATATCTATAATTAAATAACGGTATTATGAATTAATTTGAGGGCTTGCTCGTACTCTTTAGGATTATTAAGATTTAAAAAAGTTTTATCATTTTTAAAATATACAAAGTTTGTTTTGGAATTTTTTAGTAAAAAGCCCAGTTTATGATTATCCTCTTTAAGCATCTGTATAAATTCTGGATGCATACTTTTATGGTAGATGCCGCACATTGGTTGCATCCCTTTATCTGTTTTTGCTATCGTTGCATCTGCATCTGCATCTGCAGTGTCTGCATCTAGTAGTTTATTAATCACATCCGCATCTACAAAAGGCGTATCGACACTTATAGCAAAAAATCTTTCACATTGTAATTTTTCGTAAACAGCAATAAAGCCTGCCGTGGGAGCAAAAACATTATCTGTTTTTACATCCTCTATAAAATCAGCACTAAAGTTGAACTTGTCTTTTGTTTTACAAGAGATATATACGTTTTTAAAAAGTTTTGAGAGTTTGTTTAATTGAAACTCGGTGAGTGTATTGAAGTCGCCAAAAGGAAGAAGAGCTTTGTCCTCTCCCATACGGCTTGATTTGCCACCTGCAAAGATGACACATGGTATGTCAAACATTATCTAGGGTCTGTAATATAACCCGTTATAGCCGATGCTGCGGCTACTGCAGAATTTGCTAAGTAAACTTTTGAACTGCGTGAACCCATACGTCCTACAAAGTTACGGTTAGTCGTTGCAATAGCTACTTCATTGTCACCTAAAATCCCCATATATCCGCCAAGACAAGCACCACATGTAGGATTTGAAACTACACCGCCTGCATCTACGATAATATCGATATATCCACGTTTTGTAGCTTCGCGTAAAATCTTTTGAGTCCCCGGTGTAACGATAAGTCTAACGTCTTCATGAACTTTTTTACCCTCTAGTATCTCAGATGCCACTTTTAAATCTTCTAAACGGCCGTTTGTACAAGAACCGATAAATGCCTGATCGACTTTGATTTTGTCCTCTACCGCTTTATTAACAGGATGACCGTTTGATGGCAAGAACGGATATGCTATAACAGGATCAAGGTTAGCTACGTCTATCTCTAAAATTTGAACATAGTTGGCATCATCATCAGAGTAGTGGATTTTAGGCTCACGAGCTAAATCTTTATCTGCTAAAAATGCTTTAGTTGTATCATCATAAGCAACTATACCGTTTTTTGCACCCGCTTCGATAGCCATGTTACACATAGCAAATCTGTCATCCATGCTTAAGTGCTCAATCGTACTACCTACAAACTCTAAAGTTCTATAAAGTGCACCATCAACACCGATCATACGGATAACTTCCAAAATTATATCTTTCCCCGTAGTATATTTGCCAGGTTTACCGCTTAATACTACTTTGATTGATTCAGGAACTTTGAACCAGTTTCCGCCTGTTATCATAGCAAAAGCCAAATCGGTTGAACCCATGCCCGTAGAGAATGCTCCAAGTGCACCGTGAGTACAAGTGTGTGAATCTGCACCGATAATAACGTCACCCGGAACTACAAGACCTTTTTCAGGTAAAAGAGCGTGTTCGATTCCCATGTCTTTTTCATCAAAAAAGTTTTTTAGTTTATGCTTTTTAGCAAAGTCACGGCTGATTCTTGCTTGGTTTGCAGAAGCTATATCTTTTGCAGGGATAAAGTGGTCAAGTACGATTGAAAAACCATCAGGGTTTGCAAGTTTTGTTGCACCGTTATCCTCAAATGCTTTAATAGATATAGGTGTTGTAATATCGTTTCCGATAACCATGTCGATCGGTGAACGTACTATTTCACCTGCAAAAACAGCTTTGCCTACATGCTCGGAAAATATTTTTTCAGTTATAGTTTGACCCATAGTCATTTCCTTAATTTTACTTCGTAAAATGAAGGGAACCTCCTCCATTTTTTAGCACGGGAAAGGAAATAATTCCTTTTCCTACGTTAACACTAGGTTCTCTTCGGCAGAGAGCCCAACGCACAAGTGCGTTTTTTAAAGTTTTATAAAAAGTTTGTGGAATTATACCATTTCATACTTAAGAGCTTTTTTTGTAAACTCACTTGAACAAAAAAAGATAGCTACAAAAATAGGGTTTATTGATACAAAATCATCTTCAAGTTTGTCGAAAATTTTAAAATTAAATCCGTCTCCGTCATTTGCAGAAACGGTAAATTCCAGAGGTGCAAGTGTTTTTACCATATTTAATATCTTTTTGCTTTTTTTAGAGTTATCTTCTTCTAAAATATTGAAGTTATAACCCTCATTGCTTTTATGGGAACGTATTATTTCTTCTAAAACGTCAAACTTATCTTTGAAAACAACTTTGTTCCATTCAATTTTTGCCTCTTTTGAGATAACTTTTTTTTCTGCAAGTATTAGTGCATTTGGTCTATTTTGCTTAATAGCTTCGATTAAATTAAGTAAAAAATTTACACCGCCTACATTTTGAGAGGCTTTTTTCATAAAAAGATGAATAAAAGCTTTCGTATCTTCGTCATGTTTGTTAAAATTACACATTATGTTTCCTAAGTTTGTAAAAATATTATAAATATCGTATTTATAAGGCATTTTACAAGTATTAGGCATAAAGCTTTATAAAAGTAAGTTTAAACGATTTGGCAAATCAGTTTGGTTTAAGCATATCATAATGACAAAAGCATTATCATATCAAAATCAAAAAAGGACAAAAATAGTCTGAATTAAAAAAATAAGGTAAAAAATGCAAGTTTATTTAGACAATAATGCTACTACTATGTGTGATCCATTAGTAGTAGATGCTATGTTGCCGTTTTTTAGTGAGTTATACGGAAATCCAAACTCGCTCCATAAATTTGGTACGGCTACACACCCAGCGATTAAAAAAGCTATAGATCAGGTTTATACGGCATTAAATGCAGGTGATAATGATGATATTATTTTCACTTCATGTGCGACGGAATCTAACAACTGGGTTTTAAAATCCGTATATCACGATTTAATTCAACACGGTGAAAAAAACCATATAATTACAACCGAAGTTGAGCACCCTTCAGTTTTAGCTACCTGTAGAGCTTTAGAAGATGATGGCGTAAAAGTTACTTACCTTCCGGTAAATGAAGACGGTGTAGTTGAAGCACATACTGTTAAGAGTTTTATTACCGAGCGTACGGCATTGGTATCTGTAATGTGGGCATCAAATGAAACTGGTTCAATCTTCCCTATTAAAGAGATAAGTGAAGTTTGCCAAGAAAAAGGTGTATTGTTTCACTCGGATGCAGTTCAGGCAATAGGTAAAATACCAGTTGATTTGACAGATGTTAAAGTTGATTTTGTATCTATGAGTGCTCATAAGTTTCATGGACCAAAAGGTGTCGGAGCTTTATATATTAGAAATTCACGCAAATTAAGTCCGCTTTTAAACGGCGGTGAACATATGGGCGGACGCCGCTCAGGTACGCTAAATGTTCCTTATATCGTAGGTATGGGTAAGGCAATTGAGCTTGCTACAACAAATATAGAAGAAAAGATGGCTTCAATCAGAGCAAAAAGAGATAGACTAGAAGATGCTATTTTAGAGTTAGATGATACATTTGTAGTGGGTAAACGTGAAAACCGTACGCCAAATACAATCTTAATATCTATTAGAGGTGTTGAGGGTGAAGGTATGCTTTGGGACTTAAATAACGGTCAAATCGGAGCTTCAACGGGTTCTGCTTGTGCATCTGAAGATTTAGAAGCAAATACTGTAATGTTGGCTATCGGAGCTGACAACGAACTAGCTCACACGGGTATCAGGCTTTCACTTTCTCGTTTTACGACTGATGAAGAAATAGATTACACTATAGACCATTTCAAAAAAGCGGTTTTAAGACTTCGTGGAATTTCCAGCTCGTTTGCAAAACAAAAGCCGACAGCAGGTGGAGAAGTTAAAGAGTGCGAGTTGCATCACCACTAAAATAAATAAAGAATTAAAGGAAAAAAAATGGCAAAAGCAGATTTATTCGGTGACTCACTTTGGGATGCATATTCTAACAAAGTAACGACACTGATGAATAATCCCCAGCATCAGGGTGAAATTTTTCAAGAAGATGTAGATAAACGTGGCAACAAACTTATTGTTGCAGATTTCGGTGCGGAGAGTTGTGGAGATGCAGTAAGACTTTACTGGGAAGTTGATCCAAAAACAGATACGATTATAGATTCTAAATTTAAATCTTTCGGCTGTGGTACGGCTATCGCTTCAAGTGACGTTATGACTCAGCTTTGTATAGGCAAAACTGTTCAAGAAGCCGTTAAAATTACAAATATCGACGTTGAGATGGCTCTACGTGACGATCCGGATACTCCGGCAGTTCCGCCTCAAAAGATGCACTGTTCGGTAATGGCATATGATGTTATTAAAAAAGCTGCAGGTATGTACCTAGGTGTAGATAGCGAGAGTTTTGAAGAGGAAATCATTGTTTGTGAATGTGCAAGGGTTTCACTTAAAACGGTTCAAGAAGTTATCCGTTTAAATGACTTAACTACGGTTGAGCAGATAACCGACTATACAAAAGCGGGCGGTTTTTGTAAAAGCTGTATTAAACCAGGTGGACATGAAGCAAGAGAGTACTATCTTGTAGATATTTTAGCAGACGTAAGGCGTGAAATGGATGAAGAAAAAATGAAAGCAGCTGCCGATGCAGGTGCTAAGGGTGATTTTGAAACAATGACTTTGGTGCAACAGATTAAAGCCATAGATGCAGTTATAGATGAATCTGTTCGTCAGTACCTTGTAATGGACGGCGGAAATATGGAAGTAATCGATATCAAAACAAATGATGAAAATATCGATGTATATATTCGTTATCTTGGTGCTTGTAACGGTTGTGCAAGTTCGACTACGGGTACATTGTATGCGATAGAATCAACTCTAAAAGAAAAACTAAGTAAAAAAGTAAGAGTACTTCCAATTTAATCATGATTGATTATATAGACCTTGGTGCAACACTGTTTGTACCAAGTACTCATAAAAATCTCCCCCAAATTTTAAAACGCGAAAAATACCCAAATTTAAAAAGTATAGTTATAGATGCAGAAGATGGCATCAATGATGATGAGCTTGAAGATGCAAAGAATATTATAAATAATATACTAAAAAACTACCAAAAAACAAATCTTTTAGTTTTTATCCGTCCAAGAGATACAAAAGACTTAAAAGAGTTTTTAACATACACAAATATAGATAAAATAGATGGTTTTATCCTTCCAAAATTTTCATTAGATAATGCAGACGCTTATTTAGAACTTCTAAGTAAGAGTAAACACTCATTTATGCCTTCTATTGAAGGAAGTGAGTTATTTGATACGGATGCACTAAAAGAATTGAGAGAGAAGATATCAAACTATAAAGAGCGTGTAATACTTGTACGTTTTGGTTTGGAAGATATGTTAAGACAATTAAGTATGAAAAGATCTTGTGAGTACAGCATCTTTGATTATACCGTATGTGCATCCGTATTAGGAAATTTTTTAGCGGTTTTTAAAAGCTCGGGTTTTGCAGTAAGTGGCGGAGTTTATCCGTGTTTTGAAAATAAAAAGAGCTTTATAAAAGATGTAAAAAGAGATTTAAAAGAGGGGCTTTTTTCTAAAACAATAATCCATCCCTCACAAATCAATTTAGTTCATGATATTTATAAAGTATCTGAGTTAGAACTACAAGATGCAAAAAAGATATTGGATGAACACAGAGCAGTTATAAATTTGGATGGAAAAATGGGTGAAGTAAAAACCATGAGCCCTTATTCAAAAGAGATTATAAAAAGGGCTGAGGTTTTCGGGGTTAAATAATTAAATTATTCTCTACCTACCGTTTCTTCATAATAAACGACACTAAGGTTTGTTCCGTCTATTTTTGCTATACCTTGGTAAAGATTGTTCCCATCTAAAGTTTCATAAAAAACATGTCCATAATATACATTATCGACTACATACTCATCAAAATTGTATAATTCAGTATAGTTTCTAGCTTCAAGAGGGAAAACAAAATTAAGTTTATTAAATGATAGATTGCCATTTTCTGCTACACTCACTTTAAACATCTCATCATTATATGTGCCGTTGTCTTGCAGTTCAGCTTTTAAATATGTCTCATTATTCATATTAAAAAACTCTAAACCTGCATGGTTAGAACTTAAAGAGCCAACTTCAGAAATATTTGTTTCACTGATGCTGTATATAGTAAAATCGTCATTATAATATACAGTGCCGTTTATATTTTTAAATGAATTAGAGCCTATACTTATATTATTTGTATTTGGAACATCTGTAACGGTATCGCCATTGCTAATAGAAATACCGTAAGAACCTGCTTGATTACCTGTTTTGTAGATAACTTTATTTTCATCAAATTTTGTAATGCTGTTAAAGCTGTTGTAAGATGTTACTAAGTTGGTTCCATTCTCAGTTCCGTCACTTACCCAAAGTTCATTTGAATATTGAAAAAATAGTTTATTTCCAAGCATAAGAGCATCCAAAATCCACATTTCGGTTCCCTGTTGTGTAACTTCTTTAATTATTTGTGTCCCTTCGCTTGTTCCGTCTGTTATCCATAAGGCATTGTTTGTCGGACCGTCTTGAATACTAAAATATACTTTTGTTTTATCTTCGATTTGAAAAAATCTATAAGGGTGAGAATTTCCATCAGGATTAATATTTTTAAGTAGTTTCGTACCATCCACAGTACCGTCACTAACCCATAACTCATAGTCGTTATCTACACCGGTTAAGCTATCAGCTTTAAAAATTACTTTTGAACCGACTTGAGTCATATTGGATATATAGTCCAGAGTAGTAAGCTTAGATGTCCCTTCTTGAGTTCCGTCACTTATCCATAAGCTTTTACCAAGTTCTGTTTTAGAACCAACATTGCCGACAGAGCCTAAAAGGAAGATTGTATCTTCGACTAATAAAAGTTCATTAGGTGTAAAAACTGTATCATCAGTCGTTTCAAAATTAATCATTGTCGTATTAATACCATCGGTTGATACTAAATACGTGGCTTCCGTTTGTGCATCTTCAACAAGCATAAAGTGTTGGTTAGCGGTCTTTATTTGATCAGAAGGATCGGAAACCATACAATAATCTTCTAAAAATCTAGTTTGGGAAGTTTTTGTTAAAAGATAGATTTCATTACAATTGTCAGTATTTCTTACAGATATAAAAGCCGGATTTACTGGAGGTTCAGGTGGTGTGATATCTAAAGTTGCCAAAGAATCTCGCATATGCTGTTCAGCTTGGTCCTCATCTACTAAAGAGTTTATACCATCTAGCAATCTTGGAACTATACGATCAAACCTTAAGCTTGTAAAATCTAAACTGTCTCCTAAAGATTCGATATGTACAGGGTTGGGAGTAATACCGTTAGATAGGTCACCGTCATCATCTATCGTTTGGAGAAGTTGAGCAAGGTTTAGTGCCGCATCGTGATTATTTTCAAATAGGGTATAAGGTGTTATAACATCACCGCTATTTATTTCAACGCTAACACCTAAAGGGATGTTGCCGAGCTTGAATGAAACACTGTCGTTTATGTCACATGTAAATTTACCGTCTTGATCTGTAATACCGAGTGTACCGGATGGAGAACATTCATAATTTAAACCGGATACAGCCGCATCAATGAAATGCCCAGAAACGCTTGTAGAGTTTTCTGTGGGTATGTATGAATTTGAGCTACTTCCACCTCCACAAGCTACAAATACAAACGAAGCTAAAGCCAATCCTAATAATCTACATATTTTAATATACATGCTAAACCCTTTTTTAGTTAAGTACGCTAATTTTAACAAAATTAAATATTATTTTTACTTAAAAATCGGTTTGTGTATTTATAGTATCTCCGTAACACGACCCTGTACTATATATATGTCTTTTTTCTTTAACTCTTCCAACGTTTCCATATTCATAGCACCGGTAGCAATTAATGAGATTCCTACAGAATCGGTAATAAGTCTTAAAGCCGATAAACTTTGCTCACTTTGGTTTAAATAATAATCTACCTCACCTTTTATATAAGCAGGACGCAGGTCTTGTAAATATTTATAGTCGTGGCTTTCACCGATAAATTCAAATACGGCCATTTCAAAACCGTATTTTTCAAACAGCTCTTTATACTGTGCAATAGTTTCCGACTCTTGAGATATAAGTTTATCAGGCATTTCAAATATCAGTTTAAAAGGTAGTTTGGATGCATGAGATTCAAACAGTTTTAGCATATGAAGATAAGTTTCTTTTGAATCTAAATAGTCATATGGAAGTCTAAGTGAACAAGTTGAATCTTTTAGTCTCATATCAGGCTGTATAAATATCATTTCAAGTATTTTATTATAAATATCATGACCGTATCCGGCTTGATTTGCAGGCGCCATAAACTGACCAAAAGAGTAGGTCTGAGAATCAACACTCATAGATATACTAAGGGCATTATGGACATCTTTTTTTGTTCTTGTATCAACTGCTTTGTAGGACAAAAATTCAAATCCGTTTCTCTCAATTGCTTTATTTATAATTTCACGCCATGCATCCCTACCCATAACCTCTGTAGCACTCTGTGCATGGTCAAGATGAATTTTACTGTCGCTAAATTTGGCTTGTGCCAATGCATTATCGGATAAAGATAAGAGTTTAGCTATATTTTGTGTATAGTTGTATTCATATAGACCTATAGAGACAAACGTTACATCGGTTTCAAGACCTTTTTTTTCTATAGCTTCATTTATAGAGTCTCTTATAGCTTGAGCTAAATCCGTAGCTTCTTCATCATTGCAATCAGGTAGTAAAATAGAAAATTCCGTACCGTTCATACGTGCAACTATCGAATTAAAATAATTGCCGGCAAAAGAATTAAATATTTCGGCAATTTCGCAAAAAAGTCCGTCCACATCCCTGTGACCGATTTTTTCATTGGCTTCAATTACACCGGAGACTGCTACCATCATAAGTATGCCGCCCTTTGAAGAAGCATCTATTTTTAAATATGAAGGTAACTTGTCAATAAGATATTTTCTGTTTTTAAGTTTTGTATCGGGGTCTATATACTCCAATTCTTTTTGGCGTTTTAGCTCCTCATTACCTTTGTCAAACATCACTTTGACTTTTTGAACCATGGTATTCATTCCGACCACTACGTCTTTAAACTCTTTTGTATTTGGTATGTTTGTCTGAGTAATAAACTCGTTTCTAGCTACGGCTTCGGCTTGAAGCTGAACTTGTTTTAGAGGTTTTAAAACGGCATGAATAAGCAGATACAATACGACTAAAGCAATTATAGTAAGAATAGAAAAAGATATTATAAGATTTTTGAGTATAGAGTATAGTTGTGAATATGCATAAGATATATCGCTTTGAACATTTAAAATCCCTATCGGGCTCCAGCCGGCAGATACATTGGCACTAGCAATTGGTGCTTTTATATTTACAAGATTTATGAACCAGTCGGGTGCATTGATATTTTGAATATCGGCTTTTCTGCTATATACGGTCTTACCATCTATATCCTCTAAAGAGATAAACTGATAGTTACCGCTGTCGAAGTTTGCATTTATCATAGTTGACATCATAGTGATGTCGCCGTTTGCACTGCCAAGAGACAAGCTTAAAGAGCTAGCGGTGTTTTTTGCATCTTCAAACAATCTCTTTTGTACACCGTCGTTTGCACTTTGAAAATTTAGGATTAAAACGGTTGATAAAATGATAATTAAAAATATTGAGAGCATTATTGCTATTTGTTTGAAGAGTGTCATAAGTCAAAGCCTCTTGGTTTTTTAATGTATTGTGCTCATTTTATCAATATATTGCTTAATAGTGTTTGATAATGTTTATTTATTAAATACCGCAACACCGTTTATTTCAACATTTTCATCTACACACATAGTAAATCCAAGTAAACAAGGCATCTCTATACCGTAATCTTCAACGTTAATTTTTGACTTCGCATCTATACTCAAAATCATATCGTCTTGTGTTATCGTAGCGTTAAAGTCAAGTGCTTTTTTAACCCCGTGCAGGTCAAGTTCACCTTTTAAAATATATACGCTTGGAGCTTTTGTATCTTCAACGCTTTGTATAGTGTATATACTTTTTGTAAATTTTTCAACTTCTAAAGTTTCAAGCATATTTTCATCTCTATCGGCATTTTGGCTTTTAAACAGAGCCATCTCCACGGATATAGTACCTTTTAGTGTAGTTATATCATCTCCATCAATAGAAAGATTTGTTAGTAGATTGTCGTTTTTAGGATCAATCTTGCTATCACCCAATACACTTGTTAGTCCCATAACAGAACCGCTTTGTAGTTTAAGTTCACCTGCAAACAGAGATAGAACCAAAATTATAGATAAAACTAAGAACTTCATGATACTTCCTTTAAATAAGATTTTATTATTATAGCACTAATGCAGTAACTTTGATAACGCCAGTGCTAAACCTGTTCCTGATGCCGCCCACCCTACAAACACCATCACAAAAGATAGGTCTTTTAGACTTGTAAGTTTTGTAAGAGAGGTAAATACTATTACATTATAGTAAGAGATTACAAAAGGGTAAATAATAGCCAAAGCAAAAGGTAGCTCAAGATAAGAGAGCACATAGCTGAGAACAAAAAGAACAAATATAAAAAAGTGTTGTTGTTTTTGTTTTGCTTTTATGAAATACGCACTTATCAAACCAAGTAGATGAAAAAAGATAATCGTATATGTATAATTATCCCAAATATTTATTCCTTCATGTCTTGAGAGGGTTTCAAATAGATTAGAATCTAGAAATATCCATAGTACAAAAGGGATAAAAGTTATAATATTATAATCCGTGCGTTCTATCTTTTGTACTTTAAAATCTTTAAGAGTTAGAGCCGAAAGAAAAACTATAGCTGAGAAAAAAATAGCCATATAAATCCTATCCGATGCTACGGAAGTGAAATTATAAGTTCCTACAGTATATGCAATTGCCAGTGCAAAAAAAAGGGAGCGTTGTTGATGTTGTTTAAATAGATATATCCCAAGCGGTGCCATCATGCCTATAGCAAGACCTAGTATAAATAATCCTAAGGGACTATAAGAAGGGTATAAAAACGACATGAAAAGTTGAATACTTAATGCCAAAATTATTTTATGTATCGGATTATTAAGTTTTCCCCAGTTAAACCCTGCTAAGATTGTACCGCTGACTCCGCCTATAAAAAGCGGAGAGAGAACCAATATATCTGAGTTAAAATGTTCAGCTATACCGGTTTGTACAATCAGAAGATAAAAACTTAGCTCAAAGCCAAGAAGCAGTGTAAGGGCTAAAGAGTTTATCATCTATTTCTTATCCATAAAAGATATATAAGTGCATAGGAGATATCGTAAAATCCAACCAGCAAAGCGAGTGCATCCAAGCTAGAAACATAAAATAGAGAGAAAAACATTGTCCCCGTGATTACACGTGCATACGAGGTCATCTCAGCCAAAAAGTGTGAATGTTTTGAGATTCCTATCAGATGCAATAAACCTACAAAACCCATAAATCCAAATACCAAGTAATAATGCGGCGAAAAGTTAAATCCTAAAAAGTCAAAAAGCTGCGGTGCAAAAAGTATAAGTATAATCGCACCAAGACCATCGGATGCAAAACCGTTGAGGTGATAAAGTTCTAAAAGAGAAGGTTTTTTGATGCAAAGTGCTTTGTATATATAGTATAAAATAACTCCAAGTGCCAAAAGCCCGCCAAGTAATCTCAGCCACCAAAATATCTCTATATTTGCGTCTAAAAATCCGGCTTGTACAAAACCTGAAATAGTAAGAGGAAAAAAGATTAAAGCTATAACGTAACTCCAAGCGTGTATAAGTTTTTTAGGCAGTTTATAAAAATAACTAAGGATGCTAAGAGACATAAAAAATATTCCAAGCCCTATAGCTACGTGAGCGTGAGCTACTACTAAATCGTTTCTGTGAAACGGCCATCTGATTTCCGGAATAAAAAGGATGTTCCCTTGAATCATTACAAATAAAAATGCCCATATAGATATGATGAGGTAGGGGTGTGACTTTAAACTAAGTTTTGCATCTTTATACCAAATGTAAAGAACAGGTGCGTAAAAAAATGTCAGCCACTGAAAAAACCACTCTTGGCTGTAAGAAAGCTCTCCGATAAAGATGCGATGAGATACAGAAGCTATATATCCTACAAGAGGTATAATCCAAAGTATATTCAGTCTTGGTTTTATCTCTTCTTTTGCATAAAGTTTTATCATAAGATAAAAAAGCGGAATAAGCGTAAAACTCATCCCTAAAGTGTTATCACCGTGTGGACCTGTTATAGTAGATTCAACCTGACCTATTACCGGATTCATTAAAATAATCAGTGCAATCGGTGCAGAGAAAAGTACCGTTTTAGATACTTTTACCCAAACAGGCTGGACTTTATATTGTTTTATAGTTTTAAAAATCGCAATTATGTAAAAAATACCGCTAGATGCAAGTATAAAGTTAAGTTCATACGCAAAATCATAAAAAGCAAGTCCACGTTGAGCACCTAAAAGTATAGAGATCCCAGCCATAAATAAAAACAGATGCCATAGAAAGAAGTAGTTTTTTAAATACTTTGCAGCATCGCTCAGATTTAAGTTATCTTTTGCAAAAAGTGCAAAAGGCAAGAGAGACAGAGCAAGCATTATCGGACCATACAGCATAAGTGTAATATGCAGACTTCTTGTCGTAACAGGGTTTAGAAGTGTATTTGAAAAAAGTGAAAATCCAAGAAGTTGTGCAGCATATATAGCACCGACTAAAATAGATATAAAAAATATCCAAGTCCAAGTCGGCAGTGTTTTTTGTATAAGTGTGTTAAAGTTTTCCATCAATCATCTTTATGGTTCTTGTTGCATAATTTTTTATAGCCAAGTCGTGAGAGGCTACTACAACGGTGGTACCTGCATCTGAAGCCGTTTTTAATAGCTCATATACCAGTGTTGAATTTTTAGAATCCAAACTACCTGTCGGCTCATCTGCAAATATAATTTTAGGTTTGTTTATAAGTGATCGGGCGAGTGCTACGCGTTGGCGTTGACCGCCTGATATCTCATTTGGATATCTTTTTGCCAAATCAAGTATTCCTAACTTTTCTAAAAGTTCATTTATATCTTTTTTATGCTTCTCTTTTGCAGCCAAAGCTATATTTTCATAAACGTTTAAATAGTTTATTAAAAAGTGAAATTGAAAAACAAAACCGACATTTTCCTGTCTGAAATTATCTATATTTTTGATTTCCTTTACATTTACTTTATCTATTAAAAGCTCCCCTTTACTGGGTTTTAAAAGGGTTGAGAGGATTGATAAAAGTGTAGATTTTCCACTCCCGCTCTCACCTGATAAAAATAAAAATTCTCCCGCAGATATATTTAGAGAAATATTATGCAGCACTTGTTCACCCTCGACATAGAAGTGGGATATATTTTTTAACTCTATCATGCACATCCTTGGTTTATCAGGATAATCGGGTCTGTTTTTGAGGCTATATAAGCAGGGAGAATTGAGCCTACTATAGCCATTGAGATTGTAGATACAAATACATAAAATGCAGTCTGCTTATCTATAGAACCGTTAACGTAGCCTTGAAGCATCTCTATATGTGGAATCAACTCTAAAACGGATATGCTCAAAATTAGGGCAAAACTATATGCAGCTATGCTCATAATTACACTCTCAAAAAAAAGATTTTTAATAATAAAAAATCTGCTTTTTCCAAGTGCACGCATAATTCCAAATTCCTCTTTACGTGAGTTTACAATCATACTCATAACAGATGCGATACCCATAAGACCCATAATGTAAGCGAGTGATGAGATAACCAAAGATGAGTTTTCTATAATCTTAAACTGATTATATTCATCAACAAAACTCTGTGTTGTTTTAACATCTATATCTTCACTCATTTTTGAAATTTGAGTTTTTAAGCTCTCTGTCTTATTTGGATTTTTTGAAGATACGAGTATAAAAGAGGCCGAACGGTTAAAAAGCTTCCCTGCATCTTCTATATTCATAACTACGCCGCCCTCTTCAAACCCTATCTCACTTGAAAATTTACCCGAAATTTTGAAATGTTTATTTGCTATTTTGACGTCTTTGGTAAAAATCTGTTTGGCAATATTTTGACCTAAAATAACCTCGCCGTGTTTTGGATAATTACCTTCGTCAAGTTTGTAATGTTTTAGATGATTTTTGCTTACACCGTATATACCGGCTATGGGGAGTTTTCCAACCGGAGAAGCCCCTACTATGACGGCGTAACTCGATTTTGCAGCATCCAAAGCATCTATTTTTTTCCGCAGATTTATATCTACATTGGAAAAAAACGTATCGGCTATACCTTTTTGGGTTATGATGATATCTCCATCGGTCTTTATCATATTTGAGTACATTGCGATAACGCCCTGAGAGATTGAAGAGATTAAAAAAATAGCACTTACGGCTATAGTTATCGATAAAAAAATCAAGAGACTTTTAAACTTGTTTTTGCTTAAAGCTCTTAATGCTATCAATCAAATACCTTTTTTAATTCTTCTTGAGTTGATATATATGAGATACTTTTTACTTTTTTATCTTCAAATCTTACAACACTTATTTTTTCATCTTTTTTTGGAACTGCATTTTGAAATTTTTCATTATAATGTAAATAGATAAGATGCTTGTATTTTCTAAGTTTAGGAAGTGCAAACATATTTGTAACCACTGTAGGCATCTTGTTTATATCTGCAATAAATATAGCTTTTTTCTTTTGCAGAAAATATTTGTTTTTTGTTGCAAGATACTCGTTAACAAGTGCTCCCGTGTCTTTATCAAAGGCGATAAGCAGAGTTTTTGTATTTAGCGGTATTTTCATTTTACGTGACTTTGGCGTTTCATACTCAAAGTTGTTCAGCATCTGGATATCCGAGCCTATCTTTAGGTTTTGTGCATATATAGATGCAAAAGTAATTACTAGAAGTAAAAATATCTTTTTCATTATTTATCTCCCGCGTTTAGTTCAGATGCGACACTCTCTACCCAAGCATCTATAGAGTCTTTTAAATCATCTATACTCAGATAATCACCGTTTAACGATATAGCTACGTTTTTTACCAAATTTAATGATTTTACAACTGTTTTGTTATTGTTTAGTAAACGGTACTCACCGACTAGACGGACAGATTCATCAAGGTATGCATTAAGAGATACTACCGTAATACCCAAAGCCAAGGGCGAGAGTTGATTCCATTCTTTGTCGTCAAAATGAACTTCCGATGCAGACAGTGCACTTTGCATAACTAAGCTGTCTTTTGTTTTTGTATCGGTATTTTTAAATTTTAGCGCCTCTTTTAATCTTGCCGTAGCATATTTTGATATCTCGGCATACAGTTTTTTTTGCACGTCTGTTTGTTCGTTTATATCTATAGAAGGTATTACCGTAACATCTTCAATATAGATATTTTTTCTTAGCTCCTTTGCATCGCTTACAAGGACATTACTTGTTTTTAAGTCATCATAACTTTTAAAAAAGCCCGAGTTTTGAGGTGCTTGCATCTTTGAAGCACAACCGCTTAGCATAGTCAATGTTATCAAAGTTGATATTAAGAGAGTTTGTTTCATTAGATTTTCCTTTTCTTGATGTTTATTTGAAGTTCATCCCATTTTTTGTGAGATTTATTTTGTTTGAGTTTTTTGCCTGTACCGCTTTTTGAAGCTTTATATAAAGAATCCCCGTTAAAGTTGTAAATAGGAATCAAATCTTTTCTTTTTGAAGCAGGAAATATACGGCGATTGTAATTATCAAGAACCAAGGGCTCACTTTTTGGTGTTTTAAAGTATGTTAGAACCATATGCGGTGCTTTGAACTTTGTAGAACGGACATAAGTAAAAAAAAGTTTTTTGGTATCGACTCCAAGATATTTTAATGCAAAATATTTTGCTATAACGTAGTCTTCGCAATCACCTTTGTCCTTACCCAAAAATTCATATGGAGTAGCCCAATAATCCTTTTTTTTATAAACTTTTATATCGGAGGAGTATTTAACACCGTTATAAAACTCGTTTACGGTTTTGAGTTTCTCCATGTCGGAGGAATCGGCTACGCTGTCCAAAGTTTTTTGCTGATAAAAGAATCTTTTTTTTGCAAACATTTTATACTTTTTTCCAATTCTATCAAGAGTTGGCTTATCTACATAAGGCTCTTTTGCATTAATGCTTGAAAATAATAAAAATATTAGAAAGATACTTTTAAAAATCATACTAAATTATAGCAGATTAATGTTGTCTTTTATTGAACCCTGATGTGCCTTTTTTTGCTTCTATATTAAAACCCTCGGCATACTCTTTTAGGTAGTATGGGACGGAACGGCCTTTTAGTTTCATCATATCTTTTAGCATTAACTTTGAAATCACTTCTGCTTCGAGTTTTTTTACTTCTTTAAGATATGTGAACATAAGTTCACCCAGTCTTAAAAGCGATATCTTATATGTTGAATCCGTTTGTGAGTATATCCATGCAGAAAATTTATAAAAATTCTCAAATACGCTACCGTTTTGCCAAATAAGTTTAACGGAGTTTTTGAAATTTCCGCTGTTATATGTCAAATCCCAAAATCTGGCAAAACGTTTCATTATTTGAATATCTTTAAAACTAAGCAGGTCATTTTTTAATATATCGTAAGGAGGATAGTCGCTATATACCATACCGAAATCTATGTCATGTCTGTTTATATATGTACCGGAGAGTTTTTTAAGTATGCCGATTTGAATCTCGCATGAACTAAGTCTGACAAGCTCATCCAAGTTTTTGCCAAAACTCTCTAATGATTCACCCGGAAGTCCTACTATCAAGTCAAGATGGATATGTGCAGATGTGTCTTTTTCTAAAAATTCTATGTTTTGTTTGATTTTATCAAGTTTGAGGTTTCTTGATATATTGTTTGCAACATCCAAGTTAAGTGTCTGGATGCCTATTTCAAGCTGTAGTGCTCCGTGTGGAAATTTTTGTATTTTTTCCTTTAAAGATGCAGGAAAATGATCGGGTATTACTTCAAAGTGCGCAAAATACGGCGGCTCTTTTTCTAAAAAGAAATCTAAGATTATGTTTGCTGTTTTGATGTTTATGTTAAAAGTTCTATCGACAAATTTAAAAGCTCTTGCACCCCTGTTCCAAAGTTTTTGAAACTCATCAAGTGTTTGTTCGATATTAAAAGTTCTTACTCTCTCATCCATTGACGATAAACAAAACTCACACTCAAAAGGACAACCGCGGGATATTTCAACATAGATATATCTGTTTTTTATATCATCATCGCTGTAAAACTCATATGGAAGTTTTAACTCTTTTAGATTTGGCATAGTTTGTTTTATGATTTGTGTTTTTTGTTTGGTTTTTTTTGAGATTTTTATCTCTTTGCACAGCTGGTAAAAGGCTAAATCCCCTTCGCCTTGTATTATATAATCTGCATCTGAATAATCAACTCTAAAAGGCTCATGTGAAACCTCCGGACCACCTAAAACTACAGTAGTTTCGGGAGAGACTTTTTTAAGTATATGTATAAGCTCTCTAATCTGGGATGCATTCCATATATACGTACCTAAACCTATGATGTCAGGGTTTTCGTTTAAAAGTTTTTCCGCAACGCTTTGGAGAGAATCATTTATGTTAAATTCCAAAATTTTTGCATTTGTTTGAAACTCGTTAAGGTTTGCGTATATATAACGCAATGCCAAAGACGAATGCGTATATCTTGAATTTAGCGTCGATAAAACAATTTTCATTTAATTTATAATCCATAATACTTATTTAGTTCAATTTTAATTTTTTCATGCAACTTCATAATCTTTTGAAAGTAGATATTTTTATCTATCTCTTTGTTATTAACTACTTCATTGGCTAAAGCATGTATTTTTCCATGTAAATCATCGATATTTTTAACGGATTCACTTGAAAAATATTTTTTTGCATCGTTTTTTAACCATTTTGCAAAACTGCATTTGTGTTTGTCTAATTCCGGATATACATTGTTTACAGGGTCATCTAAATATTTTTTTAAATTTTTTATCCATTGTTTGTGTTCTACCGTAGCATATAAAGCCGAGTTGTCGTGAAAAAACTTTTTGGAATTTTCTTCCCAGTCTTTGTACCCTTTATATGACTTTAACCACTCTATAACTTCATTTGATGGCATAGGTTTAGATAAAACATAACCTTGTGCATTATAACAGCCCAGTTGTATCAAAGTGTTTCCATGCTCAATACTCTCTACACCTTCGGCTATTACGTCACATCCAAATGCTTCTGCAAGACCGAGTGTAGCTTCAAGTATGGAAAGACTTGCTCTGTCTTCTAACATATCCATTACAAAGCTTTTATCTATTTTTAGGGTATTTATACTTAAGTCTTTAAGGTAACTAAGTGTAGAGTAACCCGTACCAAAATCATCCAAAGCTATTTTAAAGCCAAGTTTTTGAAAGGTTTTAATCATTCTTTGTGCTTGCAAAATATCATCAAAAGCATGAGTTTCCAGTATCTCAAACTCTATTTCGCTTGGAGATATATTTGGGTATTTTTCCAAAAGAGATTTTAAAAGGTTAAATGTTTTTATCTCTTTAAACTCATGCGCGCTTATATTTATGCTTAGTGAAAAATCATAACCTGCTTCTTTCCATTTGGAGAACTGATTAAAAGCCGAAGTTACAACCCATTCACCTAAAGATAACATAAGTTCTTTTTCCGTATTTATTTGAGGTAAAAACTGATCTGGATAAAGCATCCCTCTTTGCGGATGCTCCCACCTTAATAAAGTTTCAAATCCTATGATTTTGTTTGTTCTCATATCTGCTTTTGGTTGGTAGTGTAAAACAAAGTGATTTTGTTTTAAAGACTGTTCAAAATCTTGAATAATATGCAGATGCTCTTTGATTGATGAATCAATATCTAAGTTGAATATATGATATTGGTTTTTCCCGAGTTTTTTTGCATCGTACATAGCCTGTGCAGCTTGACGCAGTAAAGCTTCAGGGCCTATCTCATTTTGTTGTGGATAAAAAGTAACCCCTATGCTTGAGGTTATAGTAGATATTTGCGAAGCATCTTTAGGGTTTGGGATATTTTGTTTTAAAACCTCTAAAAAACGATTTAAATGAAGCATAATATTTTTTGTATTATCTAAATTTGCCAAGGCTACTACAAATTCGTCTCCGCCGAGCCTTGCAACAAAATCTTCTTTATTAAGAAGAGTTTTTATTTTTTGCGATATTTTAATCAGGACTAAATCTCCTGCTTCATGTCCGTGTTTGTCATTTATATCTTTAAATCCGTCTAAATCTATATACAATAAAGCAAGATGTGTATTATCTTCCTTTGTTTTGTATAAAAGTTTTTGAATAAGTTCGTTAAATAAAAATCTATTGGGCAGATCCGTTAACATATCATGTTTAGCCGTATAATCGAGCTCTTTATTATGTTGCTCGATTTTAAGTCTCGATTTTTTTATAGCATCTAACATAAAGTTAATTGTTTTTGCCAAAGAGGATATCTCTTTTGGTCCGCTAAAGTCGATTCTGTTTATAGGTATTCCGTCATTATCTTGTATTGAAAGGGTGTATGAAATATTTGATATCGGCTTGATTATAAAATAGTATATGCTTAAGTAAAGCAAAAAAGTTAAGATAAATGTAATTAAAATAAAATCAAAAATAGAATCTTTAATAAGTCGGTTTAACTTATTCTCAAGATTTTTACCTGAAATATAAATGCTAATAGAACCTATTTCTTCGCCTTTTGATGAGAGTACTTTTTTGCTTTGAAAAAAAAGTGCTTTTGTTGTAAGCTTTTTATGTTGTTTGTTTGATGGATCGAAATCTACTATTTTTCCGGAACTTAGTTTTATTTTACCGCTTATATAAGCATCGCTACTAAGTATTTTTCCCATATTATAATCTTTGACTATGATGGCAAGGTGTTGACTCAGTTTCATCTCATTATTTAAAAGCTTGTCATATTCGTTAACGGCATACGATTCGATAAAGGTTGCAATATTTTTTTCCAAGACATCTATTGTTTTTATCGAGTCTGTTCTCATTTTTAATACGGTATCGGTTTTAATAGTGTTGTAAGTGGAACTTGTATGTAGGGCTAAAACTACCAATACCGTAAAAGTGATAGTTAGGGCTAGCGTAAAATACAGGGATGGTTTATATTTTAGTTTTAACATTTTTTTCACTTATTTTGTTTTAGTCCCAGAACGTTTCTTTTTATCAGAGAAATATTTTCTTGCATATTCTCAGCCGATATTGCCAAAACGGGAACTTGCTGATTGAGTTCTACTTTTAAACCCTTCAGATGCGAGTCTAAACTTAAAACCGCTTTTTCACCTATAAGAAAAGGTTGTTGCATCGCTGCCGCTGTCAATATACCTTTTGGTATTAAATCCATAAAACTAGGTTCGGCATCAAAACATATAAGTAGTATTTTATCTTTTTTTCCGCTTTTTATTACGGCATCTAATGCAGCTTGGTATTTGTCTGAACCTTGTAGCCAGATTGCCCGTAGTTTAGGGTCATTTTTTATAAGTTTTATAGAAAAGTCATATGTCTCGGCATATGAAAAATCTACTTGTTGGTATAGATTTGAACTTTGTATTTTATGTTGGCTTAAAGCTTTCATAAAACCTGCCGTTCGTTCCTTGCCGTTATCTCTGCTTTGAGGAATGGCTATAATACCAACACTGCCTTTTTGCCAATTACGTTTATACATCTCTTTGGCAAGTATTTTTCCTATTTTATATGCACCGTCTTTATTGTTTGAAGATATATATGAAATATATTTTCCACCTTGCGTTCCTATATCTGCAATTACGACAGGGATATGAGCATTTTGTGCCAGTTTTAAAACAGTAACCGCAGCAGAAGAGTTAGTAGGAGAGAGTATGATACCGTTTACTTTTGTTTTTATTGCATTTACCGTATTCTCAAGCTCTTTTTTTGCACTGTTATCCGCACTGTATATATCTATTTCGTATCCTAGTTCATTTGATTTTGAACTTATACCTTTTGACATAATATTCCAAAACGGTATATTCATATCCGAAACAAGATAAGCTATTTTTTTATTAGAGGCATCAATATCCAATGCGTATATATGAGTGTTTGAGAAAAAAACTATTGCGAGCGTAAAATACGTTAAAAATCTGTAAATAAACATATAATATTATAGTGAAATTAGTTTGAAGTTTCAATGTAGATTAAATAAACTTCAGCCAAGCAGATAAAAAAGGGGAAAAACTCAGCTGAAGCCAAAATAATGATAAATATTATTTTGTTCTCGTTTATGTAAAAAAGGGGAAACATAATTGAGATAAAAAAATTGTACTGTAAAAAAGTAAACAAATAATTAAATAAAACTTAAACCGATTTGGTTATCACAAAAATGTAATTATTTTCTATATTCCAGTAACATTTCATCCAATAAATTGTATAACTTACTTGAATTATTTTCTAAATTTAAAAAATAATCGACTATTTTTTTAGGATTGTCATATTTTAATACCTTGCCATCTTCAATAAACTCTTTTACCTTTATAGCCGCGTTATGGACTTCACTATGAGGTTTATCTAAATCTTTAAATGTTTTTAGATGACCAAAACGCTCTTTACCCTCACTTAAATACCATTTACCCATTCTACAATTTTGGTGATCACTTACCTTATATGATTTATTTTGTTCAAGCGTTGCCGAATATGCATTTGATTTAAACAAGATATGGTCAACTTTTACGAGTGTAGTATATAGTCTGTTCTGGATATCTACAGCTACATCGGAAGAACTTTGTGCGTGTTGGTTTAATTCGCTAAATGTTCCCTCGAAATTTCCTATAAGTTCCGAAGAACTTTGTGCAATGTCGGAAATATTATCTGAATTTGAACGCATTTCATTTGCCTCTTGTTGAAGAGTAGATATATTCATTTCTATCTCGCTGGTAGCTTTTTGTGTACGTTCAGCAAGTTTACGAACTTCATCGGCAACAACGGCAAATCCACGACCGTGTTCACCCGCACGAGCAGCTTCAATAGCGGCATTTAGTGCAAGAAGGTTTGTCTGATCGGCAATGTCTTTAATAAGTCCTACAACCTCTGATATTTCCCTGCTTCTACCCTCTAAAGATATAATAGCTTCGTGAGAAGATGATATAAGCTCAACCAAATTACTTAATCTATGGGTCATGTCTATTACGCTGTTTAAACTTTCTTGAGATTTATTAGCCGTATTGTCCGAGAGTGAAACGATTTTACTGGATTCACCTTGTGCCTGAATCAAATCTTTTTGTATAATATTTAAACCAGAAGCAATACCACCGCCTAGGGTGCTTAATTGTTCAGATAGTTCACCTCTTAATTTAGTTTCATATCCTGCTGCAATAGAATCGATAGCTTCGGTTAGGTGTCGGGCAGTAGATCTAAACGCACCGTGAAGTCCGGATGAGTAATTTTTTCTATATGTTTTCCCCACGGATGCATTTTGTATAGTTGTTTCTGTATCTCGCATAAAAGCTTCAAGTTGGTCTAATACATCGTTAACATCCCAGGCAAAATTTGAAAATTCCGAATTGTCGTTAGGTATGTTTGTAATACGATTTTCAAGTTTTCCAAGTGCCGCTGCTTTTAGTACTACGGAAGCTTCTTTACAAATATGCAGGTTATAATCTTGATGTTTTCGATGAGGAATAAACATTGATATTATAATTATAACTACACTCAAAGCTGCCAAAATAAAATCAGAAACGATAAATGCATAAACGGTTACGGCGATTAAGCCTGTAAATAATACAAGATAGTTCTTATCCTTGAAGAGAGATGACAAGTTCATCATACGATACTCCTTTTTCAAATAACAAATTTTCTAAAATTTTTTCCGAAGCTTCCATTCCGCCCGTTTTTTCAGCTTCAATCATTTTTTCGTATATCGGTTCAATAATTTTTATTGCTTGGGGGTTTGGTCTTCTTCTAACGGAGTAATATCCTATAATATTTTCGTTTTCATCTAATGAAGCGGTTATGTTTGCATAGACCCAGTAACCGTTTGAATTTTTTGTTTTGTTTAAAACAAAAGCAAAAATTTCCTCTTTTTTTTCAATTCTGTCCCAAAGCAACTTGAATACGATTTTTGGCATTTTGGGATGTCTTATAATACTGTGGGGTTTTCCAAGAAGTTCGGCTTCTGTGTATTCTGCCATGTCCATAAAAATTTTATTGACATAAGTAATTTTACCCTTTTTATCTGTTTTTGAGACTATAAAGTCTTCATCTTTCATCTCTTTTATCACAATTTACCCTTTTTTATAATCACTAATATTGTTATTAACACAATATATTATCATATTTTTTTTAATAATCAAATGATGTATATTACTTAGATATAATTCCGTATGCAAATACTCTTATCCTTATTTTATTTTTTTTATTTTGCACTTATAGGCGTATATATTATTTTTATGCCGAAGGTATTAAATATAAGCGGTTACAGTGCAAGTGAAATCGGTATTATTTTTGCAGCGGCTCCGCTTGTACGTTTTGTTGTACCTTTTTTGTTTATACGCGGTTTAAAACTCGATACAAGAAGCTTTAATACGGCTCTTATTATTTTACTTGCTTCTGCTGTATCTTTTTATTTTGCATTAGATAGTTTTTACAAACTTTTGTTTTCAAACATAGGTATAGGAATCGGACTTAGTTTGGTACTGCCTTATGTTGAATTGATATCTTTAAATATACTGGGTAAAGAGCGTTACGGAAAAATAAGGCTATTTGGCTCAATCGGTTTTATAAGTGTGGCACTTGTCTTGGTAAAGTATCTATCAAATCCTTCAACGGCACTTACCTACCTGTTGATTTTAACTTTTTTTACCGTTATCAGCTCATTTATTATTGTTCGCGGTCAAAAAGATACTTTAAACAAAACTAGCAAAGAAATTAACGATATAAATATCTTAAAAGATTGGAGGTTATGGGTTGGTCTTACCCTGATGCAGGTTGGTTTCGGACCTTTTTACAACTTTTTTACCATCTATGAAACCGATGCGGGCGTGAGTTTGGATATGACTATATATTTGTGGAGTTTTGGCGTAATCGTTGAGGTATTTATGCTTTTTTTTCAAGCTAGATTTTTAAGAAAAAATCTGCTTTTAGTATTGCAAATCACAACATTGGCAACGGCTTTTAGATGGTTTTTGGTTTTTTTATTTCCGCAGAATTTAACTGTTTTATTTTTCTCGCAATCGATTCACGCACTTAGCTTTGCACTTTTTCACTCTGCTGCCATATCTTATCTTTTTGCACTATATAGACACAAATCTTTGGCACAACAGATGTTCTCGGGTATAACTTACGGATTCGGTGCATTTTTAGGGGCTTTATACAGCGGTTATATATATGAATATCTACCGACTTACCTGTTTTTGAGTGCAGCACTTATAGCGTTTTTAGCGAGTATGAGTTTGTATTTTTGGGAGAAAAAAGTAAAAGTTAGTTGAAATCTTTTTTTGACTTTTCAATCTCCAAAGAGATTAGATAATAGATATTTTGTTGTTTCGAGTTTAATTTAAAAAGCAATTGTCTGTATTTCAAATAAGTTTTCCATGGAGTTTTGCTTTGGTTTTTTCTACCTCTTTTAATCAGTTCAAACGATACCGCCGCATTTATAAAACCTTTTAAAAGTTTTATCTCGTTTGAATTTTTAAACCTGTTTGGATACCAGATTTTTTCCAAAACTTCATGAGCATTATAAAAATCTTTTTGTTTTAGAGAGTTTACAAACTCATCAAAATCTTTAATCGTTATCATCGATTAGCATCATGTTTTTTCTCCAGTAACCCCTGCCGCCTTTAAGTGAGATGCAGTGATGCTGAGGAAATTTTTCTTTATATTCGTTTAGTCTGTCTAACGTGGCTTTTCCGCTGTCGCAATAAAATACAAAAACACTTCCCTCAGGGTATTTTGCCAGCTCATAAGGGTTGTAAACTACAGAAGCTGCTTTATCGATAGGAGAGAGTATGGTATCAACAAGTATTACCTCTATACCTTCTTTTTCCAGCTTTTTTTTATTTTCTAAAAATTCTTTTTGCGTCCATTCATCAGGATAGCTCATTATAAGCCTTTTATTTTATAATCTTAGGATAGAATTATACTATGTCTAAGAAAAATAAGAAAAATACTAAAATTAACCAAAGAATTAAAAAATATTTTGATGATGACCCCTTTGACGTGGGGATTGAAAGAGTCGAGAGTGAAGTACTTAGTGAGTTGTTTCATTATCTTGGCATCTATGAGGTTGCACACTCAAAAGAGTTACTTGTAAAAACAGCCAGAATGGTTTGGAGTGAAGCCGATAGTTCAATAAGAAAACTTATTTTGGAATTTTTTGCAAACAACAAAAAAATATACGTCTCAAACAAACCAAAAGAACCGGAAGAAACAACGCTTGAAAAAATAGATGAACTCTTACAAGAATATACTCTTACAAATGATGAGGTAACTCAGATTTACGGCGAATTTGCATCACAAAAAGCAAAAAAAATAACTGCCGATAAAATCTATTCAAAACTGCAATATATACGTCATGAACAAAAAATGATGAAACTTCAAAAAGCGGTTGATGGGATTTTTGATATTGATGATTCTTTAGAGTTTAACGCAGATATACACTACGTGTTGTTAGGGCAAAGTTTTCATAAAATTCATACTATAAATACAAAAAAATATGAATACAAGCATCTGCAGGAAACGGATATAGAGGAGCTTGTAAAAGAGATAAAAGCCGATAAAGAGAGTGCAAAACAAAGTTTTCAAAAAAGAATAGATGAGTTTATAAGCTCTATTCCTAGCCCACATACTATTTTAAGCGATAAAGAGATTGTCTCATCTCTTCGTTCATCTCCTCCAAAAGCCAAACAAAAATATCCTCTGATTAAAGAAGATATCTTAAACGAGTTAATCTCAAAGCATCTTAGTCTGATATCTTTAGATGTCCATAACGAAGAGTTGATGCTTGGGGTTGAAGAGTATATAAATCTGCCTTATTCAGAGGAAAGATTTAAATACAAGCTTGATTTGCATATAGAGATAAACTCGTTTTTAGAGTCCGTTTGGAGGGATGAAGAGTTAGATTTTGACGATGTATTGCATGAGGCAAAAACCGAGCATGAAAAACATTTTTTAGAGGAGCTTGCATATCTGGTAAACGAGTGTAAAAAAATATCAAGCACGTTAAAATTAAGTGATGCAGACTTATATAACAAAATATATGAACATTTGCTTGATATACTGCCTACGTCTTTGATTATAACTCCAAAAATTTCCAGAAAAGTTCAAAAACGTTTTATCTACTCTATTCAGGGAGAGATTATAAAAGCTCAAAAGCATGCACTTTTAGCGCAAACTATACGAGATTTTAAAAATCTTTTTCCACTTGCACGCTCCATAAAAAGAAAACTAATTCTTCATATAGGACCTACAAACAGCGGTAAGACATATCAGGCGATGCAGAGTCTAAAAGAAGCGGATACGGGATACTACCTTGCACCCCTTAGACTTTTGGCACTGGAGGGATATGAGGGTTTAAAAGATGACGGGGTAGATGTGTCTTTGATAACAGGAGAGGAGCAAATAATAGATGCAGATGCTACACATATAAGCTCAACCATAGAGATGCTTAATTTTGAAGTAGATGTAGATGTGTGTGTAATCGATGAAGTTCAAATGATAGGCGATAGTGAGCGTGGCTGGGCTTGGGCAAATGCTATTATCGGAGCTCCTGCAAACGAAATAATTATGACTGGCTCACCAAATTCCAAAGAAGCTGTTATTGCACTTGCGGAATATCTTGGAGAAGAGCTTGAGATTATAGAGTTTGAGCGTAAAAATCCTCTAAAACTTTTACCGACGGCTACAAATGCAGACGATGTACAAAAAGGGAGTGCTATTATCGCTTTTTCAAGAAAAGACGTACTTCGATTAAAACAAAATTTTTCCAAGCAGTTTGATGTAAGTGTAGTTTACGGAAATCTATCGCCCGAAGTAAGACGTGAAGAGGCAAGACGCTTTCGCGAGGGTGAGACAGATCTTCTTATAGCTACAGATGCAATAGCAATGGGGCTTAATTTACCGATAAAAACTCTTTTATTTTCAAAAGCAGTAAAGTTTGACGGAAATAACGACAGGGAATTAACCGCAAGTGAGATTCATCAAATCTCGGGTCGTGCGGGAAGATACGGACTCAATGAAGAGGGATATGTAGGGGCTTTATACAGTGATGTTTTAAAAATCATCCATAAAAATTTCTACAAAGAAGCAAAAAAAATAGAGATTCCTTTTAAAGTTATGGCAAATCTCGGGCATATTCAACTTGTTGCAAGTATATTAGAAGAGAAATCTTTGTATGAGATACTAAAGTTTTTTGTAAAAAATATGGAGTTTAACGGTCCTTTTATAGCTTCTAATCTTGAAGATATGCTCGAAGCTTCAAAAATAACGGATGAATATGACCTCGATATTGCTACGAAGTATCATCTCTCATGTGCACCTATTACCCTAAAATCGCCGTATATAGTATCGGTTTTTGAAAGTTATATAAGAAAAATAGAACAAAAACACTCGATTGATTACATACCTCCTCAGCTTATCGGAAAATATGCCAAAACTACGCAAGATTTGCTTTTAGCAGAAGATATGGTTAAGGAGATTTCACTTTATCTATGGCTTTCATATAGGTTTGGAGATTATTTTTTAGATCAGGAAAAAGCGAGACGCTATCGTGCTACTTTAAATAAATATATTGAGAACTCTCTGCATCAAAGCGGGTTTGTGCAGTCATGTAAAATGTGCGGGGCGACGCTGCCTCCAAATACAAAATACAATATTTGTAACTCTTGTTATAAGAAAAATTACGGTATTAAAAACCGTAAGCGTAACAGAAGGTATTAAAAACTTCTGTTAACTTTTAAACTGGTTGATAGTAGAATCAAGCTCGGTAGCTATCTCAACTAAGATTTTTAGCTGGCTTTCGATATCTGCGGTACTTGTATTATTTGAGCTTGACAATGCTTCAATATCGTTAATGTCTTTTATAATTTCTTTTACGTTATTTGACATTTTTTTAGAGTTCTCTGCAGATTGACAAGCTATTTTATTTGATTCTGCAATAGCATCAGAGGTGCTGTCTATTTTTTCTTCAACTTCATGTGAAATCTCGGATAAGTTTTCTATTTTGTTGGCATTAGTTTGCATCTTGTCGCTTACGTCGTTTATGGATTGAACAATCGTACTTACGTTCATATCAATTTCACTTAAACTTTTTGTAGTACGTTCTGCCAGCTTACGAACTTCATCTGCAACAACCGCAAATCCGCGACCGTGCTCACCTGCACGTGCAGCTTCAATAGCAGCATTTAGAGCAAGAAGATTTGTTTGTTCTGCTATATCTTTTATAACGTTTAGAACTTCTTTTACACTGTCTGCATCGCTTCTTAGACCTACAAGTTCTTGTGATAATTCATTTTCCGATTCAACAAAAGTATCAACCTCGTTTGAGAGTGAACTTAGCGAATCTTTTGCGGTATTTAGTTGAATTTGTGTTTGTGCAACGTTTTCCTGAGTCTCTTCAACAGCTTGGATATTTTCGTGAAGAAGGTCTTCAATAGATTTGGTTTTTACAATGGTTTTTTCTATTATCTCGCTTTCTTTTTCAGTGGTAGCTTTGATAACGCGACTTGAGTCTTCTATTCTGAGAGATATTTGATAGTTTTTTTCGCCGAGTGTTTTTACTTCATTTACGGTAGTTTGAATCATCTCTATGAAGTTGTTCATCTCTTTTGCGGTATTACCGAACTCATCATCGTTTTTATGATGAACTCTTTGAGTTAAATCTTTTTCACCGCTAACAAGGTCTGCTACCCTTTGTGTCAGTTTTTTAAGAGGTATAAATATCTCTTTTGCAAAGAAAACCGAAGCTCCTACGGCAAAGATTAAGCCAACGATTATCATTGTCACGATAAGGGTTATATTTGTGCTGCTAATATTTTCATCGTTTTCATCAAGTGAAATTACTAAATCCATAGCACCTAGTACATAACCTTCTTTTGCATTATAGTGACAACTTAAACATCTTTCTTCTGCAATCATCGGTTTAATCATTCTAATAGTGTGATGATTATTTTCTTCCGTTTCGATAAGTTTGGTGTTTTTATTTTCTAAAACTTCGCGTATAAGTGCATCTTTAGTATATGGAGTGTTTGGAGAATATACTTCGTGTACGGCTTTTGATTTATGAACTTCCAAGTGTTCTATACCTTCTATCTCTTGAGAAGCTTTTAGTGCCTGCTGTACTACACCCGGATCACCCATCATCATACTCGTGGTCATAGTTTGAAATATAGATTTGCTAAGCATCGACAAAGATTTTCTTGACGTGTTATTTGATATATCTTGAAGTGTGCTTGATAGATAAGAACTTATACCGATAAGTCCAAGTATACTTAAAAGAGACAATGAAAAAATAACTTTAGATTTAATAGTTTTAAGCATGATTTTAATCCTTCGTGTAATCATTAGAATATAATACAATACAATTGGACTTATTATAAGACTTGTTGTCTTTGAAGTATATTAAATTATGTTAGCTAAGTATAACTTTATTGCTCTTTTGTACAAAATAGAGTGTTTTTTTATCGCCATAGTTTATCTTTTCACAAAAAGCATTTTCTAATGTTATATTATCGTATAGACTTAAAAAGGTTTTTATAACCCCGCTGTGGGTAACTATAAGAATATTTTCATATTTTAAATTCGGTAAAAATTCAAAAAAAAATTCATCTATTCTTTTTGTAAAATCTTCTATGCTCTCGCCGCCTAATGCAGATATCCATTGCTCAAAACTCTCATATGTGATATTTTTGCTATCACAAATCTCATCGTAGGTTTTCCCTTCATCTTCACCCCAAGACTTTTCTCTTAGCCTATCTGTATAGATTATATTTTCAAGATTGGAAAAATATTTTAGGCTCTCTTTTGCACGGATAAGATCTGAGCAAAATACTGCATCGTAGTTTTCGTTTTTTAACTCATGTGAAAGTTTTTTGGCTTGAATGTAACCGTTTTTTGAAAGTCCTATATCTATATGACCGTTATAGCGTCCCAGATATTTTTCCTCTACTTCACAGTGGCGAACAAGTGTTAATCTCATATAAGTCCAAATACGACTATGTTTAAGAGAATCAATTCGCTTACTTCAATAGTAAAACCGTAAATATCCCCGCTAAGTCCGCCATAGCGTTTTACAAAAAACTTAGAGACTATAACAAGAGTTAGCAATGAGATTAAGACTAATTTCCAAGATAAAAGTATTGCCAACAAAATGGTAAACAAAGCTGCAAATATAAGCTGTGTTTTACTAAATTCATCCTTTGCAAGTTTTGCCATACCGCCACCTATATAAGGAAAAAAGTATATAGCCAAAACAGCGTTAAAACGTGAGAGCAAAAGTATGAAAGGCAAAAGGTAAAATGATTCCAGAAGCATAAATGTAGATGCTTTTAAAATTAAAAATACAGCTGTGATTATCATGCCCATTGCACCGATATGCGGGTCACTCATAACTTCAAGGGCTTTCTCTTTTTTAACGTACAAACCATCTATGGTATCTGCAAAACCGTCCAGATGCAAAGCCCCCGTAAAAAGAACAAGCAGGGCGAATATAATAATGTTTAGATGTGTAGATGCTACAAAAGGCTCAAGCAAAGAATGAATACCAAAAAGGGTAAAACCTAAAATCAAACCAACCAGTGGGAAAAACATGACGGCATAACCGTTGATGCCTTTAAAAAAATCATGCATTTTAAAAAAAGGCAGGGTTGTGAGCATTGAGACCGAGAGTGCGAAACCTTTTAGTATTTTTTTCATTTTATCTTTGTACTTATTCCAGCGACCGTATGAAACACTTTATCACACTTCGCGGCTATCTTTTGAGAAATAATTCCGCTTAAGTCTATAAACTCACGAGCTAGTTTATTATCGGGGATTATTCCACCTCCGACGTCGTTTAAAACAAACACTATGGAGTTTTCAAGTTCTAAAAGTGTTTCTATCTCTGCGTATATCTCTTTGTGGGGTTTGTTGTGAAAAAGCATATTGTTTATCCACATACTTATACACTCTATGACAACAATATCATCACACTTTGATACGGTTTTTGAGAGTTCTAAAGACTCTTCTACGGTTATGAACCTATCTTCTCTTTGTTTTTTGTGAAGCTCTATCCTTTGTGCTATCTCTGCATCTATAAACTCGGTAGTGGCGAGGTAGTATGGTTTTGTTTTGGCGTGCATGAGTGTAAACTCTTCAGCATTTTTGCTTTTACCGCTTTTGATTCCACCTATAAAAAGAGCCTTCATATATCTACATCATCCCATACATTATAAGCTGGGTTGCATCTACAACACTTTTGTTCGTCTGTCCATTTGCATTTGCGTAAGCTAGTGCCGCACCTGCACCCACACCCTCTTTTGCTTCACCCTCATCATACTTTTTAAGTACGGGTATTTCTGCATCTGAGAATGAGAGCTCGGTATATACAGCATGTGGAGTGTAGCTTAAAAAACCTAGAAGTTTTTTGATGTCTGAGTTTGCATCGTTTACAACCCAAGCCGTAGTAGCAAGTGTAAGGTTTTCTGAGTTTAAGCGCATCAAAACATCCTCGCGAAGTTTGTCGGCTATAAGCAGACATGCCGCCATCTGTGTACCGCCGCCTAAAACTACGTGAAATCTTTTCGTAGCTTCAAGTAAAAATCCGGCACAGAATATAAGCATATTGTCACTTACAATTCCAAGCTTTTCAAAGTTGGGCATATCTGCATCTACAAGTGATAAAGCCTCATCTATGGTCTTTTGTCTTATGTCCTTTGGTACATCTTTAAAGCTTGATGAGAAACAGCCCTTTGCATCGTAGCCTAAAGCAAGCACGGATGCCGCGGCGGTCGTAGTTCCGCTTGGTGTGCTCTCACCCAAAATAAGGTAGTTTCCTTTTAACTCATAACTTTTTCCATAAGCCATACCCTTGGCAAATACCTCTTTTGCATCTATATTTGCACCTTTGTTTATAGCATCTGAGGGCTCAATGCCAAACTGATGCAAGATGGTGTTTTGAGGTTTGATATCAAGTCCCAAGTCAAGTATCTCAATAGTCTCATATGCATCCAAATTATGAGCCGCACGAGTTATGAGTGCAGGTGTAGGCACACCGCTAGGTGTCTCTGCGATTTCTGGCATAGAGTATAGTTTTTCATTTACTATAAACTCTGCATCGAGTGTAGGGGTATATGGGATTTTTCCTGGAATTCCAGCTTGTGTGATGCCTTCTATCTCGCAGGTTTTTGTAACTGATGCTGCAAGTAAGAAGTCGGCTTTTCCTCTTGG
This sequence comes from Sulfurimonas lithotrophica, assembly GCF_009258225.1. NCBI lineage: Bacteria > Pseudomonadati > Campylobacterota > Epsilonproteobacteria > Campylobacterales > Sulfurimonadaceae > Sulfurimonas > Sulfurimonas lithotrophica. Next base: position 115,945 of record NZ_CP043617.1, read on the forward strand.
GAGTGAATCTAATTTATCTGTTAAAATATTTTTTGTTTGCAATTTAATGTAGCCTTTCTAAAATGTAATTTATATCTATATGTTTATCTATATGCGAAGTAAAATCTTCTATGCTTTTTCTCTTGTATCTTTTAAAATTGTACCCTTTATATTTTGGGTTGATTTTGTTAAAAATCTTGTACCTTATCTCGTCATTGTCAAAAAGACCATGGATAAATGTACCGTAACAGCTTTTCTTTTGTTTGTATATATCTTTGCATACACCGTTGTGTATCTCGTAACCCTTTATTTTTATATCAAAAATTTTATACTTTGATTTTTTAACGATTTTTTTCTTTTTAAACTCTACCGAGCCTTTAAAAATTCCAAGCCCTTTTGTCATAACTTTGTTTGTTTCAACAGCTTCATAATCAAATATATACTGGGACATCATCTCGTATCCGCCGCAGATGCCGATAACGGTCGTTTTAGTGTTTTTGATGTACTTGGCAAAGCCTTTTTTTCTAAGATAAATCAAGTCATCTACAACTCTTTTGCTTCCGGGTAAAATGATGGCATCGCAAGATGGAAGTTCGTTCACGTTTTGGATAAACACTAGTTCTATCTCTGCATCTGCCACAAGCGGCTCAAAATCGGTAAAGTTGGAGATATGCGGAAGTTTTATAACTCCCACTTTTAGTTTGGCTTTTTTGGTATCTTGCACATAACCCATTATGGACTGGCTGTCTTCAAAACCGAGATTAAAACTTTTGTACGGGACTACTCCCAATACTTTTAGTCCAAAATCTTTTTCTATGATTTTTATACCTTCATCGAAAAGTGAGGCATCTCCTCGAAACTTGTTGATAATAACGCCTATGACATTTTTACGAAGCTTCTTTGGCAGAAGATTATACACGCCCCAGATAGATGCAAATACTCCGCCGCGTTCAATATCCGCCACTAAAATAATTTTAGTGTTAAATTCGTCTGCAATGTAGATGTTTGATAAATCTTTTTCCATAAGGTTCAGTTCCACCGGACTCCCCGCACCCTCGGCTACGATGCACTCATACTTTTGGCTCAAGTTCTCAAAAGCTTTTTTTGCAACTGGTTTTAGGGTGTTAATATCTTTGTAGTAAGAGAGTACGTCTTTTTCTCCGACACTCTTACCGTTGATAATCAGATGCGCAGAGTTGTATGAGCCAGACTTTAAAAGTATGGGATTTATGTCGGGCGTGGTTTTTATGCCAATGGCTTCAGCTGCAAAATACTGAGGGATGGCAACTTCACCGCCTGCATCCGTAACCTGAGAGTTGTTTGAGACGTTTTGTGCTTTAAATGGTGCAACTGAGATGCCACGCTCATGGAGCAGGTATGTTATGGCAAAAGATAGAGTTGATTTGCCAGCGTCCGAGCTTGTTCCAAATATGCTTAGGTGGTTCATTTTTTCTTTAACTTCTTTGCTGTACTTTCAATAGTTTTTATAAAGTCTGTTTCAACTTTTGATAGTTCATTTTTGGTTTTTTCTCTATATTTTTCATACTCTAAACCAGCTTTATCTAATGCTTGTTTATGAGAGATATTTCCTTTGTCTTTTAGGATTTTAAAATCTGATAACTGTAGAAAATCATCAAGCTTTTTAATCCAGTCCTGCATATACATCTGTTTTCTATTTTTTGCTTGAAGTTCCGCAAATTCTAAATACATATTCACAATTCTGTTAAGTATCTCCAGCTCTTCTTTATTTAAATAATTTTTAGCAATGCTAGCTTCATTTTTTGTCGGTTTGCCTCCGCTAAATGAGGTCATACCCATATGAGATTTATTAGCATCTGCTCTTTTATAGATAATTTCAGCTGCAGTATTTCCATGAGCTGCCCAGTGCATTTTGTTTTGTATAGTTTGAAAGAAAAGTATCGAAGTTTCTGACTTTGGGTCATAGTCGATACTTGTAGCATAAATATCTAAAACTTTTCTCCAAAAAACTTTTTCACTGCTTCTTATATCTCGGATGCGGGCTAAAAGTTCGTCAAAATAGTCGTTTTGTGCTTGTTTTAGTCTCTCATCGTCCATCACAAAACCTTTGATGATGTATTCTTTTAATCTTGCAGTAGCCCATTGGCGAAACTTTGTTCCTTGAGGCGATTTTACTCTGTATCCTACTGAGATGATTACATCGAGGTTATAAAAATTTGTGTCATAATTTTTTCCATCACTTGCAGTTGTTCGGTAATTCCGAACAACTTGATTTTCTACAAGTTCCCCATCTTCAAATATATTTTTAATATGTTCACTTATAGTAGATTTTGATTTTTGAAACAGTTCGCAAAGTTGAGCTTGGGTCAGCCAAACTGTTTCATCTTCTAAGCGGGTTTGAATTTTGGTTTGTCCGTCTTCACTTTGGTATATAAGTATGTTTGAGTTTGTCATATTAGTTTTAACTCCTCTGAGATGTCTTTTATTAGTTTACTTAACGGGCGTTTGTTTATATCTTCATCTGTAATATATCCGCAAGTGATAAGACGAAGTAAATCTTCTTTGTTTTTAAATAAAGTTCCTTCATAGCGGTTGAAAAGTTCATCTATATAGCTTTCGTTATAAATAGCTGATTTTTGTATAAGTTCGACTACCATATCACGATGATGTTCATAAAATTCATCAAGTTTAAATGTTTTTTTGGAGTTAAGTGCTTTTTTGTCTGTTGTAAATAATCTTATCTTTATGCTTTCATGGTTATGTAAAAAATCAGCATTTAAAGGTTTAAAACAAAATTTTGTTTTTTGGTGGAAAGATTCAAGGTAAGGATGGATATGTGAATTGATTGAAAACTCTTCTCTTCCTTTAAGTGTTGAATTGCAAATATGACATGATGGAATAAGGTTATAGAATGATAATGCTAAGATAGGATATTTCTCTTTTGAATAAAAATGATCGAACTCAGGACGTGATATTTCTTTATCATTAATGACTGTAAATGTATAGTTCCTATTACAGTATGGGCATACATTGATATTTAATTTTTTTGCCAATATATATCCATGATATTCTATTTTATCTTTTGTTATAAAATTACTATATTCAGTTTTAATGTAATTAAACTCTTCTTTTTTTGTACTAGATAATGTATCAAACCATTTAGCAATCTCATGAAGTTTTTCTGGAGAAGCTTCAAGTATCTCTTTTATAGTATATTTTGATATAGATGGCAGAGGCTCTATTTTTTTTGTTAACTCTTTTACATGTTTATTTAGTGCTTTTGTATTTAAAGGTAGCTTAGTCATTTTGTTTTTTCTCTAGTTCTTCTATACGTTGTTTTAATAAATCTATTTCATCTATTTTTGAAAGTCGTTTGCTATCTAATATTTTTTGAAGCTGTCGTTTTAGTATTGGCTCACCAATAATATTAATATATTTTTGAGCATCTTCATTAGATTTAATTTTTTCACTTTCTACACCATCATTTAGAAAGTTAATTACATCATTAATTTTACTTTTTGCAAACTCCCCCATAAGACCGTCTTGCATAAAAAAACCATGAGATAAAAGGGTATGTATATTTGCTCCAAAAGTTTCTATATCAATATCAACTTGTTTGCCTTCTTTTAAAAAGATTACATTTTCTTTTGGTAAATCTGATAGTATAAATGGTGAGTGAGTTGATAAAATTAAACTTGTTTGAATATTTGAAAGTGCTAATTGAATCATGGTAATCAATTCATTGAGTAGTTTTCTTTGAAATAAAGGATGAAAGGCAGTTTCTATTTCATCTACAAAAATATTAAAGTTTTTTTCTGAATTTTTATAATAATGACGCATGATAATACCAAAGTATGAAATAAGTAGTTTTTGACCTGTACTTAGTTTTCCAAAACTTATATCTTTAGTTTCATCAAAAATTTCTATTTCGATATAAATTGTTAATGGATCTAAAATAATTAAATCATCTTCAAGTATTGATTCTATTTGATATGTATTTCCTATTAAGTTTTCAGATAAGATATCTTTTAATTCATTATAATCTTGTGCACTAAGTTGAATATTTTTAAAGCTTTGGTTTTGCAAGTTCTGCAAATTGTCATTTTGAACCTTTTCACCCATTGACCGATATCTTAAGATTGTGAAATGATTGAATTTTGGTAATTTTAATTTATCAATAATGGCTTGTCCATTTGGTAATTTGGATAAATAATAATAAAAAAATAAAGTGTTTAATTTCATATTAGCGTCAAAAGATACAGGTTCTATTTTACCAAATGCTCCCGGACCACTACTTTCATAATTTCTGGAAGGTTCAAGTGCAAAATATTGATGATATTCTCCTTTAACATTCCATATGTCTCGTTGTCCTGGTGCAAAATCAATTACTAAGTTAAATGTCTCTATATTATTATGTTCATCTTCAAAAACTTCTACATCAGTAATAATATTGAACTTTAAGTTAGATTCTAAATACAGTTTTTCATTGTCATGATAAATATAAATAAATTTTGATTTATCGAATTCTTTATATGTGTTTTTTAAAATAAAATCAATTACACTACTTTTTCCTGCTCCATTCTCTCCAACAATAGTAGTTATATTTATACTTTCTGGAAATATACTTACATAATTATCATTCTCTTCTATTTCTAGTTCACAGTTGTCTTTTAATTTATTTGCATCATCATATTCATCATGAAAAGTACACTTAAATCTAGGCGAAAAATTAAACCCTTGTTGGTGTATATTTTTATAGTCCTCAACCCACAGATAAACCAGCTCCATATTTTCCCTTATTATGATGTGTAGATTATCTTCTCGTTGATGTTGCTGCCAAGTATCTCAACATATCTCATAGGGTACATATTTATATCTAGTGGACGCTCAAATGCACGGGTTACTATAACTTTTGTTTGGTTGATTCTTGTAACTGAGTCTATGTGTTTGTGACCTGATAGAGTCAAGATAAGGTTAGGGTATTTAAAAAGTCTTTTTTGAACTTCCTCAGTATTTCCAAGTACATGTTTTTTAATATCTTCCTTATCCGTGCCTTTCCAGTAGTTTGTATATGGGTGGTGGTTTAATATAATTGTAGGTTTGCCGCTTTTTAGCGTTTTTTCTGCAAACTCAAGAGTTTCTTTAGTATAAAGACCGTTATAGTGATGTTCCACCGAACTGTCAAGTCCCAAAATTTGATACCCCTTGGTTTTTACAAGCCAATCCCTGCCATTTTTATAAAGTTTTTCATTTTGCAAAAAGATATTATCAAAGTCTTTTGATAGTACGCTTTTTAGGCTTGAAGTAGGTGATGATTCTTTATTTCCGCGTACAATGTAGTAAGGACAGTGAAGTTTCTCAACTATAAACTTGAACATGACTGCATCTTTGTTGTCTTTTATGTTATTGTTGTAGTTATCACCTCCGAACAAAACAAAATCCAAATCTTTGTATTCACGGTTTATAAATTCAACCATCAACTCCATAGCTTCAATGGAGCTAATATCCATAAAATCCATATGTGTGTCGGTAGCATGTATAAATTTTAGAGTATTGACATCTTGTGCTTTAAGCCCGGTTGGAATAATCGCAGATGCACCAAGAGCCAAAGAGCCTTGTATAAAACTTCTTCTTGATATATTTGACATTTTAAACCTTTATTTTTTTGTTTTAATTATACCCATAAGGTTGCAATCTTTCATAATCTTTTTCCAATCAACATCAAACTTGTCTTCTATATACTTTTTGATGTGTGGTACGTCACAGCCTGAGCAGTTTTGATGCATAGCATCTCCATAGGTACTAAGCTCGCCTTTTTTAGAATCTATTGAGCAGTAACTGTACTTTGTTTTATTCTCTATCTTTTCAATCCCCTTATCGTCAAAACGAAAATTCGGGCAGGCACAAAGGTAGCAGTTTAGTTCTTCTATGTCGTGGCATTTTTTATTTTCGGCATAAAGAGGACAGAAGTCTTTTTCCATCTCTACCATATTTTCAAACTCAAAGTACTCTATTATCTGCTCTTTGCTAAAGCCTTTAGAGAGTAGTTTATCCACTATCTTTTTATGTTTTTGTGCATGTTCTTCAAACCAAGATGCATAACTCATTTTGAACTCCTGCTGATGATGAGGTAGATGAAAAACGGTCCGCCTATAAGTGCCGTGACTATTCCTATTGGCAGTTCGCTTTGTGTCTGGATGACCCTTGTGATGGTATCACACATCACTAAAAAAAGTCCGCCAAAAACAGCCGTTTTAATGATGCGTTTTTTTATCGTAGTAGGGTAGAGTTTTGTAACTATGTGCGGTACTACAAGTCCTATAAAACCGATAGGTCCGCTGATGCTTACCAAAAATCCAATACTAAAAGACGATACTACAAGAAGTAAAAGCGTGATTTTTTTAGTATCAAGCCCTTTTAGTTGAGAACTCTCATCACTTACGTTTAAAAGTTCCAACTCATATCTGTAGATATAGATGCACCCAACAAGCACAAAAGATATAAATGCAAAAAGCATGGGATTCTGCCAGCCTATTATGGAGAGACTCCCCATGGTAAAGCGAAGTAGCATATCATTTTGTATAGTGTCGCCCAGATAAAACACTATCATCAAAGATGAAGTGTAAAAAAGTGAGAGTGCAATCCCTAGCAGTAAAAGGCTCTCTTGATGGCTGTTTTTTAAAAATCGCGAGAGATAAAGCAGTAAAAACACAGTAAATATTGCCCCCGCAAAACCAAATATACTAATACTGCTTATACCAAAAACAATCCCTATCAAACCGAGTTTTATAGCTATTCCCGCACCCAAAACCGCACCGCTTGAGATGCCCAGAGTATATGGTGTCATAAGCGGGTTTCTAAAAAGTGTTTGAAACAAAAGTCCGCTAAGGCTCAAGATGACACCTGCAAAAAATGCAAAAAACAATCTCGGCAAACGAAGGTTGTAAAATATGTCGCTGTGTAGAGTAGAGCCTTTAAAAACCTCGTTTATATCAAGTGTTACAGCACCGAAAAACGGAGATAGTAAAAATATAGAGACTAAAATAGTCCATAATATAAATCTAGTCATATTCATTTACCATCTCTTTAAAGTCTATCTCTTTGTTATGGAGTTTGACAGATGCATTCTTTATAAAAGCCACATCGATGCCAAGGGAAGATGCAAACTCCAAATCGTGTGTGATGACCAAGATATTATGCGAATTTTTTAGCTCCCTTATATGTGAAGCTATAAGCATAGTGTTTCTTGGGTCAAGATTGGCTGTCGGCTCGTCAAATATTATGGTTTTGCTTTGTTGGGTAAGAGCCTGAGCTATTTGTATAAGTTGCTGTTCACCCGAACTTAGTGACTTTACGGAGTGTTTTTTCAGATGTGAAAGCTTTAAAAATTCTAGATTTTTTTCTACAAGCAATCTGTCCTCTTTTGTATAGTCAAAAAAGCTTCTCTTATGTGCAAAACGACCAAGTAGTACAAACTCTTCTACACTTATGAACTCATCTGCAATTTCGAGTTTTGTCGGTATATAGACAACTTTTTTTGCAAGCTCTTTTTGCTCGTAAGTTTCGGTATTTTTTCCATCGAGCAAGATGTTTCCCTCATACTTTACAAGTTTGCAGACTGATTTTACAAGAGTGCTTTTACCGCTTCCGTTTGAGCCTAAAATAACAAGGTGGTCTTTTATTTTTAGGTTTATGTTTTTTAAAATCTCTCTGTTGTTAAAAGAACATGAAAAGTTGGAAAACTCAATCATTCATAACTCCGCAAAGTCTTTTAATAGTGAGTGCGACCCTGTGTGAGGGTATATGCAGATAATTGTCGTTTACTATATGTATATCGTTGTTTTTTGAAGCGGTAGTCGGGATTTTTTTCCAAGCAGAGAGTGCTTTTTTTACATCTACATTTCCTTCGGTTGCTAGTGAATGTAAAATGATAATCTGATCCGGATTTACGGCTATGATGTTCTCATAAGAGAGAACGGGCTGAGAGAGGTAAGTCTCTTTATATGCGTTTGTATTTCCGCACTCATTTATGATGTCTTCAAAGAAAATATCGTGCCCTGCTATGTAGTTCCCGCTTCTTAAATCCTCACGTAACCCGTAAACTATCATCACACTGTGAGGTTTTTTTGCTTTTGGAGCGTTTTTTAGTGCATCGTCTATGTTTTTTACAAGTTTTTTTGACTCTTTAGCATCTAAAGCCTTACCCAAAATATCTATGGACTCTTTGATTCTCTCTAGTCTTTTAAGATTTAGTTTTAATGTTTTTATATTAAAGATTTTTAGTTTGTCTAAGATGCCCTCGTTGTAATTTTGCCCCACTACAAGTGTAGGTTTAAGCTCCAAAATTTTTTCTATGTTTGGATTCTCATAACTTCCTACAACGGGGAGTTTTTGAGCCTCTTTAGGGTAGAGTGAATATGCACTCACACCTACGAGTTCGTTACCTTTTCCAAGTGCATATAAAATCTCGGTAATAGAAGGGCTAAGAGAGATTATTCTCTCATTTGCCCACAGGTTTAGTATGAAAAAAAATGTCAAAATCAAGATTTTCATACTGTTTTATCCTTTAGTATTTTGCATTTAATCCGCAGTAATAACTGCGTCCCGCAGTCGCATAGCCGTCAGCTTCTTGGTAATATCTGTCACTAATATTATCAACTTTTAGATAAAAGTCTAGATATTTGCTAAGAGTGTATCCAGCAGTAAAATTTGCCAGAGTGTATTTACCTGTTTGTTTACCCTGCTCATTTGCCTGGTCGTATCTCTCACCTACATAGTTAGCATAAAGTCCTAGATGCAGACTCTCATACGGGTAGTAATCTAAAGAAGCATTTGCAGTGTATTTAGGGCGTCTGATAAGTCTTTGTCCGTCTTTATTTTTTGCATTTAGGTATGTAGCGTTTGAGTTAAAAATAAGATTCTCTCCAAGGTTTTGCTTGTATGCTAACTCAAGCCCTTTAAAGGTACTTTCTCCGTCCAGGTTTTTGTAAATCGCAGGATTTCCACCCCAGCCGTCTGGGTCATACCACTCTATTAAGTCTTTTATTTTTTGGTAAAAGTAAGTAAGCTCAAGACCTTTGTATCCAAGTGAAATATCAAAAGTTTTAGAGTTTTCAGGATTTAAGTCAGGGTTAACCATACCCCACGGGTTAAGTTCTTGGACAATGTTAGGGGTGTTATAACCAGTTCCAAAGTTTGAACTTAGATAAACATCTTTTTTGAAGTTGTACTTTAGTCCTAGTTTTCCCGTAGCTTTGTTGTCAAAGTTGTTGTATCTGTCGTATCTTATGCTTTGAGAAAGTATAAGACTCTCAAACTTGTTTGAGTTTGTAAGGTAGATGTAGTTGTTTTTGTTTTCTTTTTGCGTTTTAGAGTTGTCTGTCATAATATAATCAACATCATCACTACTTGCACCAAGCCCAAAAAGTAAAAAACTATCTTTCATATATTTGTAGTTATCACTCAGTTCAATGTTTTGAATCTCGCCGTTAAATACTTTTACGTATTCAGTCCCCCACATTGCTACCGTACCTATCTCGTCTCTCTCAAACTTTGAGTTTTCATATTTGAGTTCTAGGTTGTGGTTGTCAATTTTTTGAAAATACGAAGCAGAGTAAAGCAGGTTTTTAATATCACTTCTTAGGGTATTGTCGTTTGGGTCACCGAAACTGTCATAATCTTTTAGTGCATCTACGCTTGTTACATTTAATTTAATAGCTGCATCGTTTGTTATGTTGTACTTTGCATTGAAGTTGATAGTTGTGTTTTCATATGGGTCGTCTTCATAGTTATCTACATTTTCACCGTTTGGAGCTTGTACGCTGAATGAATCGCTTGTAATTCTGTTTGCACTTAGTTTTAACTCTAAGTCATCGTTTTTATACGAAGCGGTAGCACCGTACTTTTTAGTTTTAAAACTGCCGTATTCGATGTTTGCTCTTAAGTGTGTGCCTTTTTGTGCAGATTTTGTTATGATGTTTATAACACCCGCACTTGCATCAGCGCCCCAGATGCCGCTTTGCGCACCTTTTATAATCTCTATTCTTTCAATATCGCTTGCCATAAGGTGAGACAAGCTAGCACCTGACGTGCTTGAAGGGTCTTGATATCTTACGCCGTCTATTAAAACAAGTGTTCTGCTATTGCTCATCCCTCTAAGCTGAACGGATGTGGTACTTCCCAGACCACCGCTGTTTACAATGTTGATGCCGGAGATGTTACTAAGTATCTCCACTACGCTAAGAGAATGCTTTTCTTCTAACTCTTCAGAAGAGATTAGAGTTACGTTTGAAGTTACGTCTTGTATAGACTGTTCGCTTTTTGTAGCACCCGTTACTACTACATCTTTAAGCTCTACTTCACCTGCAAAAAGTGAAGTGTACATAGATGCACACACTAATGATAGTTTTATTGTTTTTGTCATGTATTATCCTAATAAATATTAATTTTTTGTTTGTGTTTGAAAAAAAGTTATTTAGAAGGAGGGGAAGTTATTTTGATAGTTAGCGGTTTACCGCTAAGAGTAGATACGGAAGTACTGAGTGCTGCGACTTTTTGCAATGACACGTATGCTTGAATGGCGATAAGTGAAAAGTAATTGCGACCAAAGCCTCTTACATGCACGAGTACATCCTCTTATTTTTTTGCAATTATAACAAAAAAGATTTGAATTGAAATATTTCTTATTTTCTAACAGTATATTCAGTTTTTCAATACTATTTGAATAGTTTAAAAAAAAAACTGAAAAATCAAAAAAAAGGAGTACAATTTCGCTCAAATTTTTACTAGGAAAATACCAAATGGCAAACCTAACTATAGGTAAAAAAACTCTCAAACCATTCACAATGGATGTCAAACCAATTCTTGAAAAATATCTTACAAAAATTAATGTAGATATTAGTGATTATACTTTTGCCGCTAACTATATTTGGCTGGCAAACAGTAGCGGTTTTTATACAATATCAAATAAATGTTTTTGCTTGTTTGTAATGAATGGTGGTGAACTTACAATGTTACTTCCACCTATTGGAAAACAAAAAAATGTTATTCATGCGATGGAATTATGTTTTAAAATTATGAATAAAAACAATAGCTCAAAATATTATGCCCGAATTGATTATGTTTATGGTTCAATTATTGAGCAATTTGTGCAATCAGTAGATGAAGCAGAAACAATGTTTCAGATGCTGGAAAACTATGTTGTAGAAAAGAAACTTGTAGATTATGTATATAAAGCTGATTCGTTGATTGAGTTGCGTGGAAACAGTTACCATACAAAACGTACAGAGATAAATAAATTTATAAAATCATACCCGAATTATCGTATAGAGACACTTGAACATGTAAAACATTTTGATGATATTATTGCACTTTTTAATAAATGGGTATCTGACCGTGTTAAATATATGCCTCACGAAGAAGCCGAAGTTTTTTTAGAAGGGATACATCAAGAACGCCATGCCATCAAAAAGATGCTAAAACATTATCAAGAGCTTGATTTAATCGGTCTTGTAATTTATATAGATAATCAGTTAAAAGGATTTACTGCTGGAGAGAGAATCAATGGTGATACAGCATGTGTAATTATTGAAAAAACTGACTTTGAAGTGCTTGGATGTGCTCAGTTTATTTTTAGAGAGTTTTCAAAACTATTGCAAACACACTACGGTGTAATGTACATTAATGTTGGTGATGATATGGGCTTTGAGAACCTAAAAAAAGTTAAAATGTCATATAGACCGTTTAAACTTATTCCAAAATATACAATTTATCAAAAATGATTATAAAAAAGGCTCAAAAAACTGATGTGAAAGCATTAGTGAAATTGGAAAACGAAACTTTTAGCGATGCTAACTTTCCATTATCTAGGGAGTCGTTTTATTATCATATTAAAAGAAACTTGTTGTTAGTTGTTTATGATGACAAGTTTGAACTTTTAGGTTATGCACTTGCTTTGATACATAGAAAAAAAGCTAAACTTTATTCCTTATGTATTCAAAAATCATATAGAGGCAGCGGAATAGCTAAGAAGTTAATGGAACAGTTATTTTATAGTCTTAATCAATTAAATTTTAAGATAATAATTCTGGAAGTTCGTCAAGACAACTATGGAGCAATCAATTTTTATAAAAAACTTGGTTTTAAACAACTTGCCATTAGCTTATCGTTTTATAAAGATGGTTCTAATGCATTAATTATGGAAAGAAAGATTGTCAACTAGATACAATATTAGTCTTTTAAATTTTATGATGTGAACCTAAAAGATAGACAAACCTGTTTTTTTAGCAAATATTTCCAAAGCTTTAGTACCGCAAAGAGAATTACCCCAGCTATTAAGTCTAGGGCTAAAGACAGCTATTGACATAACTTTTGGCACTATTGCTACAATTCCTCCGCCAACACCGCTTTTCCCAGGTAATCCTACATAAAATGCAAACTCCCCACTTGCATCGTAATGCCCACATGTTAACATCAATGCATTTATTCTTTTTGCTTGTTCATGTGTGACATACTCTTTACCATTTATAGGATCAATCCCATGATTTGCAAGGAATAACATCGATCTTGACAACTCTTTTGTTGACATCTCTATCGAACAGTGTTTAAAGTAGGTTTTAACCACATCTTCAACTAAATTGTCTATATTATTATAACTCTTCATTAAATTTGCAAGTGCCAGATTTCTATGCCCGTGTTGATACTCTGAAAACCAAACATTTCTATCAAAACCTATGGTCTCGTTATCGGATGTTTCTTGAATAAAAGATAATGTGTCATTAAAACATTTATCTATGTTTTTAAAATAGCTTAATAATGCATCAGTGACTACAATTGCACCAGCGTTAATAAAAGGATTTCTTGGAATTCCTTTTTCATATTCTAGTTGCACCAAAGAGTTAAATGGATTTCCAGACGGTTCTTTTCCAACCCTTTTATAAAGTTTTGTTCCAAATAGTTGCAATGCTTTTGTAAAAGTATATACCTTAGATATACTTTGAATAGAAAACTTTTCATCGCAAACACCGACATGATACTGCTTACCATTAAAAAGTGTTATACTCATTGCAAACTGTTCCGGATTTACTTTTGCTAGAGCCGGGATATAGTCTGCAACCTTTCCATCTTGGAAATAAGGTATTGTTTCATCATAAACTTCATTAAGTATCTGTTGATAATTAAACTCGTTCAACATTTAATTAAACCCTTTTTTTATTAATTATACTTTTAAATATATTGATATGTTTTTGCAATATTCTTAGTATAAAATTATATCAGGTTTAATTGAAAACATCATCGATAAATAGATGAAAAATAGTTAAGAATTCTTAACTATTTTTAAACCCATTGTGTAATTAGAAGTTTGAGTTAGATATAATCTCTTTATGAAACTATCGCACTTAAAACAAATAAAAGACTATCTTAACAATTTTAAAAAAATATCGGCTATCTATAGAGTAAGCGACACAATCATAAAAGTGGTGTTTGATAAAGACGATGAGGTGTATTTTAATATGCAACGCTCAAATTCCTCAATATTCAGATGCCCATCTTACGCAAGAAGCAAGGTATATAATGCACCTTTTGACGTTGTACTTGCAAAAAGATTTATAAGAGCGAACATTCAAGATATAGAACTTATAAACAATGACAAAATCATCCGTTTTAAAACTACGATCGCATCTGCATATAAAGAGGAAGTTACATATCTGCAGTTTGAATTTACCGGAAAATATACAAACGTAATCATCCTAGATGCAGATATGGTAGTCATAGAGGCACTTCGTCATATAGATTTGTACAGTTCATTTCGTGAAGTTAGAGTAGGGCAAAAGCTTTTAGACGTGCCTCAGGCTCCTTTTGAAGCAAAAGAGTATCCGCTTGATGATGTCGAGGCTTTTTTATATGAGGTGTATGAAAAAGAGCAGTCTCATAAATTATCAAGTCTGAAAAAACAGAAAGTCTCACTTTTAGAGAAAAAGTTGAAAAAACTCAAAAAATTGTACAGAAACCTTGATGATGAAGAAAGCCTAAAAGAAGAAGTCAAAAAGTTTAATCATTATGGAAATTTGGTGCTTTCAAATATGCATAGTATTAAACCGTATGCTAAAACTTTGGAGCTTCAAGATTATGACGGCTCAGTTATAAATGTAGATTTAGACAAAGAGTTTCCAAGTGCATCTAAGATAAGTGATTATTTTTTTACAAAGAGTAAAAAAGCAAAACAAAAAGCTTCAAATCTACACATACAAAAAGCATCACTAGAGTCAAAAATAAAACATACCGAACTTTTTATACATACTGTAAATGAAGCAAAAGAGAGCTCAAAGATTGAACTGCTTTTTCCAAAACAACTTAAAACAAAAAAAATAAAAGAGGATGATTCTATAGAAACCTTTTATATTGAGGGTTATAAAATCCAACTAGGCAAGAATGAGAGAGGCAATATTACCTTGCTAGGAAAGGCAAGAGCGAGGGATATTTGGCTGCATCTAAGAGATGCACCATCAACTCATGTTATAGTAACAACCGATAAGCAAAATGTTCCTATGGGCATCATTGAGAGTGCCGCGAGGTTGTGTGTTGATTTTACCACTACTTCAAAAGATCGCTATTTGGTCGATTATACTCCTAGACGAGAAGTTACCATACAGAGTGGTGCCAATGTTTTGTACAACAAATACAAGACAATAGAGGTAGATACTAGGTAAAGTTAAGGAGGCTACTACCATGGCTATTGGACCGATAGGAAATGCAATCTTTGTTAACCAACAAACTGCAGCTGCATCTAATGTTCAAAATGCACATAACAATCGTGTAGAATTCCAAAACATGGTAGCTCAAACTTTAGCTAACGAAAAAGAAAAAGAAGTTGTAGAGGTTCGTCCGACAGAAGAAAATCACGAGGTAGATCCAGACCGTGAACATCAACGTCAAGAGGCTGATGAAGAGACAAAAAGAAGTGAGCATCAGGAAAAAGATGAGGACGAAGAAAAAAAATCTGAGAAAGAATTTCCGATACATAAGCTAGATATTAAAGTCTAACTTGCTATACTTGCATCTAGTTTTATAATTTATAGGATTTTTAATGGCTATTTTTAGCGATAGAGAAAGAGTAGTAACGGGTTTAGCACTCTTAGCTGCCGTAATCATAATAGGTCTAATAGATAATTTTTTCGTAATGTGGGCTGTTTTTGGAGCGATTTATCTACTAGCTTTTAGTGAAGCTCAAAAACTATACGGCGCTGTAGATAATAGCGTGTTCAAGTTTGCGATGGGGTTATGGCTTTTAGCTTTGATTTATCCTTACGGTGACGATCTTTTTGTATTAGCCGGTATTTTTTATGCATCTGCCGTTGCTTACAACCCTAAGCTTGAGTGGAAAAACTTCTTACCTTTTATATATCCGACAGCCGGTATGCTTTTTATATTTACAATGTATCAAGAGTATGGAATGATGAGTATGGCATGGCTTTTAATAGTCGTAGCTATGACTGATGTGGGAGCTTACGGAGTGGGTAAAAGCATCGGTAAAACAAAGTTTTGCCAAACAAGCCCGAATAAAACCATAGAAGGAGTTGCAGGAGGTATAGCCGTTGCAACTTTAAGTGGTATGTTTGTGGGTCTTTATGTTGTCGATATGTTTACCGCTTTTGTAATCTCTATAGCTGTTTCAGCTGCATCTATATTTGGTGATTTATATGAAAGCTCACTTAAACGTGAAGCGGGTGTTAAAGACAGCGGAGATATTTTACCGGGTCATGGCGGTATATTAGACAGGATAGACGGTTATCTTTTTGGTGCGGTAATTATGCTTGTTCTTTTAAGAGGTCTTGTGTAGTTTGGTCGTACTAGGTTGCACAGGTTCAATAGGGGTAAACACCCTCGCAATAGCTAAAAAATTTGCTTTAGACGTTGAGGTTTTGGTTTGTGGAAAAAACATAAAACTTCTAAACGAACAATTAAAAGAGTTTAATCCAAAAGTTGTTGTTATCTCAGATGCAGATGATATCCCAAGCGTAAATCATTCAAATGTTTTTGCAGGTGAAGAAAATATACTAAAAGCTATAGAAGACTCAAAAAGCGAGCTAGTCGTAAATGCACTGGTTGGTTTTATGGGACTTCGCCCGACTCTTAAAGCAATACAGAGTGATAAAAAAATAGCACTTGCAAATAAAGAAAGTTTGGTAGCTTGCGGTAACTTCATAGACAGTTCAAAAATTCAACCAATAGATTCCGAGCATTTTGGGCTTTGGTATCTTTTGCAGGACAGACCCGTAAAGAAAATGATTATCACGGCAAGCGGAGGGGCTTTTCGTGACTGGGATATAGAAAAACTTCACGGTGCAACTTTAGCAGATACGCAAAAGCATCCGAACTGGTCTATGGGACAAAAGATAACTATAGATTCTGCTACTATGGTTAATAAAATGTTTGAGCTTTTAGAAGCCAGATGGCTTTTTGGTGAGGGCAAATATGACGCCATTATAGAAACAAAGTCACTTATTCACGCACTTATAGACTTTAAAGACGGCTCAACTACGGCACATTTTGCTCATGCAAATATGCAGCTTCCTATATCTTACGCTATAGATGCAAAGATGGATGCAAGTATATTAAAACATATTGATTTGCTTGAAGTTGCCTCCTTAGAATTTCGTAAAATCGAGCAGGAGCGTTATCCTGTTTGGCAAATAAAAAATGAACTCTTAAACAATCCAAATCGCGGTGTAGTTATAAATGCTGCAAATGAAGTAGCCATTGAGAAGTTTATAAACAAAGAGATAGGTTTTATGGATATACATAAAACCATACTAGATGCATACGAAGCTTACGATATAGAGCCAAAAAATGTAGATGATGTATTTGCCATAGATGCAAAAATACGTAAAGAGTTGAGAAGATAGATGACGCAAGATATAGATAAAGTTACAAGCGGCGGTGACTTACTGACTTTTGGTGTTATGTTCGGACTTTTAGTTGTTGTAGCTATCGGTCTTGCGATTTGGGATAAAAAAAGTAGGCAAGAGTAGTATGATACTAAGTATTGAGAGTTCATGTGACGATTCTGCTATAGCTATAACAGAGATAAAGACAAAAAAGTTACTTTTTCATAAAAAGATTTCTCAAGAGTTGGAGCATTCTGTTTACGGTGGTGTAGTACCGGAACTCGCAGCAAGGCTTCATGCAGAAGCTCTACCAAAGATACTTGCAGAGTGTGAGCCTTATTTTAAAGATTTAAAAGCTGTAGCAGTTACATCAAGCCCGGGACTTGCCGTAACACTTGTAGAGGGTGTGACTATGGCTAAAGCTATATCCATATCATTAGGTATTCCGATTATAGGTGTAAACCATTTAGTAGGGCATATATATTCACTTTTTATTGAAAAAGAGACAAAATTTCCTTGTACTATTTTGTTGGTATCAGGTGGGCATACACAGGTTATGCAGGTGAATTCACTTGAAGATATACAAACGGTTGCTAAAAGTATGGATGACTCATTCGGTGAGAGCTTTGATAAAGTGGCAAAGATGATGGGGCTTGGTTATCCCGGAGGTCCGCTTATTCAAGAGTTGGCAAAGGACGGTGATAGAAAAAAGCATAACTTTACAATCCCTCTCTCACAATCTCCGCTTATAGCATTTAGCTATTCAGGTTTAAAAAATGCTGTTCGTTTGGCGGTTGAAAAAGCTAAAGATAACAGTGAATACAAAGATATAGCTGCATCGTTTGAGCATATTGCAACTGCACATTTGACGCAAAAGCTAAAAAAGTATTTTAAAACAAACCCTCCAAAAAGATTTGCCATAGTCGGAGGAGCTTCTGCAAACCTTTATCTACGCTCACAAATAGAAGAACTTTTAAAACCTCACAATGCAGAGCTTTTACTAAGTGAACTTAAATACTGTTCAGATAATGCTGCTATGATAGGGCGTGTAGCTATAGAGATGTATGAGAAAAATATGTTTAAGTCTTTAGACGATATAGATATTTCACCTAAGTCATCTTTATAACCTTAATTTAAACTTAGTTAAATTATCACAAAAAGATAATAAGACTATAATTATCCGATTTTATGTAAACTTCTAACATCAAAATAAAATGATTGAAAAAAGGAGCCAATATGGCAACTACAAAGTTTAAAGGTACTGAAGTAGAGTTATTAGGAAATGAAGTAAATGTAGGTGATAAAGCACCGGAAGTTACAGTTGTAAATTCTGATGGTTTAGGTGATGTTACAGTTGGCGGTGCTCAAGGGCACAAACAACTTATTATTGTTGTTCCTTCATTAGACACAGGTGTTTGTGCTACTGAAACTCGTAACTTTAATGCTAAAGCGGCAAGTTTAGACGGTGTTAAACCAACTATCGTTTCTTTAGATTTACCGTTTGCGGCGGGAAGATTCTGTTCAACTGAAGGTATAGATAAATTAACTGTAACTTCAGACTTCAGAAACAAAGATTTTGCTAATGCTTATGGTGTACTACTAGGCGGTTCAGTACTTGCAGGTGTTACTTGTCGTGCAATCTTTGCTGTAGATGAAAACGGTATCGTAACTTACAAAGAGATCGTTCCTGAAATTACTGAGGAACCAAACTATGACGCTGCAATAGCTGCAGTTAGCTAAGAATTTTTACACCCTCCTTAAAAGATAGATTTTTAAACTCACCTTCGGGTGAGTATATAAGGTTATTGTGTCCAGATAATCTTATTTTATTTCTCCTTCATTAGAGCAAATTTTTGCTCTAATATACTATTTAAGTCATCAACTTCCATTTATTAGATATAATTCAGCCATTAATATAATGGAGATAAATATGATAAAAAAACTGCTGTTATCTTTGTTGGTAGTTACCGGTTTTGCAACCGTTGTTTTTGCTGATTTTTCAAGAGTGGAAATAGGTATAGGTTCATGGAATCAAGAACCATCGCGTAAACTTTTGGGAGCAACAACTACATATACTAAAGAAAATGATGTTTATGTTTGGGCATATCTTAAGCATCCGACACCTGTAGTACCGAATATAAGAATAGAACACGCAAGTGTTTTAGCTACTCTAACACCCACTTCATCTTATGAATTTAGTCAAATAGATGTAATACCTTATTATAATATTTTAGATAATACAGCGTGGATTACGATTGATTTAGGTTTAGATTTTAAATCTATATCTGCTACGTCCACGAATACAAATATAGAAACTACAGATGATATTATTTTACCGATGGCTTATTTAAGAACAAGATTTGAGCTTCCGTTATCAGGATTAGGTGCGGAAGCAGATATAAAATATGTTGAATACTCAGATAATAAACTCTATGATGCCAGAGTGAAGCTAGATTATACTTTTGATATTACGCCTATTATTAAGCCCGGTATAGAAGTAGGATATAGAATTCAGAAAATTAAAACGGATGAGTTATTTTATTCAACAAAACTAGATTACGAATTTTCAGGTATCTATGCAGGTTTAATACTTCGTTTCTAAAACAATTAAAAGATACTAGAGAGTGATAAATTCCTCATCTAGTATTTGAATCTCTAACTCTAACTTTATCCCAAATTTTTCTTTTACCAGTCTTTGAGCTTCTTTTATAAGATGCAAGGCATCCGTATATTTTCCACCTCCATGATTTACTAAAAAGTTTGCATGTTCAGTGCTAAATTCCATATCGCCGACTCTTACACCTTTTAGACCGACTGCCTCTATAAGTCTGCCCGCATAATCACCTTCAGGGTTTTTAAAACAACTCCCCGCACTTGGAGTACTAGGTTGGTTTGAACGCATTTTTTTAAACATATCGACTTTTGCTTCATCAAAGCCACTATTGAATTTAAATGAGACTTCGAGTATGGGATTGTCTATATCTGTATATCTGTATCCGTACTCTATCTCACTTTTTGAAAACTCTCCGCGACAAGTTATGATTGATATCAGATTATTAAAAATTTCATACTCTTTTAGCCCTGCGTTCATATATACAAGTCCGCCGAGAGTCCCGGGCAGATGCGATACAAATTCAAAATCGGCTATATCGTTTTTTTTACAAAAAGAGGCTATTTTCCCGCTAGGTGTTGCACCTCCGATTTTTAATAAATCATCTTCTATTTTTATATAGTCGTATTTTTTTGATAGTTTCATCAGTGGCGGCGGATTGTCGCCTACGAGTATATTATTGCAAGAGCCTATTAGGTAAGCTTCTTTCATATTCATGGTTTCACATGCATCTAGTATATAAACGTCAATCTCAGGACCTATCTTTATGGATGAGAATTTTGAAAAGTCTATTTTTTTGTAACTCATTACTCTACGAAATTTGGAATCATATTAAATATATTTAGAGAAAAGTCCGTCATGGCATTTAGCATCCACGGCATCGTTAAAACTATAACTATCACAACACCGATAATTTTTGGAATAAAAGATAAAGTCATCTCGTTTATTTGGGTTGTTGCTTGAAATATTGAAACACCAAGACCTAAAAGCATACCTGTAAGTAAACCCGGTAGTGCTAACATAAGTGCTATTTTAAATGTCTCAACTCCAAGTGATACAAGTTTTGCTTCCATTACCTAACCTTTACGCAACTCTTCATATTCAGTCGGTATCATATAGTCTTTGACACGTACTAGTGTATCATAAAAACCGTGTTTATAACCCAGTTCATAAAGTTTATCTATTGCCTGCATCTGAATATTACTTAGGGTGATTGATTCATCGTTTGCATATAGTTCTAGGTATTTATCAAGTGTAGGTGCGTCTATACGTACCAAGTTTCTCTCCAGTAGCATCTGGCTTAGTTTCTCTTTGTGCTTGCGAGCAATATCTACGGCTTTAGTCAGTGTTTTTTCATACTCTATTGCTTTATTTAGAGGAATTGAGCGGCTGATTGCCATTCCGCCAAGCGGAAGCGGCAGTTCATTTCCGGCAAGTTCTTGCCAGATATCCCACATCTCAGCTTCTACTTCTAAAGCATCATCGTAAGTTAAGATGCTCTCATGTATAAGTACACCTGCATCTACATCGCCGTTTAATACAGCTTGTTCAATATCTAAAAAGTTCATATAAGTTATTCTTGCATCAGGATATTTAATGCGAAAAAGCATAGCATTAGTCGTATGCTCACCGCTAAGGGCTACTTTAAAATTTCTTTTTAGTTTTGTGCCTTTTTTCTTTATAATTTTAGGTCCGTAACCCTCTCCAAAACTAACAGCAGTACGAAGCGGTGCATAGTCATCTCTTATATGCGGATAAAGTGCGAAACTTATAGCTACTATTTCATACTCGCCACGAAGTGCTTTTTCGTTTAGTGTTTGAATATCTTCTGCGATATTATCAAAAAAAGTATCTTTCATATCTACCCAGCCAAATTTTATGGCATAGTACATAAAGATATCGTCGGCATCAGGTGAGTGTGCAATTAGTGTTTTTTTCATGGTTTGGATTATATCTACTTTTGATTTAAATAAAGATATATCAGTAAAAAAAACCAGTTTGTAAAATTAAGTTTTCTTATACCATAAATGTTGTAGTATGTTAGATAGTGCTTTGTTTAGTTTTATGAGAGGGGTAAACGATGCGGACAAAAAACGCCAGTTTTTTAGTTTTGTTTCTCAAAGTTATGATTCCCGTTTGTATTGTCATTTTTTCATTTAGTTTTTTTCTTTTACAAAAGGCTACGGCAGAAAAAAAAGAGACTATATATGAGAGTACCTTAATGCTTTCACATATGATCTCAAACGTTGCTAAATTTGATAGAGAGTTTTCGTTAGAAGATGCATTTGAGAGAGATGCACAACAAGCTACTCTTTATCAGATTAAACAGACTTTTGAAAAATTTAACAACATTCAAAAATCTCAATTTGAGTACTACATAGCCGAAAAATCAGATAAAAAAATTAAGTTTATCGCTTGTTCAACGGACAATAAACCAAATGAGATAATACTAAATAAATATAATGTTAAAACCCCTATTATAGAAGTGTTTTCCGGAAAAAACAGTGTAGATATTTTATATAACCATGAGCACAAGAAAGTTTTTGCCGCATATATAAAGATACCGGAGAGCAACTGGGCTTTGGTTGTTGAAGAGTCTTACTCAGAACATATAAAGCCATTTAAAGAAAGTGCCGTATATATGAGCGTAATTATATTATTTATATTATCGATAATATATTTTATATTGAAGTACTACGAACAAAAAAATATGCAGCTGATAAATGAAACCGAGCATAGATACAAAAATCTTTTAGAGAGTACCCATAACTGGATATGGGAAGTTGATACTGAAGGTAAATATACATATGTTTCTAAACAGGTAGAAGAAATTCTAGGTTATAAAGCCCAAGAGATTATCGGTAAATCTCCGTTTGACTTGATGCCAAAAGACGAAGCCCTACGAATCAAAAGAGCTTTTAAAAAAATAATAGAAAATGAACAAGAGATAATCAATATTGAAAATATAAATATACATAAAAACGGGCATGAAGTGGTATTGCTTACAAACGGTACGCCGTTCTTTAACGCAACTGGTCAACTTTTGGGTTATAGGGGAGTTGATAGAGATATAACAGATGAAAAAAACAAGCAAAAAGAGATTGAACATTTAGCATATTATGATCTTTTAACCGGTTTGGCAAACAGAAAAACAATCTCTATCAGAATAGATGAAGAGATAAGTTATACCCAAAGAAATGAAATAGTATCGGCACTAATATATATGGATTTGGACGGTTTTAAATTTATAAATGATTCTTTAGGGCATAATCACGGAGATAAAGTTTTGCAAATAGTAGCTCAGAGACTTAAAGAGTGTATAAGAAAGTTTGATGTAGCCAGTAGAGTCGGAGGCGATGAATTTATTGTATTGGTGCGTGGAAAAGATAAAGATTACAAAAAATGTCAAATTGTTTTAAAAGGGTTGATTCATAGAATTATCAATGCTGTAAATATGCCTATAGATATTGAAAACGGAGTAAACCATATAGGTGTTAGTATCGGAGTCGCTTTTATTCCAAAAGACGGTGATAATGCGAACGATATTATTAAAAGAGCCGACAGTGCAATGTATAAAGCTAAACAGATGGGTAAAAATCGTGCCGTTTTTTACGATAAGTATTTGCAAGAGGAAGCAGATAAACATATTGAGATAAAAAACGAACTGGTGAACGCATTTAATAATGATGAGTTTGTAATATATTATCAAAGTCAACATGATGTTGATACGGCCGAAGTTAGAGGATATGAAGCCTTAATAAGGTGGAAGCATAATACAAAGGGTATTTTGATGCCTTACGAGTTTATGCCTTATGTAGAAAAATTTGGTCTTAGTCTTGAATTAGATAAATATGTATGTGAAAAGATATATGAGCACTTTTATAAGTTAAGACAAGACGACTCAATAAATATATCTATAAATATATCGGCTACGAGTTTTGAAGACCCTGAATTTATAGCATATGTTGAGGAAAAAGTAAAAAACAATGATGTAAGGACTAATCAAGTCACTTTAGAGATTACCGAGGATACTCTAATAAAGAATTTAGATGCTTCTTTTATAAACAGAATAAGAGCACTCGGATTTAGAGTTTCCATCGATGATTTTGGAACAGGTTATTCATCTTTATCTTATTTGACCAAGATAGATTTTGATGAGATAAAGCTTGATATGACTTTTATACATGCTATACAAAACTCAAAAAAAGATGAAGAAATATGTAAACTTATACTCCATATGTGTAACGAACTCGGTGCAAATGTTGTAGCAGAAGGTATAGAAACAAGGGAACAACTTGAGTTTGTTAAAAAAGAGGGGGCTACGATTATTCAAGGTTATTTTTACTCAAAACCTCTACCTTATGAGGAGATATTTAGTTAGTTTATGATAAAATTCGATTTATGAAACTAAGAGTGTTGATATCTTTTCTTTTTGTTGTCGCTACAACTTTCGCGGCTGTACATGAGCTGGAGCATATAGATGTAGAACATCACAGTAGCTCAACGTGTATGGTATGTATAGTTGACCATAATTTAGTATCTGCAGACAACTCTTCAAATATGTTTTTTATAGAGCTGCTATATACAAAAGAGATATCGTCAAATCTAAACAACTTTAGTTTTCATATTAAAAAATACGATAACCATTCTAACGCTCCGCCTTTTATATTCTAAAACACAATAAAAAAACTTTACAAATAACACAAATAAAATATATATATAGGATTATAGAATATGAAAAAAATAATATTATCTACTGCATGTGCAGTTTTAGCATTTGGTATGGATACGATTCCTGCTGAAAAAAGAGAGTTTAGTGCATCTAAATTTGTCCCGGATATATCTTTAATAATAGATGCAGGATATGTTCAAAGAAGTAAAAAAGATGATGAGGTAGCTCATTTAGAACTTGACGGTGTAGCTCATGGTTTACTTGGCTCACACTCTCACGGTGAACATGAACATTCAACTTATAATGCAAGTAACGGATTTAACCTTAATTATGCGGAGTTGGTTTTATCAAGCTCGGTTGATCCGTTCTTTGAGATGAACGGTGTTTTTCATTATTCAGAAGGCGGTGTCGAGATTGAAGAGGCATATATAACTTCAACTGCATTAGATTACGGAGTTCGTGCAAGAGTCGGTAAGTTTAATTCAAATTTTGGATACTTGAATGAACAGCATCATCACTACTGGGATTTTAACGATATGCCGCTTGTATATGAAAGCTTTTTGGGTATGCACGGTATAAATGAAAAAGGTCTTCAGCTTCAATACACAGCTCCAACAGACTTATATTTTATGATTGGTATTGAAGCATTACAGGGTGAAAATGAGCAAATGTTTGGAAACTCTACGATAGGTAATGTTGAAGACCCTATAGCTAAAGGCAGAGACGGTGCTACATTATATGTTGCATATGCCAAAACAGCTTTTGATATTGGTAATACTGCTTTTTTAACAGGTCTCTCTTATGCAGATGGTATCTCAAGAATAGACCATAGTGCAGATGAAGAGCCTCATGTATTCGTTGGTGATTCTACACTATACGGTTTTGATTTTACGGCAAAACATAATTTTGATTCATACAGTTTTTTTAAACTTCAAACAGAAGTGCTTTATAGAGATATGGATGGTGATTTAATTAAATTAGACCAGAATCTAGCCGTTGTAGCTAGACCAAAACTTACAAAAGAACAGGCAGGAGCTTATATTCAAGCTATTTATGCTCCAAACAGGTCTTGGGCAGCCGGTGTAAGATATGATACAATCTTTAAAAACGACGTAGTTGCTAACGGTATTAACAGCAATAAAAAAGAGGGCTTGGATAAATATTCGGTAATGGCTGAGTATAAAACAAGTGAATTTGCAAGATTTCGTTTGCAGTACAACCATAATAATGCTCTTGTTAATGAAGACGGAAAAAGAGTTAACTTGGACAGTCTGATTTTTTCGGCTAATATAGCAATCGGTGCTCACGGAGCGCACGCATTTTAATAAAGGATATTTATGTATAGACTTTTAGTTTTACTACTACTTCCTTTAAGTATGTTTGCTGAACTGAAAATAGCAGTAACATATCCGTATATAGGAGCTTTAGTTAAAGAGATAGCTAAAGATAATGCAAATACTTATGTATTGGCAAAGGGTAATTGGGATCCGCATTTTGTGGTTCCTCGCCCATCTTTAATAGCTAAAGTAAGACGTGCTGAGGGACTTATTATAAACGGTGGTGAGCTTGAGATAGGTTGGCTTCCTCCTTTAATAAGGCGTGCATCTAACTCTAGGATTGCCAAAGGAACTTCCGGGTACCTTGATTTGTCGGTTTATATAGAATTTTTAGAAAAACCGACCAGACTTGATCGTGCCGATGGTGATGTGCATCCGCAAGGGAATCCACATTATCACTTGGATCCAAATAACATACTCATACTTGCAAATGTTATCAGAGAGTTTTTAATCAGTCTAGATGCAGAGAATAAAACGGCTTATGATAAAAACTTTCAAACTTTTAAAAATATGTGGAGTTTGAAAATAAAAGAGTGGGATGAGAAGATGAAAGATAAAAAAGGTATGAAAGTAGTTCAATACCATAATAACCTTGCATATTTTAATAAAGCGTATTCATTAAACAATATTGGTACTATTGAGCCTTTACCCGGTATTCCTCCTAGTTCTCGCCATACCTTAGAACTGATTAATACAATGAAAACTCAGAAGCCTTCGGCTATCTTACACGATGTATATCACTCTACAAAAACAGCTCAGTTTATATCTTCCAAAACAGGAGTTCCTATAGTTATTATGCCCCATGATATAGAATCTTTAGATGAGATTGAAGATTTAGTATCTTTATTTGATTACCTAACGAGTGCGATAAAATGATAGATATTTTACTCACACCTATTGCCTTGTTGATAATCCTCGTGATGCTTCATGCCTATTTTGGGCGTGGCATCTTAGAACGCGGAATTATATTTACAGATTTGGCAATTGCACAGTTTGCTGCACTCGGTTCCTCTATAAGTTTAGGGTATTTTCATGAAGAATATTTTTATATTTTAACACTTTCTTTTGCATTGCTTAGTGCTTTTTTAATAGCATTTGCATCTGTTAGAAAATTAAACTTAGAAGCCTTTATAGGACTTTTATACGTACTTGGTGCAAGTGGTATTATGATGGTACTCGCACACTCTGCCGAAGGGATGGAACACTTTAAATCACTTCTGGCTAGTGATATTTTATTTACAGCCCCAAGCGAACTTTTAAAAAGTAGTATAATATACGCTTTAATAGCTTTGATATTATATAAAGTATATCCTAAAACTAGCGGTTTCCTAAGAGAGCTATTGTTCTTTACACTTTTGGCGGTTACGGTTACTTCATCAGTATCATTAGCAGGGGTACTAGTTGTTTTTGTACTTTTGATAGCACCTGCACTTGTTGCAAAAACATTAAATAAAACTATGTTTTTCTCTTTTGTATTTGGTTGGTTTTTTAGTATAGTCTCCATTCTGATATCTTATTATTATGATTTGCCGACAGGTTATACTATTGTATTTTTAGGTGCTTTAACAAGCTCAATTGTTGTCTTGTTTGTATCAAAGACAAAATAAAATTTTAAAAAAATATGTCAATTTGACATATTTTTACTAAATAACTTTTTTTTCGTATATAATTTTGCCAATATAAATCACAACTCAGGATTCGTTATGGATGAGAATAAACAAAAATCACTAGACTTAGCTATAAAACAGATTGATAAAGCATTTGGAAAAGGTGCACTTATGCGCCTTGGAGATAAAGAGATTGAGCCAATTAAAGCTATAAGCACAGGTTCTATAGGTCTTGATTTAGCTCTAGGTATAGGTGGTATCCCAGAGGGTCGTGTAGTTGAGATATATGGACCGGAGAGTTCAGGTAAAACGACTTTGGCACTTCAAGTAACGGCGGAATGTCAAAAACAAGGCGGGGTATGCGCCTTTATAGATGCAGAACACGCTTTAGATGTAGTATATGCAAAAAATCTCGGTGTAGATATTGACAATCTTTTAGTATCACAACCTGATTATGGTGAGCAAGCTTTAGATATTGTTGAGACCGTGGCAAGAAGCGGTGCAGTTGATTTAATTGTTGTTGATTCGGTTGCAGCACTTACTCCAAAGGTTGAACTTGAAGGTGAGATGAATGACCAACAAGTAGGTGTACAAGCCCGTTTAATGTCAAAAGCTCTTCGTAAACTAACGGGTGTATTAAATAAAATGAACTGTACCGTTATATTTATAAATCAAATTCGTATGAAAATCGGTATGATGGGTTATGGTTCACCGGAAACAACTACAGGTGGAAATGCTTTAAAATTTTATGCATCCGTACGTATAGACGTTCGCCGTATTGCTTCGTTAAAACAAGGTGAGAGTCAAATAGGTAACCGTGTAAAAGCAAAAGTGATTAAAAACAAAGTAGCACCTCCATTTCGTCAAGCAGAATTTGATATTATGTTTGGAGAAGGAATTTCCAAAGAGGGTGAACTTGTTGATTACGGTGTTAAGTTGGACATTATAGACAAATCAGGTGCTTGGTTTAGCTACGGTGCAGATAAACTCGGTCAAGGTCGTGAA
Organism: Sulfurimonas lithotrophica; assembly: GCF_009258225.1. Classification (NCBI taxonomy): domain Bacteria; kingdom Pseudomonadati; phylum Campylobacterota; class Epsilonproteobacteria; order Campylobacterales; family Sulfurimonadaceae; genus Sulfurimonas; species Sulfurimonas lithotrophica. The sequence continues at coordinate 144,021 of NZ_CP043617.1, forward strand.
AACGTTAAGCAAAAATTTAAAGATGAACCGGAATTGGCAAGAGAGATAGAGGAAAAAATAAAAGAAGCTATGGGAATGAGTTCTTTAATGACAATGGATACATCTGAAATTGCCGAGGCGGATGTATAAAATTTACTCTAAACCAATTTTTAACAACATTTAGGTAAAATTGCGCATTTAAAATGTAAAAAAAGGCAGATATATGTTTATAGATAACATCAGTGCAATTGAAGTTATGGATTCTCGTGGAAATCCGACAGTAAAAGCTACGGTAGAGTTAAGTGATGGTACTCGCGAGAGTGCAGTAGTACCATCTGGAGCAAGTACTGGTAAACGTGAAGCTTTAGAATTACGTGACGGTGGTAATCGTTACATGGGCAAGGGTGTTTTACAGGCAGTTGATAATGTGAACGGTCCTATAGCCGATGCTTTAATCGGTTATTCACCTTTTAACCAGGCAATCGTAGATGCTACGATGAAAGAACTTGACGGAACTGACAACTATGGAAATTTAGGTGCTAACGCAGTTCTTGGTGTATCTATGGCTGTAGCTCGTGCAGCTGCAAAAAGTTTAGGTATTCCACTATATCGCTACTTAGGCGGTGCAAATGCTATGGTTATGCCTACTCCGATGCTAAATATTATTAACGGTGGTTCACACGCGGATAACTCGGTTGATTTTCAAGAATATATGATTATGCCTGTAGGTTTTGAGGATTTTAGCGAAGGTCTTCGTGCATCTGCTGAAGTATATCATAACTTAAAAGCTATTTTAAAAGCTAAAAAGCATAATACTGCACTTGGTGACGAGGGTGGTTTTGCACCTGATTTATCTTCAAACGAAGAGCCGATTCAGATAATTATGGAAGCTATTGAAAAAGCAGGTTATAAAGCTGGTGAACAGATGGCTATTGCTTTAGATGTTGCGGCTAGTGAATTAGTAGTTGATGGTGGTTATAGACTAGAGAGTGAAAACCGTACGGTTTCAAGTGAAGAGTTAGCCGAGTATTATGTAGATTTATGTTCTAAATATCCAATTGTGTCTATTGAAGACGGATTAAGTGAAGATGACTGGGACGGTTGGAAAATTTTAACTGAAAAACTTGGGAATAAAGTTCAACTAGTCGGAGATGATTTATTTGTTACAAACGTTAATATTCTAAATGAAGGAATTAACAAAGGTATTGCAAACTCTATTTTAATCAAACCAAACCAAATCGGCTCGGTTTCTGAAACAATGCTAACTGTTCGTTTAGCGCAAAGAAACGGATACACGACTGTTATGAGTCACCGCTCGGGTGAGAGCGAGGATGCATTTATAGCAGACTTTGCCGTAGCACTTAACTGCGGTCAAATAAAAACAGGTTCTACTGCACGTGGTGAGCGTACGGCAAAATATAATCGTTTACTTGAGATAGAAACTGAAGTAGTGTACGGTGAATATTTGGGTTCAAAAATATTTAACTAAGAAATATTATGCAAAATCAAGAGCTTTTTGAGCAGATAGACAATACTCAAAGTATTACCGAGAAATATCTTGGATTATCTCTTAAAAAGTTTCTTTTTTTACTTTTCATCGTTTTAGTCTTAGGTGTATATATCGGTATACTTTTTTACGGAACTAACTCTTTAGAGGTTTTGTTTGAACTTCAAGACTATGAAAATTTTTTAGAAAACGAAATAGTAAGGTTAAAAACCGAAAATGCTTCTTTGCAAAAGGAGTATTTTGAACTAAAAGAGATTTCTGCTCCGATTAGTGTTAAAGCAAAATAATTTTTTGCTATAATAATTCTCATGATAAAATATATTATATTAACAACCTTATTATTGATTGACTTAAGTGCACGAGAAAACCCTTTTTTCCCTGTAAAAGGTGAAAAAGGTATGCCTACAACTTCGAATATAGATTTATCTGCTCCAACTTTAAAAAGAGCAGCACTTTCTCTACCTTCAAGTGCAAGAAAGATAACAAAGGTTACAGTCAGCTACCAAAACTTAGACGGTTCCATAGCAAACGAATCTATAGATTTAGATAACTCTATAGACTGGCACTTACCCATATTTGTATCTCAAAGTATGGGTGATATAAAAAATGTTAAGCAAGTAAAAGCTTCTAAAGCAAAAAAAGAGAAATACACGCATCTATACAAATCAAAAAATATTCAATTTTTCAAAAAAAACAAAGAGTTAAAGATTGTAACAAAAGATGAAATGATTAGAAGTTTTTTGCTAACAAATCCACATAAAATAGTTTTCGATTTTAAAAAAGACGTCAATTTAAAAAGTGAAACTAAAATATTAAAATCTTCTGTATTCAAAGAGATAAATATAGGTACTCATAGTGGCTATTATAGGGCTGTTATAACTTTAGACGGGCAATATAAATTCAACAAATCCAAAAAAGCTTACGGCTACAGTATATATCTACAATAATAATAGATTATTTGTCTAAAAAATCACACAATATTGTAGTAAATATAAGATTATAATCTGCTATAATTCCACTAATGGAAAAATTGCAAGAGTATTTAAAATCTCACAATGAAAGTGAGATGCACCCATCGGATATAGCACAAATATTAAGACAGCTTAATGATAGTCAATTTGCACAAAGTGTAAAGCTAATACCAAAGAATTTAGTAGGTGATGTAGCCTTAGCATTGCCGGATAGACTTTTTGATGACGTAGTTGAAAACTTGAGTGTAGATGAACTCTCACACGCAGTAACCGAGCTTGAGTCTGATGATCAACTGGAGTTTATGCAAGAACTTGAAGAGGTTAATCAAAATGTAGCCAGCGAAGTTTTTGATACTTTGGATGAAGATGATAAACAAGAAATTACAAAACTCCAGACATACGATGACGGTGAAGCCGGTGCATATATGCAACTTGAGGTGTTTACCGCAACAAAAGATGAGATTGTACATGACGTTATAAAGAGATTTGCAGATTTACGTAAAGCCAATGAGTTGGAAAACGTTCAAAACCTTTTTATAACAAATGAAGAAAATAAGCTTAGATATACAATCGGTTTAGATGATTTGTTGATATTTAATTTTTCCAAAACATTGCGGGACAATATAGAAAATAGCGGTGAAAAATTTGAACCAAAAGTTGCTCGCGATAGAGAAGACATTAAAGATGTTGTACACTATTTTGAGGAATATGACCTTTCCGTAATGCCTGTCGTCAATGATTACGGTGTACTTGTAGGACGTATAACAAGTGATGATATTTACGATATTATAAACGAGCATGCGACTGAACAGATGTATAATCTTGCCGGTGTAGATGATGATGCAGAAGAAAATGAAGAAGTTTTAAGAGCAGGGAAAAAAAGAGCATCTTGGCTTGGCTTAAACTTAATAACTGCTATTTTGGCTTCAGTTGTAATTGGTATGTTTTCTGATACACTTCAGAGTATGGTGGCTTTAGCTATTTTAATGCCTATAGTTGCTTCAATGGGCGGGAATGCCGGAACTCAAACATTAACGGTCGTGGTAAGGCAGTTGGCTCTTGGCGATATATCTCAAAAAGATGCATTTAGAATTATAAAAAAAGAGATTTTAATCTCACTGTTAAATGGTATGATTTTTGCAATTGTAATGGGTATAATAGCTTATATATGGTTTGGCATGTCTAACTTAGGTACGGTAATAGCGCTTAGTATGATTATTAATTTATTTGTGGCAGGTTTATTTGGAGCTGCAGTTCCGCTTTTTTTGAAAAAAATGAGTATAGACCCGGCCATAGGAAGTGCGGTTATATTAACAACCGTTACAGATGTTGTAGGCTTCTTTAGTTTTTTAGGACTTGCAACTTTAATTTTATTATAAATATAAGGATTTTTAAACTTTAATGGATTTACTATTAATATATTTTACTCTAGCAGTAGGCATATCTTTTGTATGTTCGGTTCTTGAAGCTGTATTGTTATCTGTAAATATGTCATATATCTCAGTTTTGGAAAAAGAAAACCCAAAGGTTGGAATGCTCCTTCGTCTGCATAAAACAAATATAAATAAATCAATAGCATCTATTCTTATTTTAAATACAATAGCACATACTATTGGAGCAGCTGCAGTCGGTGCACAAGCTGCAAACCTTTTTGGTAACGATGCGGTTGTAGTAATCTCTGTTATTATGACATTTGCAATATTGTTTTTATCGGAAATTATCCCTAAAACTATCGGAGCTATTTATTGGAAAGAATTAGCTCCGGTATCCGCATACATTATAAGAATTTTTATTTGGATAACTTACCCTATAATAATAAGTACATTATTTATTACCGATAAAATATCAAAAGGTAATGATAGTGCGCATACTATAACGAAAGATGAACTTTTAGAGAGTATGCTTTTAAGTGAAGACGATGGTGTTATAGATGAAAAAGAAAGTGATTTTATAGAGAATATTTTAAAGCTTAACGAAGTTAAAGTAGGCGATATATTAACACCCAGAAGCGTTGTTTTTGCACTTGATGAGACTATGAGTATTAAAGAAGTAATGAAATCGCAACCTGCAATTTTCAAATTCTCACGTATCCCTATTTACAATCAATCTATAGAAGATGTTACAGGTATAGTGTTGACTAAAAAGATTTTTAAACAAGCTCAAATAGATGATAGTGTTACACTAGAGAGTATTAAAAAAGATATATTTTCAATAAATGAGAATATTCCTGTTGCAAAAGCACTTGATATGTTTATTGCTAAAAAAGATCATATGTTTTTGGTTATGGATAATTACGATCAAACAGAAGGTATTGTTACTTTAGAGGATTGTGTTGAGACAATTTTAGGTGTCGAGATTATGGATGAGAGTGATACGACCGAAGATATGCGTCAGCTTGCAAAACTTAAAATGAAGCAAAAAAGAAAAGAAAGAGGTATATAGTTTTATACTATATCCTTCATCTTAACGTTCTGTCCTTTATCTTCAGCTAGTTTATCCAGTAAATCAAAAAATTTATTAGAGTGTTCCTCTGCTTGTCTAAAATTTTCTATGGTTTTATCTATATTATCGGTATTTGACATACATTCGCCATTTAGAATACAATCTAAATTTTTATTGATGAGTTCGTGATACTTTTTATGGTGGATATCCAAATCGTTAAAGTATTTAAAATCAGAAAAATGCTCCTTGCCTATTGAGGAGAACCAGATACCAAAACCGCAAGTGGTATGATCTTTTTTAAGTTCTTGACTTACATTTCCGTTAACAACGGCAGAATATGCATTTGATTTAAATAAAATATGTTGTAATTTGAATGTTGATAAATAAAGTGCAAAATTACTTTTGTTTGACTGATTGCTAGTCGAAGTAAGGTTTTTAGTAAAGTTATCCATCGTGTTTGAGAAGTTTTGCATTGTATCGCTTGTAGAAGCTGCAATTTCACTCATTGAAGTTGCATTTTCACTGATTGAGCCTGATTGTTGTTGTAAATTTTGTATAGTGATACTTATCTCACCTGTAGCTTTTTGAGTGCGTTCGGCAAGTTTTCTAACTTCATCTGCGACAACTGCAAATCCACGACCGTGTTCACCTGCTCTGGCAGCTTCTATGGCAGCGTTTAAAGCTAAGAGGTTTGTTTGTTCCGCTATATCTTTTATAAGCCCAACTACGGTACTGATTTCTACTACATTAGAATCCATCGTATTTATAGCTTCCGTAGTGTCGTTTACCAGTTCACTTAAGGATGATATCTGCTCATTTGTTTTAGATACTGCATCGTATGTCTCAAGTGCGTCATCCGAAGCTTCCGATGTTTTTGTAGTAATATCTGAAAAATCATTTTGTGTTTTGAAAATATCTTTGGTTATCGTGTCCAAATTACCCATCATACCGCCGTTTAAGTTGTTAAACTGAGTAGATAGCTGTCCCATTACTTTATATTTTTCATTTGCCTTCATGGAATTTACGGCTTTTTGTATAGATAAAGCGGTGTCTTTAAATTCACCTTGAAGACCTTCGGGCAGCATACTTCTGTACATATCACCGTTACCTATAGCGGAGATTGTATTTCTTGCTTCTCTGAGTATTATCTCCATTTGATCAAGGGAGTTGTTTATATCCCAGGCAATTTTTTCCATAGGAGTTTCATTTTTGTGAATAACTATACGTGATGATAGTTTCCCGTTTTTAACATCATCAAGAACTTGCGAAATTTTGTTGATTAAATCTGAATTTTCATTATCCTTTCCAAAAGTAAAAAAACTCATATAACAGCTCCCTTTTGAAGATTTATAACCAGCTCTTCGTAGGAAGTGTTTTTTTCATCTAAAAACTTATTCAATAAGTCTTGGGAAGCTTCTATCCCGCCTGTAAGCTCGGCATCTGTTAGAAGTTTATAAATAGGTACAATTGTGTTTATAGCAGATTTAGGAGGTTTTCTTCTAACCGACGTATAACTGAGAATATTACCTTTGCTGTCCGTATCGGCAGTTATATATGTAAATACCCAGTAAAAACTGCCATCAGCACATAAATTTTTTACATAACCGAAAAACTCTTTGTTTTGTTTAATCAAACTCCAAGCTATTTTAAATGCAATACGAGGCATATCCGGATGCCTGATTAGGTTGTGATTAGCACCTATAAGCTGACTAGGCGGATAGCCTGCCATTTTACTAAATATCTCGTTACAATAGACGATTATTCCGGATTTATCCGTTTTAGAAACGATAAAATCATTATCACCTAAATATTTTTCTTGATTGTTTATATCTTTTGGAGCATCTTTTTTAGTTAAAATTCTAGCAGACATGATACACCTTTTATAGGTAGCTTTTTTAAGTATATTATTTACTTATATTAGCTTAAATCGGAGTATAACATAAAAAATTAAAGTTTGTTTTTATACAGTGATTAAAAAATACTCATAAAATGTGTCACAAAGTTACATAAATGGTAAACGCGGAATTTTATTTTTCTTGGATAATTTATAGTAAAGTCCCCATCCTTTTTTAAGCCAGTGACCAACTATAGGCATAGGTAACATCATTGACTTTTTTGAATCTCTGTAAACAAATGCAGCCCCGTCACCCGTATCCATAACACAGAGTATATTTATATGTTCTTGGTAACCCTCGAGATTATTTTGATTATTTTCTATTTGCATAATATTATGAGCGGTATTTCTTGCCATTACTTCTGCTATATGACCTTGTTTTGCACGCCAATCATAGCCTTCCAATGCTGCAACATCCCCGATGGCAAATATATTATCGCTTAGTTCGCCGTTATCTAATTTGGCACGGCAAAAGTTATCTATATTAACAAAACCCGCGTCACTTAATGAAAGTCCCGAATTTTCTAAGAGTGTATTTCCCATACCGGCTGCAATGAACATAGTTAAATCTGAATTTAGTTTGCTGTCATCTTCAAAAATTATACTCTCTGATTCAAAAGATTTTATTTTTTTACCGAAATGTTTGTTTATGTTTAATCTTTTAAAAAACATATCCATCATTTTTAATGATTTTTCACCCATCTTTTTTCCTGGTTCTGACATCGGAGCAAAAAAGGTAAGTTTAAAATTTTCTCTTAACCCTTTTTTCTTTAAATGGTTATGCACATTAAAAATCAACTCAAAAGCAGGACCGCCGCGAACGGCAGACATATCTTTTGGATTCCCGCCAAATCCAAAACATAACTCTCCGCTACCTTTTTCTATAAGTGCATCCAGTCTATCTTTTAAAGCTAGGCTTTGTTTCGGCTCGGCACAGATGGAGAGAGTATTTTCTATCCCGTTTGCAGGAGTTTTAGATGCACCAAGGGCTACTACAAGGTAGTCATAATCACTTTTAGTACCCTCTCTCTCAAGTGTATAGCTGTTTTGTTTTGCATCTACCGCCGTAACTTTATCGACAAGAAGATTAAAACCGTGTATATCCGAGAGTTCTTTTAGATTTAACTTATTATCCTCAAAACTCGCTTCACCGGTCGGTATCCAAATAGAAGTCGGGTATATATAAAGAAAATCCCTATCTGAGATTAATGTTACGTCAAAAGAATACTTTTTTAAATATATAGCAGCCTCTAAACCTGCAAATCCACCGCCTAAAATAGTTACTTTTTTCATCTAATCTCACTTATAAGTTTTAATATTAATTTTTATTCAAATAGATTATAATATTTTTTCTCTGAAATATAAATTATAATATAATACTACTTATGATAAGAAAAAAACTAAATAGATGCACAAACTATGAAATATTGGACTTATTCCAAGGTAAAGAACTTGCAAATACTACAGAATTTGAACTAGAATTTAATAAAGATATTTTTAATACTCTAGGTATAAAAACACTCCTAGACTTAGCACAGATATTTTTTTTAAAGATTGAAAATATATATAACGAAAATGAATCGGTAATCATCTATATGAGAAGATTAGATGCTAAAAACAGTTTTCACAATCAACAAGATTCATCTGAAAAGTACGGTGTTAAAAGTGAATTTTTTAATATAGACAAAACAAAAGAGTTCTCTTTTTTATATTATTATTTAGAGGCTTTAAAGTTTGTAGATATATATAATAAACAAAACATTTTAAACATAGGTGTAAATAAAGGGGATGAGTTTAGTGCTATTAGGGAGTTATTAAGAAAAGATGATTTTTGTAAGAAAAACTTTTTAGGAATTGACTATTCAAAAAGTGCAATAGGGTATGCAAAAAAGCACTTTAGTGATGATAAAAACGTAGAGTTTATATGTGCCGATATCAACAAGTTAGATAATATTAAACTTAGCAGATATGATTTGCTTATATCTATAGGTACACTGCAAAGTTCAAATATAAATTTTAATGCAAAGTTTATGAAGCTTTATCAAAACCATCTGCAAAAAGATGGTGCTGTCGTACTTGGTTTTCCAAACTGTCGATGGATTGACGGTGAAATGGTCTATGGTGCAAAAGCACCTAACTATAGTTTTAATGAGATGGGTCTGGTTTTAAAAGATATCCATTTTTGTAAAAAGTATCTTCAGCAAAAAGGCTACAGAGTAGTTATTACGGGAAAAGATTATCTGTTTTTAAGTGCGAGAAAAATTAAAGCAGATGCTTCTTAATCCAGACGCTCAATACATACAGTCCCCATATATGATGCTTGAATGATTTAGTGTTTGAGCCTTTGATGAACTCTTTAAGTTCACGTTCTTTAAAAAGCTGAGTCTTTTTGTTTACCTCTTGAATAAGCGATATTTTTTTAGACTCTATCAGATACTCCATATATGGATTTGAAAAACCTTTCTTTTTGCGATTAAGTATCTCTTTTGGCAGATGCTTTTTCATTATTTGTTTAAGAAGTGATTTTGTAGTAGTGTCTTGGTATTTTAGCTTTGCATCTATACTAAATACTAAAGATGTAAATTCATGATCTAAAAACGGTGTACGCGACTCTATAGAGTGAGCCATACTGACTCGGTCTAGTTTAGTCAAAAAATGCTCAGCTTGAAAAAGCTGCAGGTCAATATAGCTATACCACTCTGCTTCATCTTTATGCTCGGATGCATTAAATATATCTCTATATGGTTTTATATATTTTAAAGACTGATTATCCTCTATGTTTTGGCGAAGCAGGTTGTTTTTTTGAGTATCGGTAAATTTTTCACCCGATGTACGAAATAAAACACTACCTTCTAAGACTCTTTTATACCACTCCCACTCTCTGTTTTGGTCATAATTGGATTTAAAATATCTTTTTAGCCAGTTTTTGTTTTTAAGATTTTTCATCTGTTCTATATCAAGATAGTTAAAATAGTGTCTGTAACCTAAAAAAAGCTCATCACTTCCCTCTCCGCTTAAAACAACTTTGTACCCGTCTTTTTTTATCTCACGAAACAATAGATGCAAAGGTATTGCTGCTGGGTCGTTTAGAGGCTCATCAAGTGAGTCTAAAATCTCATCGGAGTTGTTTGAATAATCATCTATGGATATCTCAACCCTTTTATTTTTAAGACCTAAAAAATCGGCACTCTCTTTTGCATCTATACCCTCATCATATTTCTCATACTCTTTATATCCTAAAGTATATGTTTGCAAATCATGTTGGTTATGTAAAGCAAAATGGTTTATAGTCGCACTGTCTATCCCGCCTGATAATAAAGATGCCATAGGTGCATCGGAGTGCAGACGGATATTTATGGATTCTTTTAGTTTTGATTCAAGCAGATGCAGGGCTTCATCTTTGTTTGTTATAAGATTTGGTTTTGCATCTAAGATATTAAAATATTTTTTTATAGTAACTTTGTTATCTTTGTATTCTAAACATTCTCCGGCTGCAAGTTTTTTAATACCTTTAAAAAATGTATATGGTGGAGTCGGGGCTGAAAATGAAAGGTAGGAGAGAAAGGCATCGATATCCATCTCGGTTTTACTTAGGTATGGAACGAGTGCTTTTATCTCAGATGCAAAAATAAAACTTTTGTCTTGTAAATAAAATAATGGTTTTTTACCTAAGCGGTCGCGAAAAAGGTATAGAGTGTCTTTATCTTTGATAGCTATTGCAAACATACCTCGAAGTTTATTTACAAAATCAACACCCCAATGTTTATATGCATCCGCTAATACTTCTATTTCGTCTTGAGGTTTAAAACCATAATTATTCAGTTCATTTTGCAATTCTTTATGGTTGTATATCTCGCCGTTAAAAGAGATTAATATCTCGTTTTTGCTTAGCGGTTGTTTTGTTTTATTGTTTTGAATATTTAGCAGTTGATGTGCGAAAAAAAACTCTTCTTTTTCTATGATATTTGTAGCATCAGGTCCGCGATGAGTTAATTTTGAAAGAGATTTTTTTGCTTTATTTGTATCATAAGAGCCTATAATTCCAAATATGGCACACATTATTTATCAAACCTTACGGTTATGTCTGCATCGAGATAACCTTCTAAAAAAGTAACTTTTTTTACATCCAACTCTTTTGCAAAAAGTTCTATCTGTTTTTTTGTTATATAGTTATAAGTTTCACTCTCTTTATCCCCGTGTAATATATTAAACACAAAAGATAACTCGGATGCCAAAAAGCAATTTTTTATAAATAAAAATGTTTCATATTTATTAAGCACGTTCATAGCACCGCTACATATTACAAAATCTGTTCTTGGTAAATCATCTTTTGTAATATCTAAATTTAATATCTTGCATCCAGTATTGTTTGATGCAATTGATACCATATCATTATGACAATCTATACCTATATAGTTTTTTGGAAGAGTTTTATTTTTTTTAAGGTAAAAATAAAAGTCGCCAAACCCGCAACCCGCATCTATAATATTATATTTGTACAACTCTTTGGGAAGAAGTTTAACAATGGTACTAAAGCGAATTTTTTGCGTTGAGGCATTAGCCCAGTTAACACCCTTTGCATTTATGCCGTGTTTTTCAATAGCGGAGGAGTAAAACTTTTCATTATCAATTTTTGGCATTTTAGTTAACTATATGTTTAGTAGTTTTTCATTATACAAGGTATATCTGATTCACCTTTGATCTCTTCAAATTTATTCATCTCTTCATTCATAACACTCTCAAAGTTCTCAATACTTTGATTAAGTTTCTCTTGAGCTTCATCTACAAGCTTTTGTTGTTTTGCTTCTGTTTCTTTAAATTGGTTAAAAATTTCTAAAAAATATTTTTTGTCTTTGGTTAATAAAACAACATCTTCTCTTTTAACCCATTTTCTCTCTGTTTTTCCGTTTTTTTCAAATTCAAAGATAACATTTTCACTGTTTATGGAAGTTATAAACTTATTAACCGCAAAACCTATAAAGTGTTGCAGCGGGACAGAGTGTTGCCTTTTAATTACATAATACATTAATCTTTAAGTTCCTTTTGGATTGAATAGTTGCTTGTTTCTAATATAGCAGGGTCTCTTTCGTTTATGATGCCATCGGGAGTATTTAGCTCTATCTCAATTTCACAAGATAGATACTCTGAAGTTGTGATGGGAGAAAAGTTCGTATCTTCAAAAGCTGCTTTTTTTGCATTTAGAATTATACTCTCTATTAAAGAGATATTTTCACCTTCTATTTGAGCTTTACCTCTGAGTTTATTTTCTAAAAAAATTTTTACGGATGCATCAACAGTTTCTTTTAAGAGGGGAAATTCACTTATCAGTGAACCTTTATCTATTTTTCTTTTTGCTTCTAAAACTTCTTCTATTGAATCACGTGCAAGTTGTAGTAAAACTGAACGAGCCATCAAAATCCTTAAGTATTTTAGATATCTACAAACATTATAGCGTATTTTTTTCTTTATAGTTATTTATAAATTTTATAATAACCATAACACTTATGACTTGAAATAACGATGCCAATATAAAAGCATAATAATGAAGTTTATCTATGGAGTTTGCATGGTATGCCAGTGTAGCCATAGCAATAAGAAGGGTTAAAGGCATAGAATGTGATAGACCCATAAGTATTGAATCAATTGCACCCAACTCTCTTGTAAAAACAAACGAAGCAATTACACGCATCACAATCATAACTACCGCTATAATAAGTGCTTTTGATATTAAACCCTCTATTGTCAAGGCATCTAGGTTAAATGTCGTGCCGATATAGATAAAAAATATAGGTACTAAAAATCCAAAACCAAACGCTTCAAGTTTATGTGGCAGATCTTCTTTATGGGGAAAAAATGTCGGTATAAAGATACCAGCCAAAAATGCCCCAAAGGCTAGCTCAAGTTCCAAGTAAAGCATAGATGCAACAAGTAAAAAGAATATCCCCATTGAGAGGCGGATATCTTGTTCGGCTTTGTCCTCATGAGGCATTAATATTGTTGATATGCTAGGGAACCACCAAGTAAGGATTGCAAAAACCCTAAATAAAACAAACATAAAAAGTAAAAATAGAGTAAGTGCCAAAATAGTTTTAAATAAACCGATACCGATGCCAGACTGCAACCCTGCAGAAGTTATGGTTAAAACGGCAATACTTACAACTTCTCCTATACCACCGCTTGTCATAGATAAATCAAGCCACGGAGTTTTACCATACTCTTTTGAGAGAGTAGCTACAAGTCCTACGGATATAAGTGGTAATAAAACCATAAATATTTTTCCCAGATTTAGATACAAAGATAAAAAAATCGAAAATGCATAGAGTATGATTATGTATATAATAACTTTTTTTACAATATGACTCGGTGTTTTAAAAACATTTGTCAGGTTAATTTCTGTACCTGCAATAAACATAAGGTACAAAAATCCAAACTCTGCTACAAGTTCAAATATATGTTCATCGTGAAGCAGTCCCAGATACGCTAGAAGTGAACCGAAAATAATCTCAATGGGTGTAGTCGGAAGATTAAGTTTTTTAGCAAAAAAAGGGGAGAAAATAATAATTAGCGATATGGTTGTAATAAGTACAATAGTATCACTCATTTTATTTCCTTTATTTTACGTTTTTTGCTACTTCAAGACCTAGTGAATTTAGCATATCCAAATCTTTACTCATTATTCTACCTGAAGTTGTTAAGTAATTACCTATAACTATAGAGTTTGCACCGTATTTAAATATCTCGTTTTGTCTCTTGCCAAACATAAGTTCACGTCCGCCTGCAACCATAATGCGTTCAGCATCAGGTAACATATTACGTGTTAGTTTTATAAGCTCAAACGCTTCATCTATTTTTATAGTACTCGGATTTAATTTTAGTGCTTCATTGTGCATATAAAAATTTATAGGTACACTTGTAGGATTTAAAGACTTTAGAGATTCAAGCATACTTACCCTGTCTTCCCCAGTTTCGCCAAGTCCGAATATACCGCCGCTTATAAGTACAAGTCCTGCTTTGTTTACGTTTTGACAAGTCTCATACCTCTCATCCCATGAGTGTGTTGTACATATCTTAGGATAAAATTCACGAGACGTCTCAAGGTTATGGTTATAAGCTTTTATCCCTGCTTCTTTTAAAATGAGCAATTGTTCGAGAGTAGCCGTTCCGTTACATGCTATTAGCCTAAGTTCTGGAACTTCTTTGGTTAAAATTTTAGCCGTATTGCATACAAATTCCAAGGTTTTATCGTTTAGCCCTTTATCGGCAGTAACAAGACAAAAGCCAAGTGCTCCATTTTCACGTGCTGTTTTTGCTTCTTTTAAAATATCATCTATAGGTTTTTGCTTATAGCGTTCAATATCTGCTTTATATCTTACGCTTTGAGAACAAAATTTACAGTCTTCTTTACATGTACCGCTATTTATATTACAGATTGAACAAAGAAAAATTTTATCTTGCATAGTTTATCACTTTTGGTATAAATTCTTCAGTTTTACTCTCACGTGTGAAGTGAGTAACTATTAAGTTGTGCTCTTTAACATCAAGCATCGCACACTCTGAGATTGGTTTGCTTCTTGCACATACCTCTCCGGGATTTAAAAAAAGCGTATCCCCTTTGTACTCAGAGTGAAAAGTATGTGTATGACCTGATATTACTACGTCTGCATCCGGTGTCATGTAAAACGGCAGATGCATAAGTTTAAATTTTAAATTTGAGAGTTTAAAGTAGTTGGGTTCTTGAACAAGATTGTATTTATTATGATACTCGGCTAAATGTGCATCGTTATTTCCATATACGGCTACATATTTTTTACCACTTTGTTCAAGCAGGTCTAAAACTTCTACTTCAACTATATCACCTGCATGTATAAAAAATTCAGCACCCTCTCTTAGTAAGAATTCTATAACTTTCTTAGCTTTACCCACTTTTGAGTGAGTATCAGAGATAACGCCGATCTTCATTATTTATCTATCTCTTCTTTAGGTGTGCGGGCTTTACACTTTACACATTCATAAACATCTTTATTTCTATATGTTCTCTGGGCTAATACACCCTCACAACCATCTTCGCGACATTTGATTGTAGTTGGCTCAAACTTGGATATAAATTTACATTTAGGGTAGTTCTCACATCCCCAAAAAGGTCCGCGACGGGAGTTTTTAAGACTTAGTTTGCCGCCACAATCCGGACAAGGTGTATCACTAACTTTTTCATCGACTTGGATGCTTTTTGTATTTTTACATTCAGGGTATCCGCTACAAGCTAAAAATTGACCGTTACGACCTGTCTTGATTATCATCTCTTTGCCGCATTTATCGCAGATTTCATCAGAAACTTCCTCTTTTTTCTCTTGCTTATTTCCTTCTTCATCTACTTGTTCGGTATATTTACATTTTGGAAAACCGCTACATGCTATAAAGTTTCCAAATCGTCCACTTCTAAGAAGTAGTTCCTCTCCACATTTAGGACATGAACGTCCAAGTGGTTTTGCAAGCTTTAATGAAACTATATTTTGTTTACCTTCTTCAATCTGTTTCATAAACCTTTTGTAAAAGTCACTTAATAGTTGTTCCCAATCTTCACCGTTTTCAGCTACTTCATCTAGCTTTTCTTCCATACGTGCCGTAAAATTAATATCTACGATATTTGCAAAGTTTTTCTCTAAAGTTTCCGTTACGGTAAATGCCATCTCTGTAGGGATAATCTGCTTTTTCTCGATAGATACATATGTACGCCCGCTAAGTGTAGCGATAGTCGGTGCATAAGTTGAGGGACGACCAACTCCTTCAGATTCTAGCTTTTTAATAAGTGCAGCTTCTGAATAACGTGCAGGAGGTTCGGTAAAGTGTTGAGTGGGTTTTATACTCTGAACTTCGGCATTTTCTCCCTCTTTTAACTGTGGAAGTAGTTTGTCCTTATCTTCAGCACCCGTTAGTGCATAAAAACCATCAAACGTAAGCTTACGTCCGGATGCACGAAACTCCGAATGTTCTCCACTAAATGTGATGCTTTGTTGTTCAAACTCTGCATCATTCATTTGACATGCCATAAAACGCTCATATATCAAACGGTATAGTTTAATCTCATCAGGTTTTAAAAACTTTTGAGCTACTTCGGGTGTAAAGCTTAGTATAGTAGGGCGAATAGCTTCGTGGGCTTCTTGTGCACCTTTTGCTTTTTTAGTATAAACTTTTGGCTCTTTTGGCAGGTATTTATCCCCGAATCTGTTTTTAATAACACCGCGGACCATGCTTACGGCTTCGTGTGCCAAGTTAAGTGAATCTGTACGCATATATGTAATAACACCGCTTGTACCATCAGGTGTTTTAACACCCTCATAAAGCGCCTGAGCTATCATCATGGTTTTTTTAGGGGTAAATCCAAGCTTACTAGATGCACTCTGTTGAAGAGTCGATGTCATAAAAGGCGGAGGAGTTTTAGATTTTCTGTGTTTAGTTTCTATCTTTGATATTTCAAAATTATCCGCTTTTACGCTTTTTTCTATTTTAGAAGCTTCATCTTTATTGGCAATGCTCAGTTTCTCGATTTTATTACCTTCAAAACTCACAAGGTTTGCCTCTATATCTTTTTTAAATATAGTATCCATAGACCAATACTCTTGAGGTACAAAAGCTTTAATCTCGCGTTCACGATCTACCACGAGTTTTAGTGTTGAGCTTTGCACACGTCCGGCAGATAAACCTTTTTGAATTTTTGAAGCTAATAGAGGGGAGAGTTTATAACCGACTATTCTATCTAAAAGACGACGAGTCTGTTGGGCATTTACCATATTCATATCTATATGTCTTGCATTCTCTAACGCCGCTTTTATAGCAGACTTTGTAATCTCATGAAATACTATGCGCGGTAGTTCTGCCGGATCTTTTTTTATAGCATGTGCAATATGCCATCCAATTGCTTCACCTTCACGATCCTCATCGGTTGCGATATATATGTTGTCGGCTTTTTTTGCTAAGTCTTTTATCTCTTTTACCGTTGGAGCATTCTCTTTTGCAACTGAGTACTTTGGAGTTATCTCTCCCGTCTCTTCATCTACGGTGATTCCAAAACGACTTTTTGGTAAATCTCTAATATGACCCTTAGAAGCAATAACTTTATAGTCCTTGCCAAGGAAATTTGTAATAGTCCTAGCTTTAGCAGGAGATTCGACAATAATTAAGTTCAAATGGTATTCCTATATATATAGTATATTGGTTTTTAATGTCGGAAGTTTAACACAAAAAGTTTAAAAAGTATAAATTTGAAAATTTTTGAAAATTTTTTAAAGTTATTTTTTTGGCTACCGATATACTTATTATCAAGGCAAGGATGCCAAGATAAAATTTAACTTAGAGCGAAAGGCTCTAACCCGAAAAGGATTTATTATGGGTTTTAGAATTAACACGAACATCGGTGCGATGAATGCGCACAGAAACGCTACAATGACAAATATTGGACTTGATAAAAGTCTTAACTCACTATCATCAGGTTTACGTATTAACAAAGCTGCAGATGATGCTTCAGGTATGGCAATTGCCGATACACTTCGCCAACAAGCTAACGGTCTTGGTCAAGCTATTATGAATGCAAATGATGCAATCGGTGTTACTCAAACTGCGGACGGTGCACTTGAAGAGTATACTAAAATTATTGATACAATCAGAACGAAAGCTATTCAAGCTGCTTCTGATGGTCAAAACTTAGGTACGCGTCAAAAAATCCAAGAAGATATTGACAGATTGATGCAAGAAGCGCAAAATATTGCTACTACTACTTCGTTTAACGGTCAGACACTATTAAACGGTGCATTCCAAAATAAATCTTTCCATATCGGTGCATATGCAGGTGAGACTATAAAACTTTCAATTGATGACACTCAAACAGATAATGTAGCTCAATTTGCACTTAGTGAAGGTACTACAGCGATTGCTACAGGTGCAGCCGGTACAGTAACCGATCAACTAACTATTACAGATGCAGCCGGTATTCAAGTTGATACTGGTTCTATTACATTTGCTTCAAACTCTACGTCTTTAGAGAATGCTCAGATTTTAGTTGATGCATTTAATGCAGATTCACAAACAGAAGGGGCTGATTTAAGAGCAAGTGTATATGAGCTTGACAGTTCAACTGCAACTACTCCTGCATATGGTATCCGTATAGATTCGTCAGATGATTTTACAGTTGATGCTGCAGGTAATACTGGTGTAGCTGCAGGTACAAAAGGTACAACAAATACTTTTGATACAATAGATGTTACGACAAGAGAGAGTGCAGAGAAAGCGATTATTATTTCTGACTACGCTCTAAAAGATATAGATAAAACACGTTCAGATATCGGTTCTGTTCAAAATCAATTAGAATCTACTATACGTAATATTTCTGTAACTCAGGTAAATGTTAAAGCAGCTGAATCTCAAATCCGTGATGTTGACTTTGCAGCAGAATCTGCTAACTTTGCTAAAATGAATATCTTAGCTCAATCTGGTTCATATGCAATGAGTCAAGCTAATGCTGTTCAACAAAACGTGCTTCGTCTATTACAATAGATGAGTAAAGAGCTTTAGCTCTTTGCATGTTTCTTTGAAAATGTTTTAAGACTATTACAATAGTCTAAAACATTTATTTAGAAAACATTTAGTTTTCTACTTTCTTCGAGTCAAAGAGTTTATCTCTTTGGCTTTTTTTATTTTCCGCGAACATTATTATTTAATTTAGAAAAAATTTATTAAAGTTATTTTTTTGGCTACCGATATACTTATTATCAAGGCAAGGATGCCAAGATAAAATTTAACTTAGAGCGAAAGGCTCTAACCCGAAAAGGATTTATTATGGGTTTTAGAATTAACACGAACATCGGTGCGATGAATGCGCACAGAAACGCTACAATGACAAATATTGGACTTGATAAAAGTCTTAACTCACTATCATCAGGTTTACGTATTAACAAAGCTGCAGATGATGCTTCAGGTATGGCAATTGCCGATACACTTCGCCAACAAGCTAACGGTCTTGGTCAAGCTATTATGAATGCAAATGATGCAATCGGTGTTACTCAAACTGCGGACGGTGCACTTGAAGAGTATACTAAAATTATTGATACAATCAGAACGAAAGCTATTCAAGCTGCTTCTGATGGTCAAAACTTAGGTACGCGTCAAAAAATCCAAGAAGATATTGACAGATTGATGCAAGAAGCGCAAAATATTGCTACTACTACTTCGTTTAACGGTCAGACACTATTAAACGGTGCATTCCAAAATAAATCTTTCCATATCGGTGCATATGCAGGTGAGACTATAAAACTTTCAATTGATGACACTCAAACAGATAACGTAGCTCAATTTGCACTTAGTGAAGGTACTACTGCAGTTTCTACTGGTGCAGCCGGTACAGTTGTTGGACAAATTGCAGTAACTGATGCAGCTGGTATTTCTGTTGATACAGGTGCTATTACATTTGCTTCAAACTCTACGTCTTTAGAGAATGCTCAGATTTTAGTTGATGCATTTAATGCAGATGCACAAACTGAAGGTGCTGATTTAAGAGCTAGTGTATTTGAACTTGACAGTTCAACTGCAGCTGTACCTGCATACAGTATCCGTATAGATTCGTCAGATGATTTTACAGTTGATACAGATGATAGTGGTACTGGTACTACCGGTATAGCTACTAGTACAAAAGGTACAACAAATACTTTTGATACAATAGATGTTACGACAAGAGAGAGTGCAGAGAAAGCAATTATTATTTCTGACTACGCTCTAAAAGATATAGATAAAACACGTTCAGATATCGGTTCTGTTCAAAATCAATTAGAATCTACTGTACGTAATATTTCCGTAACTCAGGTAAATGTTAAAGCAGCTGAATCTCAAATCCGTGATGTTGACTTTGCAGCAGAATCTGCTAACTTTGCTAAAATGAATATCTTAGCTCAATCTGGTTCATATGCAATGAGTCAAGCTAATGCTGTTCAACAAAACGTGCTTCGTCTATTACAATAGATGAGTAAAGAGCTTTAGCTCTTTGCATGTTTCTTTGAAAATGTTTTAAGACTATTACAATAGTCTAAAACATTTATTTAGAAAACATTTAGTTTTCTACTTTCTTCGAGTCAAAGAGTTTATCTCTTTGGCTTTTCTTATTCCTAAGCACTTTTTTATTTTGGAACAAGTTTTGCTAAAACCTTTTTAATATTTAATAAAAGGATTTGTTATGGGTTTTAGAATAAACACAAATATCGGTGCAATGAATGCGCACAGAAACGCTACTCAAACTAACATCGGACTTGATAAAAGTCTTAACTCACTATCATCAGGTTTACGTATTAACAAAGCTGCAGATGATGCTTCAGGTATGGCAATTGCCGATACACTTCGCCAACAGGCTAGTGGCCTTGGTCAAGCTATTATGAATGCAAATGATGCAATCGGTGTTACTCAAACTGCAGATGGGGCTTTAGATGAATACACTAAAATTATTGATATTATCAGAACGAAAGCTATTCAAGCTGCATCTGATGGTCAAAACTTAGATACACGTTCAAAAATTCAAGCGGATATCGACAGATTGATGCAAGAAGCGCAAAATATTGCTACTACTACTTCGTTTAACGGTCAGACACTATTAAACGGTGCATTCCAAAATAAATCTTTCCATATCGGTGCATATGCAGGTGAGACAGTAAAACTATCCATCCAAGATACTCAAACAGATGCTGTATCTGAATTTGCACTTAGTGAAGGTACTACTGCAGTTTCTACTGGTGCAGCCGGTACAGTCGTTGGACAAATTGCGGTAACTGATTATGCTGGTATTTCTGTTGATACAGGTGCTATTACATTTGCTTCAAACTCTACGTCTTTAGAGAATGCTCAGATTTTAGTTGATGCATTTAATGCAGATGCACAAACTGAAGGTGCAAAACTAAGAGCTAGTGTATTTGAACTTGACAGTTCAACTGCAGCTGTACCTGCATACAGTATCCGTATAGATTCTCCTGAGGACTTTACAGTTGATACAGATGATAGTGGTACTGGTACTACCGGTATAGCTACTACTGCAAAAGGTTTAACAAATAACTTTGGTACAATCGATGTTACGACTAGAGAAAGTGCAGAGAAAGCGATTATTATTGCCGATTATGCTTTAATAGATATAGATAAAACACGTTCAGATATCGGTTCTGTTCAGAATCAATTAGAATCTACTATACGTAATATTTCTGTAACTCAGGTAAATGTTAAAGCAGCTGAATCTCAAATCCGTGATGTTGACTTTGCAGCAGAATCTGCTAACTTTGCTAAAATGAATATCTTAGCTCAATCTGGTTCATATGCAATGAGTCAAGCTAATGCCGTTCAACAAAATGTTTTAAAATTACTACAATAAAAGTTAGTTAAAAAGTGTATTGAAGCTATATATAGCTTCAATGACTACTGCACTATCTCATCTATCATTGAGTCGTAAAAATTTACAATTTCTTTCATATTTTTGTAAATCATTTTTTTCATGTTTTTAATATGTTTCTTCTGATTTTTGAGTTCTCTCGTATTAAAAAAATCTACAATATATGTAGAAGTATTTAAAATGTATATACTTAAAATTTCTTGTAATTCATTTCTTTGAGAGTTAAATATAATGCTTAACATTTCGGTATAATTTCTGATAAAAGTAATATCATCACTGCTGGCAGATTCGTAAAATTTTTCAATTGCTTGTTTATAAGTTAATATTTTAGATTTTCTGTCAGCTTGTGTAAGTTTATGACTTGAAATGGATTTTAAATAATCCAATATATTTTTTTTATTTATTGGTGTTGTTAGTGAAGTAGAAACATAGGCATCTGTTTTAAAAGGTATCACGTTTTCAAAATATGCACCATCGTTAAGATTAAAAACTTTTTGAGAGTCTTTTTTTAATACAGACGTATAAAAATTAATGTAAGGTATAGACATGGCAAAAAGTGGTGTAGTTAAAACTTTTTCTCTAAAATTTCCTTTTACATGAAAAGTACTTTTGTCTAGTGATATATTTTGATTTAGTTTTTCACTACTAGATATATCAAGCTTTTTATTTAGTTGGTGATTATCAGTGTGCGTACTCCCATCATCACTTATCGCTAAATCCAAACCAAGAAAATATATATTTTTGGCATTTAAGTACAAAGAAATAGCATACATATATTCACCTATACTTGCAGCTTCTATTTTTTGGTGTTCAGAAAAATAGTTAGTTCTGTCTTCTGTTAAAAATATATTTTTAGAAGGAAAAAGTTTAAATAAAGTATCCGGTACTGATGCACTAAATATACATATAGCATCTTTTAAAATCGACACATCTCCAATCTTATCTAGTAGTTTCGTTGTCGCTAAAACTTTTTCATCTATTTGTAGAACAAAATCAGGTGTAATTGATTGTTTCTTTAGTGTTGGAATTGAAGCTAAAGCAGCAAATATTATAAATTCATCTGCATATTTACTCAGCCATTTTAGATTTTTATCTAGTGAAGGCCCAGCCCCGATTATCAATGCAGGTTTATCAGCAAAAATATTTAATGATGGATCAGACTTTAAATTTAAAAAATTATATTTTTCATTAATCCTTTTTAAAACTTGCTTATTTTTATGCAATAAAAATTCATGTGGATAAGTTTTTTCTGTTCTACTTATTATAAGTTCTTGTATCATTTGAATTTTTTGTTCATAAGCATCTGAAAAAAGTGAAAATTTAATGAAATGATTTCTTACAAAAGAATCTAGATAAAAGCTATAAAAAATATTTTTGAACTCTTCTTTAGTATGAGCTATGGAAAAAAATGCAATTTTACCATCAAGTATTTGTTTATAATTATTCACAAATAAGGATAATCTAAAAAGTTCAATATCATCTTCTATTATTAAGATAGAGTTTGAATTAGTTGTGTTCAAAACACTATTCAAATGAAGACCAAGTCCCAATCCTATAAATATAATTTTATTAATAGATTTTAAAGAATCGGTTTTATGAATATTATTGTTATAATACTGAATTATTTCGGCAGAATTTGAATACATAGACATTGCATCGTTTGTTTTAGATTTATCCAGAGCTTTATCTGAAAAATCATAGTTATAAAATGTCTCAAAAACTTGTTCATTCTTCTTAAAAGATATTTGTTTAGCCAATTTATCCGAATATATATTTGAATCTTGGTTGTATAAAAAATTTTTGCTTGATAAATCTATGACATCAAAGTACCCGTTTCTATATTCCAAATCATATTTTTGAGGTAGTTCTCCCTCTTCCATAAGAATTTCAAGAGCTTTAACTTTAGTAAAAACTGCTTCATAATTTTTCTCAAGATAACTCATGTTTTCATTGTAGTTGTTTATAACTTGTTGTTCAATACTATTCATAAACACTCCATTTATTTAAAATTGCTTCGCAAATCTCCAAGTCATTTTGTCCGTCAATATCTATACTTTTTTCATCACTCATAATATATGATATACATCTATTTGAAATAAGTTTTTCATGTTTTAAAAATTCACTTGTGGAAATTATGTATATTGCACCGTTTGGCATATATACTTTTGGAAGAGATTGTCTAGGCATAAATGGATATTCATTATTTGAAATTGGTTCTAAATAGCCGTTTTCATCTATTTTAAATGATTTTAAAATTTTATTGTCAATCTCTTTAACACTTATCAACGAACTTGCTTTTTCACGAATAAGTAAATCAATAGAATTATCGATATCAAAAGAATCTCTGAGTGGAGATGTCGGTTGTAAAAGAACAATAAAGTCAAACTCTTCATCTAAAGAATTCAATAGATGTTTTATAACCGGTTCAGATGGTGTATTATCAAGTGCCAAAGTCGATGGACGTAGTATTACCTCTGAACCAAAAGCTTTTGAAATATCCAATATTTTTTTGGAATCACTACTAACTATTGTTTTTGAGATATATTTTGATTTTAAGCTTGCTTGTATTGTCCACGCTATTAACGGTTTGTTAGAAAGAGTAGCTATATTTTTATCTTTTAATCCTTTTGAACCTTCTCTAGCAGGTATAATAGAGAGAAATTTCAAATTAAATCCTTGAATTGTTTTTGATTAGAAGTTTCCCAAAAGTTATCATTTTTTATAAGTTCTAAAAATTTTTTGTCACTGTTCCCATTTCCAAAATCTACATCAGTTGTATTTATATTTATTTTTTTATACTCTTGAATTGCATCTAGAATATCAGACTTTTTAAAACCTATATTTTTGATACTATTAGATTTAACTCTGTTGTTCTGTCTATTTCCTAAATTTATAGTGTTGATATTATAGTAAGGTGCTTCTCTTACACCTGCACTTGAATTCCCTATAATAAACTGTGCGTTTTTTAGTAATACTAAAAAATATTCAAATCTTAAAGAGGGATATACCTTTATTTTTGGATTATTATTAAATCTGTTATATTCATTGATAATAATATCTGATCCTAGATCATTATTTGGAAAAATTACTATATAGTTCAAACCGCTTTGTATAATAGATGACACTAAAGTATCTATTTGGCTTTTTAAGTTAGATACCTCTGTAGTAACAGGATGAAACATCAATATTGCGTATTCTTGAAAATCTATCTGGTAATATTCTTTTACAAAGTTTATATTAGGTAGGTTTTTTGAAGCCATGATATCTAAATCAGGGCTACCGATAGTAAATACAGAGTTTTCATCTTCTCCCATCTGAATCAATCTTTTTTTAGCTTCTTCATTTGATGCAAGGTGTATATGAGAGAGCTTGCTTACGCTATGACGTATAAGTTCATCAATAGTCCCGGATATTTCACCACCTTCTATATGAGCGACTAAAATATTGTTTAGACTACCTACAATTGCACCGGCAAGCGCCTCTACCCTATCTCCGTGAACTACTATTAAATCAGGTTTCAATTCAGCTGTATAGGAAGAAAAACCATCTATTGTTTTTGCAAGATTTCTATCCATATGATCTATATCGTTATGGTTTATAAAAGGGTATATATTTTTAAAGCCGGATTTTTCAATCTCTATGATTGTTTTGCCATACTTGGCAATCATATGCATACCAGTTACAAAGAGGTGCACATCAAATAGTTCGCATTCTTGTGATATTTTTATTAATGATTTTAGTTTGCCAAAGTCTGCCCTAGTACCGGTTAAAAAGACAATTTTTCTTTTATTCATTTATATCAGTCCAGTCGATATGAATATCATTTTCTATATCTTTTATTGCTGTTTTTCCTATTATCGATTCATAGTGTTCAGCTTTTATAGCGCCTGTTCCCGGTCTTTTTACCCATATATTGTCTTTTGAAAATTTATCGCCTTTTTTTATAGGTTTTATACTAACAACGGTTGCAAAAGCAAAGTCTATAGTCACTTGTTCCTCTTTAAGGGCTTCTTTTTTTCCGCCTCTCATTAATGCAATGTTTTTAGAACCTTCAATTAATTCTTTTAGTGCATCAGGATTCATAGAATTTACAATATCAGGACCGTTTCTATCCATACTATCTGTAAAATGTCTTTCTAAAATAGAGGCTCCTAAAGCCGTAGCTGCATAACAGGCATGGTTAGAAGTTGTATGGTCGGACAAACCAACTATAGCATTTGGAAATTCATTTATTAGCTCAGTCATGGCTCCAAGTCTAACTAAATTTGGTGGAGTCGGATATAAGTTAGTTGTGTGAAGAAGGGCATACGGAACTTGATGTTTTTCTAAAATGGAAACAGTTTTTTTTACGCTTTGAATATCGTTCATACCTGTACTGATTATCATAGGTTTTTTAAAAGAAGCTATATGCTCAATTAGTGGATAGTTATTGCATTCACCTGAACCTATTTTATATGCACAAATATCCATCTTTTCTAGTCTATCTGCTGCTGCTCTTGAAAAGGGTGTAGATATAAATATCATTCCTAGTGATTCTACATATTCTTTTAATTTTAATTCATCTATTTCATCCAGTGCGGCATTTTTCATAATTTCATATATTGAAATATTTGCATTTCCTGGAATAACGTCTTTGGCTTTTGAACTCATTTCATCGTCTATAACATGTGTCTGATGTTTTATAACTTCAGCACCAGCTTTGTAAGCAGCATCAACCATTTCTTTAGCAATTGAAAGTGAGCCGTTATGATTAATACCTATTTCTGCAATTACTAAGGGGGCATAGTCTAAACCGACTTTTCTATTACAAATTTCTATGAAATTCAAGAGTTTCCTTTAGATATGTAATAAGAATATATTATATGGTCTAGAATCATATGTGCATCTTCTACAAGTCCATACTCATCTTTTTTTGTCGGTATATGAAAGTTAATATCAGATAATTGTTTTAATTTACCACCATCAAATCCGGTAATACCAATGATTGAAGTGTTCTGTTCTTTTGCGTATTTTACAGCTTTGATAATATTTTCAGAGTTTCCACTGCAAGATATTGCAATGATTAAATCTTCTTTTTTTAGAATGTCTTTTAGTTGCATATAAAAAACATTTTCATAACCAATATCATTTGAAATTGCACTACATACAGGTGTGTTGTCACTAAGACTCATTACATCAAATTTTTTTATATTTCTTCTCTTTAGACCGACACCTAAATCATTTACCATATGAGAAGCTGTAGCAGCACTTCCTCCATTGCCTAATATATATATCCTACCTTTTGTCGCATCAAGTTTTTTTACTATTTTCGAGACTGTATTAACATCTATATTTTTTAAAATATCAATTAGGTTTTCAATATAGCTTTTAGCAAATTCTTGCATTTAAATACCTTGTAAGTTATATTCAGATATCTTACCTTAATTAAAATAAAGGTTAAATGAAACATGTTTGAGGATACTTATTTTTTTAATTCACAAGAAGCTTTGAGAGTAGCAAGACTGCAAAATAAGCCATCAAGATATGTACTTCAAATTTGTTATTACCATGGAGATAAAATAGACCATGAAGGTTTAGAAAATTTAGTTCATTTACCGGTGGATAATATAGTTAATGATTTAGCTTTAGGTGTATATAGGATTCCAACTAAGGTTGATTTTACAGGTTTAGATATATCACAAGATGTACAGAATGATATTTTACAATCACTAAAAGAGTCCATTACACAAGCAACAGCAATTAGAAATGAACTAAACAAACATTATTTTGAAAGTTTACAAAATGCTAAACTTAACTTTAATGAAAATCTTAGGTTTTATCTTATAGCCTCTTCTAATACGCAAGTTATGCAGCATATCTCTGCAAATATTGCTAGAACTCTTGAAAAACTAGGATATGAAGTTTTGTTTAATTTAGATGTCGGTGTAAAAGATATGAACTGCTTAAAAGAGTTAAAAGAGTTTAACCCGCACGTAACAATAAATATAAATCATTTGAATAATAGAATGTTAAGTGACGATGTTTTTAATTTTGTTTGGATTCAGGATTTATTTGCAATAGAGCAGTTTAAGCATACGAAAGTAAGAGAAAGAGATTTTATTTTTCATTTAGTAAAATCTTTAAAAGATCATTTGAGTAAGTTGAGTATAAGTTCAAAATATCAAGGTTTTTGTATTGATACTAATTTATATAAAGAAGATGATTCAATTGAGAGGCAAAATAAAGTAGTGATGATAGGCTCAAGCTATAAACAAGTTTTTGAAGAAGTAAAACACGAAAAAAAAGAAGAAATAGCTAAAGATTTAATGGATTTTTATACTTCTAGTGAAATAATAACATATGATACTAATAATAAATATTATGAATTCTTAATGGAAAAATATGATATTAAGCAAAGTCAGGTGTTAGGACAAATTAATAACTATGTATTAAGAGATGGTTTTTTAGAGTATATCACAAATATAAATCTTGATTGTAATATAGAATTGTATGGTTGGGGTTGGGAGAATCATCCGCGATTAAATCAGTTTTTTAAAGGGGTGTTAACATATGGAGAAGAAATATCTAAAATTTATAATAGTGCAAAATATTCATTAGTTTTAGGTGGGTATATATTACAACAAAGAACATTGGAGTCAGCAGCTAGTGGCTGTATTCCTTTAGTGTTTGATAGTAGATACAACAATGCTGGCGATGAAGATGAAAAATGTTTTGAAGATAGCTTGTTGTTTTTTAAGAGACCTTATGACTTGAAAATATTGTTGTCACAAGAACATAATAAAGATTTAGACTGTATTGTAAATGAAAATAGTTTTGAACAATTTGTTGATAAAATGATCAGTTTAGTTAATAAACACATATAAAATGAAGACATATTTAGACACGTATTTTTTAGATTCCAAAACAGCTTTAGATACAGCTTTAAAAAAGAACTTGGTCATGGCTAAAAATGGAATAGTCAGCGGTTTACAAATATGTTATTATGATGGTGAAAGAATAGAAAATGAACCAGAAAATTGCATACATGTTCCTTTTAATTCAATTGTAGATTATTTTATAAAAACAAAAAATAGATTCCCAAGTTTAATTAACAGTGACAATACAAACTTATCAACTACAGAGCTTTCAGAATTACAAGATGAATTTAAAAAAAGTATGAATAAAGTGCAAAATATTTTAGATAATAAAATAATAAATATAAAAAAGGAAATTCAAAAGTTAAAACCAAATTTTAACGATGAGAAGCTGAGAATTTTTGCATATGGGTGTAGAGAGACAGTATTAATAAAACATTTAGTAAAAAATATTTTAATAGCTGCTGATGAGTTGGGATATGAAACATATTTACATACTCAGGACAATGATATGGAGTCATGTAATGAAGTTTTTTATTTAAAGGCTCTAAGAGATTTTAATCCACATATAACAATAAATGTAAATCATTTAAATAACGATTTTATAAGTGATGAAGTATTTAATTTTATTTGGTTTCAGGATTATATGCCTTTATTACGCAAAGAATCTCCACCAATTCACTTAAGAGATAGAGACATTGTTTATTTTCTTACTGAGCATTTAGGTAAGCTTTTAAGAGAAAAAGATATACCTTCTAAATATCAATCATTTTGTATAGATACAAATATTTATAAAAAAAGAAGTAATATTGAAAGAATTAAAAAGATAGTATTTATAGGATCTTCTTATTTAGAGCGTTATGAAAGTGTAATTACACCAGATAAAGAAATAGCTTGTAAGGAGTTGTTTGAACTGAATATAAAATACGGGTATGAAGCTATAGGAATAAATAAATCAGAATATTTAGCAGAAAAGTATAATATAAGTGAGAAAGATATAAGTTCTTTACGGGGATATATTCAACGAGACTTATTGCTAAAATATATTATAAATTTGAATTTAGATTACGAGATAGAGGTTTATGGGTATGGTTGGGAATATGATAAAGATATATTTAAACATTACAAAGGTCATTTAGCATATGGCGAAGATATTTCAAAAGTATACAACAGCGCTGTATATGGGTTAGTAGTAGGCGGATATGTAATGCAACAAAGAACACTTGAATCAGCAGCTTCTGGGGCTATTCCACTAGTTTTTGATGCTAGAGAAAGTGGTGCAGATCTAAATCATAAGTGTTTTGAAGATAGCTTATTGTTTTTTAAGAGACCTGATGATTTAAGAATATTACTGTCGCAAGTACATAATAAAGATCTAGATTGTATTGTTAATGAAAATAGTTATAAACAATTTGTTGAAAAAATGGTTGGTTTAGTTAAAAAGGAATTGAATGAGCAGTTATAAAAAAAATGTAATAATATCTTCATTTGTAAAATCAGGTACTGTACTTTCAGATGCTATTATAACAAGATTGACTAATCTGAAAAAATATAATGTTATAGATAATGAGAGCTTAGATAAAAAAGTTTCAAATTATATTGGTGAAGCTTCTAGCTTTAGTTTTGGTGGATTAAATAATATTACATTTAATTCAATAGATATAGCAACAAATTTTCATGATAAAAACAATAGCATTTATAAACATATGTTGTTGGATATAACAGATATTATTGACTTGAAAAATTATACATTATATACAGGACATATGAACCCTTTAGGAATAATCGAAAATAGAATTACAAATGAAATAGAAAAAAAAATATATGTATATAGGTATGGTTTAGATGTTCTTAATTCTAAAATGAAGTTTATAGAAAATTTACCATGGGTATATGACGTTATGACTACTTTTGATGGTAATCAAAAAAAGTTTCAAGCATTAAGATATACATCAATTGATAAAATAGTTGATTTTATTAATAGTTGGATGGAACATATCAAAGGGTACTTAAAATATGAAAATGAATTTTATGGATTAAATTACGAATTACTTCTGTCAAGTCCCAAAAAAGAAATAAAAAGATTAGCCAACTATTTGGAAGTTAGTATAAGTGAAGAAAAAATTGAAGAGCTAATTCAAGAAGTATTTTACAAGGAACTGTCGAGTGGCACAAGTCGTAACATGTATTATAAACATTATAATGATGAAGAAAAAAGTAATCAATGGAAAGAATATTTACCATATCAGTTTTATAGTGACTTTAATATGAAGTTCAAACAAGAATTGAATAAGCTTGGGTTGATAGATAGAACTAATATAAAACCTTATAAAAATAATGATTTTCACAAAAATTTTATCAGAAAATATCAGTTGTTTAAAGAAAGAGAAAAATATGATATATATAATAAAGGAGTTAATAGTTTTATTGAAACTTTAGTAACTTTTTTGGAAAATAAAAAAATTATTGTTTTTGGAAGTAACGCATATACTAATATAGTATTAAGTAAATTAAAACCAAGTACGGAAATTGTTATGGTAATAAAAGATGATAGATGTAGAACTAATTATAAAATATTACTAGAGAATATTTTATATTATGATTATATTTTAGTTGGTATTAAACCGGAAGCATTTACAGAAACAAAGGATATTTTAAGAGATATTTTAAAAGAACAAGGAACTATAGAAGTTATTAATTGTTATGATAAACATATATAAAATGAAGACATATTTAGACACGTATTTTTTAGATTCCAAAACAGCTTTAGATACAGCTTTAAAAAAGAACTTGGTCATGGCTAAAAATGGAATAGTCAGCGGTTTACAAATATGTTATTATGATGGTGAAAGAATAGAAAATGAACCAGAAAATTGCATACATGTTCCTTTTAATTCAATTGTAGATTATTTTATAAAAACAAAAAATAGATTCCCAAGTTTAATTAACAGTGACAATACAAACTTATCAACTACAGAGCTTTCAGAATTACAAGATGAATTTAAAAAAAGTATGAATAAAGTGCAAAATATTTTAGATAATAAAATAATAAATATAAAAAAGGAAATTCAAAAGTTAAAACCAAATTTTAACGATGAGAAGCTGAGAATTTTTGCATATGGGTGTAGAGAGACAGTATTAATAAAACATTTAGTAAAAAATATTTTAATAGCTGCTGATGAGTTGGGATATGAAACATATTTACATACTCAGGACAATGATATGGAGTCATGTAATGAAGTTTTTTATTTAAAGGCTCTAAGAGATTTTAATCCACATATAACAATAAATGTAAATCATTTAAATAACGATTTTATAAGTGATGAAGTATTTAATTTTATTTGGTTTCAGGATTATATGCCTTTATTACGCAAAGAATCTCCACCAATTCACTTAAGAGATAGAGATTTAATATACCATTTGACAAATGACCTTAAAGAAATTATCTTCAATAAAGGTATTTATTCAGAATTTCAATCTTTTTGTATGAACGAAAAAATATATAAACCAAGACCAGAAATATTAAAAGAGAAAAAAATAGTTTTTATAGGTTCTTCATATAAAGATAGAATTAATGATATAAAGTTAGATCCTGATTTTCAATTAGTTTTTAATGAAGCAAAAGATATTTTTGAAAAAAAAAGTTGTTTGACGAATTTAACACATCCTAAAAGTGATTTATTATTTTTAATGCAAAAATATTCTAAATCATTGGATTATGTAAATGGTATAAATGCTTATCTAATCAGAGATTATTGTGTTGAAAAATTATGTAGCATTAATACAAACTATGAAATAGAAATATATGGATGGGGATGGAATGAAAATAAAAAAATTCAACCATACTATAAGGGAATAGTTGAAAACGGAGAAAGTATATCAAAAATTTATAATAGTGCAACTTATGGTTTTTGTCCTGGATCATACATCTTAATGCAAAGAACACTTGAATGTGCTTTTAGTGAAACAGTACCATTAGTTTTAGATGTGAGAGAAGATAAACAAGAAGAATATAATAATAAAATAGAAGAATCTTTAGAATTTTTTCATATAGGAGACCTAGAAAATATATTGAATAGTGATTCTGAAGTGAAGAAAACTTTTGCCTATATTAAAGAACAGTATAGTTACAAAAAGATAATAAATAATTTCATGGCTAGTGTGAATAGGGTAATTAATGAAAAATAATACTATAGCTTTATTTATGCCATCAAAAACGTCATTTTATGATGGTTTATTTAATTCTCTTAAAAAGGCATTTGAACACCATGGATATGAAGTTACAGGAGGATGTGGGTTTTTATCTGGAATAAAATTAGATTTATTTATTAATAAATATAATCCCAAAGTATTTTTCGAAATGAATCGTTGCAAAAGTGAAATTAATAATTTTCCTAAAAATATTTTACATATATGTTGGTTAGTTGATTTGTTGGGAAGAAAACTTGAAAATATTACCGGTAGTGAAATAGTATATTTCTTTAGTACGGAATGGATGAAAGATTTTAAGCACTCAGAAAATTGTAAAATTGGATGGTTACCACCAGCTTCAGATCCAGAAGAATATTATCCAATTAAAGACCATAAAAAGATATTTAATAGTGTTTTTTTAGGACATATTCCAAACCCATGGAGTAATGATTTATTAAATAGAATTGTATGTGAAGATTCGAATAAAAAGATTATATTTTCTGATGTATTAAATCAATTTGAAAATATATGGGGAAGTCAAGATTCCATAGTAAATAATGATATTTATATTAATGAGGTAATTGATTGGTTAAGAAAAAATAATTTTGTAAGTATTGATATCACAGATAAAACCCTAAGATATGATATAGGTTGTAGAATTATAAGAAAAGCAAGACGATTGTTTTTCTTGGATTGGTTGTTAGAGAATATTGATATTGAGCCTATGGGAATTTTTGGCGGATCAAATTGGAAAAATTGGTCTAAATATAAAAATATGTATCAAAAAGAACTTTTAACTACTAAAGAAATGAATAATGTTTATAATAAAACTAAATTATTAATACATGAAGGAGTTGGATTCCATTTTAGAGTATTTGATGCAATGCTTGCAGGTACTCCCGTAATCATTAGAAAGTCAAAACAAGATAATGATTTTGGTGGTATAGCAACCATGTTTGATGAGAATATAGAATATATATCAATAGATATAAACAAATTTCATAAGTTTCAGTTTGATGACGATATATTGAATGATATTTCAGACCGAGCAAGAGAAAAAGTGTTATTAAATCACACTTGGTTTCATAGGCTCTCACAAGTTGTTAAGGATATTAATGATGTCATTTGATAAAGATTTTTTTTCTGATAGTGTTCATAAATATATTGCATATAAAGATATTGATAAAACATTAGAAAAATATGAAAAACGTATATTAAATGAATTGAAACTAAGAGGTTATGGACCAGAGTTTTTAAAAGATAAAATAATAATTGATATTGGAACTGGTTTTCAGGCAATTATTGCTTGTTTAATGGGGGCAAAATTTATTTACCATCTTGATATTAGTACTAAACAAGTGTCATGGATGAAAGACTATTGTACATTAAATAATATTGAAAATATAAAATCTATAGAATGTGATATTACAAAAAAAATAGATGTCGCAGAAAAGGTAGATATAGTATTTGTTTTTGGAATTTTGAATCATTTGGAAAAGCCAAGTAGATTTATGAATAATTTAATCCCTGTTTTAAATTTAAATAAGTCTCATATATTATTTAGAATCTATCGTTCAGGAAGCTGGAGTCGTTGGTTGGTTTCATATTTAAGAGAAATTTCTAATAAAATTGACCATGATATAATTGAAAACAGATTTAAGATTATGTATCAAAATGATCAATATAATCAATATTATGGAGATCTTATGGATGATTTATATGCTCCTATATGGAAAGTTTTTCATCCTAGACAATTCGATATAAATAATATAACGAAAATGATTGATAAAGAAGATTGGGATTATAACTTTAGTAGTCGTGATGAAAATTTTAGGGTAGATATTAATGTAAATAAAAAAAATATACAACATTTAAGAAACTTTAAATTTCCAGATGTAGGTATAGAACAAAACAGGCTAAGCGTAGGAAATAATAATGCAAAGCTTTTAAAGATTCATAATCTATTTGAAAAATGGAATTTAATGGATGAGCTACCTTTAGATAATGCAGATCGATTGTTAAAGATATATGAACTTGTTAGAAAAAAATCTGTTAATGATATTGAAAGTAAATTCAATTTAGATAAAGAAGAAAGAATAGACCTATTATTAAATATTTTAGAGTCATTTGTAGAGGATATTTAATGTATATTTTGGGAATAAGTTGTGGTGGTGAGAGCGGTGTTGCATTGTTTAAAGATAGTGAGCTTATTTGTGCATCAAATGAAGAGAGGTTTAGTAGAATAAAGTTAGATATGTCATTTCCAAAAAAAGCATTAGAATGGTGTCTTAACTATGCAAATATTGAATCAGATCAAGTTGACCTTATAACATATGGTTTTTCAGCCGGCTGTGAAACATTGAGTCAAAAGCTTAATTGGCTTGATACTTTAATGTCAATTGATACGTCTAAAGATGATGCAAAAATTATTAAAGATAGGGTTATAACTGAAACAGAAATTGATGCGCAAAAATATAAAGAGTTTTTGCTTGAAGTAAAATCTTTTTTTAAGAGAGATATTTTAATAGAACGAATTAATCATCATATTTCGCATGTAGCAACAGCATATATCGCTTCTGGAATGGATAAAGCATTAGTAATAACTGCAGATGGAAGGGGCGATTATAGATCAGTTACTATATGTATTGCTACAAAAGATGGTTTTGAAGAGTTATACATTTCTCCTAGTTGGAATAGTTTAGGATATTTTTATGGTAGAATGACAAAGCTTTGTGGTTTTACAGCTAATAGGCATGAAGGAAAAGTGACTGGTTTAGCAGCATCTGGAGATTATAAAAAAGCATTAAGTTTTGTTAAAAAAATGATTTACGTCAAAAATGGAAAAGTTATATCCAATATAGGGGATTATTATAGACCATTTTTTAGTAATTATTCGCAAAAACTTTTAGATGAAGCTAGTAACTTCGATAAAAAGGATTTGGCTGCAGCTACTCAATATTATTTTGAAGAGATGATAGTAGAACTCATAAAATATTATGTTGATGAAACAAAGTTAACAAATATTGCTTTAGCAGGTGGTGTGTTTTCTAATATTAGTTTAAATCAAGCCATATATGAAATTAATAAAGATATTGATATCTTTGTATATCCAAATATGGGGGATGCAGGTATATGTGTAGGTAGTTGTTATGCATGGTTATGGGAGAAAAATAAAATTTTACCAAGCAGGATTGAATCAGTATATTTAGGTTATGAGATAAATTCTAAACTACTGTATAATAAGTTGAAACAAACAGGTAGATATACAATTTTAAATCCAAATAATATCTATGATGAAATTGTACAGATGCTTATAGATGGAAAAACAATTGGTCTTGCAACATCAAATGCTGAATTTGGACCTAGGGCACTTGGTAATCGTTCTATTATTGCTTCTCCAAAAGATTTGAATGTAATAAAAAAAATAAATAATCAATTAGGAAGAGATATATTTATGCCACTTGCTCCAATTATTCCTGTTGAATTAGCAGATAAGTTTATTTTATTAAAAAATGAAAAAAGTATTAATAAAGGTTATTTTATGACTATGACGTATGACTCAAAACCAATACTAAAAGATGTAGCTGAAGCTATAGTTCATTTGGATGGTACAGTTCGCCCACAATTTGTTACTAAAGAAAAAAATGAATTTTTACACGGGTTATTAATGTATTGGTATGATAAAACAGGATCACCAGCTTTAATAAATACTTCATTTAATGCTCATGAAGAGCCAATTGTAAATGATGAAAAAGATGTAATTAATGCTTTGAATAATAATGTAGTTGATGCTTTGTTATTTCCACCATATATAGCTATTAATAGTTAGGTGTATGAGATGTCATATAGTTCATTAATAAAGAATATACAAGTTCCAAATAAGCCATGTATACACCCTTGGTTTTATTTATGGATTAATGCAGCTGGTGATGCTACTATATGCCCGCAAAATAATATTCGTTTAGGTTCCTTAAATGATAGTTCATTAGAAGATATTTGGAATAATAAAAAGGTGCAAGATATTAGGAGTAATTTTTTAAAAGGTCAGTATGAAAAGGCAGGTTGTGAACGAGAATGCCCTTACTTAAGAGGAGAATATAAACATGCTACTAAAAATATTCCTGTTGAAGAGTTGATATTTCCAGATATAAATATTGAAAATTTAAAAACAAATACTAAGCCTTATGTAAATATTTTAAAAGCAATTGATAGTTATAACTTGGGTTTACCAGAGACAACAAATAAACCTGTTGTTCTAGACTGTCAAAATATACTCACATGTAATGCAAGTTGTATTATGTGTGGACAACCACATTCTAGTAAATTGAAACACTCTATAATTGTAAAAGATAAGATAGCTGAGTCTAGTAAATATCTGTGTGCTTTAAGATGGCAAGGAGGAGAAGTTTTTTTAGATCCTGAGTTTATTTCAAACATTTCACGAATATCAGAGATAGGTAATGATGATTTATTACAGATTATAATAACCAATGGATCGCTTTTGAATTTAGAAAATATTCACAATATAATTAATCACACAGGGAAGGTAAAGTTTATAGTCTCTATGGATGGTGCAACAAAAAAAACTGTTGATAAAATAAGATATAAATTAAAGTATGAAAAAATACTAGAAAGCTTAAGGATTTTATCAGAAAAACAACAAGAAATCGGTATGTCAGATTTGGTGTTGTGGAACTACACGGTGATGAAGTCAAATATCGCTGAAGTAAGTAGTGCAATTAGATTAGCAAATAGCATAAAAATTAATATCAATATTGCTGCAATTCAAGGTAGCTATCCAGATGAAAATTTTTTTGAATTTGATTTAATAAATAAAGCAGAATGGTTGAACTATATAGATGAATGGAAGCAAATAATTGATAATCTACAGATAAAAGTAAGTGGAGTAGATGGTTTAATAGAAAGATATTCTCTTTCATAAATAGCAAAATTATTTATGACTATGATAAAAGGTATTTAATGAATATTTTACTAATGACTGGAATAGCGAATGATCCAAAAGATACTGATTTGGCAGATCATATGCCAATCGGTTTAGGATACATAGCGGCAAATATTAAAAAGTTGACAGATTATAATATAGATATAATTGATGTAGAACATAAAGGTTATTCAATAAATGATTTAATTGAAATAATTAGAAATAGTTCTATAGATATTATCGGAATAAGTGCTTTTATTTCAAATTATTTATTTTGTATAGAATTCACTAAAAAAATAAAAGATTGTTTTCCAAATATCAAAATTGTAATTGGTGGGCCTTTACCAACTAGTACACCAGAGCTAGTATTAGATAATTGTCAAGTAGATGTTATTGTTAAAGGTGCTGGTGAAATGGCATTTATTGATATTGTAAATAATATTAAGTTGGATTCATATTATTATAATTCCAATAATAACGTAGTTATTGGATATTTTCCAGAAAATATGGATGATCTTCCATCTCCTGATTGGGAATTGATGGACTATAAATCTTATCACTATTTACCACCATGGTCTGATTTTCCTATTTTATCTAGTAGAGGATGCCCATACAAATGTAATTATTGCTATAAAATAAACGGAGATGTATTTAAAGAAAGATCTATAGATAATTTATTTGAAGAATTATTATTTGTAATCAATAAACTTGAGCGTAAAACCTTTATGATGCAAGATGATTTATTTTTTGTAAAACCTAAAAGAGTTATTAATTTTTGTAATAAAATAATAGAAAACAAATTAGATATTAAGTGGTCTGCAATTAGTAGAATAGATTTGCTAAACGAAGAAGTTGCTAAGTTACTATCCAAAGCAGGCTGTAAATCTGTTGGAATAGGTATTGAATCAGGCAGTAAAGATATGCTAAAAGCAATGAATAAAAAATTATCCCTGGAGAAAACGGCAAAAAATCTTGCAATATTGAGAAAGTATAATATAAAAGCAATGCCTTATGTTATTATTGGTTATCCAGGAGAAACGTTAGAAACATTAAAAGAAACAGAAAGGTTTTTAATAGATAATAAAATTTACTCAGGTATGACATATGCATTTCCATTTCCTGCTACTGAATTATGGAATATTGCTAAAGAAAGAAATATGTTACCGGATTTAAAAGATTATGCTGGCAGAAAGAGTTTTGATGTTTCAAAATTCCAATGGAATTTTACATCGATAGAAAGTAATATTTTACATAAATATGTAGAATCAATGAAAAATCGTGTTTTATCAGCATTTATTGATAATTATTTGAATGATAATAATCATAAATTAGATAAAGCTGATAATATTTTTATTTATGGTGTTGGTTTTCTCGGAAGAGGATTATATGATAAATTGAAAAATAGTAAGTTTTCAGATAAGGTAGAAGCATTTATAGATGATGATCCATCACGTAATAATAAAGATTGTATGGGGCTTAGAGTATATAGTTTAAAAGAAGCAAATATTAAATCAAACGACTTATGTATTATAGCAAATAGCTATTTTCCAGAAATTATGGAAGAAAAAGTTAAAAACATAAATAACAATATAAGTACAATTACTTTAGCTTAGACTTTTTTAAATTTATAATGTTCAGTTTGTTCATATTTTCTAATACTTTCATATGGTTTGGTTTTATCTTATTTTTAACACTGTAGTTAATAGTCATTCCATCTTTTGTTAATATTTTTGATTGGCTATAAGGATTTAATTCAAGGCTTATATATGCAAGTTCTAATAAAGTTATATAATAATTATCATCCCATAGTTGTATAATCTCAAAGTTGTTTATTTCTATGTCATCTTCTATTTTCTTTACATATTTAAATATTGTGGAAGATATTTCAGTAACCTCAGTTAAAAACAGTTTTATATTTGTATTGTTGACTTCAATAATATCATTTTGTATAGCTTTATTAAGAAATATTTGTATAACTTTTGATTTATGGTCACCAATACCAAATATATCAGATAACCTCAAAATTTTCAATGGGATATTCCAATATTCGCTATATGATTCAATTATTAATTCTGATGTAAGTTTAAGGGTTGAGTAGATTTTTTGTTTACCAAATAATGATTCTTTATTGTCTAAAAGAATATCTACTTCTCTTGTACTTGTAAGCATCATCCATGTAGGTGGAGTAGTCTGATTTAAGAGTTCAAGTAGCTTAACAAGAGCACTTACAGTGTTTTGTGATGACTCAATTGGATATGTAGCAGCTATTCCATTTCTTGAAACACCTCCTGTATATATAACTCCATATGAATTTAATTTGTTTAAAAATGAAATATCATTAATAGATAGATCAAATATATTTTTTTGCACAAAATGAGTGTATTTAACATTATTAGTAGGCTGGATATCCAAACCAATAATGTTATAATTATGCTCTATTAGTAATCTAACTAGGTTTTTCCCTAAAAAGCCTTCAGAGCCTACGAGGAGTATTGTTTCAACTTTTTTCATAGAACTCTATAATCTTTTCTATTACAAAATCTATTTGTTCTATAGTCAAAAATGGATGAATAGGTAATGACAAAATATTTTTTGAATATTCTTCTGTTTTGTTAAGAGTAAAATGATCTAAGTCTAAACGTTTTTGTTTATGATTAGGTGTATTCCAGTGAACAGCTACTTCTATACTTTTATCAAGAAGATACTTTTGCAACTCATCTCTTTTTTCTGCTTGTATAACAAAGCTAGAAAATATATCACGTCTATTCTGTGTATCAAATGATGGTAGTTTTATTTCTGTAATTTTCGATAATTTATTTATATAAGTTTTTGCTACATTTATTCTTTTATTTAATTCATTTTCAAGTACATCTAGTCTATATAATAAAAATGCTGCTTGAAGATTATCAAGCCTACTATTATAACCATATAATACTAAGTCTGATTTTGTTTTTTGACCATGATTCCTCAGTAAAAGTAGTTTATTATAAATGTATTCATCATTTGTTGTAATTAAACCTCCATCACCCATACAGCCAAATACTTTCATTGGATGAAAACTAAAAGCCCCACATATACCAAAGTTACCAGCAAATTTATTTTTATAAGATGCACCAAAAGATTGTGCAGCATCTTCAATAAGCAATAAATTATGTTCATTAATTATATTTAAAATTTCATCCATGTCACATACTCTTCCATTCATATGTACAATCACGATTGCTTTTGTTTTGTCTGTAATTGCTTGTTTAATTAATGAAGGATTTATATTCCCATCATCTTGAATATCAACTAAAACAGGAGAAGCACCAGTATGTACAATTGTAGATATTGTTGCAATAAATGTATGAGAAACAGTGATAACTTCGTCACCTTTTTTTATCCCATTTGCTATTAAACTTAAAAATAGTGCATCAGTACCACTGTTTACACCAACAGCATATTTTACATTGAGAAATTCAGAGATTTTTTTCTCTAATTTAGAAACTTCTTCTCGTAAAATAAACTGACCTGATTTAGCTGTATTATGAAAAATTTCTTTTAAATCATCTTCATAAAATTTGTATTGTTTAGGTAAATCAATATATGGAACTTTAAATTTATTAATCATTTCTTGAATGCCCTTTTAAATATTTCCTTATAATATCGAATTTAAGCTAGGAAACTAATGAAGTTAGATATATTTATGCCAATAATAGAAGCATAAGTGTATAAAATAAATATTTATACATTTGTAAATTAGGTTGTAATGCAAGATAAATACAATATAGATTCCCATAAGCTTAGTCTACATCCAGTAAGAGTTGCTAAGTGGTATGAAGCTAAAGATGATTGGGAAAAACTAAAAAAAATCTATCCCATATATGTAGAAATTTCTCCATATGGAGGATGTAACCATAGATGTACTTTTTGTGCGCTTGATTATATGGGCTATGAAAATATAGGTTTAGATTTTGATGTCCTTAAAAATACAATTTCAAATATGGCAAAAAACGGTGTAAAAAGTATAATGTTCGCAGGGGAAGGTGAACCTTTACTTTTTAAAAATTTAGATCTTATTGTAGAACATTCTTCCAAAGTAGGAATAGATACATCACTAACTACCAACTTTGTACCACTCAATAAAAAAAACATACAAAGGTGTATTGAGAACTGTTCATGGATCAAAGTAAGTTTAAATGCGGGAACCGCACAAAGTTATGCTGATATCCATCAAACAAAAGAAGAGGATTTTGATAGAGTCTTAAGTAATCTAAAATATGCCCTTGAATATAGAAAAGAAAACAACTTGAAATGTACGGTTGGTGTACAAATGCTGTTACTTCCGGAAAACAAAGATGAGGTTAAGAACCTAGCTGAGATTTGTAGAGAAATAGGTGTTGATTATTTAGTAGTAAAACCGTATTCACAACATCTATCTAGCAAAACAACTAAGTATAAAGATATAGATTATTCTCAAATGCTTCATATCGAAGATGAGCTAAATAGTATTTCAGATGATAATTTTAATATTGTATTTCGTGCAAATACTATGAAAAAATATGTACAAAAGAAACAATCTTATGACAAATGTCATTCTACACCATTTTTTTGGGGATATATTGCGGCAGACGGTAAAGTATTCGGTTGTAGTGCATATCTCGGTAAAGATGAGTTCTGTTACGGAAATATTTATGATAACAGTTTTGAAGAGATTTGGGAGAGTGAAAAAAGAAAAAAATCTTATGAGTATGTACAAAATGAACTGGATATAAAAAACTGCAGAGTAAATTGTAGAATGGACGAAGTAAACAGATATCTTTATAGACTCAAAAAGCCTCAAGAACATGATAATTTTATTTAAGGGATATAGATGAAAGCAGTTGTAACAGGTGGAGCAGGCTTTATAGGTTCACATATGGTTGACTTGTTGGTCTCTAAAGATTATGAAGTTATAGTTATAGATAATCTCGCTAACGGAAGATTGGATAATATTGAGCATCATAAGGGAAAAGTCAAGTTTGTTCAAGCTGATATAGGTGATTATGACATCTCTTTAGATGAGTATTTTTCTGATGTTGACTATGTCTTTCATTATGCTGCTCTTGCTGATATCGTGCCATCTATAAACAACCCTGTAAAATATCACAAAGCAAATGTAGATGGAACTATAAACGTTTTAGAAGCTGCAAAAAAATCTAAAAATCTAAAGAAGTTTGTATATGCAGCATCTAGTTCTTGTTATGGTATCCCTGATATTTATCCTACCCCCGAGACAAGCCCGATAGCTCCTGAATATCCTTATGCTCATACAAAAACAGTAGGTGAGCAGTATGTTATGCATTGGGGGCAGCTTTACAATATGCCGGTAGTGTCAATGAGGTTTTTTAATGTATATGGTATTAGACATCGTACAAGCGGTACGTACGGTGCAGTATTTGGAGTATTTTTAGCTCAACTTTTAAACAACAAACCACTTACAATTGTTGGTGATGGCGAACAGACAAGGGATTTCACTTATGTTACAGATGTAGTAGATGCTTGTTATATTGCAGCACAGAGTAATGTAACTAATGAGATATTTAACGTTGGAAGCGATAACACTTATAGTATTAATTATTTGGTAGAACTACTTGGTGGTGAGAAAAAGTTCATACCAAAAAGACCTGGTGAACCGGATTGTACATATGCAGATATTACAAAGATTAAAAAGGTTCTCGGCTGGACTCCAAAGGTCAGTTTTGAAGACGGTGTAAAAATTATGCTTGAAAATATTGAACAGTGGCGTGAAGCACCGGTATGGGATGAAGATTCTATCAAAGATGCAACTAAAGAGTGGTTTGAATGTTTAAGTTAAACTCACAAGATATTCGTAAAAAAACGATAGCCCTCTCATGCAATAGCGGTGCAGGACATTTAGCACCTTCTCTATCGTGTGTAGAGATATTAACTACGCTCTTTC
Source organism: Sulfurimonas lithotrophica (assembly GCF_009258225.1). NCBI lineage: Bacteria > Pseudomonadati > Campylobacterota > Epsilonproteobacteria > Campylobacterales > Sulfurimonadaceae > Sulfurimonas > Sulfurimonas lithotrophica. The sequence goes on from NZ_CP043617.1 coordinate 187,152, forward strand.
GTGATTTTTTGAACTATAATCAAGCAGATTCAAAAGATGAAAGTAGAGATAGGCTCATATTTTCCAAGGGTCATGGTGCTTATGCGTATTATGTGATTTTAAACGAGCTTGGTTTTCTTCCAAAAGATGAGTTGGATAACTTCTACAACGGTGCAAGTATAAAAGGGTGTTTGACTCAGAATTTGGATTATATGATTGAAGCATCTACGGGCTCTTTGGGACATGGTCTGCCAATATCTGTAGGTATAGCACAGGCATTAAAGATGCAAAACAAAAAACAAAAAGTCGTGTGTATAGTGGGTGATGGAGAGATGCAAGAGGGGAGTAACTTTGAAGCACTAAATCTTGCATATAGATTTAAACTAGATAACTTGCTTTTAATTGTAGATGCTAATAATCTTCAAGCGATGGATAAAGTTTCAGATGTTGGATTAGATAATGATAGACTTTCTAAAGTTCTAAGTGTATATACCGATAATTTTTCAAGAATAAACGGGCACGATGAAGTTGAGCTGAAAAAAGAGATGGGTAAATTTTTTAATGAAAAAAATAATAGTCTGTCTATCATGCTTTGTGATACTCTAAAGGGTAAGGGCGTAGATGTATGTGAGAACTCTATAGCCCATCATTTTAGATGTCCGACACAAGATGGATATGTATTAGGTTGTGATGATGAATAGTCTAGTTTCAAAACAGATGGTAATGAAAGAAATATACAAATATTTTAAAGCTGATGAAACTATGGCATTACTTGTAGGAGACATGGGTTTTGCAGTCTTAGATGAGTTTTTTCAAAATCATAAAGGTAGAACGTTTAATACTGGAATTTGTGAACAGGCTACAATAAGCATGAGTGCAGGAATGTATCTTGCTGGATTAAAACCAATAGTATATTCACAAGTACCGTTTTTGGTTATGAGAGCTTACGAACAGATACGATATGATCTGAATGAGCATAAGATGAATGTTAAATTAATCGGTGTCGGTGCCGATAATTATTTTAGTTCTCTAGGCAGAAGTCATTGTATGGATGATGATGATGTTGATATGATGAATATATTTAAAAATTTTAAAATATTTTCACCGACTCAAGATAGTTTAGAAAAAGATATAAAAAATATGTTTGAGTATGATGGACCGACATATTTAAGATGTTTGTAAAGAGGTTAGCATGTCAGAATTAATACTTGATGGATCAAAAATACTGTGGCATCAAGAGAGATTAGAGCAATGGAAACGTGGGGAGAGAATAGCTCCAATAACTATAGATATGGCTCTAACACAGGCTTGTCAGTATAACTGTGTATTTTGTTATGCAAATATGCAAAGAAACAAACCTCATAAGATTACGATGCCTATTATGAAGAATTTTTTAGATGACTGTGCTGAGGTAGGTGTAAAGGCTATAAGTCTTGTAAGTGATGGTGAAAGTACGGCTAATCCTATATATGAAGATGTAATAGTTTATGGAAAAAGTGTAGGTCTAGACATGGCTATGGCTACACATGGAAATACTTTAACAGAAGATGTTTTGAGAAAAATATTACCGGGTCTTACATATTTGAGATTTAACTTTAGTGCAGGAACACCTGAGAGATACAGTGAAATTATGGGCGTAGCTGTAGAAAAGTTTTACGAAACATGTGAAAATATCAAAACGGCTATGAGGATAAAAAAAGAACTTAATCTTGATGTAACAATCGGTATGCAGATGGTACTGATGCCAAAAGACGGTGATCAAATAATACCGCTAGCAAAACTTGGAAAAGAGTTAAGACCTGATTACCTAGTTATAAAACATTGTAGTGATGACGAAGAAGGAACTCTTGGTGTTGACTATAATAAATATGAAGAATTATATGATTTGCTTCATGAAGCCGAGAGTTACAGTGATGATGAGTATCTTGTAAAGGCAAAATGGTCAAAGATAACTTCAAAAGGAATAAGACGTTACAATAGATGTTACGGTACACCTTTTCATTTACAGATGTCAGGGACTGGGCTTGTAGCACCGTGTGGAAGTTTTTTCAATGAAAAATATAAGCAGTATCATATAGCTAATATTACAGATGAGGGTGTTAGGTTTAAAGATATAATCAAAAGTGACAGGTATTGGGAAGTTATGGATTTCTTGGCATCTGACAAGTTTGATGCATGTTCAATGTGTGAGACTTTATGTTTGCAAGATAAAACAAATGAAGTATTAGATGCATATAAAAAAGGTAAGCATGATTTGAAAGCTCCGGATGGCGACTTACCACAGCATCTAAACTTCATTTAGGAAAGTTTGTGAAAAAAGTATTTGTAAGCGGCGATTTTAACATTTTACATCCTGGGCATCTTAGACTTTTAAAGTTTGCAAAAGGCAGCGGTGATTATTTGATTGTAGGCTTAAACTCTGATGAAATCAATCAAAAGGGTGTTACACAGGATATTAGGTTAGAGTCCATAAAAGCCACAAGTTATGTTGATGAAGCTTTTATACTACCTACAAATGCATTAGATTATATTCATGAACAAAAACCGGACATAGTAGTTAAGGGTAAGGAATATGAATATTTGGACAACCCTGAGTTAGAGATATTAGCTTCTTATGGTGGAAAACTTCTATTTAGTTCAGGAGAGATAGCTTTTTCATCTATGGATTTACTTCAAAAAGAGTTTTTAGAATTTGACTCTAAACCAAAACATTCTTTCGAATATATATCAAGACATAAGTTAGAGTTTTCAGAGTTAAAAGATATAGTTGAAAAATTTTCTAAACTAAATATATTGGTAATTGGTGATACTATAGTTGATGAGTATATCACTTGTGAGCCTTTGGGAATGAGTCAAGAGGATCCAACAATTGTTGTAAGTCCACTTGCCAGAAATAAGTTTATAGGTGGTGCAGCTATAGTAGCATCTCATGCTAGAACTTTAGGTGCGAATGTTAAGTTTATATCTGTTGTCGGAGATGATGAGAATCATAATTATGTAAAATCCGGACTAGATGACTTGGGAATTGAAACAAAACTTTTTTGTGATAGTACACGCCCAACAACTCTTAAGCAAAGATTTCGTGCTAACGGTAAAACTCTATTGCGTGTAAACCATCTAAAACAGCATAGCATCTCGAAAGATATACAAAACAATATATTAGAATATGTTAAAGACTCTATAGATGGTATTAATCTGATTTTATTCTCAGATTTTTCTTATGGGATACTTACAAATAATGTAATAAATCACATCTCTAATCTTGGACTTGAAAAAAATATTTTTATGTCAGCCGATTCACAAAGTTCATCGCAGGTCGGAGATATATCAAAGTTTAAAAACATGACATTAGTGACACCGACTGAAAGGGAGATAAGACTCTCTTTAAATGATTTTGAATCTGGTCTTGTAGTATTATCTGACAAGCTATCTAAAAAAACATCTTCTAATTATATTTTTACAACTTTAGGTGCAGAGGGTATTATGATATATAATAATCCTAATGAAAAACTTTTAACGGATAATATCAGAGCACTTGGATCTAATGTAAAAGATGTAAGTGGTGCGGGGGATTCATTACTTACTTGTAGTTCTATGGCTTTGGCTGTAGGTTCAAATATTTGGCAGAGTGCATATCTTGGTTCATTGGCAGCTGCAATTCAAGTAAGCCGTGTCGGAAACATTCCTATAAAAAAAGATGAAATTTTAAGAGAACTTGAGTAAATGAAGGCATTGTTATTAGCTGCCGGATTAGGTACAAGATTAAGACCTGTTACCGATAAAATTCCAAAGTGTTTGGTTCCGATTAACGGGAAGCCTTTATTGGAATACTGGCTTGATAGTTTATCAAAATCCGGTGTAACTCAATTTTTGATAAACACTTCATATTTACATGAACAAGTTGAAGAGTTTATAAGCAATAGTAAATACAAAAACATAGTTACTTTGGTTTACGAGAAAACACTTCTAAATACGGGGGGTACTCTTTTAGAAAATAGAGATTTCTTTGACGATGAAGCATTTTTTTTGGTTCATGCCGATAATTTATCTTTTTGTGACTTTAAAGGTTTTATTAATACCCATAAAAATCGTCCAAATAATACACATATTACTATGATGCTTTTTCATACGGATAACCCAAGTAGTTGCGGGATAGTTGAGTTAGATGAGCAAGGTGTTGTTCAAAAATTTCATGAAAAAGTAGAAAATCCTCCATCAAACTTAGCAAATGGAGCTGTATATATTTGTGAGCCTGATATTTTTAAGTATTTAAAATCATTAAATAAAAAAAATATCGACTTCAGTAATGATGTGTTACCAAATTATCTTGGAAAGATAAACACTTTCTTAAATGATGCATATCACAGAGATATCGGCACTATAGAAAGTTATGCTATAGCACAGATTGAATCTGCAGAGTTTGTAAAATCCTAGCTATCAGAATTAACCTCTGCTGAAATCATCATCTGAAGAGATGAGAACTGAGCATTGATTTTACTAATCATTGCATCATATGCCGTAAATCTTTTAGTCATGATTTCATATCTGTTCTCAAGCATCTCTTTTGCACGAGTATAACTTTCATTAAGGTTTGTAGCATCTGACTTTAAACCGGTTTCAAAATTACTTAATAATTTTCCATATCCTGTATAGGAATTTATTTTATCATCTATAGTTTCAAAAATACCTGTTCTGTCATTTCCGTTACTGTCTGTTCCACCTGAAAAGAAAAGTTTAACAGCGTCGGGATCATCTGCCATTTTTTCTTCAAGTACACTCTGATCAAAACTCATAATCCCACTTCTGTCAAGATCAAGTCCGTACTGCATTAAAGACTCTCCGTTACTCATAGATGTAATAACACTGTTTAAGTCACTTCTGATATTTCTAACAAAACTTTCATCGTTAAACACACCTTTTGCTCCGCTATCTTCATCATAAACAGTCATATCATCTAAATTTTGCATAAGTGAATTATATGAATCTACAAATAATTGCATTTCACCTATTAAAGGTTCAGTATCTTGTTCGATAGTTACATTAGAAAAATCACCCTCTTCTTTTAATGTTATATTTACACCGAGAATTAAGTCGCTAACTTCGTTTGTACTTCTTGTAGTCGTAATGCCGTTATACTTAAACTCCGCATCTGAAGCAGTCTGGATTTTTTGGTAACCGTCAGGATTTGTTACGGCATCATATGCAGTCATAAGAGCCGGTTCCAATAAGCCTGTATCATCAGTGATAGTAAGAGCTTGATCGGCTCCGGTTTGGTTTGAAGATACGACTAGTGAATATGCACCGTCACCTGTTTGAAGTATTGAAGCTTCTATATCACCGTTTGATTTGTCCGTAATTGCTTGAGCCAAATCTGATAAAGTAGTAGTAGCATCATAATCAACAGTGTATGCACCTATAGTTAAGGTACCTGTACCGCTAGCTACGTTAGTTTCTTTTGAAGCCAATGCACCAAATTTTGTAATATCTTTTTTTGCTAAAGTTACAGTCTCAAGTGTAAAAGATTCTATATTTGCACCTGATTCTACAGTAACTTCTGCATTTCCGCTTACATCTACTGTTTTGTTGTCAAATATAGTGTCATAACTAAGTGCAGAAGCACTACTTTTGAGAGTTTTCATTAAAGATGATAAAAGTGTATAAGCATCCTGCTTTTGATTGTTAAGAGTTACTTTGTTTTCTATCGGAGTTAGGATTTGTGCTTCGTCTGCTTCTTTTAACTGATCAATTACGTCAGCAGTCAAAACACCCGAACCTACACCTAGTGAACTTATACCAGCCATGATAAATCCTTTTATCTTATATATTTATATATTCTATGTGACTAAAATCGACAGTTTTGTAAAAAACTTTAATAATATTAAGCACGGATTATTCCAGTAAAAAATTATGAAATTTAGGTCTAAAATCTCTAAAGAAAAGAATATTGCTGTCGATATACTTAGCATGAACGATTCGAAAAATATGAATAATTTAACAACTAAAGGATCTAAAATGTATGGAACTGCCGCTCATAATACTTATGCTCAAAATAATGTAGGAATAGAATCACCGACAAGACTTATAGAGATGTTATATGAAGGGGTTCTTCGTTTTAATGCCCAAGCAAAAAAATCTATAAAAGACGGGGATATTGAAAAAAAAGTTTATTGGATTAACCGTTCTATTGCAATCATAACTGAACTTTTAATTACACTTGATAAAACACAAGGTGATATATCTTTATATCTTGAGGGACTGTACAATTATGAGATCACTTTATTGACAAATGCAAGTGTCGATGGAGATGTTGCAAAAATAGACGAAGTTAGTAATGTATTTAAAGGTTTACTTGAAGCTTGGAGAGAGAGTACAAATGTGGCTTAATAAGCTTCAGATTGCCATCGTTGAAAAAGATACGGATAAACTAGACGAACTTTTAAATACCCTTCCTGAATTTAAAAACAAAGAGGAAATGCAAAAAGCATCGTATCTTTTAAAAGAGGCTATGGTTTTACTTCTTAAGTTAAAAAGTGAGACCTCTGCATCCATGAAACAAATCAAAAAAAATTTAGAGTTTTTAAACTCTACTCAAAGTAATCCGACAAATAAACTAGATATTAAATCTTAAATTACTTTTTTTTAATTCCAAAATTTAAACTTCTAACAGTATATTCACTAACAACAGCACCTTTTCGCATATTTAGTATATGCTCGAGAGCATCGGCAATATCCGAAGTTAAAAGTTTTTCGTTGTCTTTATCGCTTACGTCAAAACGCAAAGACTCATAAAAGTTACTTTGGGTCATATCCGGATTTATGTTAGTAATACTTAAATTGCTTTTTCTGCTTTCTTCAAACAATGAATCGCTAAAAGATTTTAGACCTGCCTTAGTGGCTGAATAAACACAGGCAAATTTAGAAGCACGAAGTGCTTCTATTGAACTTATGTTAATTAGATATCCATCATTCTTCTTTAAACTTCTTAAAGTGGCATTAGTTAAAAGCATAGGTGTAGTTAGGTTTAAAAAACTCATTTGAGTAATTGTTTTTAAGCTTAATTCCTCATGTGGTTCAAACACTCCTATGCCCGCACAGTTAACTAGAATAAAGATATTTTGCTTTTTTAAATTCTCACAAAGCGAGAGTGTCTGTTTTTCATCTGAGAGGTCACACTTTATATGTGTAAAGTTTTTATCTCTTATCAAATCACTAGGAATATTTCTGCTTATACCTATAACTTTATATCCAAGTTTTAGCAATCTTAGAGAGATGCCATGACCAATTCCGCTACTACTTCCTGTTACAAGTGCCTGTTTCATGATATTTTCTCCATTATCTCATCTATATTTTCAAATATAAGTTTTTTAGCCATATCTTTTGTAACCTTTTGAGGTTCAAAATAATCGCTTACTATTTTAAATATAAAGCTATTCTTTACATCTTTAGTAGCTTTTATAAAACCTTTGCTCTCCATATCTACAACATCGTACTTATCGTAATTAACTTCATGTTCAACGCAAGTTAATTTGATATCCTTTGCATCCAACAGTTGACCAATTTTATATTTTTTACTTGCTCCGCATATTCCTACATTAACTATTGTGTCAGTTTGGTTCATTTTTTTTACGATTTCGGATGCAGCTTCAAACATTTTTTTTGAACCGATTCCGCTAATAACTATACTCACGATATCATTTTGCTTATCTTTACCAAGTTGAAATTTATCGACAAAAGCTTGAGCTTCGCTTTTTAGAGCTAATATTATATATATCATTTATACCACATTATTTTTTTTTGATATAATTTTATCAAAATAATATAAGGACTTTTATTATGCCGATAGTTCATGCAGATTACTCAAACTTAGACCATGAAGAGATGGCTGCAAGTATAGGTTTAAGTGCCAAACACGTACCTATCTTAATAGCTAGCTATCTTGAAGAAGCAGATGGAGGTTTGGCTAAATTAGAAGAATCGATTAATAAAAGAGATTATGCTGCTATTAAAGCAGACGCACACTTTATCAAAGGGAGTTCTGGTAATTTAAAATTTAATGAACTTTATGAAATGTCCAAGGAAATGGAATTCGCAGGAGCAGAAGCCGATGAAAGTTTTGATTACGAAGGCTACCTCAAGGCAATAAAAGAAGCAATCTCTACTATAAAATAATCTTTGTTTAAATATATTTAGCTACAATTTCATCGCTTCTCTTTAGACCTGTGCAATGGTGATTTAAGGCATCGTGTCAGGGTAGGAATACAGCAGCACACCTTGTTTTGCTATGTGCCGCAGGTATCTGGGGGGAGGCACCCTTTCTTATCTTTTAAATCCATCAATAATTAACACATAGTTTTAAACACATTATAAATTTTTTGCATTTAATTATTGTATATCTTTTTCCATAATAACAAAAATGTTTGTAAATGTTATTTTGCATTAATAATTCTTTAATTGTTAGTAGAGTAAAATAAATTTAATTTTAAAAGAAGGAAATATTAATGTTTAGTAAAAAAGTAGTTTTAACTATAATAACCGCTATATTAATATTAGGTGGATGCGGGAATTCTAATTCAGGTGGATTTGCAGTAAGCCAAATAAGTGGTACAGTAGCTACGGGTGAAGCTGCATCAGCTACGGTAACGATAGTAGGATCAAATGGCGAAACTGTTGTTACAAATGCGGATTCTCAAGGAAATTATTCGGCAGATACTACATATTTATTTTCACCCATGATGATAAAGGCTGTACTTGATAGAGACGGATCAACGCTATATTCTTTTACGGCTACACCGAATAAAAATGTAAATGTAACTCCATTGACATCTTATATTGTAAATCACGCTGCCGTAGCATTGGAGACCTCAGGGGGAGCAAGTTATATGTTTAATCAGTTTCAAAGTGCAAATTCTCCTTCAAACATAGATGAAAACGTGCAAAATTCTATTACTACGTTAAATAATTATATATCTACAACTATGTCAGCAAACGATGTTGATGGTTTTGACCATTTTAGCGATGAATTTTCAGCGAACCATGAAGGCTATGATGCTCTTTTAGATGCACTAGATATTGACATATATGAAGATGATGTTATCATTCGCATCAACAGTAATATATTAAATACATTAAATTACAACATTGATGTAAATGAGATAAATGCTTCAGGAATAATTTATGATATTACTACAGATAATCCTATAGCTAATGCAAATATCACTGCTACGGATAGAATGGGAAATAGTGTAAGCACTACAACAGATATTAACGGTAGTTTTACATTGGCAGTTGAGACAGTTCGGGTATATGACTTTACAATAACAGCTACCGGGTATGAAGATCAATTAGTACCAAATATTCCGTCATTTGTTTTTACTGAAACATCTGTAGGAGATGTCCCTATGTTACCAACAGGAGCTTCAGGGACAACAGCACTTTCGGGTAGGATAATAGATGCTAGAACAGCTGATACGGGTATATCAGATGCTACACTTATTATAAGAAGCGGTTTTGGTGAAAGGTTGGCAACACCTGTAGCTACTACTTCTACAGATAGCAACGGTACATTTAGTATTAATTTACCTTATGGTTTTTATACGGTTGAGATGCAGCACGATTTATATTATAAAGTTTTTAAAAATATAAATATATACGGAGGTTCTACCGAATATGATTTTAGTATGTTAGCGGATTTAACAGCAATTAATGCTTCAACAAATTTTTTCGCAACAATCACTTTAAATTGGGATGCCGATCCATCAGATTTAGATTCTCATTTAACAGGACCAGATTCAGTTTCAGGACGTTACCATCTAAATTTTGCCAATAGGACTATAAGAAGCAGTAACTATTATTCTAGCAACGATGCTTGTTCTCTTGGAATATTAGCTTCACTAGATCGTGATAGAACATCTTCTACTAACGGTTTACTACCTGAAACAACTACTATATGTAAGGTTGAAAGTGGTGGGATGTATAAATATTATGTGCATCATTACTCAGGAACAGGTACAATGAGTCAAGGAAATGCAGAGGTTATAGTAAATACAAAAAATGGTACGGCACGTACATTTACCGCTCCTAGTACAAATAGTGTCGGATATCATGATATATGGCATGTATTTAATATGGATTCATATGGAAATATTTATCCTGTAAATGAGATGATAGGTAATGATGTTTACGACAGTACAATATTTGCAAGTTCTAGTAGAAGCTCAGAGATAGGTATATTTGAAAATTTACCTTCAAAATAAAATATACTTAATTTTGTTTTAACGCTAAATCAGTAACAAATTAGTAACAATAGGATAGTATAATAACCATTATCAAAAATAAGGTTACATATATGCAAAACAAAAATTCACGTGCGGGTTTCTCTTTAATTGAGTTAATGATAGTTATCGTTATTTTGGGTCTTTTAGCAGCTATGGTGATGCCAAGCCTCACAGGGAAAGGCGAAGAAGCTAAAAGAGATTTGGTGTGTGTTCAGATGAAATCTCTTTATAACGGTGCACTAGATATGTTTAAACTAAATAACTCTCTGTATCCATCAACTGAAGAGGGCTTAGAAGCGTTAACAAAAAACCCTGATGAAGAAAAATATCCAAACTATTCTAAAAGCGGATATTTAAAAGATAACAAACTTCCAAAGGATTCTTGGGGTAACGACTTTGTATATATAAATGATGACGGTATTGTAGAGCTTATCTCTTTAGGTGCCGATAGAAAAGAGGGTGGTAAAAATGAAGCTGCCGATATTAAGATGAGTGAGTGTAAGTAGGTTTAGTGAAACGCTCCGCATTTTCCCTAATTGAACTTCTTATAGTCGTCGTTATAGTAGGGGTTGTATATACTTTTGCTATATCGAACTTTGAAAATGTAAAGCAAAACAAAGTAAAACCGACACTATTAAATCTAAAATCTTTGCTAAATAAAATAAGTAAAAATAACTATGCAGAACTCATATGTTTAGACAAGTGCAAAAGTTGTAATCTTTATGTTGACGGTGTCTTAGATGCAAATGCATCTGCAGAGTTTGAAGATTTTTTAGATGAAGATGTTAAAGTTTATAGATACGACGTAAACTATGGCTTGGTAAGTTTACAAAATAAAGTGTTTTTTAATTATGAAAATACACAAGAAGAGATATGTTTCTCTTTAAGTGTAGATACAAATGGGGTAAGTGAACAGTTGATAGTCGAATATAAAGATAAGTTTTATGATTTTTCTCCATATTTTACAAATACAAAAGTTTATTTGAGCGCATCTGACATAAGTGATGTTAGAGAAGATTTATATCAAGAGGTACTTAGATGATATTTAAGTACAAGGGTGTAAGTAACGAAGGGAAAAAACTTTCACTTAAAGTAGAGGCTTCAAGTCTTAATGAAGCAAAGTCAAAACTAAAAGCAAACGGTATAATCCTCCAAAGTATAGAAGAAGACAGCCCGTCTATTTTTGAAAGTATCTCTGTTTTAGGAAAATATAAAATTCCCTCAAAAGAACTCTCAGCTCTCTCACGGGAACTCTCCATGTATATCCGTTCAGGTATATCTATAGTCTCAGCTATAAAAATAGTGCAAACACATTATGAAAAAAACAAAAAGATGAAACTCTTTTTAAGCACTGTAAGTACGCATCTGGATGAGGGAAAAAACTTCTATACGGCTTTAAGCACTCAAGAAGTTGCCCAGCTTCCGAGTTTTTATATAGAGAGTATAAAGGTAAGTGAAAACGGTGGTATTTTAGATGAGGTTTTGATGGAACTTAGCCGCTTTTTAAAAGAGCAAGATGCTATAAATAAAGAGATAAAAGGTGCATTTGCATATCCTAGTTTTATGATAATCATCTCTTTAGTTATGATATCTTTTATGCTCGCTTTCGTAGTACCTGAAATTACAGGAATATTTGAATCAATGGATCAAGAACTTCCTACTCCTACAAAGTTTGTTATAGCGATGGGGGATTTTTTTAATAATAACTTTACGACACTTTTGGGCTTTTTGTTTGCATTTGTCGTTATATTTTTAATATTGATGAAAAAGAGTAAATCTTTTGCATATATGATACATAAACTTCTTCTAAAACTGCCGCTTTTTGGAGAGATAGTTCAAAAAAGCGAGCTGGCACGTTTTTCATACATTGCATCTTTGCTTACACGCTCAGGAGTCCCTTTTGTCCAGACAATAAACTTAAGTGCGAACATCTTAAATAATCTGGTACTAAAAGATATGTTTGTACTTGCCAGCAAAAAAGTAGTTGAGGGGAAACTGCTATCTTCTGCTTTAAACAACTCAAATGTAAAAATCGACAATGCTTTTATTCAGTCTATTGCTTTGGGTGAAGAGACAAGTCAACTTCAAAATGTACTGACAAATACGAGTGAGCTTTATTTTGAAGAAAACCGCGATAAAATAGGAATGCTTTTAACTCTGCTTGAACCTGCACTTATGTTGTTTGTAGGTGCAAGTATCGGGTTTATCGTAGCTGCTATGTTACTTCCTATTTTTTCAATGAGCATCAGCTAATGAAAAAAGGTATAGCACTTTTAATAACTCTGTTTTTTATAATGGCGATAACTATAAGTATAGGTATCGGTTTTAAGTATGTTAATGAAGCTAAAGCAACCATAAAAGATGAAAATTTTTTGCTTCAGACAAATATAATTATTGATGATGTTTTAACTTTTTTAAAAAATTCACAGGAATTAAAACTTATTAAAGACGATGATTCTGGCGAAGCATTTGATATTTTTTTGGCACAGAGTGAATTTATCCCTTTTGAAATCGAAGATATAAAAGTTGTAATCTCTATAAAAAGTGCCAGAAGAAAAGTAAATTTAAATGATTTGCTAGAGTTAGAAGTAGTTGATAATCAGGAAGAACCAAAGCAACTACAACAGTTTAAAAGTTTTTTGAGCGGATACAATGTGAATCTAAGCTATGTGGATATGTTAAGGGATTCGGTTTCAAAATATGATATTAACTATGCTCCTTCAACAGGTATTTTAGAAGCAAAACCGGATATTTTTCGTGATTATATAGCATCATACGAACATCTTGATGAGATAAACGAATATTATAAAAATACTTATTATGAAAACTATTTATCTGCCATAAATTTTAAAGATATTTTTTATGTCGGTAAAACAGGCTCAAAGGATAACAACACGACACAAAGTGATTATTGTATAGATAATTTATATATGACAGCGTGGACCAGACATATGCTTGAGGGCATAACACTTGAAGCTGCACAAGAGTATATACCCGAAGATGCAAATGATTCAAATCTTAGTGAGATACAAGGGTTTAAATTGTGTGATTCAACTGAATCCAGAATGTTTTTAGATGTAGGGTTAGAAATTATTCAAGGGAAAAAAACAGCGAACATCAGCTTTGAATATGATATAAAACAGACAAAAGGGTATAATTTTTCTTATGAAATTTAATGTGAAAAAAAATAGAATAGTCTTTTTAGACCCACACTCATCTATAACTGTAACAAGTGATGAAAAAATAGATTTGATATTGTCACCATCGCTTTACTGGGTTCAAAAGGTGAAATTACCGGTTAAATATGTCAGAGAAGTAAAAAAATTATTGCCTAGCTTATTTGAAGATATTTTACCTGAGGGTAATTACAGCTATAGTGTTTATAAAGATGAGAGTTTAGACGGAAGCTATTTTATTTTTGCATATGAAGATAAGCGTATTATAGATTTGGCATCTAGTTTTGGAATAAGCTCTTCAAATATAGCTAGTGTACGTTTTGCGCAATCTGTTTTACATGATTTGCAAGGTGCGGTTAAAATAAATGAAACTCAAAGCATCTACGTAAAAGACGGTGTTGTTACATTAGTACCTTGTTGCTGGATAGAAGAGAGCGGGAATATAAACTTAGATTCTATAAAATTATCACGTCATACTATAACTTTAGCTCAGTTTGGACATATTGTCGATAATTCAAGTTTATACAAAATAGCTGCTGTTTTAGTTGTTTTTTCTTTACTTTTCTTTGCAGAATATTTTATAACAAAACAAAAGATAGCTTCACTGCAAGAGCAAAAAAGTGAGCTTTTTACAAAGTATGACTTAAAACCTACAATGTTTCAAAATAAAGCACTTTTGAAAAAATATAAAGATATTCATAAAAACCAAACAAAGCTAAGACAAGAGCTTGCAAAAAAACTAAAACAAAAAAATATAAAACTTATAACTTATAAAAACAATACCTTAAAGGTTGAATCATGAATCGTATCAACCCATTATATATAGGTGCATTGCTTATAATGGTTTTAGCTTTGTCCATATATTCACTCGGTTCTGCAAAAAAATCTTTAAATGAAGAGAAAGAGAGTTTTAAAGAGATTCAAAAAATAGCGAATGAACTTAGCTCTCTTAAAAAAGCATATTCAAATAAAAAAATGAACGAGAGGGCTATAAGAAGACTTTTGGCACACTCTTATTTAAAATCGGCAGCTATAGATGCAGAGTATCAAAAAAATACTTTAAAACTTAAAAGTAAAAGTATGGATAAAAAAGCACTTGATTTTTTAATGGGCAAACTGCTTAATTCTACCTACAATATTACAAAAATGACAGTTAAAAGATTAAGTGAACAAAAAGCTAGCTTAGAGTTGGAGATAAAATGGTAAAGCTGGCTAAAGTGTTCGGATACTCGCTATTTTTTGTTTTAGCACTTATGTATTTTACTCCAAAAGTTGCACTCTATTATTTTGCAGAGATGCAATTAAAACCATATGGTGTTATTGTAACTGATGAGAATGTAGTCGATAATGGTTTTACCTTAGGTGTAAAAGATGCCTTAGTTACTTTTAAAGAGATAGAGAGTGCCAAAATAAAAGATGTAAACATTGCCCTGTTTGGTATATATAACAAAGTAAGTTTAAGTGATATAACGCTTGCATCTACGGCAGCTTCTTTTGTTCCGACAGACGTAAAAACGATAGATATTACATACACTATATTAAATCCCCTAAATATAGTCGCAGTATCAAGCGGTGGATTCGGCGAAGTAAAAGCAGAGGTAAATTTACTAGAGAAAAAAATGCTTTTGAAACTTGAACCCTCAAAGATAATGAGTCAAAAATATACAAACACCTTGAGAAATTTACAAAAATCAAAAGATGGAGGATATGAATATGCAAAAACTTTCTAATTCCCCAATCTTAAAAATCATAAGTATGTTGTTGATGTTGTTGGTAGCTGCAAAAGTTATATCTCTTATAGTTTTATACCTTCTTCCTAGTGACGGGATTGAACTAAGTATAGAGGAATCATACCAGCCAAAATATCAAAGGGTAGATTTTAAAAATATGTTAAACACTGCACAAACTGCACAATCATCTAAAAAAGAGTTTGTGCAAAGCGGTATAAGTATGACAAATATGATTTTAAAAGGTCTTTACGGTACTCAAAACAGCGGTTTTATAATAGTAGCTTTAAAATCAAAACCTAAAGATACTCAAATAGTTGAAGTAGGGGAAGTTTATAAGGGTTATAAACTTGTAGGTATTGAGAAAAAATCTGCAACATTTACAAAAAACTCAACAAAATATACTTTAAATTTAGAGGCTTTAAAAATCAATACACAAAATGTTAAATCTAAAGTTAGAGATGCAAACGGCGATGAGCAGATAAGTCAAAAAATAGTTAGCAAGAACGATATCGAGCATTACGCAAAAAACCCTAAAGATATTTGGAAAGAGATATCTATAATGGAAGTTAAAGATGGTAAAGCGATAAAAGGTTTTAAAGTTACAAGAATAAAACCAAATTCAAAAATTGCAACTTTGGGACTTAAAAAAGACGATATTATCATTAAGGCAAACAATGTAGTACTAAAATCTTACAGGGATGCACTTAATATTTACTCAAAAATTAAAGATATAGACGTCGTACAGATTGTAGTAATCCGTAACGGAATTGAAAAGGAGATAGTATATGAAATTAATTAAATCATTATTTATAGGCTTGCTTTTGGTTGTAAGTCTGCAAGCAAGACAAGAGGTAAATATAAACCTTTCAAATTTAGAAATTAAAGATTTTATCAAACTTGTTTCAAAAATTACAAATAAAAATATATTAATAAATCACAATATAAACGGTACGGTAGATTTAATAAGCACTGCACCTATTTATGATGACGAACTTATGGATGTTTTGGTATCCGTACTGGAATCAAAGGGTTATACCATAATCGCAAAAGGTTCTATTTTAGAACTTGTTCGCTCTGTAGATGCAGCAAAGTACAATGCTAAAGTTATTAAAAAAGGTAAGCGTGCAGACGGTGCGTTTATGGTTACTCAAAGCATCAAGGTTAATGGTGAAAACGTAGATATTGTAGCTGCAAAAATCCGTTATCTTATTTCAAAAACGGCTAAACTGATGACTATGAAAGAGTCAAACACAATCTTGGTAACGGATTATCCAAGAAATATTGAAACTATAAAAAAAGTTGTTAAAGATATAATTGAAAACTCCGCTATGAATGTTCAAGTGCAAAGTATAAAAAATACCGAAGCCAAGACTATAAAAAATAAACTTGACTCTATTACAAAGTCACTCTTTAATGAAAAAATCGTATCTCAAAATGTTCAAATAGTCGTAGATGAAAATACAAACTCTTTAATACTTGTAGGTATAAAAGAAAACATAAAAAAAGTACAAGATTTAATATCTAAACTAGATGTTGAATCTAACTCAGCAAACAACGGTGTACAGATATATTCGCTTAAAAATTCGGATGCAACGTCTGTTTTAAAAAGTTTAACCGAGATAATATCAAAACAGACATATAAAGACCCTAGCATGAAACCAAACGTAAGTGCATCTGATGAAATAAATGCCATAATCGCTATGGGTGATCCTATAATTTTAAAAGGTATCAAGCAGATTATAGATGAGCTTGATAAGGAAAAATACCAAGTTTACGTTCAGGCAAGAATTATAGAGATTAGTAAAAACGATGCTGAGAATCTAGGAATAAAGTATGGTTTTGACGGGGCATCTTTAACATCTAGCGGACTTTACTCTTTTTCCGGAAACTTTGGCGGAAGTGCAGTTGCAGGTAGTGTTGGAGCTGCACTAGTAGATAGTATTACAAATGGTGCAATCGGTGATATTGCAGTTGGTTTTGATGCACTTGCCCTTGGTGCTGCTATAGAGTTTTTAGAAAAAAACGGAGCAAGTAAGTCTATATCCAATCCGTCTATACTTTGTGTAAACAACCAAGAATCATCAATATATGTCGGTAAAACGGTATATGTAAAATCAGGTACTACAAACAATTCAGTTAGTGGTATTACCGATAACTTTAAACCTGATGAGATAGGTTTGACACTAAAGTTAAAACCTCGTGTATCATCAAACGATAAAGTTACTTTAAATGCAGAAGCTGTTTTGGAAAATATAATAGGTGAGAGTGAAAGCGGACATCCTATAACGACTAAACAAGAAGTTAAAACACAAGCAATCTTACGTCACGGTGAGAGCATAATAGTTGGAGGTCTTGTAAAGAGTTATGATAAAAATGAGGTCTCTAAAGTTCCTTTACTCGGTGATATTCCATGGCTTGGAGAGTTGTTGTTTGCTCATAACTCGGTTGAAACCCAACAAGATAATCTAATAGTTATTTTAACACCGTATGTTGTAAGCAACAGTGAAAAATTATCACAACTGCAAAAAGATTTGGGAATGCTTGAAAATCTTCAACAAAAGTACAATTTAGAAGTTTTTCAAAACATAGAAAAACAAGGTTTTAATACAGATGCAAAAGAAGAAGATAAAAATAATTCAGATAAAGTAAAAGCTATGAATCAAGCACAAATGCAGGAGATAGAGTAGTGATAAAACTTGAACCTCTCCACGATTTAAAACTGGAAGTTTATGAACTAGAAGAGCTGGAGACTGAACTTCTAAGAAAAAACTATCTTCTTTTTTCTCTTGTAGAGGATGAGGTGACTGCATTAACGTGTGAGCGTTATATGGTAGAGGCTACAAACTTTTACTCAAAACTATCTGTAAAGTATCCATTTAAACTTTTAGATGAAGATTCATTTGATCAATTATACAACCGCTTCTTGGAACTCCGCACTGATAAAGCTATAGAGACTATGCAAGAAGACGGTACAAAAAGTGAGGATGAAGATGAGGATATCTCACTTACCGATTTTTTACGCACATCCAGCGATATCTTAACAAGTGAAGAATCAGCACCTATCATCAAGTTTGTAAATGCACTTTTTTATCAAGCCGTTAAGAAAAAAGTATCGGATATACATATAGAAGTAGGCGAGAGTAAAGGTGAAGTTCGTTTCAGAATTGACGGAATGCTTACAAAAAATGCGGACTTGGAAAAAAAGGTCGTAAGTCTGATAGTTAGTCGTATAAAAGTTATCTCAAACTTGGATATTTCCGAAAAACGTATCCCGCAAGACGGTCGTACTCAAATCAAAATAGCAGGTGAGACTTTAGATATACGTGTATCTATTTTACCGACCTTTTACGGGGAACGCGTAGTTATGAGGCTTCTTATGCAAAGTAGCCAAATACCTCAAATAACTGAACTTGGATTTGATGATTCTATTATAGGGGATGTTAAAAAACTTCTCCGCTCATCTCACGGTATTATCCTTGTAACTGGTCCAACAGGAAGCGGTAAAACAACTTCTCTTCACTCGTTTTTGCGTGAAGTAGAGACTCCCGAGAAAAATCTCATAACGGTTGAGGATCCTGTTGAATATAAAAGCGATAATATCTCGCAAATCCAGGTAAATGAAAAAGTCGGACTTACTTTTGCATCTGCACTTCGCTCAATTTTGCGTCAAGACCCCGATGTGATTATGATAGGTGAGATTCGTGATGAAGAAACGGCAAATATTGCAGTTCGTGCCGCACTTACGGGACACCTTGTGTTCTCGACTCTGCATACAAACTCGGCAGCAGCTACAATTTCACGTTTAGCCGATATGGGAGTTGAACCGTTTTTAATCTCATCTTCTCTTCTTGGAATTTTAGCTCAAAGACTTGTACGTGTACTTTGTGAAGACTGTAAAGAAGAAGATGTTTTGGCTGAGAATTTTGCAGAGGATTATAACCTGCCTCGCGATGCAAAAATTTATAAAGCCTGCGGATGCAGGAGTTGTGGATATAGCGGTTATATAGGTAGAAAATCTATAGGCGAACTTTTAGTTATGCAAGACAGTGTAAAAGATTTGCTAAAAACTACGACAGATGAGCATACGATAAAAACAGCGTTGGAAAAAGAAGGTCTAAAAACTATAGCCAACCAACTCTCAAAAATGCTTTTAGAGGGTAAGACATCTTTAGATGAGGCTATAAGAATTGGTTTGGGACATTCCTAATGTATTGCTCGAAGAGTACGTGCGGATCTATTTTGAGCTCCCGTAAACATTTTTTTAACAAAAATGTTTCATACGCTCAATCCGCACGCAATGGATTTACTTTAATTGAGGTTATGATTGCCGTTATGATAATCTCCGTAGTTATCGGTGCTATACTTCAGATGCGAGGGAATTCGAGTTTTATCTATGAAAAAATAGATCAAAATGCAAAAATAAATCAATATCTTTCTTTTTTTATAGCTAATAATGATTTTGGTTTAGAGAGAAAAAGTACCACTATGAAAAACTTGTGCGATGAGTTTGAACTAGACAGTGAGCTTAGACGGGAATTTTCATCTATTAAACTAAATATAGATTATAAAAAATTAGATATATTGGATATGAGTGAATTTGATGAGGGTGCAGATTTAGTTATTGAAACCGGTAAGAGTATTATCCATACAAAAAACTTGTCTGCATCTCTTATAAGGGTTAGGATACCATAGTGCGTAGCGCCTTTACCCTAATTGAACTCCTAATATCCATAACGATACTCTCTATTTTGATGCTAGCACTATATAAAGCTTACGATGCACTAAATATATCAAATGAGATATATAAAGAAAAATCACAAGCAATAAAATCTATAGAGTTAAAAAAAAGAACTATTTATCTCGATTTTGCATTATCTGTAAAAAAAGATGATAAAGATAGAGTCACATACCTTGAGAAAGATACAGAAGAAGATATAGTTACATTTGCCGGCTCAAACTCCATTCATAAAAGATACAACCCATATATAACTTATCTTGTAAAAAATAAAATACTCTACAGAGTAGAATCTCTGCAAGAGATAAAAGAGTACCCCTTTGCTGCAGATATTAGAGCCGATATAGATGTAATGGGTGAAGTAAAAAAATTTAAAGTTTTCAAATCAAAAAATAATGACTCATATCTTATAGATGCAAGATTTAAAGATGAAAATAATATACTATTAAAAGTAAAAGCTTTAAACGAGATATGATGAGGTATTTTTATGAGGGTTTTAATAATTGGCGGTGGTATAGCTGCAGTTTATATAGCAAACAATCTTAAAAAACAAGATTCTTCAGTAGATATTACAATTTTAAGCGATGAAAAATATCCGCCTTATGACAGGATACATCTTTGCCGTTTAGTTGATGGAAGCTCAGATATAAACGACATAAAACTCCATTTAGACCCAACCGTAAACTTAGAACTAGAACAAAAAATAAATTCTATAGATAAAGAAAAAAAGCGCATCTATTCGGATGACTCTATGTTTTCTTACGATAAACTAATCATAGCAACGGGATCAGAGCCTTTAAATCTTTTAGATGAAAATATAAAAAATGTAAGTGTTTTTAGAAGTTCAAATGATTGTTTGGATATTAAACATAATCTAAACGATAGAGAGTTGGTTGTTGTAGGAAGCGGACCTATAGGATTAGAACTCTTAGAGACTCTAAATGATATGGATGAGGTTAAAAATATAACACTTCTTATCCGCTCCAAACATCTTTATGATAAGAACCTGTCTTTAGAGAGTATAGAGCTTATTAAAAACTGCTATATAAAAGATAGAAAAATTAAAATATCTTTTGAAGATGAAATAGTTGATACCCTTATAAAAGATAATGAGATAAAAACCCTTAAAACTAAAAAGCTAGAAATTCAAAATCCATATATAATCTTTGGTGTAGGAATAAAACCAAATATAGAGCCATTTAAAAAATCACTCAGATGCAACAAGGGGATACTTACAAACAGATATATGCAAACCGAGGATGATATATATGCAGTAGGTGAGTGTGCAGAGGTTGAAGAACTTGGTTTTATAGCCGGACATGTAAAAGAGTGTACGGCACAAGCTGATGCGGCAATATCGCATATACTTCAAAATGATGTTAAAGAGTTTGAACTTGATGTAAGTATAGATATGCTTAAAGTCGGCGAATTTGATTTGGTCGAAGTATCATCTGCTAAGTTTAGAGACGGGTTTGAGAAAGTCGTAATAAGCTCAAAAGAGTTTAACAGAATCGATGAGTATTTTTTAAACGATAATAAACTAACCCGTTTTATAGGTATAAACTCAAATGTAGATGTGGGATATATAGAGTCGCTTATAAAAGAGGGCAATGAAGTAGATATAAACTACCTTTATGAAAACCGTGTAGTGGGTGAACGAGGTCGTCTTGTATGTTCGTGTGAGCATCTTTATCATAAAGATTTAGTTGATATTGTAACCCAAGCAGGTGTACGTGATTTTTCCGAGTTAGCCGAATTTTCGAATGCGGGACGGGTTTGTGGTCGTTGTAAAATGATGGTAAGTGATATTATAAAAGATTCTCAAAGTTTGATTGACCCAAATATGCCTAGAAAAAGTGTAGAGGATATTAAACGTGAGCATGAAATAGCCGAGGTTAAAAGACGTATAGATAAGTTTAACGCCCTGCATCCAAGAAATGAGTTAACACAGGAAAATCTTGAAAATGCCATGGAGTCTTTGGATATTGGAAAACATGAGGTAAATTCGTGGATATCAATGGTAACGGCGACAATGAAGTTACATCCAAATTTTGAACAGGTAATAGAAGGTGCGGTATGTGCTCTAAATAGAGTCCCTATAATTTGGCTGGAACTTAGTGATTGCAGCGGAAACAGTGAAGCATTTATAAAGTCAACCAATCCTGCCATAGAGGATTTGATTTTTGATTATATCTCGCTTGATTATCATGAACTCATTATGGCGGCATCTGGTAATGAAAGTGAGACCATTTTAGAAGATATTATTAAAACCCAAAAGGGTGAATATATTTTAATAGTAGAGGGTGCAGTACCCTTAGGGCTTGATGGTAAATTTTTGCGTCTTGGTCCAAAAGGTGAGACGGGGTATGAACTGCTAAAACGTTGTGCAAAAGATGCAACTTTGATTTTGGCCGTGGGTTCATGTGCGTATGACGGAGGGGTTGTGGCAGCTTATCCAAACCCTACAGGTGCAGTCGGTGTAGCTGAAGCACTTGGTAGGGATGATGTCATAAACCTATCCGGATGTCCTACAAATCCGACAAACATAGTAGGTACTTTACTTTCATACCTCATGTTTGAAGAGTTGCCCGAACTTGATAAATTTAACCGTCCGCTTTGGGCATATGAGGGGCGTGTGCATGATAACTGCGAGCGTCGCGGACATTATGAACTTGGAGAGTTCGTAAAAGAGTGGGGAGATGCAGGGGCTAAAAAAGGGTGGTGTCTTTTTGAGATGGGTTGTAAAGGTCCTTATGCAAATGTAAATTGTCCGACTATGAAGTTTAATTCTGCTACTAGCTGGCCTGTTCAAGCGGGACATGGATGCATGGCTTGTACCGAACATAACTTTTTTGATAAATTTGCAAATGAGAGAAAATATGAAGAAGAGTAAAATAGTTATAGACCCGATTACTAGAATAGAAGGTCATTTAAGAGCCGAAGTTGAGGTAGATGATAAGGGTATAGTTAAAGAAGCTTGGGTTAGCGGACAGCTTTTTCGCGGAATTGAGACTATTTTAAAAGGGCGTGATCCAAGAGATGCAGGACTTTTGGCAGGACGTATTTGCGGAGTTTGTACAAACTCGCACTTTCGAGGTGCTATTACAAGTGTTGAAGATGCATACTCTATTGAGATTCCAAAAAATGCTGATATAATCCGTGACTTAATGGCTATGGCACTTTTTATACAAGACCATGTTGTACATTTTTATCATCTTCATCTTCTTGATTTTGCAGACGTTACATCCGCTTTAGAAGCAGATGCCAAAAGCGCTACCAAAGAAGCACCTAAATATACAAAAAAACCTTATAGAAATTCTGTGTCTCATTATGAAAATGTTTTAGAAAAACTAAATAAATTTGTAAAATCAGGAAGACTAGGACCGTTTGCAAACGCTTATTGGGGTCATAGCGAGTATAAGTTAAGCCCTGAACAAAATCTTATAGTCCTCTCTCATTATTTGGATGCACTAAGATTTCAAACACAAATATCTAAAGCGGTTGCAATATTCGGCGGTAAGACACCGCATCCTCAAAGTCTGGTAGTAGGCGGTGTGACAAGCGTCGCAGATATGTTAAATCCTCAGAGGCTGAATGATTATCTTTTTATTATGAAAGAGGCAAAAGAGTTTGTTGAACGTGCATACTTGGCGGATATGAAACTGATATCTATGGTTTACAGAGATGAGATAAAACAAGGTGTCGGAAGAGCTAACGGAAACTTTATGTGTGTAGGCGGTTATGAGTTCGAAGGTGAGAAAAAACTTTTTTGCAGCGGTGTTATATACGGACATGACTTTAAAAATATTGAGGAGTTTGACGAGTCAAAAATAACAGAAGAGGTTGATCGCGCTTGGTATGATGAAAATGATGAGATATGTTATACGGACCTAAACGAAGACGGTACTTTAAAAACAGAAAAAAAAGATGATAAATACTCTTGGATAAAAGCTCCAAGGTATGATGGTAAGACTATGGAGACTGGACCGCTTGCACGTGTACTGGTTTCTTACCATAGGGATAATGAGCTTATCAAGTCTTTTGTGGATGAGTTTTTGGATGAGACAAACTTAGAGATGATGGATTTATCGACAACCATAGGTAGAAACGCTGCAAGAGCTATAGAGAGTAATTATGTATGTGAATATGTTTTTAAACTTGTTTCACGCCTTATTCAAAATATCAAGTATTACGACACCGATACCTGGAGCAAGTATGAGTTTGAAAAGAAGCCAAAAAATACTAAAGGCAGAGCATTTTTAGAAGTACCTCGGGGTGTGTTAGCACACTTGATAGATATTGAAGATGCAAAGATAAAAAACTACTCGGTAATTGCACCTACGACCTGGAATGCCACGCCTAAAAACATAGATGGTTTTCGCGGTGCATATGAAGAGGCACTTATAGGTATAAAAGTGCAAGACACTTCCAAACCTTTAGAAGTTTTACGTGTTCTACACTCATTTGACCCATGTTTGGCTTGTGCCGTGCACATCATAGATACAAAAGGTAAAGAGTTAAGCCGCTATAAAATTAAAACTCTCTAGTCGTTTCTATATTTTGATATTCCACAAGGTTGATTTGGCTTTGGAGGATTATTTTTTAGATATGTCAAATCTTCTAGTGTTTGTGTTAAAACCTTTTTTTGTTGGAGAATCGGTAACATTAGGTTATCTTTTTCATTTAAAGGGATATCCCAGTTTGCAAGTATAGTCTGTACCTCTGCATCTAGTTCGTCAAGGGCATTTTGTATATGTTTAATAGAATTCATTTTAATATTATAGCGAACTTTAAAAAAAATTTGGGTATAATCCCATCCTCAATTTATACTAATTTTTCTGGCTCATAAGAGACAAGCTTTTCTAAAGAAAGCAAAGCTTTTGTGCCCGAGCGGCTAGCGATTTATTTGCGGACTTGTTCGTAAATAAAATTAAATTAGTGTATGAGAATTTTACGCGAAAGGACAATCGATGCCTAAAATGAAATCGGTAAAAGGCGCTGTAAAGCGTTTTAAAGTTAAGAAAAACGGTTCTGTTAAGCGCGGTACTGCTTATAGAAGTCACATTTTAACTAAACAAGATGCAAACACTCGTCGCAAGCAAAACACTCCAAAAGTGATAGCTAAAGTTGATGAGAAAAGTATTAAGGAAATGATTAACTAAGACAGTTAATTTAAAATCTCCAGTTAAATAACTGGGCAAGTCCATAAGGGACACCTCGCTTGCATAAGAGCAACTGGGTAAAGTATAAAGGAAAAAAATGCCAAGAGTAAAAACAGGTGTTGTTCGTAGAAGAAGACACAAAAGATTATTAAAACTAGCAAAAGGTTTCTATAGTGGTCGTCGTAAACACTTTAGAAAAGCTAAAGAACAATTAGAGCGTTCATTAGTATATGCACACAGAGATCGTAAACAAAAGAAACGTGATTTCCGTAAACTATGGATTATCCGTATCAATGCAGCGACTCGTTTAAACGGTATGAACTATTCTACATTTATGAATGGTATTAAAAAAGCCGGTATCGAACTAGACCGTAAAATTCTAGCTGATATGGCTATGAACGATGCAGCAGCATTTAGTGCAGTTGTTGAAGCTTCTAAAAAAGCTCTATCTAAATAGCAAAAATTAGCTAAATAAAACTTCTAAGCCTCTTTTATGAGGCTTGATTCCTCAATCTTATTTAAATACAAAACAGAATTTCCTTTAGAAGTATAGTAAATACCAAAAGAATTTTTTCTCGAAACAAATACACCGCGTCCGTGAAACTTCTGTGAATTTCTAAATATCTTACTTAATATTTGAGTATCAAAACCATTACCTTCATCGGTAATTTTTGTAATAATATAATAAACAGAACCGTGTTTTATTTTATCTATCTTTATATCTACATATTTATCAACTTCTTTCTCTTTTTTTTCTAAAGTTTCAAAATATATATCATTTTCCATTAAGTAGTTTTTATAATTTGCATCTATAGCCAAATTTCCGTGTTCATGGGCATTCATATATAATTCCGTAAAGACCATGCCTGCTTGATACAAGGTCTTTGTATCGGTGCATAGATTATTCCAAAGTGCTTCGTACCATTCATTGGCTATATCTATATTAGCAAGGGTCGATTTAAACTTTTTATGGGCTATATTTTTTGAGTTTTGCGTTATTCTATTCATAAATATAAGTGTAACGTCGTCCTCTTGTTTGTCTATTTTTTCCATAAACTTATTTTTCATGTCTTCACGGGTAAACGACTCTATAAAATCTTGTTCTATAAATTCTGAATACGGTCTATTATTGAATTTTGTTTCATTTTCAACTATACCGTCGGAATACATAATAAATTTCGTTACACCGCTTATATCATATTTGTCTATATTAAAAGTTTGGGAGTATTTAGACATGGGAGGGTTATTGGATTTTATTTTAACTAATCCACTGTTTTGCATTAAAAGAGGCGGCATTGCAAATTTTGAATAATAAAGTTGTTCATCTTTATTGTTTACCAATACATAATCTAGCGATAAAGATTCTTCGTCTAAAAGTATAGGTTTGATATACTCCATGGTTTCGCTAATGAGAATACTTAAACTAAAATCATCTAAAAAAAGCATTTTATCAATCAAATGGTTAGCAAAAGATATAAATATCATAGCAGTTAAAGAAGCTGAGAGACCTTTACCCATGCCGTCAACTACAATGTATAAAATTGTATCTTCATCTATTCTTCTTGCACTATAGGCATCACCACTCATAACATCAAGGGGATGATACAAAAAATCTATAAGCGTGACATTATGATTGTAATCCGTCATTTGGTAATAAAAATCATTTCTTAAGATATTTAATTCTTTCTCAAAAGCTAAATCTTCCTGATATGTTTTATATTTATCTTTTTCTTGCAGTTCACGTAATTGTTCATTTTTTTGTCTTTGTAAATATTTATTTGCTACAAAAACTTTTGCCATTTTTTCGATGGAGAGTAGAAGTTCGTTTTGATTTATAGGTTTTCTTATAAATGCACTTATGTCTAAATTTAGCGCTCTTATAAATACTTCTAAATCTTCTATCGCAGATACGAGAATTATCGGGACTTCCGTGTCTTTTTCTCTTATTTTTTCTACCATGTCAAGACCGTTGGATTTTGGCATGGCATAGTCGGTTATTATCAAATCAACTTCATTATCAAGAAATTTTTGATATCCTTCTTCCCCGTCATTTGCATAAATAATCTTATTAACAAGTTTACTTACAATAGACTCAAACAAGAGTCTGGTAACTTTAGTATCTTCGACATATAAAATATTTAACGATTTTATATGAGAGTAAATTACCTCATTGTCATTAGGATTACTCATAAAATATCATTATTTTTTTCTTACATTAAATACACTAGACAAATTCAAATCATTTAGTAATGAGATAAGATCATCATTTCCCACAGACATGGTAAGTTTAATCCCGTCTTTTAATATAAGCTTATTTAAATAACCGATTACAGAAGAGGTAATAGAGATAGAATCTTCTATAATAAGATTAATACTTGAGTTATTGACAACTACACTGTCTAATGTAGATTTAATAGTTTGAAAATCACTTACGCTTTTAATATTGCCGGTTATTTTTACTTCTGAACCACTTGTTGAAATATCCATAATTTTATCCTTTTATTTTATTATAGTTAACTAAATTTTAAACTTAGCTAACTCGCCCTTCATTTTATGAGCGTCTTGCGTCAATGTCTCAACAGCCGCTTCTACACTAACCCTGTGTTCTGAGTTTTCATGAGAAATCTCTATAACTTCATCCATAGTAGATATCAGTTTTTTAGTTTGAGTAGCTATATACGTACTTTGATGCATCACGTCTTTTGATTTGTCGGTTGTCTCTAAGAGGTTTGTTTTTGTCTCTTCCGAAGCATCTATCAACTCTTGCGCCGAGCCTGCAATATTATTCATATTTTGTGATGTTTCATCCGTTTCGCTCGCAATCTCAACTACACTTTGTGTTATTAGATTTACATTTGCACTTATCTCACTTAGAGATTTTTGAGTACGCTCGGCAAGTTTTCTAACTTCATCCGCAACTACGGCAAAACCACGACCGTGTTCACCTGCACGTGCAGCTTCAATAGCCGCATTTAAAGCGAGCAGATTTGTTTGGTCTGCTATATCTGAAATAATCGCTAAAACATCTTTAATATTTTTTGCCTGTTCGGTTAATGATGATACTTTTACGGCAAGTTCTTCTTGTTGATGCGTACCTTTATCAATTGATTCTACGACTTCATTTAGTTTTGCTACGAAACCATCAAGAACTTTAAACGTCTTATCTAAATCTTCCGTTACCACAACTGCATCTTCTTCAACTTGGTCTAGTCTTGTACCGACCTCTGAAACAAGCTCATTTATATCAGATATTTTTGTTTCGGATTCTTTAGAATTTATAGTAAGTTTATCTACTACGTCATTTAGTTTGTCACTCTGAGAAAGAGTTGCATCCGAGACATCTTGAGCATTGTGGACACTTCCTTTAAATGCTACTATCATGGTATGAATTGCTTGAGATATCTGAGATATTTCGTCTTTTCCTTCTACGACAACATTACAAGTTAAATCAAGGTCACTCGATACACATTTGATTTTAGTAAGGCTTTCTTTAACGCTTCTGTTTATACCCCTGCTTATTATGATCATAATAATAATAATCGCAGAAGCAAAGATAATATTTCCTATAATTGAAGTAAATGCTTTTGTTTTAGATTCAGAAGTGAGTTTTTGTAAAAGTTGTGTATTTTGTCTGGCTATCTCGTCATCAACTTTTTTCAAAAGATTTATTTTTTTGGTAATAGTTTTAAACCAGTGTACGCTATCAACCTCAAAACCACCTTCGTAAGCTTTTTCTTTAGCTATATTTCTCATATTGTTTACTTCATCAACCACAGGAGAATTCATAGTTGATTTATAAAAATCTTTAGATTCATCCGTAGCTATACTTTTATAAGCATCTAAAAAAGCATTTTGTTCGGCAATAAGAGTAATCATTTTCGCAAACATCCCGTCTGCAAACTTGTCAGCCGCAAAAGTATTACTTAAAACTGCTCTTTCTACCCCTGCGCGCTCTTTAGATTTTAAAAAGTTTGTATAAGCGTTAAGCGATTTTACAAGTTCGGGAGATTTCGCAAGTTTTGCCGTTAGTGATACTATATTGAGTATTTTAGCATTCATATCGGTATAGTATGCTACTTCATCTTTTACGCTTATGCTCAGAGAACTTACCCTGTCTCTTATAGAATCTATTTTTGCCATATCTGATTTAAACGCAGAAATTTCGTTTTGTAATTCATTTGAATACTCTGAAAAATCCAGAGTATTCATATATGTATTTAACTCTTCGTTTCTTTGAGTTGTTAGTTTTCTTTGTTTTGGAAGAATTTCAACAAATTTTTTCCCCTCAGAACCTAAAAAACCTGCACTAGCCCCTCTTTCTTTTTGCGTCTCGTGAATCAATAACGATAGTTTTTGAGACAATATGTTTAACTCGCTAACTTGTAGTATGGTATTTCGCTCGTCTATAGCTTTTGTTGAACTAAGAGCGATGATTATCAGTGAGAATAAAACGACTATAACCGCGATCAGGTTTAACTTGTACTTAATACTCATGTCGGTTCCTTGGATAAATTGTATTTTATGATTGTAATAAATAAGTTATTAATTTAACCAAAAAGGGGAGTTTTTTTATTTGACTTTAGTCAATCTATGCTGTTTTTAGGGCTTTTTTTTAATTTTTGTAACCAATCTTTCATCTTTGCTTCAAAGCCTATACTTTTAAGCTCCACTAAGTTTAGCTTTTTTGAAAGGTACTCTTGTTCTACGTATCCGCCAAAATCGTGTGGATAGAGATAACCTTCGTTTCGCTGGGTTATATTTTTTGGAATATCAAGCATCACACCGTTGTTTATCATCTGCTGAGCTTTATTTATAGCCATATATGCAGAGTTTGACTTTGGAGATGCACACAGGTATATAACAGCTTGAGCCAAAGGGATCCTAGCTTCCGGATAACCTATGTTTTTTACGGTCGTTAGAGTAGATGTACAAAGAGTTAAGGCCTGAGGATTTGCATTTCCTACATCTTCGCTTGCCAGTATTACAAGGCGTCTTGCTATAAAATCTGCACTCTCGCCACCGTCAATCAAACGTGCAAGGTAGTATATAGCTGCATCGGCATCGCTTCCTCTGATTGATTTTATCATAGCAGATGCCAAATCATAATGCACTCCCGCTTCGCTACTTCCGGCACTCAGTGCATTTGGTCTTAGGGATTTTAGGTTTTGAAGTGTTATATGTTTATCAAGGTTAGATGCAAACTCTAAAAGTTTAAGCATAGCCCTTGCATCTCCGCCGCTACTTGCAACCAGATACTCTTTTGCATCTGCATCTATAGTTAAATCTTTTAAAAATCTCTCTAAAAGTTTATTTAACGAATCGTTATTTATGGGATAAAGTTCAAAAAGCATACTTCGTGAACGAATAGCCGAAGTTAAAGAAAAAAACGGATTCTCGGTTGATGCACCTATTAAAAGTATGGAATTATTTTCCATAACAGGTAGTAGTACCTCTTGTTGGTTTTTTGCCAAGCGATGAACTTCATCTATAAAAATAAGTGGTTTTTGAAGTGCGTTTTTATATTGCTCAAATATTTTTCTGAGTTGGTCTATTTTTATGGAGGTAGCGTTAAACTCATAAAACGGCATATCGAGAGTTTTTGCTATTATGCGGGCGATGGAAGTTTTTCCACAGCCTGCGGGACCAAAGAAAAAACTATGCCCGAGTGCATTTTTTTCACACAGTACTCTTAAAGGAGCATCAGGCGAACTTAGATGCTCTTGTCCGACTAAGTCATCAAAACTATTTGGACGTAGCATCTTCTTTTTCTTTAGCTTTTTTTTCTTCTTTAAGAAATTTTGCAAGTGCTGAATATTCGCTTCTTGTTAAAAATCTACTTTTTCCGGTTGGTAGATTGTTTAGCTCGATTTCTGCAAAACTAAGACGTTTTAAGTCTGTAACTTCTGCCCCAAAATGTGCAAAAAAGCGTCTAAGTTCACGGTTTTTACCCTCGGATATAGCTACTTTTAAGATGGAATAGTTTGGAGTATTCTTTTGTATCTGATAACCGATGAATGGTTTAAACGTCATGTGAGTTATTTTTGAGTGGCTGTGAGCACCTGCGCTTGCATCTTCAAGCTCCATACCCTCAAGCATAGCATTTTCCATGTCTTGAGTTATCTCGCCTTTGATTTTTATCTTATAAGTTCTTTGAAGATCTGACTCCATCAAAGCCGTAGCGACTCTTGATGCGTCCGTTAAAAGAAGCACGCCCTCGCTCGCAAAGTCAAGTCTTCCCACAGGTATGTAGTGTCTGTATTTTTTCTCTAGTGTATCGTAGATGGTTTTGCGACCTTTTGGGTCTTTTTTTGTAACCAACTCACCTTTTGCTTTGTTGTAAACAATAACGGTATATTTATCTTTTGGAGCTACTTTTTTACCGCTTATCCAAACATCCGAGCCATGTTCTTCAACTTGTGTAGCAGGATTTGTTTCAACTTCACCGTTAACTTTTACGTAACCCTCTTGTATAGCACGATCGGCTTCACGGCGTGAGTAACTAGAATGATGTGCAATATATTTATTGAGTCTTATGATATACCCTTTTCAACAAGTGCATGTATATGAAGCACGCCTTTGATTTTGTTTTCTTTATCTGTTATAACAAGCAGTTGAATCTTTTTTTCTTCTATCAGTACAAGTGCATCGCTTGCCAGAAGTTCAGAATCCGTGCAAGTCATAGGGTTTTGTGTAGCATATTTCATCACATCGTCTTCAAGTGAAAAATTTTCGCTCATAAGTGCACGACGAATATCGCCGTCACTAAGAAGTGCTAGAAGTTTATTATCTTCATCTGCTACAAGTACATTACCTAAACGTCCCTCACTGATTTTTAAAATTGCATCTTTGAGCTTAGTGCTTGGTAAGACAATCGGTAAGTTTTGAGTTACCATCAAGTCACTTACCTTTACAAAAAGTTGTTTTCCAAGTGCACCGCCGGGATGAAAAGAAGCAAAATCGCTCTTTTTAAAATCTCTGGCTTTCATAAGACAAACTGCAAGTGCATCTCCCAAAGCTAATGTAAGTGTAGTTGAACTTGTAGGTGCTATATTTAGCGGACACGCTTCTTTTTCAACAACTACGTCTATAACCATATCGGAGTATTTTCCAAGTGTAGATTGTTTGTTTCTGGTCATACCTATAAGGGGTATGTTAAAACGTTTTATGTGGGGTAGTATTTGGCTAAGTTCTTCACTCTCTCCGCTGTATGAGATGGCAATTACTACATCACCCTCGCTAATCATTCCTAAATCGCCGTGAAGTGCTTCGGTCGGATGCAGGAAAAAACTAGGAGTCCCCGTAGATGCAAAGGTTGCCGCCATCTTTGCACCTATAAGCCCTGACTTGCCGACACCTGTAACAATAAGTTTTCCTTTTGAGTTTAAAATAAGCTCAACAGCCGCTTCAAAAACATCATCAATTTTTTTTGCCGCTTCTAAAAGTGTATTTGCTTCAATATTTAAAGTTTCTTGTGCTATTTGTTTAAAATTCATAAAGACATTATATCCTTATTTTGCTATAATTTAGGTAAAAAAGAGAGTGGAGATTATGAGAGATAATATTGGAAAATATAACGATGCATTAGGATCTTTGGAACTAAAAGAACGCCATTTATATTATAACACGCTTATACTGGGCGAACACGGAGCAGGAAAAACCAACTTGGCTTGCAGGATAAGAGATTATGTAATTGACAGTGACGTACCTACATTTTATATAGACTTTTCGGATTCAAACGAAGAAGATATAGAGATGAGATATAAAGATAATCATTTTAACTATATTAAGTATGAAGAAACAGAAGAGTTTGATGAAAAATTACAGGCTTTAATAGACGCTAAAAAACATATCTATATGTCTGCAAATCCATCTTATTTTGACACATCGAAAAGACATGTGAAAAGCAGACTTACAAAAACAATTCAAAAACAGGAACTATTAGATAGTTATTACTATTTTTTCCATGATATTGAAAACCTGAGCGGTTTTTATGTAAAATTCAGTGATTTTTTACTCTATATGTTAAGCTTTTCAAAGTTGGCAAAATACGGACTTACATTTTTGGCACAACCACATAAAATATTTGAAAATGCGCACCTTAAACTTATGTTTACATATCTGTTTATAGGCAGATGCTCAAATATTGATTATTTTAATACTGCCAGTCTTAAAAATTTGGTTAAAAACAGATTTTTGTACCAATACAGAACAGAATATCCTACACTTCTTTTTAACGAGATAAAAACACACAGTGTAGATATCAAAGAAAATATTATAGAAGAATAGTATGCAAAAACTTTACGATGAAGTCTCGTCTTTAGACAAAAGATGTTATGAAAATTTTGGATTAAGCGAAGATATACTCATGGAACATGCCGCAGACGGTATGGCAGACTTCATTAAAAGTAAATTTTCTAAGGGCTCATCGGTACTTATAGTTTGCGGTAGCGGAAATAACGGGGCTGACGGTATAGCACTTGCGAGACTTTTGCATCCGGACTACAATGTAAAAATACTGCATCTTAAAAAACCAAAATCCGATATGGCAAAATTGCAAAAAAAACGTCTGGATGCTATAGGTCTAAAAGAATGTTGCACTATTGAGAGTTGTGATGTTTTAGTAGATGCAATAGTGGGAACAGGATTTAGAGGAGAGTTTAATCCAGAAATATCATCCGTTATTGATGAAATGAACAACTCAGATGCATACAAAATAGCTTGTGATGTTCCAAGCGGATATAAATTCTTTGCAGATGCAACATTGACTATGGGTGCATTGAAAAAAGATATGTACCTAGATGCACATAAAGAATATGTAGGTGATATAAAAGTTATAGATTTGGGTGTAGGCAGAGATATTTATGAGTGTGAATCTAATTGGAACCTGCTTGATTTAGAAGACTTAAATCTTCCAAATAGAAATAAAAAAGATACCCATAAAGGCAGTTACGGACATCTTGCGTGTGTTGTGGGAGAGAAAATAGGTGCCGGTGTCTTATGTTCCAAATCAGCTCTTCGCTTTGGAGCAGGACTCGTAAGTGTTGTCGGATACAACACTACAAATATTCCACATTCAATTATGAGTAGCGAACTTTTGCCGAAAACTACATCTGCCATCGCCATAGGAATGGGTCTTGGAGATTCATACTCAGACATGGATTTAAAATCTTTTCTAAATAATGACTACCCGCTTATAGCAGATGCAGATATACTGCATATGGATATTTTACAAGAAATTTTAAAAAGAGAAAATGTAGTTTTAACACCACACGCAAAAGAGTTTATATCTGTCTTAAGATTATGTAAACTTGCAGATATATCTGTAGATGAGTTACAAAAAAACCGTTTTAAATATGTAGAATTATTTTGTAAAACGTATCCAAAAGTAACATTACTTTTAAAAGGTGCAAATGTTATTATTGCAAAAGATGATAAGTTCTTTATAAACCCTCACGGTTCTTCAAAACTTGCAAAAGGCGGCAGTGGAGATGTTTTGAGTGGTCTTATAGGCTCACTTTTAGCTCAAAGATATACACCTTTGGAAGCAACTTTTAATGCATCGCTTGCTCATGTAAGCCTTGCACTAAACTACACAGGTTCTGACTTTTCCCTTACACCTGATGATTTAATTTCGCAAATTGGGAAACTGTAAGAAAGCTTATGTTATAAACTTCGCAATAAAAAATATAGGGAATATATTATGGATAATAAATTAAAAATCGGAAAATATGAACTCGGAAGCCGCCTAATCGTGGGTAGCGGAAAATATGATTCGTTTGAGACTACAAAAGAGGCTACACTTGCAAGTGGAAGTGAGTTAATCACAGTTGCAGTTCGTCGTCTAAACATTACTGACCCTGACAAAGAAAATCTTCGTGATACGTTTGCTGGTACAAATGTAAAGTTCTTACCAAATTCTGCAGGATGTGTAACTGCTGAGGAAGCTATAACTACATTTCGTCTTACTCGTGAGGCTACAGGAATAGATTTAATCAAATTAGAGGTTATCGGAGATACTGCAAAAACACTTTATCCTGATGTTTTAGAAACTATAGAAGCTTGTAAAATATTAGCTAAAGACGGTTTTACTATTATGGCATATACTTCGGATGATCCGATTATGGCTAAACGTCTTGAAGATGCAGGTGCTCATGCTATTATGCCTCTAGCTGCACCAATCGGAAGTGGACTTGGTATTCAAAATCCTTACAATATAGCATTTATAAAAGATGCAGTTGATGTACCTGTTATTGTTGATGCAGGTATCGGTTGTGCAAGTGATGCTGCATATGCTATGGAACTTGGGGCTGAGGGAGTGCTTACAAATACTGCAATTGCTCAGGCACAGAATCCTATGATGATGGCAGTTGCCATGAAACATGCAGTTGCTGCAGGTCGTATGAGTTATTTAGCTGGAAGAATTCCAAAAAAACCATACGCTACTGCATCTAGCCCAATTGATGGATTAATCCAATTTTAATAAGGTTATTATTTCATAATAACCTTGTTTCTTCCGGTATTTTTAGCCTCATACAAAGCTTCATCGACTCTTTTTAAAAGTGCCTTATCCGACTCTGTGCTTATATATTGTGTAACTCCCAATGATATATTTACGTTTTTAACTTTGTCAAATTTATATTCAGAAACTTTTTTACGTAATTTTTCCGCTATTTTTACAGCTTGATTTACAGGTGTTGATTGCAAGAGAATTATAAACTCTTCACCGCCCCATCTTGATACCGAATCGCCCAAACGCATATTTTCTTTTAATATTTTAGATAAGGATACGAGGACTTTGTCGCCTACATCGTGACCATAGTCGTCATTTACTTTTTTAAAGAAGTCTATATCTAAAAATATAACGGATAAAGGCTGCATAGTAGAGTTTGCCAAAGCCATCTCTTGTATTAGTATCTCTTGAAACTTTCCTCTGTTAAAGAGTCTTGTAAGTGTGTCTTTTGCAGCTTCTTTTTTAAGTTTTTCTATCTGTCTTAACTCGTTTGTTATATCGTCAAAAATTACTATATGAAGTTTTTTATTGTCTATACTTACCTCTTTAGCCGAAGGTTTAAATATTTTTTGTACGTTATTACTTTTTAGCTTAACTTTTAAATTTTTATAAGCTTGCTCACGTTGAAGGTAGTGTATCCAGTGTTCACCGTTCATAAAATGTTGAAGATAGAAACCGGAATCATTTTTTTCAAACATATCGGATATATGTTCATGATCTTTTGAAAATTCCTCGACTGTTTTATATCCGAAAAAGTTTAGCATTGTTTTGTTTGCCATAACTATTTTTGTATCATCCAGAACAAACAAAAAACTTCTGTCCGCATCTAGTATGTGTTGTAAAATATTTTTCGTATTGTTTATTTCACGGGTACGATTTTGTACCTCTAAACCAAGATTGTAAGTTTGTTTTAATTGTTTATGGATTAGTAGTGTTAAAACTATGGCTAATGTTGTAAAAACAATTTTTGCATGAAATGTTTGGTCTTTTAGAGAATTTATAACTTTATTATATTCCTCGGTACTAAAGCTTATACTAATTCCTCCTCTTATATCTCCAACTTTATAACCTTGGGCTGCATGACAGTTTAAACACTCTTTTTTAGTTACCAAAGCCCCAACATATCTAAATTTTTCATTTTCAAACTCATAAAACTCCCTGTCGTTTGTGTTTTCAAAATATTTTAATGCTTTGGACTCAAAGGCATCACTTTTATTTATGGGGTTTATTGGTTTAAGACTTACGATTCTAAATTTAAAACTCTCAGAAGAAAGTAACTCTGAGAGTTGTCTGGTCATCCATGCAGGATTTATTTTGATAAGAGTCAGATTGTCATCTACTTTAAGTATATTGTCTTCTAAGTGGGGATTTGGTTTAAGATTATTGTGCGGTTTGACATAAATGCCTCCGTGACCTGCATTCCAACGCCTTGTGTTCATTTGTTCTTCATAATGAACTTGAGCTTGTTTTAATAAAATATTTTCTTGGTGCTTTTTACTTCTTTTAGCAAAATTATCTATGTTTTGATGTATATAAACTATAGTTCCTACAGAAAACATATAAAGGATTATAATTTTATATATTGTTTTCATAACTTACACTTTAAACTTCTCAGACAGGTGTGACATAAGTAGAAGTTGTCCCATACCTTCAAAAAATTTATCTATACCCATTTGACCTGCTTGAGTTGCCTTTTTAAGAGCTGTTACAAAAACCAGTTGTGATTCGTCGCTTGCACTCATATATGTGTCTATAATATACTCAACAGAAAGAGACTCTACCTCACCGTTTATGTCAAAATCTATTTGTGAAGCAGGATTTACCCCTTTTGATTTTAAAATGTCTAAACATTCTTGCTTGTTCTTATTCATCTTTATAATACCCCTACTAATGATAACATAACTATAAACATAGCTACGGGAGTAATATAGCGAAGAGAGAAATACCAGATTTCAAATGTGGCTCCAAGTTGAGGTTTTAAAATAGATTCTACCCTTTGTTTTTCAACTGCAAAACCTATAAAAAGAGCCATTAGTAATCCACCCATAGGCAACATTATCGCAGCCGTAATATAATCAACCCAGTCAAAAAAGTTCTTAGACCCAAAAGTCAATGCCTCTTTAAATCCGTCCACATTTGAGAGGAGGGCGATTATACCTATAAGATAAAAAAATAGACCCATTGACATAGAAGCTTTTAGTCTGCTCCATTTGAATCTGTCTATGAAGTACTGCACCATTGGCTCAACCAGTGATACCGAAGATGTAAGTCCTGCAAAAGCAAGTGCCAAAAAGAATAAAACCGCAAATATATTTCCTAAAATTCCCATCTCATAAAATGCAGCAGGTAAAGAAATAAATACAAGTCCAGGTCCTTTAGCGGGACCCGCACCGTACTGGTAAAGGAAAGTAAATAACATAAGCCCTGCTACTATAGCGATGGACGTATCTAAAAATACAACCCAAAAAGCGTTTTTAACAAGGTTTGAGTTTTTCTCCATTGAAGCAGAATAGGTCATAATAGCACCCATACCAAGACTAAGAGTAAAAAATGCATGACCTACGGCAGTTACAAATGCATTTGAATCTATTTTTGACCAATCTGCGGCGAACATAAAGTTTAGTGCTTGAGAGAATGCATCCAGACTTAAGGCATATATAAACATCCCTATAAGTATAATCATCAATGAGGGCATTAATATCATATTTATTTTTTCAATACCGCCTTTTATTCCCTTGGTTAAAACATAGGTAATCCAGGTAAACGAAACTGTATGATAAAAAAGTTGTGTCATGATATCGGTACGAAGCATGGTTGTAAATGTTTTTTCGGCTTCTTCAACAGTTGCAGGCAAGGATATGATAGATGTAACTATATAGTTGAAAATCCAGCCGATGACAACTGAATAAAATATCATTACGAACAAACCTGCCAGACCCTGAAAACCTGCAAATTTCCAAATATGTTTATGTTTGGGTGCAAGTTCTTCAAAAGAAGTTACCGTGTCTTTTCTTCCCATGTATCCTATCAGCATTTCCGCTATCATAATAGAGAATCCGATAAGCAAAACGGTAATCAAATATACAAGTACAAAAGCACCACCTCCAAACTCACCCGCTATATATGGAAATTTCCATATATTCCCCAGTCCAACGGCACTTCCCGCTGCCGCTAATATAAAGCCTATCCTACTAAACCTAGCTATTTTCATATGTAACAAATCCTTTGAATTAGGCTTATTATACAAAAAAAATAAAAGATATAAAAGAAATTCAAAAAACTATTGACATTTTAAGTATTTTTGTCTATAATTTCGCCTCATTAATCAGCATTACGTTGGTTTTTGTAACAGGTCGGGGTGTAGCTCAGTATGGTTAGAGTACTTGGTTTGGGACCAAGGGGCCGAAGGTTCGAGTCCTTTCACCCCGACCATCTTTTTTTTATGTTTAATAAGACTTATGGTGAGATTAGCTCAGCTGGTTAGAGCACTGGTTTGTGGTGCCGGGGGTCGCGGGTTCGAATCCCGTATCTCACCCCATAAATTAAATATAAAAAATAAATAATTGAAAATTAATAAATTTTTGTGGCGTCCGTGGCTCAACTGGATAGAGTTTCGGACTTCGGATCCGACGGTTATAGGTTCGAATCCTATCGGGCGCACCATTTATTTAAATGTATGCGTCCTTAGCTCAGCTGGATAGAGCAATGCCCTTCTAAGGCATCGGTCACACGTTCGAATCGTGTAGGGCGTACCACTTTATTTATGTTAAATTCTACGACGTGCGCGGATGTGGTGAAATTGGTAGACACGCCAGACTTAGGATCTGGTGCCGCAAGGTGTGGAGGTTCGAGTCCTCTCATCCGCACCATACATTCTATATATACTTCAAATCAACCAATATAACGATTAAATAGACAATTTAAGAAAACTACGAAATATTTTTTTCTAACCTATTTCTAACTTTATAATATAAAACTTTGAAAAAATACCTATCTGATGTTTCTATAGTTAGAGAGCAAAAACATCTCTAACTGCATCGCTGCACATGACTTTAATCTGTACAATTACATGGCAAACTATCATCATTCGCCTCTAAGCCACTACCCTCTTTAATAACACTGTAAGACAATTTTTTACCTACTCCAAAGAAGTTTATAAAAGGATTTTCTTCTGTAGAAATTTCTCTACCTTCTGCTTTTAAATCCCTTTGATACTTTTCTTCAATTCTTACCCACCAATCTATATTTTCGGGTGTTATATCATCATTATTAGACTGAATACTAGATAATTTTGTAGCACCTTTCATAAAACAATATACACAATTTCCAAGACTTCCATCATAAGGTAGACCTAAATCCCATTCTCTACTATCCCAAAAATCTTTTATATCTTTTTGTTCAACATTGTATTCTACTAATGGTGCATATACATGTTCATTTTTATCCCGTAAATATGCTACTGATATGTTTTCATTAGATTTGTCGTCAATTCTTTTTTTCATTTTTTCAAGCCTTAATGGCTCATCTGCCCTAAAACCAATTAGACTACAATATTCTACTATTCCTTTCTTTGTATATAGCGGTTTATTTTCAATTTGAACACTGGTATAGTCTCTAAAATTTTGTGTACTTCTAAATAAATGTCTGTTTAAAGCGTATTCTTTTTTTTCTAAGTAAATTTCTTTAGGAACACTTCCACCATGCCTCAGATGCTTTTCGTATAGTAAGTTTTTATCTATCCTACTGGACTCTCCAAAATGTCCTAATCTTACAACTGGAACATTAAATTCCTTAAATGCAAACCAATCATTTAAAAAGGCAACTGTAGTATCCATTTTCATATTCTTAGTACATGTTCTACCACTTAACAAACTTGGTAAGTACCCTTGCCATGAAATTAGCTCTTCAAAAATTTCTCCCTTTGAATGATAACCATTAGGGTTAGTCTCAGAATATGGTTTATTATTTACTAGTTTATAAGTAGAAAATCTATCATATGTACCATTTCTACAACTTTCATATGTCTGAAACTCAACTAAGAAAAAAGGAATGTTATATTTACTCTCACATCTTCTTTTACATTCCATCACAAAGTCATATGTCTTATGATGTTCGGCTGATGTATTATTAAAAACAATTACATCTCCCCTATCAGCATCTAACAAACCATTTTCTAATAATGAAAAAAGTAAAGCTCCACTCGACCTACCACCAGAAAACTTAACTACATGAGGAACTGATTTATGATATTCCTCTACATAATACGATTCAATTTTTATCATTCAATAAGGCTTTGTATAATTTTTTTATTTTCAATCGGACTCAAACTACCCATTCCTCTCCATGTCGACTCAATACCAATTTTTGCGATGATATCTTTAAACTTTTGTGTTTTTGTAATTGATTTCTCCATGATATATAAGAAGAAACCATCTCTAATACTCTTATCTGCTACAACTGTTAATTTTCCACTCATACTTTCTACTAATGCGTTGTAGTTGGATTTATTTTCACTTAAATAATTATATGTGACTTGTTCTTTTATACCTGTTTCTCTTTCAATTTCTTTAGCTAAATGCATTCTCCACCAAGCAACTGCAAACGGAACATCTTGCATTATTCCTTTAATCCCTCTATTTCCAATCCATCCAAACATATGCCGCAGAATAGCATTAGATACTTCAGTTAAACCACTGTTATCTCCATCAGATGAAAGTCTTAAAGCTTCTATAATATTATTTCTCCCATTTTTATTATTTTTAAAAAAAGCTAAAAAGTGTGGTTCAATAATATCATTTTCAATTAGTTGATATGTGATTGACAACCATTTTATAGGCTTGATAGCATCTATGGAAGTAAAGCTTTGTTTTTGTAATGTTTTCCACAGAATAGGACAATGGTATTTTACATGAATTTGCTGAAATTCATCTTCACTTAGTCTTTCTCTAAAAGCTGAAAAGTTTATTTCATTTAGTAAATCATCTTTGTGAAAATACTCATTTAAATAGGATAAAAACTCTTTTTTTGATAATGCAGATTTTAATAACTTTATAGATTCTTCTTTATTCTTAGTTATTTTTTTTAACTTTTTTAATGCGTCATTCATTATCTTCTCCTACTGGTAAAATATGAGGTAAAAAGTAACAAGCTACTTTATTTGGGTCAAACTCATCCTTATCTTTCCAAGTTTTTAAACCAACTTGTTCTAATTGAAATTCGATACCTTTAAAATTGGTATAACTATCAAAATCTCCACTTCTATATTGCTTTTCTAATTCCATAAAGCCTACACATAATATATGCGTTATTATGCTTCTCCTATGAGCATCTCTATTAGAAGCTCTTTGCATTGATTCAAATAATGTTGGTTCCATATTTGCGATAAACTTTCCACCTTCATCAGAATCTAAACTTACATCGAAACTATATTTAACATTTTCATTCTTTTGAATCGTCAATAAATCACTTGCTGTACTTTCTAATTCTCTCCAGCCATCTCTAGCAATTATAGAACCTTTTAAAAGTTGAATTGATACACCATCCCAAAATCCATCTAAACCCATTTTTTGCGATTCTAGAGTTATCTCTCTATCTTCTCCAATATAAACAATGCCACAAAAAAAACTTTGAGTTTCAAAGGTTGTTTGTAATGGTATTTTTTGCTTAACATGCAAAGGATTTCCATTAATCTTTTCCGCTTCATCTATGGTTTCTCTATACATTGAAGATTTCAAAACAACAGTTGTAATAAATTTTGCCTCTCCTGATTCAATCAATTGTGTAATTAAATTATTTCCACTTATCTTATGTTCTAAAACAATATAATTACTTCTTTCAACATCTAATTGGGATACTTCATACAAACAATCTTCATTGTAATCATATCTATCTGCTTCTAAAACTGGAAAAGAATAAGAATTCGTTAATGTATTCATTTGCTATCCTTTTTTAATGCACTATTCAAAAATTCATAATCAATAGAGTAATTACCTTTAATATTTGTTTCATAATCTATCACTAAATCTAAATATTCCCCTCTATCTACTTTACCTACATCAACCGTATCATTATTAATAACTTGACATTTCTTCCCATTACAATATGTATCTTTTATTATTAATCTTTCTGACATACTATAGGTATCACACGTTGGGTCAGTTCCATCATCTAACCTTAGAGACAATAGAAGGTTTGTAGCATTTTTATCCATAGTAAACTTCACATATGCCTGCTGTTTTTTTGGATTGTGGCGTGTTCCCATTTTCCCTACTCCATCAAATGGGTTTCCTACTCTTCTTTTTTCCTGACTCTTTTCCTTTACCCCCTTACCATCTTCTACTTTCCCTGAACCACCATCAACAGCTATTTTCTTTGCCTTAACTTTGGTAACCTTTGGAGCTTTTCTTTCATTCTTCCTTTTTGCTTTTGCGTCTCCAATCATAGGGATTGATAGTTCTGGAATACTTACATCAAAAGAATCACTATCGTTTTTATCTATTATCGACATTAAAAATGATTTAACTTCTTCTAATGCACTTTGAAGTCTTTTTCTTTTTTCTTTACCTGATTTATCATTAGGAAACCTATTTAGCTTTAAATCCATATGTAGATTTCCTTCTGCTCCTTTAATTAAAGCTGATAACTCAGTATCTCGTTGTGGTAGAATCAATGCACTAAATGGTTTATTTCCACTAAAAGAACCCACGTTCAATGGTGTTGGTATTGAATCATTAATCCACATACCATTTCGACAAAGTGCTAACTTTGTATTGGTGTCAGATTCTAAATAATAAACTTTTACATCCCCTTCTTTCGTTGCTATTAGCTGTTGATGTCCTTTATACAACAGTTTATAAAACCTTTCAGATGTTTGATATATAGGATTACTTTTTTCATTTTTAGTTTCGTGAAATATTCTTTCTAAACTATCCTCATTTATAGATACTAAATCATCATCCCATACTATATCTACTTTCAAATGCTTCTCTGAAATAGCAACAAAAAAATTCCTTATTATTGAACTTGACATTAAATTCAAAATAGCTTCTTTTTCAGGATTTTCCTTACCAAAGAAGTTGAATCCAACCATTGCTACAACTGCTCCAGAACCTTCAAGATGGGATAACTCTTTTGAAATTATATTTGGTATTAACCCATCTTTTAAAAAGATGTCATTCTCTTCTATAATTGGTTCATCTTCTGTCCTTAAAAAACCAGCCCCATTTTTTAAAGTTCCATCATTTCTGTGAGTTCGTAAAAGTGCTTGACCTGAACAAATTATTTGTCCATCATCTGATTTTCCACCGTAAAGAACATATCGTAAATTAGATATATTAAATGCTGAAAAGTGCCCATTACCATATGAACCACCTGAATTCATTGGGTCACTTTTTTTACTAATGCCATCACTCAATATACTTACTAAAGTTTCTTGATTAAATCCTATACCGTTATCTATAACATACATAATCGGTATTGTGTCTTTTGAGAGCTCTTCCTGAATAGCAGACAAAATGTTTTCTTCTTGGCTGGATAGCTCTTCTTTTTCGATTGCTTCAATCGCATCATTGTATTCAGAAATACCAGGTATCTCACTTTTATTTATAGTATCAATGACAATCTTTACTTGAGCTTCTTTTTTCTTTGCATCGTCAATTGCTGAATCAAAAGAGTTCTGTAATAATTCGCGAATAATAACGGAAGCATCTTTATCGTTTGATGCTGATATAGACGCATTTGTTAATCCACTTTGGCTATCTGCTCTACTAAAAATTAATTTTCCACTATCCATAAATTTCCTTTTTAAAATTTGAAATCAAACATATCAT
The DNA here is from genome assembly GCF_009258225.1 of Sulfurimonas lithotrophica. Classification (NCBI taxonomy): domain Bacteria; kingdom Pseudomonadati; phylum Campylobacterota; class Epsilonproteobacteria; order Campylobacterales; family Sulfurimonadaceae; genus Sulfurimonas; species Sulfurimonas lithotrophica. The sequence goes on from NZ_CP043617.1 coordinate 231,546, forward strand.
CTTTGCTTGATGATTCAAATCTTTTTTTTACATTTTTCACTGCATCTTCTAAAGAAGTAATAATTTTCTTTACTTCTTTATCCGTATATTCATAGTTGTTTTTATTACTTAAATTACCAACCAAGTGAATCATATGCAAGGCCTTTTGCATTCGTGATTCTGCTAATGATATAAACTTTTCTTTTTTACTCATTAGAAACCTCTTTTATATGTAAATATAGCAGTATATACATATATATATAATATTTTTATTAAAAATACTATATTTTTAATATATAGTTATATATTTATTTTTTTTAATATATAGCATTTTTTTATAATATAGTTTATATATAATTAATTATTTCTTTTATATGCTAATATATTAAGTGTTTAATTTGCAACATATATTGTTTAATCAAATATTTAGTCTCCAAAAACAGAATAATTTCCTCAATAACTTCTTCTTTCAGAGGTTGTTTATTGATAAATTAGATTATTATTCAACAAAGTTAAAAGCTAAAAAATCTCGCTTAGTAGGTGCATCAATATATCTTACTCATGAGGCAATTCAAAAAGATTTAGATGGTAGGATTGAAAAGTTGATGAAAGTATTCGTCATCAATGACGGAAGTGACTAAGTTTCCGCTTTTTTTAATCCATTGGAGATAATGATTTTCATCTTATCACAATCAGCTTCCATACAATCAATAGAAGCGGTAATAAAATCATTGTTTTGTAAAGTTTGTTGATAATCGATATATTCATATCCATTATAGGTAACAATCATATCAAAGAAAAGTCTGAGAGACCGTCCATTGCCTTCATTAAATGGGTGTAGAACTATCAATTCACACATATAATAAGAGAGTTTTTGAGCAAATTCATCTTTTTTTGAAACATCTTCAAAGTCTCTTAGGTAGTTATCATTTTTGAGTTTTGTAAATATCTCTTTTGAGAATGTGTCTAGGTTCATGTATGGGCAGAACATACTCTCACTCTTAGAAATATTTACACTTCTGTATTGCCCACCCCATTCAAATAATGATGAAAATATTGAACGATGAATTTTACAAAGATACACTTCATCAAAAACTGTATTTTCATCTAGTTCATTGTGAAGCTGGTGATAGGCTTCAACTAAAAGCTCTTTTTCAATCTCTGTGATAACTTCTAAATCTTTGATGTTGAGTTTATTGATTGGAACATCACTATCTTCATAGTAGATGTGGTTTGATGGCGGGTAGTATTTCATTTATTTTAATAGAGAAAGATACTGTTTAACTTTTTTCAATACTTCTTTATCTTTAGACGGTTTGTAACCCTCTATTTGATTTGATACAGTAGCAGTTTTGATGGCTTTTTGTTGTGAATACGGTGGTTTACTCATAAATTAACTCCTACTTTTATAATTCTCAATTATATCAAAACTATGATTTATAGTATATAAAATATGGATAATTAAGGTGTCGAATACTATCATTCCATATGGAAAATATTAGTGAGAAACTTATGGGAAACTCTAAACTACCCACACTTACGGGGTTTGATGGAATTCAGTATCCTCTCATCCGCACCATCCCCTTTAAAAATCTTTTAAAACCAGTATTCTTATTTAAGTAAATGTTCCAAAGACTTTTCTATTGTTTTATATTTAAATTCAAAACCTGAATTCTCAAGTGCTTTAGGATATACCTCTTTAGAATCCGTCAATACACTCGAAGCTTCTCCGAAAATAAGTTTTAAAACAAAAGTCGGTATCGGAAAAACTGTCGGACGATTTAATGTTTTACCTAAAGCTTTTGTAAACTCATAATTACTTACGGGCTTTGGCGCAGTTGCATTAAAAATACCGGTAAGTTTATTTTCACTCAAATATAAATAGATGTTTACCAAATCATCTATATCTATCCAGCTTGTCATCATTTTTCCGTTTCCTATAGTACCGCCCAAGCCAAGTTTAAAAGGTGTCAGCATCTGTTTTAGTGCCCCGCCTTCTTTACCTAAAATAACTCCAAAACGTACTATTGCAGTTTTTTTATTGCATTTTAGAGCTTCGGCTTCCCATTCTTTAGTAAGTGAAGCTAAAAAATCATCTCCGTAGCTTTGAAAACTTTCATCGTATTTTGCGTCATTTGGATATGCGCCGATGGCTGAAGTAGATATGAAGTAACCCACATCACTTTTATTTATTGCATTGACGAGTTTTTTTGTAGTATCTATGCGACTTGATACAAGAGTTTTTTTATACTCTTCATTCCACTTTTTTATTATAGGTGCACCCGCAAGATTAAAAACTGCATCTACGTCTTTAAGCTTTTCTAAAATATCATCTTCGTTGTCATTACGATCTATAATTATATAGTCGTTAAACTCTTTAATCAGGTGTGAGGCGACAAAACCACTTGCCCCTGTTAGTGCGACTTTCATCCTACACCTCCGTAATTTATATTTTTTTATTTAAGAATATGAAATATTATATTAACAATTTTATTAAAGTTGGCATTAGTATATTACTTAATAAGTTTTTTTAACTATGACAACACTCGGTATATCCGAGAAAAACATAAGATGATGTAAAGTTGTTTAGGGATAAAATTATTATATGGAAATTGAAAAACTTATAGAAGAAAAAAACTTAAAATTAACTTCTGCCCGCAAGGAGCTTTTAGAAATATTTTTCAGTGCTAAAAAACCTCTTTCATTTGAAGATGTAAAAGATAAAGTTAGTATGGATAAAGCTACTTTTTACAGAAATATTTCAAAGTTTGAAAGTGAATCCATTTTAAAGAGTTTTGAGTCAAACGACAAAAAAAGATATTATGAGCTTCAAAAATCTCCACATACCCATTTTATTTGTAATATTTGTAATAATATAGAGTGTATCGACAATCTTTTTGATGTAAGAATAGATGGTTATATTATTGAAGATCTGATTCTAAAAGGCGTATGCAAAAAATGTAAAACATAACTACTTTTCAATTTTTTTACGCCAAAACTGCACAAGAAAAGCAGTTATTAAAACCAATGCACCCATTATAGATACGGCATATAATGTTCCGCTTGTACCGCCTGTAAAAGGTAAAGAACTAGTGTTCATACCAAAAAAACCTACAATTAAATTCAGCGGAAGAAAAATTGCAGATATTATGGTTAATATATATATCATTTTATTCATTTTATCGTTGGATTTAGCATTATAAAAACTATAAAGATAATCTAACTTAGATAACTGAAGCGTAGCAGAACGCATCGTTCTTTCTATATGTTCGTGTAAATCCATATAATGGTTTATGGGAAAAGTTTCATCATGTTCATAATAGTCTATAAAGTTTTCTATAGTGTTTGAAGTTTTTAAAAGTATCCGTTCTATTTTTAAGATTTCAAGTTTTAACTCCAGCCATACATTCATAAAATTTTCTTTTATCTTATTTTCGTATAGAAGTTCTTCTATCTCCGATATTCTGTCTTGATAGTTTATAAACGATTTTAACATTTTGTCTATATTTTTATCTAGTAATTTATAAGGTTCTTCAAAACGACTTTTTAACTCTTCAAAATTGTTTTGTGTTTTGTTAAAAAAATAACTTTTCTCTTTGGTAATTATAAAACCAAATGATTTTGTTCCAAGTTCTTTTGCAATAACGGGTATGCGTATAATCAGCATATCATAATCATCGTTTTCATCAAAAATTGAGGGGTGCAGTTGGTTTTTTAAATCTTCTAAGTGCAAAGAATCAATTAGGTTTTCAATATTTTGCATATCTATACTTTATTATTTTGTTTCATATTAACATCAAGCTGAGGGAACGGGATGCTGATGTTATTGGCTCTAAGTGCATTATATATCAGTATTAAAAAATCAGATTTCAAAGGGATGTTTTTTTGTTTAGGGTCTCTATTTACCCATACGATTAGTTCCAAATCGACACTGCTGTTGTTCATAAGCGTCATTCTTACATCTGGATTTTTATCCTCATCGCCTCTTATAAAGTTCAAGTCACTTTTTTGCAGTGCATCCAAAACAACTGATTTCACATCTTGAATTTCAGTATCATAAGCTACGCCAAAAGGTATGTGGAGTCGTCTTATTCTATCTTCGAGGGTTAAATTTATAACATTGTTTTGAATAAAAGAGGAGTTTGGTACAATAATGTCTATGTTGTCAAAAGTTTTTATAGTAGTTGAGCGTATTCGCATATCCGTAACCGTACCGCTCAAAGTATCGTTTATCTCTATAATATCTCCGATTCTAATGGTACGCTCAAACATTAAAATAATGCCCGCTATCAAGTTTGATACAACCGTCTGTAAGCCAAAACCTATACCTATGGATAAAGCACCCGCAATGAGGGATAATGATTTTAAGTCTATACCTATACTTCTAAATGCACTCATAAAGAAAATAAGAATAATTATATAGTACCCGATGTTTGATATAAGACGGATACTCATCATACTCATATCTTTATATTTTTTAGTAATTTTTAAAATCCATTTTTTATAAATAAAACCGAGCAAAAAACCTGCCAGTACATACAAAAGAGCTTTTATTAAATTGGATAAGCTGATAGGTTTTTCATTAAATACAAAAAGAGACGACTCAAAAAAATCTTTAGCTTGGGAAGTTATATCCGAAGAAGCAAAAAGATGCGTGGAAAAAAATAAAATACTAAAAAAAACATATTTCATAATATACTTTTGAGAACTACTTTTATTCTTCATCGTTTACTGCCTTTGTAGAAGCTTTTGAGTTTTTTAATTTTATATTCTTATCTAAAGTATATATTTGAAGTAATTTTACACAAAGCTCACTTCTAATTTTAGAAACATCTTTAAAATTTACTTCATAAGATATAAGACATATGATACCCGTTTTTAGATTATTAAGCGTAAAAGTAATTGTATGGTCTATGTTTAAGCTATCAAGTAACTCTCGGGTAACTTTTTTTATATCTTCAAAATTATTATCCGCAGAAAATTCAAACTCTATTAAATCATTTATCAAGCCGTTTTTCTTTTTAGAATAATTATAAAAAACTTTAGTAAAAACATAGCTGTTTGGTATATATATGGTTCTACCTACATTCCTGACTTCTTTTAAATTGCTATAATCTTCAATCTCGTTTAATTTAATTTTCATAAGCGAAATATCTTGTATATCTCCTATAGTATGTTTTGTTTCAAACTGTACCATAACCCTGTCGCCTATTCTTAGCATATTGCTGAAAAATATATAAATGGAAGCGACGATATTTAAGATAATTTCTCTAAGAGCTATTGTTAATGCCGCTGCTACAACACTTAAAAATGTAATAACGTAGATAAAATCTTCCATATATCTCATAATTAAAGACAAAAAAATCATTATATAAAATATGATTGATATAGTCTTTTTGTATATCCCACTCGGATCTTTTTTAAATTTGTATTCCCAAGATAGATATATCATAAAAAATACTCTATATAAGATATATACAATTATTAATACTACGAAAGTAATAATATGCTTTTGTAATTTTTCTTGATAATACTCTTCATACTTTTTATCAAGTTCATCTTTTGTATCGAGTAAGTTAAAATATGTTTTATTTATATTGTCAAAAAATTCATCAAAATATCTTATATCATCTTGGGAAACAATGCCGTTTTGGTTTTTCTTATGATAATTTTTTAAAAGTGAAAAAGCTTTATTAAACTCATTTTTCATAAAAATAAGTTTTTCAATTTGTTTATTTAGTGTTTTTTTTGAGTTTTTGTATATATAATCATAAGCCGTTATTTCCGGTATATTAAATTTATAAGCTAAAAGCAGATTATTAAAACTTTTATTTTTTTCATAAAGAGATAATTTTGATTTTTGTATCTCAAGTCTTCTATTTAAATTCTCTAAAATATGAGTGTTTTTTGTATTGTTTTTTATTTTTTGTTCTATCTTAACAATATTGTTAATGGTAATATAATAATTTTTATTATTTATAAAAGTTTTAATCCATATGTTTTTACTGTCAAATATATTTTTTGAAATATCAGCGTCATCTGAATTTAGTGACGAAGTTAGTAAAAAAAAGATAAAAATTATTTTAAAGTATTTCATTTAATATCCTCTTGATTAATATTTATATACTCACAATCTTCTATAGCATCTTCACAAAAATAAAGTATTTTTTTATTTGCAACTTTTAACTGATTAAAGTTTGCTATATGAAACACTGCATCCCCTTCTTGAATAAGAGGAATTTTGGTCTTTCCTATTATTACTCCGTCATAAGGAGCAGTTAACTTATAAATGTTTTGATCATCCAAAGGCTCGTTTATATAAGCGATAGTTTCACCTTCTTTGACAGTATCGCCCAAATCTTTTAGAGTTCTTAGAATTCCGCTTTGGGTGGCTCTTAGCCAACTGCTGTTTCTCGCAACTAAAGGTATGATTTTTCTTTTTCCTGTTTTTGAAGATTTTGGCAGCATCTCATTTGCTCTAAGAACATTTACAATACCTTTAACACCTATTCGGATGCTTTGTTCATCAAACCTAAGTGCTTCGCCTGCTTCGTATAAAAGTATAGGTACGCCTTTTTCTTGTGCGACTGAACGAAGTGAACCGTCCCTTAATTCTGAGTGAAGAACGACAGGTGCTTCAAAAGCTTTTGCAAGTCTAAAAGTATTTTCATCATCAATATTTGTTCTAATTTGAGGTAGGTTTGATTTATGTATAGATGCAGTATGCAAATCTATTCCCAAATCGCATTTTAATACAATCTCATCAAAAAATATTTTTGCAATCCTGCTGGTAAGCGAACCTTCCGAAGTTCCCGGAAAATATCTGTTTAAATCCCTTCTATCTGGCAGGTAACGCGAAAGATTCATAACGCCGTAAATATTTACTATCGGAACTAAGATAATGTTTCCACGAAGCTTGTTTAATATTTTTAAATTTCTAAATCTTCTTATAATTTCTATACCGTTAAGTTCGTCTCCGTGGATAGCCGCACTTATAAAAATAGTCGGTCCGTCTTCTTTACCGCGTATTACCCTTATAGGTAGTTTAGTAGGCGTATTGTAAAGTTTAGGCAGTTCTATATTTATTGTTTTTTTTGTTCCTTTTTGAATTTTTATACCGTTAATAATAAATTCATTTGCGTATAAAAAACTAAAACAAAAAATAATAACAAGTAAAGTTTTCATAATCTATTCAATAATCTCTTCATTGTTTAATTCGTAAAATTCACTTTGCTCAATAGCATCTTCACTAAAGTACTCCAACTTTTTATCGGCTACTTCAAGGTTTTTAAAATTAGCTATATGAAATACTGCATCCCCTTCTTGAATAAGAGGGATTTCTGATTTTCCTATGATTATACCGTCATAAGGTGATAGTATTTCAAAACTCTCATCACCTAAAGGCTCATCAATGTATGCGATAACTTCATTTTCATAAACGGTCTCACCAAGTGCCTTTATGGTTCTTAGCATCCCACTCTCAATAGAGCGTATCCATTTACTTGTTTTAGTGATTATAGGTGTTTTGGCAACTTTTTTGTTTGGTGTTTTTGGCAGCATCTCGTTTGCTCTTAAAACATTTACAATACCTTTAACACCTATTCGGATGCTTTGTTCATCAAACCTAAGTGCTTCGCCTGCTTCGTATAGAAGTATAGGTACGCCTTTTTCTTGTGCGACTGAACGAAGTGAACCGTCCCTTAATTCTGAGTGAAGAACTACAGGTGCTTCAAAAGCTTTTGCAAGTCTAAAAGTATTTTCATCATCAATATTTGTTCTAATTTGAGGTAGGTTTGATTTATGTATAGATGCAGTATGCAAATCTATTCCCAAATCGCATTTTAATACAATCTCATCAAAAAATATTTTTGCAACCCTGCTGGCTAGCGAACCTTTGGAACTTCCGGGAAAACTTCTGTTTAAATCCCTTCTATCTGGCAGGTAACGCGAAAGATTCATCATTCCATATACATTTACGACAGGTACGAGAATCAAAGTGCCTCTTAGTTTTTTTAGAATATTTAGTTTTCTAAGCCTTCTAATAATTTCTATACCGTTAAGTTCGTCCCCGTGTATAGCTGCACTTATAAATACAGTCGGTCCGTTTCTTTTTCCTCTAATTACCCTTATAGGTAGTTTGGTAGGCGTATTGTAAAGTTTAGGCAGTTCTATATCTATTTTTGTATTTGTCCCTTTTAGTACTTCATAACCACCTAAAAAAAACTTTTCAGCCGGCATCTTATGCTCCTATAGAATCTCTTTTTATTCTTTTTTTCTTTTTTGTCGTATCAGATTTTGGAGTTACGTTTTTTTCTATATACTCCATGATTTTTCCTGCGATATCAAGTCCGGTTGACTTCTCAATACCTTCAAGTCCGGGAGAAGAATTTACCTCCATTACAAGCGGTCCACGTTTAGATGGAATCATATCGACTCCGCATACCCCTAATCCCATTGCTTTTGCAGCAGCTAGGGCAGTTGATTTTTCTTTACGTGTGAGTTTATGTGCGGTTGCACTTCCGCCTTGATGCAGGTTTGATCTAAAGTCTCCTTCGGCACCTTGACGCTTCATTGCACCTACTACTTCTCCGCCTACAACCAAAGCTCTTATATCGGCTCCTCCTGCTTCTTCGATGAACTCTTGAACAAGTAAGTTAACATCCATTCCGTAAAATGCGTCCAGTACTGATTTCGCCGCTTTTTGCGTATCTACCAAGACTACACCTACACCTTGTGTACCCTCTAATATTTTTAACACTAAAGGTGTTCCGCCACTTAAAGCAATAACGTCTTTTGCACTTGATTTATTTGATGCAAAGATAGTCTTTGGCATATCTACGCCGAATTTTGAGAGTACTTGAAGACTTCTAAGTTTGTCCCTGCTTCTTTTTATAGCAAGATTTCCCGATGTGCTAAAAACATCCATCATCTCAAAGTGTCTTACCATTGCAGTACCGTAAAAAGTACGGCTTGCACCTATTCTTGGAATGATTGCATCAGGGACGGGCAACTCTTTGCCTTTGTAGTTTACTTTTAGTTCGCCTTTCATGATCTCAATCGAGCATCTTAAGTAGTCTATAACCTGAATATCCCAGCCTCTTTGTTCACCTGCTTCTACCAATCTTTTAGTAGAATACAACTCTTTATTTCTTGATAATATATATACTCTCATTTCTCTTCCTCCTTTGCTATATACTCCTGCGATACGTCAACTAAAAACTTTCCGCTTAAAAACTTTCTGCCAATTAGCATCGGGAATTTCATGTCTGCTCTGTTTGTTAAAGATATGACGGTTTTATATTTTTTTCCAAAAAAATCGACGGTAACTTTTATTGATGGGCGTGTTTGAAGTTCCCCGTTTGAGCTTCTTACGTTTTTAACCTTGTGAAGCGGCATTTTCATTTTTCTACCATGATATGATTCATGCACTTCATCAAGAAGTTTAAAATGAACAAAGTTATCATCGTCTATGTATATATCATCACAATGAAGGGCATTAGAATCAGCCCCCGTATCGACTTTTGCATCCAAGTCGTATAAATCTAAATCTACGATAGATATAAGTTCTTTTTTACCAATAATTTTTTTATCAACCATCCTAAATATTCTCCACAGTTTATGTCAAGTATTATATCCTTTTTTTCAATATTACCTGCAATCACTATCTAGTAAATATTTAACTCTATTGCCAATTGTTTAACGCTTTTGTATTCATCATTTGAGATTTGTATAATGTTTGGAATATTTAGTTTTTTAAAAGTTTCTGTAGATATTTTAAATATACTAGTTTTTAATTTTTTCTGAACATTTTCTGGGAGTTTTGGATTTATGGCTATTGGATGGCTTGGATATTTACTGGTTTTATAAAGTATAGATACCTTGTTTTTAACCTCTTTATCTTTCATATTGTTAAAAGTTCTAACTATACCTCCGCCAAAGTCACCTATGTTTCTGGCTAAACCTTTGTAAACGGAATCATGTGAATTTACATACAAAACTTTAGAGTTTTTGTCTATATCTATTCCAAACTTTTTTTTAAGCTCATATTTTGTTAGAAGAGTAGCTGCAAATGCTTTTGGAGCGGGAAATAAAAAGGTCGAGCCTTGAATACTTTTTTTATTTAACAGCATTTTTTTAGTACCTAAAACTATACCTTGAATCGATTTTTTAGATCTGGCTACGGCGTTGTAGCCTTTTAATTTATTTGCTATAACAAAGTGGTAGGGATTCATATAAGCTATATCGTATTTTCCTTCATATAACTCTTTTTCAAATTTTGTTATAGAAGATTCTGTTTTAAAGATAATGTTGTAACCGCTTATCTTGGAGAGTTCTTTTGTTATAGGGAGCCACTTTGTCAGAAGTACGTGCGGACTTTGCTGAGGAACTACGCCAAAGACAATATCTTTGGCATTTATGTTTATATAAAATAATATAAAAAAGGACAATACAAACTTCATCTTACACCCATTTTTTACACTTGATATTTGCTATGATATATAAGTGTATATTAAGCAAAATTTATATGTCTTTAGACTATATTAGTCTGTTATGTAACTACAACAATAATCTGTTACAGTTTTTATTTTTAAATCAAAACTTGAATTTGCGGGAACGTTAAAACTCTCAGGCGTGTTCAGTTTTTTAAATTCGCTCTCACCAGGTAATCTTATCTCAAGTTCACCGCTCATCATTTCCATGATTTCGGCTTCATTTGTATCGAAAGTGTATTCTCCGGGTTGCATTACGCCTAAAGTTTGTTTACTTCCGTCTTGTAAAAAAATTGTACGACTGTTAACCTTACCGTCAAAATAAATATTTGCTTCTTTTATCATAGATATATTTTCTAATTTTGTCATTTTGTGTTTTCCTTATTTTATTACGCTAAGAACTATTTCTTTAGCTTCATTTTGAATTGTAGCTAAATGCTCCTTAGAGATAAAACTCTCGGCATAAATTTTGTAAATATCTTCGGTTCCTGAAGGTCTTGCTGCAAACCAACCGTTTTTAGTCACGACTTTAAGTCCGCCAATCATTTTATCATTTCCTTTTGCATTTGTAAAAATATCTGTAATCTCTTCACCTGCTAAAGTTTTTGAACTTATGTCGTTTGGGCTAAGTTTTTTTAGTTTTGCTTTTTGTGTAGAAGTTGCAGGTGCATCACTTCTCTCGTAATATGCTTTGCCAAACTGCTCTTCAAGCTCTTTGTAGATTTGAGAGGGGTCTTTTTTTAATTTTGCAGTTATTTCATATGCTAAAAGGTTTAATATGATGCCGTCTTTGTCGTTTGACCACTCACTGCCGTCTTTTCTTAAAAACGAAGCTCCCGCACTCTCTTCGCCGCCAAATCCAAGATAACCGTTTTTAAGTCCATCAACAAACCATTTAAAACCGACAGGTGTTTCATAAACTTCGGTGTTTATAGATTTTGCAACGCGGTCTATCATAGAGCTAGATACTAAAGTTTTTCCTATTTTTAAACCTTTACTCCAGCCCTCGCGATTTTGGAAAAGATACCAGATAGCAACAGATAGATAGTGGTTTGGATTCATAAGTCCGTTTTTTGTAACGATGCCGTGGCGGTCAAAATCAGGGTCGTTTGCAAATGCTAAATCATACTTGTCTTTTAGTGAGATTAGTGAACTCATTGCATAAGGAGATGAACAATCCATTCTGACTTTTCCGTCATGGTCGCACGACATAAAAGAAAAAGTTTTATCCACTTTATCATTGACTATGTCAAGTCCAAGCCCATATATCTCGTTGATTTTTTTATATACCTCTATACCTGAACCGCCAAGTGGATCGACACCTACATTTAACTTAGCCCCTTGCAGTAGTTTCATATCTATAACTTCATCCAAAGCTTTTACGTAAGGTGTTATAAAGTCAAATTTTTGAGCAGATTCAAAGGCAGTTTTTTCATCAACAGTTTTTACACCTTCAAGCTTATTTGCTATATACTCGTTTGCTTTTGTCTCGATTGTACTCGTAACATCTGTATCTGCAGGACCGCCGTGTATAGCGTTATATTTAAAACCGCCGTCTTGGGGTGGATTGTGCGAAGGTGTTATAACTACGCCGTCACTCAGTTCTTTACTTGTTTTATTTGCTTCTATAACGGTAAAAGAAAGAACCGGTGTCGGAGTATAACCGTCATTCTCAGCTACGGCACATTTGATACCGTTTGCAATAAAAACTTTTAATGCGGAAATTTCGGCAGGAGTTGAGAGGGCATGAGTATCTTTTGCTATAAAAAGAGTGCCTTTTATGTTGTTCTCTTTTCTGTAATCACTTAAAGCCTGACTTATAGCTAGGATATGAGTTTCATTAAAAGAGTTTTTAAAAGAACATCCGCGATGCCCCGATGTTCCAAACACGACTTTTTGTTCTTCGTTGGATATATCGGGTGTATTTTTATAGTATGCATCTATGAGTGCATCTATATCTACCAAATCATTTTTATCTACTATCTTTCCTGCTTTTGCATCTGCCAAAGGGTTTCTCCTAAAAAAATTGTGCAATTATATCAAAAGGCTTCTGTTTTATAAAATACTTATTAAAAAATGTGTATTCTTAGTTTATGTACAAAAAATATATATACACTTTGTTTTTGTTGTTTTTAGCTTTTTTAATGTTCTCAAACGAAAATGCAAAAGAGATTATTGCAGGAATTACCATATTTTTAATCGGTATGGTTTTTATGGAGGATGGTTTTAAACTCTTTAGCGGAGGCATCTTGGAAGATATACTGAAAAAAAGTACGTCAAACTTGTTAAAGTCTATATTTTCAGGATTTTTGGCAACGTCCGTTGTGCAAAGCTCATCTCTGCTTACGATAATAGTTATATCTTTTTTAAGTGCAGAGTTAATAACTCTAAGCGGTGCAGTCGGTGTAATATTCGGCTCAAACATAGGTACTACTACAACGGCATGGATAGTATCTAGCTTTGGGGTAAAAATAGATATAGCAAAATATGCACTGCCGATGATAAGTTTCGGAGTCATTTTTAATTTTAACAAAGATAAAAACTATAAAGGTTTTGGAAATATATTACTTGGACTCGGATTTGTATTTTTAGGCATCGCCTATATGAAAAGCGGATTTGAATCTTTAAAAGATGCAATTGATTTGGCATCTTTGGCAATTGATGGTTATCTGGGAGTTTTAGTATATGTGTTTATCGGCGCAATAGCTACTATTATAATCCAGTCAAGTTCGGCTACTATGGCACTAATCATAACTGCTTTGGCAGCAGGCCATATAGAATACTACAATGCCCTCTCACTTGCTATAGGTGCAAATATAGGTACTACGGTTACGGCAATTATAGGCTCTTTTAACTCAAACAACAATGCCAAAAGATTGGCAGTTGCGCATCTGATATTTAATATAGTTACCGCATTTGTTGCCGTAGTTTTTTTATATCAACTCTCAGATTTTGTAAAATATCTCTCATCAAATATCGGAATATCAAAAGAAGATTATATACTGCAACTTGCACTTTTTCATACCCTGTTTAATGTCTTAGGGGTATTACTGGTAGCACCTTTTACTAAATACTTGGTCAAATATCTTTTATCTATTTTTAAAGAAAAAGATACAGATGCAAAAGCCAAATATTTAGATGAGACCGTTATAAATTTACCCGAAGCTGCACTAAGTGCAATAAAAAAAGAGGTAGAGCATCTTTATGATAACTCTGTTGAAGTTATATCGCATGCACTCTCTCTTCATAGGCATAAATATATTGGCAGTAACGACATTATGTGTGTCGTGGAAGAATCAACGGCAGAGATTTATACCGACATAGACAAGTATTATAATGAAAATATTAAAGGCTTATATAGCGAAATATTATACTTTTCTACACTTGCCCAAGAGGGGATGGAGAGTGAATTACAAGATGAGGTTTATAGGTTGAAAATATCTTGTAGGCATATAGTTGAAGCTATCAAGAGTGTTAAAGAGTTACAAAAAAATATAAACAGGAATCTTCATACTAAAAACAGTTATATAAGAAGCGAATACAATAATTTAAGAAAAAATATTGCTAAAACCATAGATACAATCTATGCTATACGAAATACGGAAGATGATTTAGACAGCATCTCTAAAATACAAATTCTCAAAAAGGAGATTGAAGAGTTAGACTATATTCAAAACGGAAAGATAGATTCACTTATTCGTGAAGATAAAATTGATTCAAAATCGGCTACATCGCTTATAAACGACAATGCGTTTACATATGATATTGCAACAAAGCTTATCGAGTCTGCTATAACATTGTGGGTAAAAGATAAAGATATAAGAACACTGGGAAGGAGTGTATAATGGGTATAGAAAAACTTTTTAAAAAAGTTGAAAAATTTTTTAAAATGGATAAAGATTTGCAAGAGAAAGAATATGAAAAAAAGCAGAAGCTACAAGAGGCTTTGGAGGAAAAAATTGAATCTTTAAAGAAAAAAATCGATGAAAGTGATAGTCAAACTAAGAAACATGAACATAAAAAACAGATAGAATTAATGAAAGGTTTTTTAAAAGAGTTAGAAGATAACTAAAAAGGAGAATAAACTATGCCAAAAAAAGCAAAACTAGATAAAGAAGCACTAGATTACCATCAGTTTCCACAACCGGGAAAAATTTCGGTTGAAGTGACAAAACCTGTTAAAACCCAAAAAGATTTATCTCTCGCATATACCCCGGGTGTAGCCGTGCCGTGTTTAAAGATTGCCGATAATCCATCAGATGCATATAAATACACTGCTAAGAAAAATTTAGTAGCCGTTATATCAAACGGTACTGCAGTTTTAGGTCTTGGCGATATAGGAGCACTTGCATCTAAGCCTGTCATGGAAGGTAAAAGTGTTTTGTTTAAAAGTTTCTCGGCAATAAACAGTTTTGATATAGAAGTAGATACCGATAACGTAGATAGATTTTGCTCTGTCGTATCTGCTATAGCTCCTACATTTGGAGGGATAAATTTAGAAGATATCAAAGCACCTGAGTGTTTTGAGATAGAAAAACGTTTAGTTGAAGAGTTGGATATTCCGGTAATGCATGATGACCAGCACGGAACGGCTGTTATATCTGCAGCGGGGATTATAAACGCAAGTAAGATAGCGGGAAAATATACCGAGCATCTTAAGATAGTAATAGTGGGTGCGGGAGCTGCAGCCATATCATGTGCAAGACTTTACAAAGAGCTTGGTGCGGATGAGATTTATATGCTTGATTCACGCGGATTAATCCATGAGGGAAGAAGTGATTTGAATCATTACAAACGTGAGTTTGCTTGTGAGTGTTGGATGGAACATAAAGAGATATTTGAAAATGCAGACGTTGTAGTCGGGCTTTCAAAACCGGGTACTTTTACACTTGAGGATATTAAACTTATGGATAAAAACCCAATCATCTTTGCTCTCTCAAATCCAACTCCCGAAGTCTTTCCCGATGAAGTGAAAAAAGTAAGACCCGATGCTATAGTGGCAACGGGAAGAAGTGACTTTGACAATCAAGTAAACAACGTGCTTGGTTTTCCTTTTATTTTTAGAGGGGCTTTGGATACACAGGCAAAAGAGATAAATACCCAGATGAAACTTGCAGCTTCAAAAGCTTTGGCACTTTTGACAAAAGAGCCGGTCCCTGAGTATCTAAACGAGATATACGGGAAAAAACTGGAGTTTGGCAAAGATTATATAATCCCAAAACCTTTTGATAAAAGACTGATAGTTGAGGTTTCATCTGCCGTAGCCGAGGCCGCAATAGAAAGCGGTTCGTCACCGCTAAAAGATTTTGATATGGATGCTTACAGAGCTGAACTTGCTACTCTTTTAGAAGAGTAGTATCAGTGCTTTAGTTTATCTACTTTTGAATAAAAAGCTTTCAGTCCAAGCTGTGCTTTTTTATCAAAGTCGTATGAGATGCATTTTAGATAATTGAGTATATCTTTTTTTGCTATGCCTGTTCTTTTTGATGCATCTGAAAGTATATAGTTTGGTATTTTTACTCTTTGCTTTATAAAGTTTTTTTCTATTCGTTTATAAAGTTTTTTATCTTTATGAAAACTAAGAAGGGCAAACACAAAGGGCAAGTTATATTTTTGATTCCACAGTTTTGCCAAATCTATATGCTCACCTCCACTTAGATAATACCTAAGTGCTCTGTCACCTATAAGTACTTCGCCCTCTACTCCCAAAATATCTACTAAAATATTTGATGTTGCCGATGCTACATCTTTTATGTTAGTTTTGCTTGGGATTGCTATTACGCTTTGAACCTCTTTTTTGGCGATAATCCCTAAGTTTACATTGTTGAATTTTCTGGCACGTATGCTTGATATAAACGCCGCATCTACGCGACGGGTTAAAAATTTTTCATTTACGACAGCGGGTACTCCACTATAGTAACGCATACTCATCTTTTGCTGATTACTTTTAGTAAAATGCTTCATAAATACATGAAAAGGCAATAAATTTAAATATTCTATTTTTCCAAAAACCATGGCGAAATTATACTAGATTTAACTTATCTTAGTATAATCACTTTAAGAAATTTAGAACAAATGGAATTATAAGAGATGGTAAGAATAGAGTTTTTAGGTCCTATACAAAAAGAACCATTAGAGTTGGAAATAACAAATTTAAAAGAACTGGCAACTGTTTTACAAGAAGATAAAGATATGAGTGAATGGTTAAAAAATTCCGCCGTGGCAGTGAATGATAACTTAGTGTCTTCACTTGATACAGACTTAAAAGACGGGGATAAAGTCTCATTACTTCCTCCTGTTTGCGGTGGATGATATGTTAGAACTTTATGATGGTTCTTTAGACGTTCCCGCAATTTTAGAGAGATGGTACAAAGAGGAAGAAAAAAGTAATTACGGTGCATTTATTCCCTTTATCGGGACAATTAGAGATGAAGATGATATAGACGGACTTAGTTTTGACGTGTATGAGCCTATTTTAGAATCTTGGTATAGCGCGTGGCAAGATAAGGCAAAAGAAAAGGGTGCGAAAATAAAAATGGCACACTCCCGCGGTGATGTGATGCTTCATGAATCATCTTATATAGCTGCTGTTTTTTCTCCTAAACGTAGAGTTGCATTGGAATTTATAGATGAGTTTGTAGAAGACTTTAAAGCTTCAGCTCCAATCTGGAAATATGATTTAAAAAACGGGAAAAGAATATACGCAGAAGATCGCTCAACTGCTATAAAGGGGTCAGGCTTACTATCGTAAGCTCTTTAGTCGCCTCAGCGGCGCAAGCGAAGCTAAGGGACTTCGTTCCTTCGCGGACTAATAAATGAAGGGTTCCTTCATTTTATGAAATAAAATTAAGGATTTACTATCATGAGTCTATTAAGTTATGAAACAAGTCAAAATATGCTTTCATTGTTGAAAGTAAATAGTTCTAAAACTCAAAACTTACCTCTAAGTGCATCACTGGGCAGAATATTAGCCGAAGATATCGTTGCAAAATATAACGACCCGCAATTTCCGACTGCATCTATGGATGGTTACGCTATAAAATATGCAGATCAGGATTTAGAGGGCATCACAATACTTGGAGATAATCCTGCCGGAAAAAATGAGACAAGGGTTGTAAACAAGGGTGAGTGTATCAAAACTTTTACGGGTTCAAAAATGCCGGAGGGTGCGGATACATTGATTCAGATAGAAAACGTTTCAGTAAATGAAGGTAAGATAAGTATTGATGAGCGTGTAGCTCTTAACTCGTCCGTTCGTCCTGTAGGTGAAGGTTATAAAGCCGGTGACGTGCTTATAAAAAAAGGTACAAAGATAGGTTTTGCCGAGATTGGTGTTATGGCTGCACTTAATAAAGTGATGGTAAAAGTAGCACTTAAACCACGTGTAGGCGTAATATCGACAGGAAGTGAGATACTTGATTTGGGTGAGGAGAGTGATAATCCTGCTCAAATCAGAAGTTCAAACAACTATACTCTAACTGCTTTATTTGAACAAGCAGGAGCTGAGTCTTTGCAACTTGGAACGGTGGGTGATGATAAAGACAAAATCATGCAGATTTTCCAAGACGGACTTGAAGGTGTAGATATCCTTGTAAGTACGGGCGGAGTTAGTGTGGGGGATTATGACTTTGTAAAAGATATAGTCCCTCGTCTCGGTGCAGAAGTTGTCTTTAAAGGTGTAGCCATAAAGCCGGGTCGTCATATACTTGTAGCTCAAAAAGAAAACAAGTTTATCATAGCACTTCCGGGTTTTGCATACTCTTCAACCGTGACGGCTATACTTTACGCCCTGCCATTGGTAGCAAAAATGTTAGGTCGTAAAGAGCCGTATAAGATTGTCGAAGCAAAACTTGCACAAGCTTTTAAAAAACGCTCAAAAAATACAGAATTCACGGCTTGTAACTTAGTTTTAGAAGACGGTGAATACTTTGTAAACTTTAAAGGTAAAAAAGTAGGAAGTTCGGCTATTTTAACAAATATGTTAAATGAAAGTGCCTTGATGATTACAGGTGAAGAAGACGATGACTTGGAAGAAGGCACTTATGTAAATGTTATCTTGTTGGAGAGTATTTAATGAGAGCAGTATCAATAAACTCAGACACACTAGAAGCTAAAGAGATAGATATCCATCTTCAGGCAAATACCGTATATACTTTTTTTAACTCCATACTTATAGACGAGCTGGCTACTATAAACGACCATGTGATATACACGGATGCCGAAGCGCTTAGCAAAGATAAAAAAGCTTATTTTATAGGTGAACAACTAATTGTAGGAGATGCACTTATAATCGGCAGGGATTCATTTGAAGAGGTTGAAGCTACTATACCTTTAAAAGATTTGGAATCACTTGTAAAATACGAACTGAGTGATTTTTATGTAGATGTTCTAAAACTGTTATCGGCTACTGATGTAAATCTTTACAGAGCTTTTGAAGTAGATGCAGAGGGGCAAAAACTGCAGTTAAATACGGAGTGGGTACTTTACACTTTTAATCTTGCAGATGATAAAACTAAAAGTTATTTTATAGCTGAGTTACAAAAAAGTATAGATGCAAAAGACGATGCGATGGAGTTTATGAAAAGAATGGCTAGTCTGGCTATACGCTCAGGTGCTGCCGCTTAAGTTTTGTTCTAAAATCTCTTTAGATTTGTGAGAATTCTAGATATAAACTTTTTATACACTTTCTGGAACACGAAGAACTTATAATTTTAATTTTATTCCAAATGTAAAAGCTTCTTTAGTTCATAAAGGACATTCCAGTATTATTTAATTGAGTTAATAGAAAATATTAATTTATAAGCACCAGTTTCAAAGGATTCATGAATGATATTAATTTGTTTGTCATGAACCTCGGTATTTAAATTGTTGTTACTAATCAAAGAATTGATTATATCTTCAGATAACTCATAATTGATAGATATTAAAGACAAGTCATTACACATATTAACAAAATAACTATAAGATTTTTCAATATTAATTTTATCTTTTATATAAAAAAATAATTGCACTTCTAATTTATTTACATACTCAAGTGTTCCTTCGATTCTATAAACTATATGGCTGTTTTCATTTATAATATCCATATAGTTTGATGTTCCAGTCCATAAGTCATTATAACTTATACGATAATCATTAATATATATGTCATAGTCTTTTAAAAATGAGTTTGCTATAAAGGGATGCCATCCTTTTTCGATATCTATATCATGCATATTTTTTTTCATCTTATTATACTGTTTGATGTCTTGGATAGATTGTTTAATAGTTTCTTTAGATATATCATAAGAAATTAGATTGTGTGCCCATTTTTCAAAACTTTTTCTATCAAAATTAAAAGCCAAGATACCTTTCAATTTAGCATACTTTAATAGTCCTTTATCTTTGATAGCATAACTTAATGATATAAAGCTACTTTCATATGTTACAAATATGAAAAATAAATAAAAGTAAGGAATAATCATAATAGACAAAAATGTTGGAACGAAAAAATCATATAAAGTTTTATAATCAGCAAATTCATCAAAGTTATATATATATTCTTTTGCAGTAAGGAAAATCATTATAAGTCCGATAAATAAAAGTAAGCTATTAATAACTTTAATTGCTGATTGATTTGCTTCTGTATCTTTTTCAATGAATATTTTAGTTATAGATAAAATTGATACTATTGAGATAAACAATAATTCAAAAAATAAATTGAACGTATAAAAAGTAAGTATAAACTGAAATATAACTATTAATGATAAAGTCTCTTTTAAAACAGTTTTAAAACTATATGTATCCTTTTGAAAATGAGTTAATACTCCAACCCCTATGAGCCAGTATATATAATTTTTAATTTGATGATTTTCCCATAGTCCAAATACATTTAATATATATACTAAAAATAATGAGTATATAAACATTATAATAATAGGTGTCATGATTTTTTTGCTAAAAAAAGCTTTTAAAACTCCTTTGAAACTTTTGAATATTTCTATATGGTTTTTTGATATAGCATACCCTATAAAAAGTACAACAATAATTACTATTGCAATTTCTCTGTTATTAAAAATTTCATTTATAGTTGAAATCATATATTGAATCTTATTATGAAATATTATAATCGGCATATTGTATGCTAATTAACATTTGTGTAAATATAACAAATTATTTTGTAGTAAATAAAAGATTATGGCACTTTGCAATATTTTTCTATAAAGAAAATTTTTTTGGTTAAGATATAAATATCTTATGAAAGGAGGGGAAATATTATGGGATTAAAACCGGGACCAAAGCCTAAAGCAAAATCTACAGGTAAGTTAGACCAAAGACGTAGAGATAACAAAAGTACACCAGGTAATAAACCATCTCTAAAACCATCAAAAAGTTCAAAAAAATAAATTTTTTGAAAGAGGGTATAAGTATTACCCTCTTCAATAATGCAGAAGTTAGGAATTAGAGCTTTGTATTATATATTTATTGTAAGTATCCCAAAACCTGTTCTTTTTGGAGCATAAGCATGTTTAATAGTTCTACTTACACCTTATGATATAATATTGCTTATGAAAAAAGAATTTATCCTAAACTATCTTAGTACTGTTAAAAGCAAGTATCAAAACGAAGGCTTTCTAATAAAAGCACTTTTTGGCTCTTATTCTCGAGATGAAGCAGATGATAATAGTGACGTAGATATTCTTGTAGAAGCAACTCCTGAGTTTGCAAACAGATATGGTTTTGGGTCAATTGAACGTATTAAAGAAATTCAGTCTGAAATTTCAAGTGCATTAGGATTGCCTGTAGATTTGGCTGATAGTAGTGGTATGGGAAAAACCGGTAAAAAGTTTATTATAGATAGAGCTATATATGTCTAAAGAATCAATTAGTAAAGTTTATTTGATTCTAGAGAAGATAGAATATATAGAGCAAATTGTTGATAATAACGGTGGTATAGTAAAATCACTTGAAGATAGTGTTACATTAAGACCTGCAATACTTATGCATCTAACAGCCATAGCTGAACAATTTAATAAATTAAAAAAAGATCACGCGGATGACATTTTAAGTGCTTTTGATGACAAAGATGTTAAAGGTATGTATGATGTTAGAACTTACATAGCTCATGAATATGAAGGTGTAAACCTATCTATAGTTGAGTGGATAATTAGAAACGGTCTGCCAAAATTTAAAAAGCAATGTACAGAAATTATAAATAGTTCTAAATGAGAATTCTTAAAAAAGACTCGGTTCTCTTAACTCTTTTATCTTATAGCTCATTCTGTGAATAGGGCTGTAGCCGTGTTTTTTTATAAGTTCTATATGCTTTTTCGTACCATAGCCTTTATGTGATTCAAACTCCCACTGAGGGTATTTTTTTGCTTCTTCTAGTATGTCTCTGTCATGTGTGACTTTTGCTATTATAGATGCGGCACTTACCTCTGCAACTTTTCCGTCGGCTTTTATCATGGTACTAAGACCATCTACACCAAAAGTAGAATTACCGTCAAACAGATACTCGTCTGCATCTAGTGTATCCAAAATTTCACAAAGACCGGACGAGATGCATTTTGATATCCCCAGATCATCTATCTCTTTAGGAGAAAACTTAACTATATGGTAAGTTGAGTTTTGAATAATAAGTTCAAATAATTCTTCGCGTCTTCTCTCAGTTAATTTTTTGGAATCGTTTAAACCATCCACATCCGATGTTAGTATGCATCCAGCCATAACCAAGTCACCCGCACAAGGACCACGTCCTGCTTCATCTATTCCACACAACATTATATATCTTTACTTACAAGTTCTCTGGCATGGGGAAGGTGCACTTGAAAAAGTGCACCTTCATCAACATTTGAAGCTATTATTTTTCCTCCATGATCATCTATTATTCTTTTAGCTACATTTAGTCCTATCCCCATTCCGCCTTCTTCCTTGCTGCTTTGGAATGGGTTAAATATTTTTGGTAGTATATCTTCATCTATCCCGCCTGCATTGTCTTTAAAGTTGACGATAAGGTATTCATCCGTATTTTCTATATATATTTCAAATATTCTTGAATCAAAATCATCTTTTAGCTTTAGAGCATCTAGGGCATTGTTGATAATTATTACAAATACTTGTTCGATTCTTTGTTTTTGAACAGAGATACTGAAGTTATATTTGTCTTTATTCATACCTATGTTAAATATTTCATCTATAAGTTTTACATTCGAGATAAATTTTGATTTATTATAAGATAAAGTTAAAGCCGTTATTAAAGAGGCGTATATATTATTAATCTCAGGTTTTTCTTTTGCCTGAGAAGCAACCTCTCTCATAGACTCGACTATAGATGCTATTCTATTTATACCGCTAAATATGGTCTTGGAGTCTTCTAGTAAATAAGCTTTTTGTTTTACATCTTCATCAAGACTGTCTATGTCTTTTAGTAAAAATTCCAAATTACCCCTGACATAAGTTAAAGGTGTATTTATCTCATGTGTAATACCTGCCGCCATTTTTCCTATTATTGAAAATTTTTCTTCAAGCAGTTTAGCTTCTTCTTTTTCTTTGTGAAGTTGCAGATTTTTATCAACCTCTTCTTTGATTCTTTTTTTTAAATATTCTTCTTGATGAAACAGGTCGGTTATATCTTGCCTTAGGGCAATGTACTCTTCTATCTCATTGTCTTCGTTTATAATCGGTACTATGACAGAGTGTTGATAGTAGGTTCTGCCGTTTTTATTAAGGTTTTTTAATCTTCCGTGCCATATTTTTTTATTTGTAATGGTTTTCCACATATCAAGATATACGGCATCAATAGTCTCAGGATGCTTGACAATATTGTGTGCTTTTCCTATTAGTTCCTCTTTTGTATAACCGGACATTTCGCAAAATGCATCGTTTGCGTAGGTTATAACACCGTTTTTATCTGTCTTGGTAACTGCGGCACTTGCATCTATAGCACCTTTGTACTCCTCCAAAAGCTTTTGTTCATTAAGGAATTTTCTTTTTTGGATTATGCGGTTTTTATATTTGCAGAGTACTTTTTCTAACCTCTCTTTGGATATAGGTTTAAACAGGTAAGCATCTATACCGATATCGACGGCAGCTTCGGTAATCTCTTTTTCAAACAAAGACGTAAAAAGAATTATCGGGATATCTTCATTTATAGATTTAATATGTCTTGACATTTCAAGACCGTCTAAAATAGGCATACGTAAATCTGTTAAAATTATATCTGGTTTATATTCGATATAGCTGTTTATACCCTCTTGGCCGTTTGTAACGGTATATATATTTTTAAAAGTATATTCTTGTAAATACTCGGATATTTCAGCTCTTATATCGTCATCATCCTCTACAAAGAGTATAGAAATATCTTTTGAAGCCATATGTTAATCGTTTAATATATTATCTATCTTTTTACTTAGCTCGTTTAATGAAGGAAATGGTTTCATTATATAATCGTTTGCACCGTTTCTATGGGCATTTAGAACTTTATCAAGGGTTGAAAAAGCAGTCATTATAAGAACCTTTACATTAGGAAGCTTTTCTTGTAGTTTAGGTAAGGCATCCAAACCGTTCATTTGAGGCATCATGATATCTAGTAATATCAAGTCGGTATCATTTGGAATAGAGGATATTGCATTAAGAGGATTGTCAAAAGTTTTTACTCTATATCCTTCTCTGGAGAGATGTTTTTCAAGCATTAATAAAATTTCATTCTCATCGTCTATAATAGTAATTGTTCTTACACCTGTATCCATTATATTCTAATCCTTATCAAACTATTTTTAGCTTATTAACAGCTACCGTTTTTAATATGTTGATGATATTATAACATATCATAACAGTTAGATAAGATAAAAATAGTTTTATTGCTTATCTCTTGTTAATGACATATTATTTTGCATATTTTCTATCTCTTTATTTGCAGGTATTACTATATTGTCATCTACTTTTAATTTTTTAGATTTCGTTTTATCTTCATACTTCATGTTCGATAAGATATGTTTTATCGTATTTATACGTGCGACTTTTTTATCGTCTGAGCGAATAATAGTCCATGGTGCATGTTCGGTATGAGATGCCAAAAGCATGGAATATTTTGTCATAGAGTAATCATCCCATAACTCTTGAGATTTTTGATCCACGTCGGAGAGTTTAAATTGTTTTAACGGATCTGTTTTGCGTTTTTCAAAACGTTTGTTTTGTTCATCTTTAGTGATAGAAAAATAAAACTTGAAAATTTTTATACCTGAATTATCGAGCATCTTCTCCAGTTCGGGAACTTCATGCAAAAACTCCGAGTGTTCCTCTTGTGTACAAAAATCCATAACCCTCTCAACTCCTGCACGGTTATACCAACTTCTGTCAAACAAAACCATTTCACCGGCAGATGGTAGATGCTGTACATATCGTTGAAAATACCATTGAGTTTTTTCTTTGTCGCTTGGTTTATCAAGTGCTACGACTCTTGCACCACGCGGGTTTAGATGCTCTATAACCCTTTTTATAGTACCGCCTTTTCCTGCAGCATCACGCCCTTCAAATATCATAAGAACTTTTAGACCGTGCTTTTTTACATGATTTTGCATCTTAAGAAGCTCAATCTGAAGCATACGAAGCTCATCTTCATACTCTAGCACTTCTTCTTTTATCCAAACAGGGACACGTTTTTTCTTTTTGTCAAAGTTACGTTTTTCATCTTCTAAAAGTTGTTCTATCTCTTTTTTTCTTCTATCCGGATGCACAAAATCCGATTTATCCTTTGCATCGCCAAGTGCATCTTCAACCATTTTTCTTTTTGACCCCATTTTAATCTCCTAATGCCCATATATCAAATGGTATCATCTCTATCCTTGAAAAAGGATGAGAGATGGTAGCTTCATTATTCATTGTTATGGCAGTTATTTGAGTAATGCCGTAGGTAATAATAAAAGCTTCTATAGACTCCACTTTTTTAAATAGAGTCCGCTCATCTGCAAAGGGCATCGATAAAATTATCTCACTGTCTTGTGGCAGATAAAAATCTATACCTTCTTCATAATATATTTCGTGATTATGTTTTAGCAACTCAAGATAAAGCATATTTTCAAATAGGCGACCAAAATGTTTTTGACTCACAAGGGCTGATTTTAGTGAAATATCACAAAGATATATTTTTTTTGTAGCCCGTTGACTATTAAATTTTGAGAGTTGATGGATATAGTTTTTAGAGACTAAATTATCATAACTCTTATATAGTTTGTCTTTTGAAACTCTTTGTGTTTGCTTTAGTCTTTCATATATAGAAAAAGGTGAGAGTTTTGTACTTGTCATTTTTGCACAATTTTTTAGTATCTCAAACTCTTGGGGTTCAAGTATGCACTGAAGAGATTTTTGTATGTATGTAATCCTTTCATCAGAATTTATTTTATGCATAGCAGGATATCCGCCTAGTTGTACAAAATGGTTTAGTGCAGTTGAATCATACTTATGCTCATATGCTAAAAACTCTTCGTAATCAAGTGGATAAAGCGTTACTTGAGTTAAGTACTCATTTTGTATGGGCATTTGTGACGTGATTATAAGCTGAGATACATTTGGTATTTTAAACTCTTTTGTATAGTTATCATAAACAAGTACATCTATTCTGTTTTTTATGCAAAATTTGGATATATGTTTGTTAAACTCTTCTATATCAATTCTCACATCTGAACAATCTATATATATATAAGTATTTTTTTTAAGGCTTAGAAGATAGTTTTTTACAAGTTTTGTCTTGCCTACTTGTGATATTCCGTTTATTTGATAAGAAATATTGTCTTCTATATATAGTTTTCTATATTGAAACTTATTGACGATTAAATCTGTTTTATAAAACTCTTCAAGTAAATTTTGCATAGTGTAATTTTACTACTTCCTTATTAAAAGGAAATAAAATATAAAATATTTTCAAATTTACCCCCTGTAAACCTTGAATATCAGAATGTATCTCGGTATAATTCCGCTCCCTTAAATAGTTAGCACTAAAAAAATCAAATAGCTAACGAGTTCTTTAGAAGGAAAATTATGGAAAAAATTCGTTTGAAATTGAAAGCTTACGATCATCGTGTATTAGATAGATCAGTAGCGTCAATCGTAGAGGCTGTAAAACGTACTGGTGCGGTTATCCGTGGTCCGATACCTTTACCGACAAAAATTCGTAAATATACAGTTTTAAAATCACCGCACGTAAACAAAAGTTCACGTGAGCAATTTGAAATTCGTATGCACGCTAGAATGATAGATATCGTTTCTGCAACTCCAGAAACTGTTGATTCATTAATGAAACTTGACTTAGCACCGGAAGTAGACGTAGAAGTACGTTCTATGGATAAGTAAGGAGAACATCGTGGAATATATTGTTGAAAAAATCGGTATGAGCCGTACTATCACTGTACCTAGTAAACCAGTTACTTTATTAAAAGTAGTTGATGCTAAAGTATGTGAAGTTAACGATGGAACTGCTATTGTAGCTTACAACAGCGGTAAAAAAATGAATAAATCAATTGAAGGTCAACAAAAAAAGTATAGCCTTTCATCTGAGTTTAACCGTTTCGTTACTTTAGAAGTAGCAAACACTGAAGCCGGTGATTTAGATTTAGCACCTTTAGCAGAAGCTAAAATTTTAAAATCTACTTTTACTACTAAAGGTCGCGGTTTTTCCGGTGCTATGAAGCGTTGGAACTTTGGTGGCGGTCCTGCATCTCACGGTCACAGATTCGGTCGTAGAGTAGGTTCAATCGGTAATGCTGAATGGCCAGGTCGTGTAATGAAAGGGCGTAAGATGCCTGGACAATACGGAAATGTACAAAATAGTGTTAAAAATGAAATCGTTTCTTACGATGCTGAAAACGGTGTAATTGCTGTTTTAGGTTCAGTATCTGGTGCAAACGGTTCATTAGGTCGTGTAAAGGTAGCTAAATAATGAGCGCAATCGTTTTAAATGAAAAAATGGAAAAAGCATCTGAGTTAGCACTACCGGAGAGTTTCGCAGGTATCAACCCTCATAACTTATACCTATATGTAAAGTCAGCTCAAGCAGCTGCACGTGCTAATACGGCATTTACAAAAGGTAGAAGTGACGTTAGAGGTGGTGGTAAGAAGCCATGGGCTCAAAAAGGTGGTGGACGTGCACGTGCCGGTTCACGTCGTTCTCCGGTATTCGTAGGCGGGGGTAAAGCTTTTGGTTCTCAAAACAACCGTAATTACGATTTAAAAGTAAATAAAAAGCAGAAAAAACTTGCTTTAAACTTTGCTTTAAATGAGCATGCACAAAATGGTAGTTTATTTATCGTAGATAGCATCGCAGTTGAGTCTGGTAAAACTAAAGATGCATATGCAATGTTTAAAGCACTTGGTCAAAGAGATACTCTTTTTGTTAAGTCTTTATTAGATGAAAAAACTTTTTTAGCGTTTGAAAACATTGCTGATACTTATGTTATCGAGTCTAATGAATTAAACGCATACTTAGCTGCTAACTTCCGTTCAATCGTGATCGAAAAAGCAGTATGGGAAACTCTAGTAGGTGAGGCGAAATAATGGCTGATATTACAGATATTAAATCTATACTATATACAGAGAAGACTCTTGGAATGCAAGAAGATGGTGTAATCGTTGTACAAACATCTCCTCGTATGACTAAGACTGGTCTTAAAGAGGTTTTTCGTGAGTATTTTGGAATCGTTCCAACAAATGTTAACTCACTTAATCAAAGCGGAAAAGTTAAACGTTTCCGTGGTGTACCTGGTAAACAAAATGACTTTAAAAAGTTCTATGTTAAGTTACCAGAAGGTGCACAAATAGAAAGTTTGGCGGTGTAACATGGCAATGAAAACTTATAGACCGACTACTCCGTCACGTCGTTTTTATACAAATATTGACAGCTCAGACATTACGGCTAAAGCAAGTGTTCGTTCACTTCTTAAAAAGCTTCCTGTTCACTCAGGTCGTAATAATAACGGTCGTATCACTTCTCGTCATAAAGAGGGTGGAGCTAAGAAACTTTACCGTATCATAGATTTCAAAAGAAATAAGTTTGGAATTCAAGGTACAGTTAGTACAATTGAGTATGATCCATACCGTAACTGTCGTATCGCACTTATCACATATGCTGATGGTGAAAAAAGATATATCCTACAACCTAAAGGTTTAAATGTAGGTGATAAAGTTGAATCTGCTGAAGCTGGTTTAGACGTTAAACCTGGTAACACTATGAAACTTAAAAATATCCCTGTTGGTACATTAGTTCACAACATTGAGCTTAAGACTGGTAAAGGTGGACAATTAGTTCGTTCAGCTGGAACATCTGCTCAAATCATGGGTCGTGATGGTAAATATGTATCTTTACGTATGCCTTCATCAGAGATGCGTTTAGTACTTGGTGAGTGTTTAGCTACTTGTGGTGTTGTTGGAAACGAAGAATATACTAACATCGTTTTAGCTAAAGCTGGTCGTACTCGTCACATGGGTATCCGTCCTCAAACTCGTGGTTCTGCAATGAACCCAATTGATCACCCGCATGGTGGTGGTGAAGGTAAAACGAACTCAGGTCGTCACCCAGTTACTCCTTGGGGTAAACCAACGAAGGGTGCTAAAACTCGTCGTAAAAAAGCTAGTGATAAATTAATTATTACTCGCCGTAAACCAAATGCTAAAAGGGTAGGATAATATGGCTCGTTCAGTAAAAAAAGGTCCTTTCGTAGATGATCATTTAATGAAAAAAGTTATGGCTGCTAAAGAAAGCGGCGATAAAAAACCTATAAAAACTTGGTCAAGAAGATCTATGGTTCTTCCTGATTTCGTTGGTTTAACATTAAATGTTCACAATGGTCGCCAATTTGTTCCTGTATATGTTACAGAGAACCACATTGGTTATAAACTTGGTGAATTCGCTCCAACTCGTACATTTAAGGGCCACAAGGGCTCTGTTCAGAAGAAGGGGTAATCATGGCTAGAGCATTATTAAAATTTATTCGTGTATCACCGATCAAATCTCGCTTAATTGCTAGAGAGATTCAAGGTATGAACGCTGAAGAAGCGTTAGCAGCTTTAGAATTCACTCCAAACAAAGCAGCGAAAATTATCTCTAAAGTTGTTGCATCTGCAGTAGCTAACAGTGGTAATGAAGCTGAAGATTGTACAATCACATCATGTCGTGTTGACAATGGTCCGGTACTTAAACGTTTCCGTCCACGTGCTCGTGGTATGGCTTCAGGTATTAGAAAACCAACAGCACATATCTTAGTAGAAGTAGAGGGTAAATAGAATGGGTCAAAAAGTTAATCCTATTGGTTTACGTCTTGGAATCAACCGTAACTGGGAAAGCAGATGGTTTCCTAACTTTAAAACTGCTCCTGCAGCTTTAGGTGAAGATCACAAGATTCGTACATATTTAAAGAAAGAGTTATACTATGCTGGTGTTTCTAACATTATCATTGAAAGAACTGTTAAGCGTCTTCGTGTAACTATCGTAGCAGCTCGTCCCGGTATTATCATCGGTAAAAAAGGTGCTGATATCGAGAAACTTAAAAACAATCTTCAAAAACTTATAGGGAAAGCTATCTCTGTAAATATTAAAGAAGAGAAAAAAGCTAACATCTCCGGTCAATTAGTTGCTGAAAACGTAGCTACTCAACTAGAGCGTCGTGTTGCGTTTAGACGTGCGATGAAAAAAGTTATGCAAAACGCACAAAGAAGTGGTGCTAAAGGTATTAAAGTATCTGTAAGTGGTCGTCTTGGTGGAGCTGAAATGGCTCGTACTGAGTGGTACTTAGAAGGTCGTGTTCCTTTACATACTCTACGTGCTAAAATCGATTACGGTTTCGCAGAAGCTCATACTACATACGGAATTATCGGTATCAAAGTATGGATCTTCAAAGGTGAGGTACTAACTAAAGGTATCCCTCAAGAAGCTAAAGAAGAAAAAAAAGAGCGCCCTCGTAAACGTGCTCCAAGAAAAGAAAAGGCGGAATAGACTATGTTAATGCCTAAAAGAACTAAATACCGTAAAATGATGAAAGGGCGTAACCGTGGTTATGCTCGTAGTGGATACAAAATCGCTTTTGGTTCTATTGCTATTAAAGCAGTAGAAGCTGGTCGTATCAACTCTCGTCAAATTGAGGCTGCTCGTATCACATCTACTCGTGCGATTAATCGTCAAGGTAAGATTTGGATTCGTGTTTTTCCTGCTAAGCCGTTAACTAAACGTCCTCTTGAAGTACGTATGGGTAAAGGTAAAGGTCCAATCGATCAGTATGTTATGAACATTAAACCTGGTCGTATCATTTTTGAAATGGCTGGTGTAAATGAAGAGTTGGCTCGTAAAGCTTTAACTTTAGCACAACACAAGTTACCGTTCAAAACTAAAATTATTACTGCGGAGATGAGCAATGAAATATTCTGATTTAGCAGATAAAACAGTGCACGAGCTTGAGGCAATGTTAAAAGAGAAGAAAACTGAACTTTTCACTCTTAAGATAAAAAAACAAATGATGCAATTACAAAACACTAGTGAACTTAAAGTTGCTAAAAAAGATATTGCTCGTATTAACACTGCTATCACTGCAGCAGCGAAGTAGGGGTTTGTAGATGACACATAAACGTGAAATTCAAGGTAATGTGATTAAAATTGCAGGTAACAAGACTGCTACTATTTCAGTAGAGCGTCGTGTTATGCATCCACGTTACCACAAAGTTGTAAGAAAGTTCAAAAATTATCTTATCCATGATGAGAAAAATGAACTTAAAGTTGGTGACGAAGTTGTAGCAATAGAATGTCGTCCGCTTTCTAAGACTAAATCTTTTAGACTTAAATCGGTTGTAAAAGGAGCAGAGTAATGATCCAAGGTTTTACTCGTTTAAACGTAGCTGATAATACAGGTGCTAAAGAGATTATGTGTATTAAGGTGCTTGGTGGTTCTAAACGTCGTTATGCTAGAGTAGGTGACGTTATCGTTGCTTCTGTTAAAAAAGCGACACCGACTGCTAAAGTTAAAAAAGGTAAAGTTGTAAAAGCTGTTATAGTTAGAAGTGCTAAAGAAGTTCACCGTGAAAACGGTTCTCTTATCCGTTTTGACGATAATGCAGCTGTTATACTTGATGACAAGAGAGAACCAATCGGTACTCGTATCTTCGGACCTGTTGCTCGTGAAGTACGTTATGCCGGTTTTATGAAAATCGTATCTCTTGCACCGGAGGTTGTTTAATGGCAAAGTTTAATTTCAAAAAAGGCGATACTGTAGAAATTATCGCTGGAGATGATAAAGGTACAAAAGCAACTGTTCTTTCTGTATTACCTAAGAAAAATAAGGTAATCGTTGAGGGTTGTAAAGTTGCTAAAAAAGCTATCAAACCTACAGAAGATAATACTAAAGGCGGACATATTAATAAAGAGATGCCGATAGATGTATCAAACGTTCGTAAAGTGGAGGCGTAATTATGGCTCGTATGAAAGAAAAATATTTAAGCCTTAAACCAGAACTTCAAAAAGAGTTAGAGATAGCAAACGTAATGCAAGTTCCTGCATTAGAAAAAATCGTTATCTCTGTTGGTGCCGGTTTTGCAATGAAAGATAACAAGCTTATCCAAAACATTGAAGACACAATTACTAAGATTGCCGGTCAAAAAGCATCTACTGTAATTGCTAAGAAATCTGTAGCTGGTTTTAAAGTTCGTGAAGGTATGCCTGTTGGTGTACGTGTTACGCTTCGTGGCGAGAACATGTACAACTTCTTTGATCGTTTAGTATCTATTGCACTTCCACGTGTGAAAGATTTCCGTGGTGTTGCTAGAAACGGTTTTGACGGTCGCGGTAACTATAACTTTGGTTTGCAAGAGCAATTAATCTTCCCGGAGATTACTTATGATTCAATTATGCAAATTCACGGTATGAACATTACGGTTGTAACTACAGCTGAAAATGATAAGGCAGGATTTGCACTACTTGCAAAATTAGGTATGCCTTTTACTAAAGGGAGTAACTAATGGCTAAGAAGTCTATGATAGCTAAAGCGGCACGTGAACCTAAGTTTAAAGTTCGTGGTTATACACGTTGTCAGATTTGTGGACGTCCACACTCTGTAATGAGAGATTTCGGTATTTGTCGTGTTTGTTTTAGAAAAATGGCAAATGAAGGTATGATCCCAGGTGTTAGAAAGTCTTCTTGGTAATCCAAGAAGAAACTCCTAACAATAGCAGTCGAAAGACTTGCAAAATAAGGAATTAAAAAATGATTAATGATTTAGTATCAGATGCGTTAACACGTATCCGTAATGCTGGTATGAGAAAGCTAGATGTTACTACTCTTGTTCACTCTAAAAGTGTTGAAGCTTTAGCTAACATTCTAGTAGAAAAAGGTTATATTGATAGTTGTAACGTTATCGAAGACGGCGTTAAAAAAACTATTAAAGTTGTATTAAAGTATGATGAAAACGGTAACACTGTTATCAATGAAATGAAAAGAATCTCTAAACCGGGACGTCGTGTTTACAAAGGTAAAGAAGATATCAAACGTTTCAAAAACGGTTACGGTACTATCGTAGTATCTACATCTAAAGGCGTTCTTCCTAACGATAAAGCTTATGAGCTTGGTATCGGTGGTGAAGTAATGTGTACTATTTGGTAGGAAGGAGTTAACATGTCAAGAATTGGAAAAAATCCGGTAGATTGTACAGCTGACGTTAAAGTTAGCAGCAATGGAAATGTTATCACTTTTTCTAAAGGTAACAAAAGCGTTGATTTAGATACAAAAGGAAATGTTGATTTTTCTATCGATGGAAATATTATTACTTTTGCAACAAAATCTGAAGATAGACAAGATAGAGCATACTGGGGTACTTACCGTGCACTAGCTCAAAACATAGTAACTGGTTTAACTACAGGTTATCAAAAACAACTTGAGATTAACGGTGTTGGTTACAGAGCTGCTGTACAAGGTAAAGTTCTTAACTTACAATTAGGTTTTTCACACGATATCAACTATGACCTACCGGAAGGTTTAGAAGCGGCAGTTGATAAAAACGTGATTACATTAAAAAGCCATGACAAACAATTAGTTGGTCAATGTGCAGCTGAAATCAGATCTTTCCGTCCACCGGAGCCTTATAAAGGTAAAGGTGTTAAATATGTTGAAGAACATATTGTACGTAAAGCTGGTAAGACAGCGGCTAAATAGAGGAGGGCATATTAGATGAACGCAAAAGTATTAAAAAATAAATTAGCTTCTCGCATAAAGCGTAAGCGTCGTATTCGTGCAAAAATATCTGGTAGTGCTACACTTCCTCGTGTTTCTGTATTTCGTTCAAACCGTTATTTAACTGTTCAAGCTATAGATGATGCTACGGCTACTACAGTTATCGGTATGAATTCAAAAGCTATCAATCAAAAAGCTAACAAAGAGGGTGCTGCTGCACTTGGTGAAGCATTTGCTGCTAAACTAAAAGAAGCTAAAATCTCTGAGATCGTGTTTGATAGAAACGGTTACCAATACCACGGTGTAATTGCTGCATTTGGTGACGCACTTCGTGCAAACGAAATTAAGTTCTAGGGGTTAAGATGGAAATCAATAGAGAAGATTTTGAAGAATCAATTGTAAATATTGGTCGTGTTACTAAAGTTGTAAAAGGTGGTCGTAGATTTCGTTTTACTGCATTAGTTGTAGTTGGTGATAAAAACGGTACTGTTGGATTTGGAACCGGTAAAGCTAAAGAGGTTCCGGATGCAATCAAAAAAGCTGTAGATGAGGCATTTAAAAACTTATCGACAGTTAGTATTAAAGGTACTACTATTGCACATGATATTGAGCATAAATTTAACGCTAGTCGTGTTTTATTAAAGCCGGCTTCTGAAGGTACGGGTGTTATCTCCGGTGGAGCTATGCGTCCTGTTTTGGAGCTTGCTGGTATTCAAGATATTTTGACTAAGTCAATTGGCTCAAATAATCCAAATACTGTTGTTCGTGCTACAGTTGAAGCACTTTCAAAATTAAAAGGATAGTCAAATGGGTATTGAAAATTTAACTCCGGCTGAAGGTTCTACTTCTAGCCGCAAAAGAGTTGGACGCGGACAAGGTTCAGGTACTGGTAAGACTGCTGCTCGCGGTCAAAAAGGTCAAAAATCTCGTTCAGGTTATAAGCAAAAAAGAAACTTTATCGGTGGTCAGTTACCGTTAGCGAAGATTCTTCCAAAAATCGGTTTTAACTCTAAAAACGTTAAACCTTATGTAATTAATGTTGAAAAAATCAAAGCAGTAGCTGAGTTAGATGAAATCACTATGGAGAGTATCCGTGGAGTTCATAAAATAGCTGCTTCTGTTGAAAAAGTTAAATTGGTTGGTGCATCTGCAAAAGATTTAGCATCAAAAATTAAAGACGACAACATTACCACTACAGGAAAATAGTCGTGAATAAAAATCTAGTTAATAAGATACTTATTACAATCGGGTTTTTATTTATTTACCGCCTACTGGCATACGTGCCGGTTCCTGGCGTTGATACTGCTGTTATAGCTTCATTCTTCGATTCACATCAATCAGATGCATTAGGTCTTTTTAATATGTTCAGCGGAAATGCCGTTGAGAGATTATCTATCATTTCACTTGGTATTATGCCTTACATTACCGCTTCAATTATCATGGAACTACTTGCTGCAACTTTTGCACCGCTTGGTCAGATGAAAAAAGAACGTGACGGTATGGTTAAATATATGCAAATTATTCGTTATGCGACAATTGCAATTACTCTTATACAAGCTGTAGGTGTTAGTGTAGGATTACAAAGTTTAACCGGACCAAATGGAAATAGTGCAATATTAGCTGATCATAATACATTTATAATGTTGTCGGCTGTATCAATGCTTGCAGGTACTATGTTACTTATGTGGATAGGTGAGCAAATAACTCAAAGCGGTATCGGCAACGGAATATCTTTAATCATTTTTGCAGGTATAGTTTCGGCTATTCCGTCTGCAATAGGTCAAAGTATTGAGATGGTAAATACCGGTGCGATGAGTTTCTTAACTGTTTTAGCAATATTAGCTCTTATATTAGCTACCGTAGGTATTATTATCTATGTAGAGCTTGGTGAACGTCGTGTCCCTATTACATATGCTAAAAAGACTATGATGCAAAACCAAAATAAAAGAGTGATGAACTATATACCTATTAAAGTTAACTTATCGGGTGTTATTCCGGTTATTTTTGCTTCGGCAATTTTAATGTTTCCTATGACGGTATTATCATCTAGTACTAATCCTACAATTCAAGCTATTGCCGATTTATTAAATCCAAATAGTTACTTCTTTAACTTTTTGACTTTTGTATTTGTTGTTTTCTTTGCATTTTTCTATGCATCTATTACATTTAACGCAAAAGATATCTCGGATAATCTAAAAAGACAAGGTGGATTTATACCCGGTATTCGTACAGGTGATGCTACAAAAGAGTTCTTAAATATGACTGCTTCAAACTTAACTGTTACGGGAGCGTTATATTTAGGTCTTATTGCAACATTACCTTTTATGATTATAAAAGGTATGGGTGTTCCGTTCTTCTTTGGTGGTACTGCAGTTTTAATCGTAGTTCAAGTTGCACTTGATACTATGAGAAAAATCGAGGCTCAAATTTACATGAGTAAATATGAAACTCTTAGTGCGGTTGGTCTATAAATAATGGCGATTTCGCTACGAAAACCACAAGAGATAGAAAAACTTCGCGCTGCTAACAAAATTGTTGCCGGCGCGTTAGAACTACTTAAACAAAACACTAAACCCGGAATCTCTTTAAAAGAGTTAGACGCTATGGCTGAAGAATATATCTTAAGTAATGGTGCAAAACCTTCTTTTAAAGGGCTTTACGGTTTTCCCGCTTCTGTATGTACATCATTAAATCAAGTTATTATTCACGGTATTCCAAACGATTATAAACTTCAAGATGGTGATATAATCGGTTATGATATCGGTACTGAACTAAACGGCTGGTACGGAGATGCCGCTATAACTGTCGGTGTCGGTAAAATTTCCGAGCAAGATGAAAAACTAATAGCTTGTGCTAAAGAAGCTCTTTATGAAGCTATCGAAGCTATAAAAGACGGAATGAGATTTAAAGAACTATCAGCAGTTTTAGAAAACTCTATCCGTTCACGCGGTTTTGTACCTTTATATGACTTTTGCGGTCACGGTATCGGTAAAAAGCCTCATGAAGAACCGGAAATTCCAAACTACTTGGAGCATGGAAGTCCGAAATCGGGTCCTAAGATAAAAAACGGAATGGTTTTTTGTTTAGAGCCTATGATTTGTCAAAAAGATAGTTCAAAAGTTATTTTGGAAAATGGCTGGGATGTAGTTAGTGCCGATGGGTTACGCGGTTCACACTATGAGCATACTGTTGCAATAATCAACGGTAAAGCTGAAATTTTATCAAAAATTTAAAAGGTTAACAAAAATGGCAAAAGCTGATGTTATCGAAGTAGATGGCAAGATTGTTGAGGCTTTACCTAATGCAACATTTCGTGTTGAGTTAGATAATGGACACGTGATTTTATGTCACATCGCTGGTAAAATGCGTATGCATTACATTAAAATCCTACCTGGAGATAAAGTTAAACTTGAACTTACTCCTTACTCTTTAGACAAAGGTCGTATCACTTACAGATACAAATAATAGACAAACACCTATTTTTGGTGTGTGTCTATATGACCTTTATGCTTTTTTAAAAAGTCGGTATCGTATATATATTCGCTAATCTGTCTTAGTGTATCTTCATCATATCCAAGTTCGGGCATTAACTCATATTTTTTTACGGCATCGAGCATTATAGAAGTTTTGGCACTTGGTTTTAAAATCCATTTACTCATATAATCTACAAAATCTTTTTTTTTAGGAAATACTGCTTTATAACGCCTTTGTACCTCAGTAATAGAAGGAGCTGAAACTGCTTTATGCTCAAAGTGACAAGTGATGCAGTTACCGTGAAAAAGCAATGCACCCATATCGAATGAAAACAGTTCTACAGATACTGCTATGGATGCAAAAAAAAACCTAAGCATCTTATTTTGCACCCCTCACTAACACAGGTAAAAATTTAGCAGCCCATAGTACAAAGAGAATTAACCATGTCGTAAATGAGATATCAAATAAAAAGTTTAAACCCCAAGAAAAACCAATATTTAAGCTGTATAAAAAACGAGTTAATACAACTATCTGGGTAAAGTAAAACAGACCCAATACCAAGCCTTCAGCTTGTGGTGGTTGACCTGAGTGACCGTATGTTACACGAGTACCAAAACCTATTAAAATAGTAGTTAGAAAACCTAAAGCTATTAAGTGAATACCTAAGAAGTAAAACGAAGTATCTAGGTATAGCTCAGCTATAAGAGAGATAGCATCTAATACAAATGCAGCAGGTAACCAAAATAAGCCTAGATGCAGTATCCAGATTATCGGATGTGCATTTTTGTCTAGTATTTTCCATTTTAAAAATTCACCAAGCATATATAATCCAAGAAGAATATCTACGATTATTTCTGCAATTTTCACATAATCATATGAATTAAATGTAGCCAGAATTGTTTTTATAATAAATAGTACAAATACTGTACCAATAAACCTTTCATCTTTTTCTTCCATAGAGTGTGAGAAAAAAGGTATCATTCTTTGTCCAACCGCGAATGTTAAAAAGATTAAAAACATAAAAAAAGATAAAGCTATTGCAAACTGTTGTATCACCGGTATAAATATTGAAATAACCATTAAAATATTTCCGGCTAATCCAAATTTAAAAGCTCTAAGCATCCAAAAAGGATCTTCTAAATTTGCAGCGGTAGAGTTTTCAAATAACTTTTTTAGTTTTTTTACTATAAGGTAGTTTCCGTATATTATAAGAGTCGTTGCAATCAATAAAATAGTTACATGAGTTAATGCCCCTATTAAAAAAAGAATAAAACCAAATAAATTTATATAAAACAGCTTTTTATAAAAGGGCTTTTCTACATTGTTCATGCCTGTGTATTTAGGGTAGGTTGTAAATAAAAAGCCTGTAAATATATTTATGAAAACTATAAATATAAGCGAATATACATGAAAAAAAAGGGCATCTACACTAAGCGTTAGCACACCTTTATATCCCAAAGCAAATATAAGCATCATTATTATCGTATTTGATATCCCTAATGTAAAAAAAGGCTGATGCACTTGTGATAAAAAATAGTTTTCTTTTTTAGTTTGCGGTTTTTCTTGTGAAAATGTCAAATTAAAAACTCCATATCTAGTTTTTTTGCATATGCATTTAGCATAGCTTTTT
Source organism: Sulfurimonas lithotrophica (assembly GCF_009258225.1). NCBI lineage: Bacteria > Pseudomonadati > Campylobacterota > Epsilonproteobacteria > Campylobacterales > Sulfurimonadaceae > Sulfurimonas > Sulfurimonas lithotrophica. The sequence goes on from NZ_CP043617.1 coordinate 270,298, forward strand.
CAAAGTCGTTGTTTGTAAAATAGTTATATCCAAAACATTTTTGCCATAATTCATGCGGTTCCATGCACATGTAAAAAAAGACTTTATTTTTACCGCTTTGCCATGGTTTAAAAGCTTCATATGCCGATTTAAACATATCTATTTTGGTACTTTCCGGATAAGATGTTTTTCCGCTTGCATCTATGTGGGGGATTTGCGTGATTTTGGTCTTAAAGTCACGCCCCCGTAATTGTTTGATAACAGGTTTTATAAATGTTAAAGTACCAAAACTAACTAAAACAACTTCATATGAGTGAAATTGTACTAAAAGCTTTTCATAAACTCTTTGATACTCATCAAGGTAACCTTCATACTCAACTATGGGATGAAAATGAAAGCCAACTTTTATGTCTTTGTCTGCTAATTTTCTGGCACTGTTTATACGTTTTTCGAGTGATGCAGTTAGATGTTCTTCGTTATCGATTATAGTTTGTGTATTTAGACTCCAGGTAACTATTATATTTTTTGGTACATCGTTTTCTAAAAAGTATTTTATATTATCCGACTTTGTTTTAAACTCTAAGATTACGTTTGGATTATTTTTCGCGAAGTTAAATAGTGCATCTAAAACACCTTCACGGTTTCCAAACATAAGCGAATCGGAACTTTGACCCGTACCTATATGGTATGTTTTGTTTTTATCGAGTTTTAGATTTTTTAGTTTATCCGCAAAACCTTTGTCAAAAGTAATAGTGTTTTGATTGTAAAAACTTTGAATTGAGCAGTAGGAACAATCAAAGCCGCAACTCTCGACTGCATCTAATGTTAAAAGATTACAGCACCTAGTCTTCTCAGATGCAACCGGACACAGACCAAGTCCAAAGCCTTCCTTCTCCTGTACCTTAAATGTGAACTTCTGTTCAGAGCTTTGTATATGGGGTGTAAAATCTTTATATGAGTTTGCTTTTGTTTTTAAAGCCTCGTAGTCTTTTTTAACTTTTTGCAAAATCGTTTTTTTTTCTCGAAGAGTGTGAAGTTCATACTCTGAAAATATATCCATTATACTTCCCTCATCCCAAAGAGTTAGATCTCTTGCGATATCTACGGTTTGTTTTATATCTTGATGGGAAAAATTAAATTCTATTGCTTTTTTTTTGATAAATTCTTGTTCACCTAATGAAAGTTTTTTAAAAAATGTGTTTTCTATAGCTTTTGCAAACTTTTGTTCGTAATTGTTCATAAACGAATTTTAGCGAAAATTTTGCAATTTGACATATTTTTTAGTCTTTTAAGATATTTATGGAAATATTTTTAATAGATATTTGATAAGGAAAAAAATATGATTTTAGGTAAGTGTCCATATTGCGATGATGGGATGATCGAAGTAAGAGATAAAGAAGTTAACGGGAAAAAAGTAAAACTATATGCTTGTTCAAATGCTCATTGGACTACAGAAGACGGAGAGATGTTTGAATTAAAAGAAGATTCAGGCTGTGATTTTCGTGTATGGCAAAATTCATTGGCAAGATACGGAAAATGGCTTAGCTATAAAGATGTGAAAGATTTATTAAAAGATGAATCGATTGAAGTTGAACTTCTTAGTAAAAAATACGGTAAAAAAACTTACTATAATAAACATATAACATTAAACCAAGAGTATGGAGTAAGCGTAATTTGGGATTAGATTTATAAAGTTATAATTTCGGCTTAATAAAATTTTTAAAAAGTTTTGGGTATAATTCGCGTCTGCTTTGCTGTTTTAACATAAAAGTTAGAGTGTTTTTACCTATGTAATTATACATAGATAAAAGTATTGGCAAGCTCGTTTTCTCGCCACAAGGCGTAGCTTTAGTGACTGAATATAGTTTGGACTTATTCAAACATATGAGAAGACAATAGAACTGCCTAGAAGCAGCAAAGACAACTAAACACAAGGACTTACGATGAAAGTAAGAGCTTCAGTAAAGAAGATGTGTGATGACTGTAAAGTTATCAAGAGAAAAGGTATTGTAAGAGTGATCTGCAAGAACCCAAAACATAAACAAAGACAAGGGTAATTATGGCTCGTATATCAGGTGTTGATTTACCAAAGAAAAAAAGAGTAGAGTATGGTCTAACATATATCTACGGAGTTGGTTTACATACTTCACGTCTTATCTTGGACGCTACAGGTATTGACTATAACAAAAGAGTTTTTGAATTAAGTGAAGATGAAGTAGCTGCAATTACAAAAGAAATTCGTGCTAACCATATGGTTGAGGGTGATCTTCGTAAACAAGTTGCAATGGATATCAAAGCACTTATGGATTTAGGTTCGTACAGAGGTTTACGTCACCGTCGTGGTCTTCCATGTCGTGGTCAAAAAACTAAAACGAATGCTCGTACTCGTAAGGGTAAGAAAAAAACTGTTGGCGCAGCGTAAGTTAAGGTAGGATAAATAGTATGGCAAAAAGAAAAGCTGTTAGAAAAAAAGTAGTAAAGAAAAATATTGCTCGTGGTATCTGTCATATCGCAGCATCATTTAACAACACTTTAGTGACTATCACAGATGAGATGGGTAATATGATTGCTTGGAGTTCTGCTGGTTCTTTAGGATTCAAAGGTTCTAAAAAATCTACTCCGTTCGCTGCACAGGCTGCTGTTGAAGCTGCAGTTGAAAAAGCGCAAGTACATGGTATTAAAGAGCTTGGAATTAAAGTACAAGGTCCAGGTAGTGGTCGTGAGACTGCAGTAAAATCAGTTGGTGCTATAGAGGGTATCCGTGTTACATTCATGAAAGATGTTACTCCATTACCACATAACGGTTGTCGCGCACCTAAGCGTCGTAGAGTTTAAGGAGATTACTAATGGCAAGATATAGAGGTCCAGTAGAAAAAATCGAAAGAAGATTTGGTGTAAGCCTTAACCTTAAAGGTGAGCGTCGTTTAGCAGGTAAATCTGCTTTAGACAAAAGACCATATGCTCCGGGTCAACACGGTCAACGTCGTGGTAAAGCTAGTGAGTACGGTTTACAGTTAAATGAAAAACAAAAAGCTAAATTTATGTATGGTGTATCTGAGAAGCAATTCCGCGCACTATTCGTAGAAGCTAAAAGACGTGACGGTAATACAGGTACAAACCTTGTTACATTAATCGAGCAAAGACTAGATAACGTAGTTTACAGAATGGGATTCGCATCTACTCGTAGATTCGCTCGTCAACTTGTAACTCACGGTCACATCTTAGTAGATGGTAAAAAACTAGACATCCCTTCATACCGCGTTAAAGTTGGTCAAAAAGTTGAAGTTAAAGAATCTAGCAAAACAAATGCACAGATTGTTCGTGCTATGGAATTAACTAGCCAAACTGGTTTAGCTCCATGGGTTGATACTGACAATGAAAAAGTTTTCGGAATCTTTACTCGTTTACCGGAGCGTGAAGAAGTTGTAATTCCTGTAGAAGAGCGTTTAATCGTTGAGCTTTACTCAAAATAAAAAATAACAAAGGCGTATAAATGAAAAAGATCAAAACTACTCCACTAGCTCCACAGCAATTTGAGGTAGAACAAATTAGTGATAATGAAGCTAACATTATGGCATACCCGTTTGAAACCGGTTATGCAATATCTTTAGCACATCCACTTCGCCGTTTTTTATTAAGTAGTTCAGTTGGTTATGCTCCGATTGCTATAAAAATCGAGGGTGCTAAGCACGAATTTGACTCTGTGCGCGGTATGCTTGAAGATATTTCCGATTTCATCTTAAATCTTAAAGATATTCGCTTTAAGTTAAACGGTGATGCCGACTCGGCAAAAATCGACTATAGCTTTGCAGGACCTTGTTCAGTTAAAGGTAGTGATTTAACTAATGATGAAGTTGAAGTTGTAACTCCGGATGCACACTTAGCTACATTAAATGAAGACTCTACTTTAAACTTTACTATCAAAATAGCTCAAGGTATCGGGTATGTTCCAAGTGAAGATACTTCAGATGAGCTAGAAGATGGATACATCGCTCTAGATGCATTTTTTACACCTGTTAGAAGTGTAACTTATAAAATAGAGAATGTACTTGTTGAAGATAATCCTAACTTTGAAAGAGTTGTATTAAACATTAAAACTGATGGACAAATTTCACCTGTTGATGCGTTTAGAAACTCTTTAGAAGTTATGTATGCTCAACTTGCTGTATTTAACAGTGAGATTAGTGTAAAAGCTCCGACTACAATTGAGAGAGTTGAAGAGTCACCGGATCTTAAAAAACTTACTACACATATTGATTCTTTAGGATTAAGTGCTAGAAGTTTTAACTGTCTTGACCGTTCAAGCATAACTCTAGTCGGTGAAATTGTACTTATGAGTGTAAATGATCTTAAAAACGTTAAAAACCTTGGTAAAAAATCTTATGATGAGATAGTTGAAAAGGTTCAAGAGTTTGGTTACGAAGTCGGTGCTGATTTAGCAGACGATGTAGTTAACGCTCTAAAAAAACAAATAGAAGCAAAATAAGGAAATAATGATGAGACACCGTCATGGATACCGTAAACTAGGACGTACAAGTGCACACCGTAAGGCACTTTTAGCAAATCTTAGTATTTCGTTAATTGAACATGGTAAAATTGAAACTACTGCAGTTAAAGCAAAAGAGTTACGTTCTTACGTAGAAAAATTAATTACAGTAGCTGGAAAGGGTGATTCAAATGCTCACAGAGCTGTATTTGCATCACTTCAAAGTAAAACTGCAACTAAAAAACTAGTTGAGGAGATTGCACCACAGTACGTTGAGCGTCAAGGTGGTTACACTAGAATTACTCGTACTCGTATTCGTCGTGGAGATGCTACGACTATGGCTTTTATCGAATTAGTATAATTTAATATTTTATACGGTTATAGAGTAAATCTCTCTAACTTACGCTAACGCTGAGTTTGACTCGGCGTAAAGCCCACACGCAGTAACTTCGCCCTAAATAATTTCCCCCTAAATAATCAACTTAGGATAATCATGAAAAAAATCATATTCGGTACACAAAGAATTTCTGAACACAATCCACAGCATCTGCAAGCTTTAAAAGAGGCTATAAAATCAGGTATTAAAATAATTGACACGTCACCCTCGTATATTGACGGAAGTGCACAAAGAACAATTGCTTTAGCCTTTAGAGAGCTTGAAGATGATATTAAACAAAATATTGAGATTATTTCAAAGTTTGACATAAACTCTAATCCAACTGAAGTCTTAGAAAAATCTTTAAAAGATTTAGAAATAGATTATATTGATTGTTTATTGATTGAAAATCCAGAGAGTATTTTATATAAAGCCTTAGAAGAAGGTTTAAGTAAAGATGAGAGATTGGATGAGATGAATAGGGTTATTTTTGATGCTTTTTTAGAATGTGAATCTCTTATCCAAAACGGTAAGATTAAATCATACGGTATAAGCAGTGAAGCCTTCTCTATAGTGCATAATAATGATAAATTCTTACCCTACGAAGACTTAATCACTTTAGCGCATAATGCGGCTGAAGAATTAAAAAACAACAATCACGGTTTTAGCACGATAGAGTTACCGATAAATATTTTAGAGTCAGAAGGCTTAATTTGTGCAAAATGGGCTAAAGAAAATTCTCTGCGTGTTATAGCTACAAGGCCATTAAATGCAATAACTAACAATCAAGTTTACAGACTTGCAGATTATGACGAATCACATGAATATTATCATCATTTAAATGAACTTTTAGAAGTTACGGATAATGAGATGCTAAAACCATTGTTTAACTTGTTTGAAGAGCTTGACGCATCCAAGCATAAATTTGGCTGGATAGGTGACTATGAGACTTTTTTATATACTCAAGCCATACCGCATATACAAAAATCTTTAAAGTCTATAGATGAAAAAAATGCTCAAACTATGTTAAATTTTATAGATTTATTTTTGATAGAGTATAAAAAGATGGTAGCTTATGAGTGCTCAAAAAAGACGAAAATAGCCTTAAAAGAGGTGTTTAAAGATTGCCGTTTAAGCATGCAGGAGTGTGCATTAAGCTATTTACTAAATATTGACGATATAGATTATATAGCGGTGGGGATGCGTAAACCTTCCTATGTTCATGAAATTATGAGTTTAGGATGATAAATTTATCAATTGTTAAGCGCTTTTATCATATTTTATGTTATTAATATTTTTTAATGAATAAGTTGTGGTAAAAGGAAAAAAATGATACCCTTTAGTGATGAAGAACTTGTAGGACCTGTAAAGAGTGTTATTGATAAAGTCAGACCCTCTATAGCATTAGACGGTGGGGATATTGAATTTATAGCCGTTAAAAACGGGAGTGTCTATGTACAGTTAAAAGGTGCATGTATAGGCTGTGCAAGCAGCGGTACGACTTTAAAATACGGGGTTGAGCGTCAACTTCGTATGGATATACACCCTGAACTGACAGTAGTAAATGTTCCTGCAGGTATGGAAAACGATATAGATAATCTTTAGTAAGGAGGATGTTATGGGTGTAATAAGCAAATACAAAATATTATCACAAGCAAAAGATAGCTTCTCAAAAGCAGAGTTTGATGTTGCCTTAAAAAAGTTTGCTACCGTATTACAAAACTATCCTAATTCCAAAGAAGCTTACAACGGTGTTATACTATCTGAAATGGCAATGAGTGGAGAAGGCGGTGCTGAAGCACTGTTTGATTATTATGAAATACTTAAAGAAGAGGATAGTGAGCAAGCAGATGTAATTATGGCTGATTTATTGTCAAATATGGATGGAGCTATCGATACTTTAGGAGAGATGTTTGCCGAGCCTATACGCGATAGATTAGAATATGAAGATGGGATACTTTATAGTGATTTTAAAAAGATAATAGAAGAAGGTGCTACTTTTAAAGAAACTTTTGAAAATATAATGTTTTCAACTCGTGTGATTATTACCGATAAAGAAGATTTTCTTGAATTTTTAGACTCTTTGATTGAACACGGATTTAACAAAATGGCTATAAACTATTTAGAAGGTGCATTAAGTGCTTATCCATCGGATGAAAAATTAAGAAATTTATTAACAAAACTATCACAAGGTAAGATGATTGAAAATTGAGCTGCCTGATCAGGCTTTTAAATACGTAAGTGAAAATTCAAAAGAGTGTGACGAACAAACGGCATTTGTTCTAACCAAACAAAATGAAAAGTATCTTCAAAATGCAAAAGATAATAACGCCCACTCCATTATAAAAATAGAAGAAATTGCAAAACTCTTTGCAATAGATAGTATTAAAATAGTAGGTATTACGGGTACAAACGGTAAAACTACAACGGCAAGTGCTATATATTCGTTTTTGTTAGATTTAGGCTATAAGGCAGCCTTCCAAGGTACCCGCGGTTTTTTTATGAACGATGAAATAGCCGAAGGTAAAAGTCTTACAACTCCAAGTGTTTTAAATACATATCTGCACATTTACCAAGCTGTTGAAGCGGGATGTGATTTTTTCATCATGGAAGTAAGTTCACATGCAATTGTGCAACAAAGAGTTGAAGGTTTAAACTTTGAATTGAAAATTTTAACGAATATTACACAAGATCATTTGGATTATCATAAAACTCTAGGTGAGTATATATCCGTAAAAAACAGTTTTTTCCAAGATGGGTCTAAAAAACTTATAAATAAAGATGAGCCTAAAGCATCTTTTAACATTAAAAACACAATGACATATGGCATAGAAAATCCGGCTACATATAAACTTATGGCATATTCACTTAACAATGCATCTAGCGGAATAATACAATATATGCAAGATGAAGTAGTACCTTTTACATCTTCATTACACGGTTTTTTCAATCTTTACAACTTAATGGCGGCAATTTCAGCCGTGCATATACTTACCGGTAAAAAACTTGAGGAAATTGTACAAGTAGTCGATAATTTTGCAGGTGTCAGCGGTAGAATGGAACAGGTTAGTGATGAACCCAATGTTATAGTCGATTTTGCTCATACGCCTGATGGTATGGCTCAAGTTTTAAATGCATTAAAAGAGAAAGACCTGCTTGTTGTTTTTGGCGCAGGCGGAGATAGAGATAAAACTAAACGTCCTCTTATGGGTAAGGTTGCATCTACTCTTGCTAAAAAAGTTTATATCACAAGTGATAACCCCCGCACGGAAGATCCGGATGCTATCATAAAAGATATACTTGAAGGTATTGAAGATAAAACAGACGTAGCTGTTGAAGTTAACCGTAAAAAAGCTATTGAGATGGCACTAAAAGACCAAAAAGACGATGAAGTCGTGGTTGTCCTTGGAAAGGGTGACGAGGCTTATCAGATCATATACGATCAAAAACTTCCCTTTGATGACAGGGAAGTTATTAGAGAGATATTAAACTCTTAGTTTACTGTGTAAGTTCTTGTGATTGGTGCTAAAGTCGCAGCAGATGTATTCGTTTCTTCAAATACGGTAGCTGTGACATTTGTATCGCCTGTTAAAATGGTTATAGTAGCTACATAGTTTTCATCAACTGAAATTACTGCACCGTTATCTGCACTCCATTCAATATTTCTTTTTATTACTTTTGAAGTATTGTCTTCAAAAGTACCTGTAGCTTCCAAAATATAACTGCCTGTAGAATTTATATCTGCATTAGTGATATTGAAATCGGTAAGTTTGATTATACTAACATTTATCTCATCGCTAAATCTTCCTGAGCTTATACCTACAATTGAGCTTCCTCCGTTACTTGCGGCACTTACACTTCCGTTATACATATACAAAGTGTTGTAATCACTGTTATTCCAAATAGCAGCATCATTGATTTGAGCAGTAGTTGAATCGGTATATGTAGCCATGGCAGTTAAGTCCGTAGCTTCATCGGTTGAGTAAATTGAAATATTTCCTTCAACGATTTCAATAGATGCTATATCTGCAACTACGGCTGTTTTTGTGTTTTCTCCACACGCGGTAAAAAATACGCTAAGTAGTATTAACAATGAGTAAAAAGTCTTTTTCATAATCTGTTTCCTAATATCTTATATTAAATCCGAAGTAAAATGTGTCAACATTAGACTTATATTTTAGTTCGTATGCAATTGTATCAACAGCTTCATAGGATAAATCTTTATAATTATAAGCTATTTCAAAATCCAGATATTCGTTTATAGGTATGTATGTACCGACTTCAGCATTGAAACTTCCGAAATTCAGTTTTGATTGAAGCTCCCTGTTTACATCCATATATCCAGCACCGAAACCCAGTTTTATAAATGGAAGTACGTATATATCAAAGTCAAATGTTTTTACAAGTGCTATATTTAGAGCATATTTTTCTCCGTCATTATTTGAGAAGATTTTAGAATCATTATCTAAAGCTTCTAAAGCAAATTCTATAGAATAGTTTTCTCTTATCCCGTAACCTAATTTAAGTCTAACAGACTCAGATGAAGATTTTGCTGCTATATTGCTAAAATCTTCGTTAAATTTTCCATAATCAAGACCAAAATAAATTTTGGCTTCGGAATAAAGTGACGTTGTTAAAAGTGTTAAAATTATTATCAATGATTTCAAGTGAATGTTCCCAATATTAATATTTTTTGAATTATATCCAAATAAGTTATCTCTTAACTTATATATATGGATATATTTTGTTATAATTCCGCTATTAAATTTAAAATAGGATAAATTATGGGAATTCCACAACCGGCTTTTTATATATTTAAGTGTGAACAATCGGCACCTCCCGGTATGCCAAAACCTTCTTGTGTATCTGCGCAAAATCCAGAGTCTCAAGAGTTGTTTCAATACTTAGCACAAAAACTTATGCAAGAGGGTGTAATGGGAACGGTACAACCTATTCGTACAGGCTGTATGAATCGTTGTAATGTAGGTCCGGTTATGCTGGTAGAACCTGGTCATATAATGTACACAGGCTTAACTAAAGAAAAAATTGATAGAATTATAAAAGAGCATATCATGGAAGGCAAAGTAGTAGAGGAGTATGTAATAGACTCTGAACTATGGGATGAACCAATCTCACCGGCAGATATGAAAAAACAGATGGGAATGTAGGAAGATTTGATGAATATTGAGATGTTATATAGTAAAATTCATCGTGCAACCGTTACGGATGCTAATTTAAACTATGTTGGTTCTATCACTATTGATGAAGAGTTAATGGAAGCTGCAAAGATGCGTGTCGGTCAAAAAGTTGAGATTTTAAACATCAATAACGGTGAGCGTTTTTCAACTTACATCATCTTGGGTGAACGTGGTAAGCGTGATATATGTCTAAACGGTGCAGCTGCTCGTAAAGTGCATAAAGGCGATAAAATTATCATTGTTGCATACGCTTCGTACACTGAAAAAGATTTAGAGACATATAAACCAAAAGTTGTTTTATTAAACGATGAAAACAACATCGACGAGATAGTGGATTCAATCTAATGTTTGGTAACTTGGGTGATATGACTAAGATGCTAGAAGGGATGCAGGAAAATGCTTCCAAACTTCAAGCAGAGTTGGAGTCTAAAACTTTTAGCGTAAAAGCCGGCGGCGGTATGGTTGAAGTTAGTATTAACGGGAAAGGGGAAATTGTTGATTTAGAGATTGACGATTCTCTTTTAGAAGATAAAGACTCTCTTCAAATTTTACTTATCGGTGCAATGAACGATGCATATGATATGGTTCAAAAAAACCAGCAAAACTCCGCACTTAGTATGCTTGGTGGAATGGGTGGAAAAAATCCATTTGGAGCTGCGTAGATGTTAAGAGTGTTTTTCGCTCTTAATTTTCTTATTTTAAACCTATTAGCCTGCAAAGGCGGATATCAAACTTGTATACAAAAAGTTCAAGACTCAAACTCTATCCAAAGACAGACTATTCAAATCCCAATTTCAAAAAAACAAAAACTTATATACTCAAATATTGCCCCTGATGCTAAAATAATCAAACACGATCCATTTTTAAATTTGTATCTTATAGAAGCTAACAAAAGTTTCAAATATCCTTTTAGAACTAATTATAAATTATCCTTAGGTCATGCTGCAGTTGATAATACAATGGCAATTGAGGGTAAATTCAAAAGAAAACAGATAGGGCTTAACAGACTTGCCAATTTTACAGAAGTTGTAAATACTCCGGCACTTTTACTTAATTCATGTTGTGCACTGGAAGGTTTAGTTACGCCAAAAGGGATAATTCAAAAAGAATATATTGATAACTTTTTAAAAAATAAAAAAGTTGCTTATGGCGATATCGGTATAAGAGCCGATGATAAAAACGATAAAGTTATAATCAGCAGGATTAATCCTTTTGATAACTCTATTAAGCTAAAAAAAGGTGATATCGTTTTAGCAATAGATTCAAAAGAGGTAAAAGATGCTTCTTTTTTAATGTGTGAAATATTATTTAGCGATATAGGTAAAAAACATAAGTTAAAAATAAAAAGAGATAAAAAGATATTAACCATAGAGGCTATAACGAAAAAACGTTTTGGCGGTGGTGCTATAAGCGATACTTTTTTAGAAACAAAAGGTTTATACTTCGCTAATGATTTAACAATCTTAAAAATCTCAAAAAATTTTAAGAGTTACGGCATAAAAGTTGGAGACAAACTTCTTCAAGTTAATGGGAAAAAAGTGAGTTCAACATTTGATATAAGAAAAAATATAGATGACTTTAAATCTCATGCATCTTTACTTTTTGTAAGAGATGATTTTCAGTTTTTTGTAAATATCAACTAAATATCTCTTGTAATATTAATATGTAATTAACAAGAAAAACAATAAAATTTCATATGCAAAATTTTGAGAAGTTTTTACAAGATAATTTACCGGTATCTAAGTCAATTCATCCGACATATGAAAAAGCGTTGCATGAGATGTTAAAAGCTGGTGGAAAAAGGTTCCGTCCTGCTCTTTTGTTAGGTGTTGTAGGTGCGTATAACAATCTATTGATCGATGGTGCTAGACATGCAGCTTATGCAATAGAGTTACTTCACACATACTCACTTATTCATGATGATTTGCCTGCAATGGACGACTCGCCTCTTCGCCGTGGAAAGCCGACACTTCATGTAGTGTATGACGAAGTTACGGCTATACTTGTTGGTGATGCTTTAAATACTTACAGTTTTGAAGTTTTAGCAGATGCACCGTTTTCGGATGCTATAAGGGTTAAGCTGATTCGTGAGCTCGCATATAACGGCGGTTTAAACGGTATGGTATTGGGGCAGGCTATTGATTGTTACTTTGAAAACCAGCCACTAAGTATAGATGATGTAAAGATACTTCATACTAACAAAACAGCTAAACTCATAGCGGCTTCACTTAAGATGGGGGCAATTATAGTAGGAGAAGAGGAATTAGGTGAAAAACTTTATGATTTTGGTATAAAACTTGGAGTATTATTTCAAATTCAAGATGATATTTTGGATGTTACTCAGACAAGTGAAGAGGCCGGGAAGTTAACTAATAACGACGAAGATAAAAATAGTTTTGTGACTTTAATAGGGCTTGAAAACTCTATGAAAGAAGCAAATATTTTAGCAGATGAACTCACTATGGAGTTAAACAACTTTGATGAGAATTTAAAAGAATCTCTCTCATCATTACTTACAAAATATATTAACAGACACAGATAAGGAACAACAGACAATGAGCAATCAAATGCGTCAAAAGATGGCAGATACAATTAGGTTTTTAGCAGCAGATATGGTTCAAGCGGCAAATTCGGGTCACCCGGGTGCACCTATGGGATTAGCTGACATCGCAGTAGTTTTAAGTGAGCATTTAAATCACAACCCTAAAAACCCGTCTTGGTTAAACCGTGACCGTCTTGTATTCTCAGGTGGACACGGAACTGGACTTATATATTCTTTATACTATCTTTGGGGGTATGGTTTAGAGATAGATGATTTAAAGAATTTTCGTCAACTTGATTCTAAAACACCTGGACATCCTGAATACGGTCATACAAAAGGTGTTGAGATTACTACCGGACCTCTTGGTCAAGGTATTGCAAATGCTGTCGGTTTTGCAATGGCTAGTAAATTTATGGGTGCTCAGGTTAACAGCGAGACAGCATCTATGATAGACCACAACGTCTATTGTCTGTGTGGTGATGGCGATTTGGAAGAGGGTATAAGCTATGAGGCCTGTTCAATCGCAGGTCACAATAAACTTGATAACTTAATTCTTATTTATGATTCAAACCGTATCACTATTGAGGGTTCTACTGATTTAAGCATCTCAGAAGATATCCGCGGTAGATTTATCTCTCAAGGTTGGGACGTATTAGAGTGTGACGGTCACAACTTTGATGAGATAGACAGCTCAATCACAACAGCTAAGGCTAATTCAAAACCGACACTTATCATAGCAAATACGGTTATTGCAAAAGGTGCGGGTGAGCTGGAAGGTTCACACCACTCTCACGGTGCTCCTCTTGGTGAAGATATCATCAAAAAAGCAAAAGAGGCAGCAGGGTTTGATCCTAAAAAATTATTCCATGTAGATGAAGATGTAATGGTGCGTTTTAGATGTGCTATAGAAGAGGGAGATTTAAAAGAACGTGAGTGGATACACTCTCAAAAAACAATGCCTCTAATGGAGCAAAACGAAGCCCTTGAAGCACTTCAAAATCCTGATTTTTCACGTATCCAGTGGCCTGAATTTGACAAGGCTGATGCTACTCGTTCTACTAACGGAAAAATTATGAACGCTATTGCAAAAGCGGTGCCTAGTTTTATAGGCGGGTCTGCTGATTTAAGTCCGTCTAACAAAACTGACTTAAAAGATATGGGAGTATTTCCAAAGGGAAGAAATATTTACTTCGGTATCCGTGAGCATGCTATGGCATCTATTGTAAATGCAATGGGATTATACGGTGGACTTTTACCGTTCTCTGCAACATTCTTCGTGTTCTCAGATTATTTAAAACCGTCTGCTCGTATAGCTGCACTTTCTGGAATCCAGCACTTTTTCGTATGGACGCATGATTCTATCGGTGTAGGTGAAGACGGTCCGACTCACCAGCCAATTGAACATCTTTCGCAGTTTCGTGCATTACCTAACTTTTATGTATGGCGTCCGGCAGATGGAGCTGAGAATATTGAAGCTTGGAAAAAAGCATTAGAGATGAAAAACTCTCCAAGTGCATTCGTATGTTCACGTCAAAATCTTTCAGTGCTTCCACAAGCAGTTAGCGGAGATGCTTCTAAGGGTGGTTACTTACTTGCATCTGATAGCGATGCTGTAATAACTCTAATGGCTAGTGGATCTGAAGTTGAATTGGCACTAGATGTAAAAACGGCACTTAATGAAAAAGGTGTATCTGTAAACGTTGTATCTGTTCCTTGTTTTGATTTACTTATAGAACAAGATAAATCATATATAGACTCAATTATCCAAGAAGGTACTAAAAAAGTAGCTATTGAAGCGGCTCGCGGTATGGAGTGGTACAGACTTGCGGATGAGGTTATCGGGATGGATAGCTTTGGTGCATCTGCTCCTGCAGGAGAGTTATTTAAGAAATTCGGTTTCTCTGTAGATAGTGTTGTAGAAAAAATAAAATAATTTTCTCTTAAAGTTTTAACAAACAGGAGGGTTAGCTTATGTCTGAACAAAATGTAGTTCACGGTATCGTAAAAGATGAAGAGCTGACCCTTAACTTACCCGACTTAGTCTCCAAGAAAAAACTCATTAAATACCAACGCGGTGAAATGGCTTTTGACAGTTATGACACAATGAATTATTTTTATTTTGTAATGAGCGGAAAAATAAAAATATCTCAAATAAATTCAAAAAATGCAAAAGAACAAACTATAAATATTTTAACACGCGGTGATATGTTTGATACCGTAACATTACTTGATGGAAAAGAGCATGATTATATCTCTACCGTAATTGAAGAGAGTGAGGTTGTTGAAGTTCCAATAGCACATGTTAGGGAGTTAATAGAGAATGACAGTGCATTTAAGAGTTTCTTTTTTCCATATTTGGCAAAACAGATGCGCCAAATTGAAGACTTGGCGGTTGATTTATCTTTATATGACGTATATAACCGTTTACTTAGACTGATCGGAAGAAATATAGACAAAACGAAAAACGTAACAAAACTAAATTTAATTGATAATTTGTCACATGAAGAGTTGGCTTCTTTAGTCGGAAGTGTCAGAAAAGTGGTGAACAGAAATCTTCAAAAACTAAAAGAAGAGGGTGTAATAGAACTCTCGAGAAAACATATAAAGTTAAAAAATCTACAAGATTTATTAGAAAAATTAAAGTATTAGTTTTAAAGTTTAATCAATCTTTGGATAAAATATCTAAAATAGTATTTTATAGGAATTTATTTGCAAAAGTACATAGACAAAATAAAAGATTTTAACGAACTGGTAATGTTTGAGCACTCTATATTTTCATTGCCGTTTATTTTTATAGCTATGGTCGTGGCTGCGGATGGATGGTTTGGCTTTACGCTTCTTATTTTTGGAGTTTTAGCAGCTGTTAGTGCAAGAAACTTTGCAATGGGATTAAACCGTTTTGCAGACCGTGATATAGATGCAGATAATCCTAGAACCGAGAGTCGTCCGAGTGTGGATGGACGTATAGATGCGAGTAGCATCTTAATCTTCATAGCTGTAAATGCTTTTGTTTTTGTAGCGGTAGCTTATATGATAAACTCTCTGGCATTTTGGTTAAGTTTTCCTATTTTATTTGTGCTTGGCAGTTATTCATATTTTAAACGTTTTTCATCTTTGGCACATATTATTTTAGGTATATCTTTGGGACTTGCTCCAATCGCCGGTGTAATAGCCGTAAGTGCAGAGATAACTCCTTGGTCGGTTTTACTATCACTCGGTGTAATATTTTGGGTTGCGGGATTTGATTTGTTATACTCACTTCAAGATATAGAGTTTGATATACAAAATAACCTGCATTCTATCCCTTCAAAATACGGCTCGGATGCTACACTTTTTATATCTTCAATTTTTCACGGTTTAAGTGTTGTGTTTTGGGCAATGTTCGTATGGGTAGCATCACTTGGTGTTTTTGCATGGACGGCAGTAGTCCTTAGTGCTTTTATGCTTGGGTATGAGCACCATTTGGTGAGGAAAGATTTTACAAAGATAGATAGAGCTTTTTTTACGGTAAATGGATATCTTGGCATTTTCTTTTTTATTTTAGTAGTAATGGATAGGTTGGCAGTATGAGTGTGCGTTTAATTCCCGCTCCGATAAGTTTGGAGTTTTCAAAATTATCAGACGAAAAAAAAGAAGAGTATGCAAGAGAGTTCCAACAACTAAGTGACAGTGATGAAGATCCGATAAGCCAATGGCTGAAACTCGCAAAAGCCAGAGGTGAGACTCGCGATACGGATGATGTACTTTTAAATCTTATGGTTGAATTGCACAGAAAGATTGATAAGTTGGAGATGACCATAAAAGGCGATAAACCAAAAAGAATTGAACTTGACGTATCTGCAGATATCGACTCTATAGGGCATGAACATTTTCATATAAAAGAGCCTGTTTTAGAAAAAGGCTTAGAGTATTACGGTCGTATAACTATGCCTGTGCATCCAAAAAGAGATGTTGCGGTATATTTTAAAGCAGTAGATAACTCCTTAGCCGAAATTATTCAAATACATGAGAGAGATGCAAAAGAGTGGAGTTCATATCTGGCTGCCCGTGAACGTGTACTTATCCGTGAAGCAAAACAAAAGAAGGACTCTTGATGCCATCAGAGCTTTTAGAGTATTTTCAGTTAGAATATATCGTAGTGATTATGGCGGGAATTATCCTTTATCTGCTTTATTATGTTTACTCTAAGGATGCACTCTACAATAGAAATATCCACTCTATTGCATCTGTTGTAGAAGAGTTAAACAGAGAAATTTTTTATTTGAAAAAAAATACTAAAGAGTTAGAAGTTAAGAGTAAAGTGAATTCAAAGCACATGAGTGATGAAGAGATTTATCAAGAGATAGAGCGAAGCGTGTATGACTTAGTCCACCCTTTGTCTCAGGCACTTAAGCAGATGCAAGAGAGTGTAGATATGATTGAAGCTCAGGTTGATACTCGCGTATCAAACTTAGAGAGCGGTGTTAAACAGATATCGATTCCCGGTTCAATCCATGCAAATGATGACACAAAAGTAATCTCACTTTATAAACAAGGTGTTAATATTGAAACCATATCCAAAGAGTTGCATATTTCAAAAGCGGAAGTTGAATTTGTATTAAAAATTAATGAGATAAAGTAACAGTGTTATGGGTATGAATCTTGGCAGATAGAAAACTTTTTACATTAGTAGTAATTCTAATCGGTATTAGTATTATTTTAGCCTATAGTCTGTCTGCTTATACAACTATACTTTTTGGAGTCGGTGAATTTCATTTTGCGATTAGACAAAGTATTTTCGGTTTTATAAGTATATTGACTATTTGGAGTATAGCTCAGCTAAATCCCGATAAGCATCTGACACCTCTTGGATTTACACTTTTTTTTGGTTCTATTATTTTAATGATAGCTATGCCGTTTTTGCCCGAGTCTTTGGTTTCGGCAGTCGGAGGTGCTAAGAGATGGATTAAAATTTTAGGTTTCTCAATTGCACCAGTAGAATTTTTTAAAATAGGTTTTATATATTTTTTGGCATGGAGTTTTACGAGAAAACTAGGACATCACGACGGTATGGGACTTACAAACGAGTTTAAACGTTTTGCTCCTTATGCTTTAGTATTTATAGGTGTTATGTTTATTATTGCATTTGTTCAAAACGACTTGGGTCAAGTTGTAGTTTTAGGACTTACTTTACTGTTTATGTTAATGTTTGCAGGTAGTAGTTTTAGATTTTTCCTTACCTTACTCCTTGGGGCATTGATATTTTTCTTGCTTTTTATTTTTACGGCCGAGCACAGAATTTTACGTATAAAATCATGGTGGGCATCGGCACAAGATACCGTTCTTTCATTTTTGCCCGATATATTGGCAAACGAGTTAAGAGTTCCTACAGATGTCGTGCCATACCAGATAGGGCATTCACTAAATGCTATACACAACGGCGGTTTATTTGGAGTAGGTCTTGCAAACGGTACTTTTAAACTTGGATTTTTATCTGAGGTCCATACCGATTTTGTATTGGCGGGACTTGCCGAAGAATTTGGTTTTGCAGGGGTAGTTTTTGTTGTTTTTATCTTTATGTGGATAATAAAACGTATATTTACAATAGCAAATCGCTCAGATGATTCTCGTATCTATCTTTTTTCACTGGGAATAGGTCTTATGCTTAGTTTTGCATTTTTGGTAAATGCTTACGGGATTAGTGGGATTACGCCTATTAAAGGTATATCTGTTCCGTTTTTAAGTTACGGCGGTAGTGCGATACTCGCTTCCTCTATCGGGATAGGTATGATTTTAATGGCAAGTAAAAAAGTAAATCTGGAGAAAAAACTGTGAAGTTGTGTATAACCGGCGGTGGAACGGGAGGGCATCTTGTGATAGCGGAGGCTTTAGTAGAAGCTGCCGTTAAAGAAGGGCATCAGGCTATTTTTATAGGGTCACTAAAAGGTCAAGACAGAAAATATTTTGAGTCTAATTCCAAGTTTTCTCATGTTTATTTTTTAGATACAACGGGTGTAGTTAACCAAAAAGGATTTGGAAAACTAAAAGCATTATATAAAGTATTTTTAGCCTTTTTAAAATCTCGTAAGATATTAAAACAGCATAACATAGATGCTACATACAGTGTAGGCGGTTTTTCCGCAGCACCTGCATCTTTTGCGACTCTCAGTATGTTTAAACCTTTATTTATACATGAACAAAATGCAATTGAGGGTAGATTAAACTCTTTGTTAAAACCATATGCAAAACGTTTTATATCTGCGTATGACAGTGCATCTATTATACAAGGATATCCGGTGAAAGATGTATTTTTCAAAAATGCACGTGTAAGAGATGAGCTAAAAACAATTATATTTATGGGTGGAAGTCAAGGTGCTAAAGCGATAAACGATTTGGCACTCAGTGTAGCAGAGGAGCTTAAAAATAAGGGCATCTATATTATACATCAAGCAGGCGAAACAGATTTTGATAGGGTAAAAAACGAGTATGAAAAGCTAGGGGTAGATGCAGAACTTTATGCTTTTACGAAAGAATTGCCGAGTTTAATTACAAAAGCTGATTTGGCAGTAAGCCGAGCAGGTGCTTCTACACTTTGGGAGCTAACGGCATCAGGATGTCCCGCTTTATATGTGCCGTATCCATATGCAGCAAAAGATCACCAGTTTTATAATGCTTCATTTATTGTTGAGAATGATTTGGGTTGGTGTGAGCGAGAGGGTGAAGGTCTTAAAACTAAACTCTTACATATTTTAAAAGAGCCTTTAAAAGAAAAAAGTCAGACACTTTTACAATACTCACATAAAGATGTGGCAAAAAAAATGATAGACGATGTTTTCAGGGTATTAAATGATTAGGGAATTAGCACAAGATTTAGTTGATTTAATCTTTGATTGGGGGTATCTAGGGATATTTTTACTAATGGCAGTCGAGTCGTCGTTTATACCGTTTCCTAGTGAAATAATTATGGTTCCTGCCGGTTTTTTGGCAGCCGAGGGCAGGATGAGTATATCTATGGTAATGTTAAGCGGAGTGGGCGGAAGTTTACTTGGTGCATTTATAAATTACTACTTGGCACTTCTGCTGGGTAGAAAAATATTGCAAAAATACGGTAAATATTTTTTTATTAAAGAGAGTGCCCTCTCTAAAATGGATAAGTTTTTTGAATCACACGGAGCAATATCAACTTTTACGGGAAGATTATTACCGGGCATCCGTCAGCTGATATCGATACCTGCGGGATTAAGCCGTATGAATATAGCCGTTTTTTCTGTTTATACAGCTTTAGGTGCAGGAATTTGGGCGTTAATATTGACTTTGCTTGGATATTTCATAGGTCAAAATCAAGAGTTGATTAGCCTATATCTTAAGCAAATTACTTATATTATCCTAATCAGCTTAGGTATAATAGGATTTATGTATTATAAGTATCAAAAAAATAAAGGATAATTTAGATGAATTATATGTTTGAAAATGGTTTTTTAGGCACAAGAGCTCCGTTTTTTATGGACTTTGTAACAATTATTGTAGCTTTTTTACCATTTTTAATGATGGTTGCAATACTTTTTGCAAAAAGAAAAAAATATAAAATACACCAACTAGCTCAATACACGTTGTTTGTAACATCTTTAATAGTAGTTACATATTTTGAGATGGGTGTTAGAATCGGTGGCGGCTTTGATGCTTTTATGAAGGGAAGCAGTGTATCGCACAATTATGCATTTATAGTATTAATAGCCCATATTATAATAGCAACTATTACACTTTTTGTCTGGGTAATGGCTATTACAAGAGCAAAAAAATATTTAAGAGAAAACAGGCATGTGAAAATAGGTAAAATAACTTTTAGCGGAGTGGTTCTAACCTCTTTAAGCGGGATATGGGTTTATCTGCTTTTATTCGTATATTAATTATAAAAAGGAAAGTTAATAATGTTGAAAATCGATGAAAAAATGCCGGAGTTTTGTCTTCCAAATCAAGATGATGTAGAGATATGTTCTCGTGATTTAAAAGGAAAGTGGATGGTTTTGTACTTTTATCCAAAAGACAATACTCCGGGTTGTACTACTGAAGCGTGTGAATTTACACAAGCTTTGCCTGATTTTAGTGACTTGGATGCAATTATTTTAGGCGTAAGTGCCGACTCTACAAAAAAACATCGTAATTTTATAGAGAAAAAAGATTTAGGTATTACACTGTTAAGTGATGAAGATACCTCAATGATGCAAAAATTCGGTGTATGGCAACTAAAGAAAAACTATGGAAAAGAGTATATGGGGATTGTGCGTTCAACATATATTATAAATCCCGAAGGAATAGTAAAAGCGGTTTTTGAAAATGTACGTGTAAAAGACCATGTTGCCAAAGTGAAAGAAGAGCTAAAAGCTCTTCAGGGTTAATACGAATATCTTATGTAAAATCTAATGTCTTGTGCTTTATCCACAATCATCGGTAGCATAGCTTGTGACGCGGCATCTCCTGCCGCAGCTGCCGTTTTAATCTTGTCTATCTCCATAGATGCTCCGCTTGTTGCTCCAAAGAAACCGTTGCTTCCGGTATATTTGTAATCTATATATGTAGCACGTATTTGCATACTTAAGTATTTTTCTACAAGATATTCCGTAAAATAAGCTTCATAAGCATTACCGCGAGCAGCAACTTTAGAACCGATATTTGTATCTTCAGCATATGTAATACTTCTAAAATATCTGCTTCCGTGGTTAAACTCCAAGCCCCAATTTCCGTCTTTGCTTATAAGAGAAGGAAATTGAGCCCCAATCCAGTAAGAATAACCTGTTTTGGAATCTCCTGTTTGTGTAGCTCCGTTTTCATCCGTTGCACCGTAAAGCATACGTTTATTGTCTTTTGGATCGGTTTTAGTGTAAGCTCCACTTATAAAAAAAGTACTCTCGTCTAAAAAATCACTCCACTCATTTCCGATACCTTTAAATAAAAGATTAGCCGTAAAGCTATGCATACCCCCGACCGTATCAAAGCCTAGAGTTTGATCTGTTGGGCTTACGGAATCTATAAGGTTATTGGCATAATAGTATTGCGTATTTAATGAATACTGACCGCTATTGAAAGGAACAAAGATAAGGCCGAGCAAATCAATTTCAGGTATATCGGTAGTCTCGGCATACGGCGCATATGAAAATTTAGGTGCTGCATTGCTTAAACCGCGACCTGCACAAAACTTTACATATGTACCCCACTCTTTTGAGAGAGTAAATTTTGAACTTAATCCGTCAAATTCAACATTTACCGTATGAGCCATAGGGGATGAACTTATATCGTTATCGCGGTAGTTTATAAGATGACCGTTTGTAGATGGACGACGACCTATACTGAATGTCCAAGGTACGTCTAAAGATGCAAAAGTATCATTTTTATAAAAAAAGTAAGCATTTTTAAGTCTCATATTTCCATCATATGCATTTTCGTTTGTAACCCAGTCAAAATTTTCATACGATGATGAAGCAGGATTGGATGCACCGCTTCTAGCTCCGTATGCTTTTTGATATGCAACTTGGGCACGAAAACTTAGTTCATTGTTTGCTTTCCAAAACATATTTATCCATAAGCGGTTAGTCATAAGAGCATCGTTTTTGGCTTTACTTTTATCAGCCATCGTATATTTGATATTATCTAAAGTAAAACGATAATCTGCCCCAAATTTTAGGCGATTACCGCTTGTAGCTTTATTTAGTTGGGAGATTTTAGAATCAAAGAATTCTAATGTTTCTTCTAAATCGTCATCTTCCTCTTCTATTGAAATAGCTTCTTCTTCATCTGTATCTTTTTCAGCCATTTGTGCTTCAGGCTCAGAATTCTTTTCTTTTTTTAGAGTTGCTACTTCTTGTTTTAGCATCTGCATCTCTTTTTGCATAGCTTCAAATTTTTCATACATGGATTGTGCGTAAACATTCGTACTTAGTAAAGTAGCAGTTACAAGAGATATAACGAGTGGCTTTTTCATTTATTTACCTTTATGAAAAAAGTATTATGTAATATAATACTTTTTTATACTTCATAGCAAACTATACAAAAAAAATATAAAAATAATTTTAAATTGTGATAAAAATGTAATAAAAGCTATAAATATATATAAATCAAGCTTTAATTAAATGTTTTTTTAGTATAATTGCGCGATTTTTCTTCTGCAAAGCACAAGGAAATATTAAACAGATTGTGTCAAAAAGCTAGTGCAACTCTCTATTTTTAGAAAGACCTGTCCGACATTTTCAAAGAAAACTAGTAAAAATTCTGGCTCCGCAAAAAGAAGACGGAAGCCTTTAAAGGACCTTATATGGTAACTATGAAAGACCTATTGGAGTGTGGTGTACACTTCGGACACCAAACTCGTCGTTGGAACCCAAAAATGAAAAAATACATTTTCGGTGTTCGTAAAAATATCTATATTATCGATTTACAAAAAACTTTACGTTATTTCCGTAACACATACCAAATCGTTGTAGATGCAGCAGCTGAAGGACAAACTGTTCTTTTCGTTGGTACAAAAAAACAAGCTCGCGTTTCAGTTCGTGATGCAGCTATCGCTTGTGGTATGCCGTATGTAGATAACAGATGGTTAGGCGGTATGCTTACTAACTTTCCAACTATTCAAAAATCTATTCGTAAACTTGATGCTATCACGGAGATGCAAGAAAACGGTCAAATCGATCTTTTAACTAAAAAAGAAGCTTTAATGCTTTCTCGTACAAAAGAGAAATTAGAGCAGTATTTCGGTGGTATCCGTGATATGAAAAGATTACCTGATATGATGTTTGTTGTAGATGCCGTTAAAGAGCACACTGCAGTTTTAGAAGCAAACAAACTAGGAATCAAAGTTGTAGCTCCACTAGATACTAACTGTGACCCTGACGTAATCGATTATCCAATTCCGGGTAATGATGATGCTATCCGTTCAATTCAACTATTTTGTAAAGAGATGGCTGAAGCTATAAATGAAGGTAAAGCATTACGTGATGGTCAAAGTGAAGATGCTGAAGCTAAAATAGAAGAAGCACAAGCGGAAGTAGCGGCAGAAGAAGCTCCGGCTGAAGAAGAAGCTGCTAAAACAGAAGAAACTACAGAGGAAGCATAATCATGGCAGTTACAGCAGCACAAGTAAAAGAATTACGCGCAGCTACTGATGCGCCGATGATGGATTGTAAAAAAGCATTAGTTGAAAATGACGGAGACATGGCAAAAGCGACTGAGTGGCTAAAAGAGCGTGGTATCGCTAAAGCTGCTAAAAAAGCTTCTGAGCGTGTTGCAGCTGAAGGTCTTGTCGGACTTAAAATTGCTGATGATTTTTCAAAAGCTACCGTAGTTGAGATTAACTCTGAAACTGACTTCGTTGCAAAAAATGAAGGTTTCCAAAACCTTGTTCTTAAAACTACTGAAGAAGTATATTCAAACAATCCTGCTGATGTAGATACAGTTATGTCAACAGAATTCGGTAGATACTTCACAGAAGAAACAGCTAAAATCGGTGAGAAAATCGAACTTCGTCGTTTTGGTACATTGGAAGCTGAAGATGATACTATTGCGATGAACGGTTATGTTCACTCAAACAACCGTATCGCAGTTATCGTTAAAGCTAAATGTGATTCAGCTAAAACTGCTGAAGGTATGAGAGACGTTATGAAACAAGTTGCAATGCACGCATCTGCAATGAAACCTCAAACTCTTTCATTTAAAGATTTTGACCCTGCGTTTGTAGAGTCTGAAACAAAAGGTAGAATCGAAGCTATCAAAAAAGAAAACGAAGAGTTATCACGTTTAGGTAAGACTCTTAAAAATGTTCCTACATACGTTTCAATGATGCAACTTACTGATGAAGTTATAGCTCAAGCAGAAGAAGATATCAAAGCTACGTTAAAAGAGCAGGGTAAACCTGAGCAAATTTGGGACAAAATCGTTCCTGGTTCATTAGCTCGTTTTATCGATGACAATACTACTTTAGATAAAGAGCAAGCTTTACTTGATCAAACTTATGTACTAGATGATAAAAAAACTGTAGCAGAAGCTGTTGAGGCACATGCAAAAGCTCTTGGCGGAACTGCTGAGATTGTTGATTTTATCCGTCTTGAAGTTGGTGAAGGTATCGAAAAAGCTACTGATGATTTCGCGGCAGAAGTTGCTGCACAAATGGGTTAATGCCCTTAATTAGACTTTCTAATTTCTTTTAAGGCTGGGACTTCGGTTCTAGCCTTTTTTTTTTGCTATAATTCATGCATGAATTTATTAAAAGCAAATAACCTTTCGCATTCTTTCGATACTGAACTTTTTTCAAACGTTTCATTGAACTTAGATGCAAAGCAAAGCATGGCTATTATAGGTTTAAGCGGAAGCGGAAAATCCACTCTGTTAAATATACTCTCGACATTATTAGTACCAAGTGAAGGGGAAGTTTATCTTTTTGGTAAAAACGTAACCTCAATGAAAGAAAAAGAGTTGGAACGTGTTAAGAGAAAAGACCTTGGGCTTGTATTTCAGCAACACTATCTTTTTCGCGGTTTTTCGGTTGAAGAAAATCTTGAAATATCTGCAATTTTATCTGATGAGGATATTGATAAAAAGTTATTAAAGAGATTAGGGGTAGAAAATACGCTACAACAAAAAGTTACAGAACTCTCAGGCGGACAACAGCAACGCATCTCCATCGCCAGAGTTTTAACAAAAAAACCTAAAATTCTTTTTGTGGATGAACCTACGGGAAACTTAGATAACGTAACAGGAGATGAAGTTAAAAAAATCTTTTTTGACTATATAGATGAAGAAGAAGCCGGAATGGTGCTCGTTACGCACAATGAAGAGTTTGCAATGGATTGCAATATAGTATATAAACTACAAAACAAAGAGTTAGTTAGGGTTAAGTAAGATGTCCTGGGCGCAAGTTTTCACTCAAGATTACGTAGTCGGTTTTATACTTTTATTTTTTAGATTTGCCGCTATGTTTATGGCAGCGCCTATATTTTCACACCAAAATATTCCTCAAAGTATAAAAGCGGCTTTAGCTTTTGTATTTGCAATCGTATTTTACTCATCAATGCCCCCGTTGGATATTCCGTTAAATATTTTAAGTGTAATAATTGCAATACTTAGCGAGGTATTATTTGGTTTAGCCATAGGGGTAGTCCTTCAAGTGGCTTATAACGTTATAACATTTGCAGGTGGGCAGATATCGTTTATGATGGGCTTTTCCATGGCAAGTGCTATTGACCCTCAGACCGGTGTTTCGATGCCTATAATTTCACAGTTTTTATCTCTTCTTGCACTTATGGTTCTTTTATCTATAGATATGCATCATTGGTTGCTTTTATTTATAAATGATTCATTATCTCAAATTCCACTCGGCGGATTTTTAATGCAGGAAAATTTATTTAGATATACGATTGAAGCATCTTCAAAAATGTTTTTGGTCGGATTTATCATAGCATTTCCTATTATAGCTCTTACATTTTTACAAGATGTTATTTTTGGGATGCTTATGAAAACAATGCCGCAGTTTAATCTTCTTGTAATCGGGTTTCCTATTAAAATCGCATTTGCGTTTATAGTATTAATAGCGATACTTACTTCTACGATGTTAGTATTTAAAAGTCATGTTCAAGAAGCTTTTAACTATCTGGAGATACTTTTTTAGGTTTTTTTTGATACAATAACTACAAAGGAAAAAGTCTTGAAAATTTTACTCTTAAATGATAATCCGGTTGTAAATAAATTAGTAACTTTAAGTGCTCAAAAAACTTCTGATGAAGTAGAAATAGTCGCAAATATTGAAGAAATATCTGCAGGCTCATATGATTTAGTTGTTGTTGATGATAGTATGTTTAGCCAAGAGTTGATGCAGGAACTAAAAGAAAAAATCACATATACTAAATCTTTATATATTTTTGCAAAAGACGGACAAGCAGAAGAAGGTTTTACTTCTACGCTTAAAAAACCTTTTTTACCTACGGATATGGTAGAACTTTTCTCAAACTTAGGTCGTGATGAGGAAGTTGAAGAAGACGATAATGAACTTGATGAAATTGAAGAAGATGAAGAGATAAACCTGGATGAAGAAGACGCAATAAATGATGATTTAGAGCTAGACAGTATTGAAGATGACGGTTTAGACAAAGAAGATATGGAAGAACTTGATGCAGAGCTAGATTTAGATGATATTGAAGTTGAAGATTCACAAGAGCTTGATGCAGATTTGGATTTAAATGATTTGGAAGATGAAGACTCCGAAGATGATGAATTAAATCTAGACGATTTGGATGAGGAAGAAGATTTAGAATCTATTTTAGATAAAGATGAACTTCAAGAGGTACAAAATCTTTTGGAAGAAAATGAAGAAGATATTGAAGATGAAGATAAAACTCTCGATGAAGATTTAGACTTGGACGAATTGGATTTAGATGAAAAAGAAAATGCCGAGAGTGACGAAGAGTTAGACTTAGACGATATAGAAAGTTTTGAGGATGAAGGCTCGGAAACAGAGAGTGATGAGGCAGAGGAAGAAGATTTAGAACTAGATGAAGAGTTAAGTTTAGAAGATGAAGAAGTAGATGCTGAAAGTAACGAAGAATTAGATTTAGATGATATTGAAGATGCAGATAATACTCACGATGAAGAGTTAGACTTAGACGATATAGAAAGTTTTGAAGATGAAGGCTCAGAAATAGAGAATGATGAGGCAGAGGAAGAAGATTTAGAACTAGATGAAGAATTAAGTTTAGAAGATGAACATGATTTAAATTTGGATGATATTGAAGATGCAGATAATACTCACGATGAAGAGTTAGATTTGGATGATACAGAAGGTTTTGAGGATGAAAACTTAGAAACTGATAGTGATGAAGCAGAAGAAGATTTAGAACTAGATGAAGAATTAAGTTTAGAAGATGAGAGTATTTTAGGGGATGAAAATTTAGAAGAACTTATAGAATCAGCTGAAGAGGAATTAACGGAAGAGGAGTTAAATTCCGAAATAGATATGGACGAATTTGCTTCTTTAACTGCAGATAGTTTAAGAATGGCAGTCGGAGAGATGAACGAGGATGACTTAGAAGCAGAAGAAGCACCAAGCGATATAGAAACGACTTTAGATGAAGAAGAACCTGAAATTCCTGCAAATACTAATATAGAAGCAAATAATGATGGTGTAGAATCACTTAAAAAACTTCTAAAAGCTTTAACCAATGAAGACGTAGCCGCTTCAATGAAGGGTATGAAAATTAATATAAATATAGAATTAGGCGGCGATAAAAGTGAATCATAAAAGTGGTGCTATATTAGTACTTTCAGGCCCAAGCGGGGCAGGTAAAAGTACACTTTTAAATGAGATAATTAATGATGTAGGGGAGTGTTATTTTTCTATTTCAACTACAACCCGTCCTATGCGCGAAGGGGAAATAGACGGTGTTCATTATCATTTTGTAGATGAAAAAGAGTTCGAAAAAGATATAGAAGAAGAGATGTTTTTAGAATATGCCCATGTCCACGGTAACTACTACGGTACATCCATAAAACCGGTAAAAGAAGCTTTAAAAGACGGTAAACTTGTTATATTTGATATAGATGTGCAAGGTAATACCGTTGTAACTAACAGACTTGGGGATATTACAACCTCCGTTTTTATTTCTCCACCTACACTCTCAGAGTTAAAGCATCGCTTAGAGGCTAGACAAACAGACTCACAAGAAGTTATAGACAGACGTATAAAGATGGCTAAAAGAGAGATCCAACGTATAAGTGAATATGATTTTTTGATAGTTAACGATGATTTAGATAAAGCAGCTCAAATTTTAAGAACGATTGCTAAAGCGGCAAGATTAAAAATAGCAGGTAATGAGATAAACGAATTTGCTCAAATGTGGGAAGATATTTAACAAACTCGTAATATAATACACGATAAGAGTATTTACAGCAAAAAAAAGATATACTCACAGAATTTAATTTTAAAACAAGGAAACAACTATGGGAATGCCTAGTGGAACAGAACTACTTATAATTTTTGGAATAATTGTATTGTTATTTGGTGCGAAAAAAATACCTGACCTAGCTAAAGGTCTTGGAAAAGGTATCAAAAACTTCAAAGCAGAGATGAAAGACGACTCTACGGAAGTTGCATCAAATGAACCTAAAAAAGTTGAGGGTTCAGAAGAGGACTCGACATCTACAGAAGCTCCAAAAAATACTACACAAGCGTAAGCCTTGAAACAACGTGTACAATCATATCTTCACGACAAGTTAGGTCGTGAAGTAGTTTTAGAAAAACCGCGTGACCGTTCTTTTGGTCATTTTGCCACCCCAATCGCTTTTTCACTTGCTAAAGAATTAAGAAAATCACCGATGGTTATTGCTGAAGAGCTTGCTTCTTCTTTTGATGAGAGTAATGAAGTTTTTTCAAAAGTTGAATCTGTAAAAGGTTATTTGAATTTTCGTTTGAGTGAAGATTTTTTAAACGAATATGGTTCGTGGGCTTTGGATAACTCTCAAATGTTTGGAACTGATGAGAAAAAAGAAAAAATCCTTTTAGAGTTCGTTAGTGCAAATCCGACAGGACCGCTTCATATAGGACATGCCCGTGGAGCAGTTTACGGTGATACGCTTTATCGTTTGGCAAAACATTTAGGTTATGATATCACGGCTGAGTATTATGTAAACGATGCCGGTAACCAAATAGACTTACTGGGTCTATCTATCCAACTATATGCAAAAGAAAACATACTAAAGCAAGAGGTTGAATATCCAGAGAGTTATTATCGTGGCGAGTATCTAGATGCATTGGCTCGTGATGCTATAAAAAAATTCGGCGAAGAAATAATCACGGATGAATCTCGTCAAAAAGAGCTCGCTATTTGGGCAAAAGACGGAGTAATGGAGATTGTTACAAAAACTTTAGCCGATACAAATATCTTTTTTGATACTTTTGTAAATGAGTCCTCTTTGTATGATGACTGGGACAGAGTTATGTCTAAAATGGCAAACAACGATGCAAATGCCATTTATGAAAAAGATGAGAAAATCTGGCTGGCATCTGAAGTTAAGGGTGATGATAACGACAGAGTTGTAGTTCGTGAAGACAAACGTCCAACTTATCTTGCGGGAGACATAGTTTACCATAACCAAAAATTTGAGCGCGGGTATGATCACTATATAAATATATGGGGTGCTGACCACCATGGGTATATTCCGCGTGTGAATGCAGCTATCGAATATCTTGGATACGATTCAAATAAATTAGAGGTACTGCTTTCTCAGATGGTTAGTCTGTTAAAAGACGGTGAGCCGTATAAGATGAGTAAACGTGCAGGTAACGTTATACTTATGAGTGATATAGTAGATGAGATAGGTGCAGATGCATTACGTTTTATCTTTGCATCTAAAAAGAGCGACACCTCTTTGGAATTTGATGTAGAATCACTAAAAAAACAAGATAGCTCAAACCCTATCTTTTATATACAGTATGCTCATGCGCGCATCAAAACTATAATCTCAAAAAGTGATTTAAGTGAAGATGATATCATGGCTGCGTCACTTAAAGGTTTTGATGAACAGGCAGATACCCTGCTATTTGATGCATTATTGCTTCCTGAGGTAATCGAAGATGCATTCAGCTCACGTCAAGTTCAAAAACTGCCTGATTATCTACAGTCTTTAGCGGCATCTCTACATAAATTTTATTATGATGTTCGTATAATAGGGCGTGAAGATGAAGCAAAACTGCTTAAACTTTTGATGGTAGTTGCACTCTCTATTAAAACAGGTCTATCTTTAATGGGCATAGAAGCAAAAGATAGAATGTTTAAAGATGACGAAGCTAATTAATAAGAGGTTTTTTGTCCTCTTATTGATACAAATCAAGTAAAAATATTTATTCTTAGATAGAATTCAACCTATATCAAAAATAAGGTTTAGGTATGAAAGTTTTACTTTATATTTTATCTATTACTACAATTCTTTTTGCATCTACACACGATACGGCTGCATGTAAAAAATGTCATCCGTTAATAGCACAAGAGTTTGAGAACTCAATGCATAAAAAATCATCTATATATGATGACAAAATTCATAAAGCCGTATGGGATAAACACCCCGCATCTGCCAAAGGTAATTATAAATGTGCAAAATGCCATACTCCAAACGCTAAAGAAGCTAAGGCTCAAAAAGAGGGTATTTCATGTATAAGTTGCCATACTATTTCAAATGTAGAAAAACACGCCCAATCAAATAAAAATATTTATTCCGGTGAGAAAAAGAAGTTTTACTCTGCTGAGATTGGTAGAGAAAATGAAAAAGTAATTTATAAAAAAGAGAGTTCACTTTTTGGTATGAACGTTACAACTACGGGTTCTGCATACCATGATCTGGATTATACAAATGAAAATTTTTATAACGCAAATGTATGTATGGGTTGTCATTCACATAAACAAAATTCACATGAGTTTTCAGTATGTACAACAGAAGAAGAGGGTGCTAAGGATAAAAAAACAAACTGTATAACTTGTCATATGCCAAAAGTTGACGGCTCGGCTACAACGGTTCGTATAAGCAAACAACACTCTTTTCACGGATTTGCAGGTGCTCACACAAAACCTCAAATGCTTAAAAAATACGTAGAATTCGGATTTGAAAAAAATTCAAACAGTTTTGAAATTATTGTGCATAATAAAGCTCCGCATAACTTGATGACACATCCTCTAAGGGTTGTACAATTAAGAGTAAATCATATTAGAGATGCAAAATCTACGGCATTGAAAACCCAAACTTTTGTAAAAGTAATCGGTACCGAAGGTAAACCTTCTATGCCTTGGTTGGCTACCGAAGTTGTTAAAGATACCATGATTAAAGCTAATGAAAAACGTAAAGTAAAATATGATAAAAAATTAAAAAGCGGTGATACGGTAGAAGTTATACTTGGATACTATATAGTAAATCCAAAAGCTGTTGAAAAGTTAAATTTACAAGATGACAAAGCAGCTACCGAATTCAAAATTTTAAAAAGTCAAAATATAAATATAGAGTAGGCAATAATGAGTGAATACTTAGGAAATAACCCATATTCAAATTTACCGGAGGGTCATCCGGTCAGAGTTTATTTAGAAGAAAATCAGTATATCAGAGAACTAATATCGGCTATTAATTCACTCGATATAGGAGCTGAATATGAAGAATTTGAGAAACTTTTTGAGAAACTTTGCTTAGTTGAAAAACATTTTGCAAGAAAAGAGAATCAGCTTTTTCCATATTTGGAAAAATACGGTTGGACATCGCCGTCTCAAAATATGTGGGCATTTCACGATGATATACGTGCAATTATAAAAGTAACCAGGACTCTTGTAAAAAATAAAGAATTTCAAACTCTTATGATGTCGTTGCAAAATCTTTTTAGAAATCTAGATCATATAATGCAGGTTGAAGAGGGAAGACTTTTACCAAATGCACTAAATATGTTAGAAGATGATGACTGGTTGGAGATGTATGAAGGTGATGAAGAGATAGGTTGGATGTTTGATACTCCGCCAACTCCATATCCTGCAAAAAGTGAAGAGTATGTGCATCCATCACAAGACACTAAAAAAAGAAAACTACCTTTTTCACTTGATGGAAGAATTGATTTAGACCAAGGTCATATGTTGCCTGAACAAATAAATCTGCTTTTAAAGTTTATGCCTGTAGATATTACCTATGTAGATGAAAATGATATAGTGATTTTTTATAATCGCGGGGATAACAGGGTGTTTCCTAGAAGTGCAGGAATAATAGGACGTGAAGTAAAATTCTGCCATCCGCCAAAAAGTGTGGATCAAGTGCTTATGATATTAAGAGAGTTTAAAGCCGGACGTCGTGACGAAGCTGAGTTTTGGATAGAGTTTAAAGGCAGATTTATACATATAAGATATTTTGCTATCAGGGATGATGAGGGAACATACAAAGGTGTTATAGAAGTATCTCAGGATGTTACGGATATAAGGGCTCTAAAAGGTCAGCAAAGACTACTAGACTGGGAATAACCCTATTTTTTAGGGTTGTTTTTTTGATAACTCTGCATAATGCCCAGCATCTCATAGATTGAAATTTCTTCACCTGCTTCTTTAATTAGTGCATCGGTATCCGGAAATTGACCTTGAATCTTTTTTATATCTTCATAACCTTTAGGTTTAATCTCACTCATAGCCATATTAATGCCGCCTGCCCACATTAAAATTATCATTATCCAGACAATTTTTTTAGCATTTGCATATACACCAATAAAATGAAAAATAATACTCAAAATAAAAGCTGCAAAAAGTATAATACTTAAGCTCATTTATTTAACCTTTCTCCTCTTGGTTTCATTTTTACATCTACATCTTCAAACATTTTATCTCCAAAGCTTTTAACACCTAAAGTTCCGCCTATCATTAAAATGATAACAAGAGTAAGAAAAATAAGTGCAACGCCAAAACGTTTTAAAAAAGCAATCATTTAGTTACTTCCGGTACATCATCCAATATATGTTCTATACATCTTGAAGTGTGAAAGCTCCTTGTATGATTATCCGAAACAAATTCATCGCCTTCAAGTCTCCATTCTAATTCTTTAGATATCAAAACCGAACGAGATATGGTTCTTTGCATTTTGTTTTCACAAATTACTGTTTCACCGTTATTAAATATCTCTTTAACACCGGCCATTCTTTTAGTAGTTATATAGAAGTGAGAACCTATCATTATAATTAAAAATCCACTTACCAAAATCATTCCACGTTTAAATGCAACACGCGGTACAAAATCTCTAGTTGTTACAAAAGCCGTAACAGCGAGTATAAAAAGACCTATTACTATATATGCAATTTCTAGCTCAAAAAAAAGTTCCATTTTTATCCTTATTTATATTTTTCTTCCCAAGCTTCAAAAGCCGGTGTAAAGTATTCTATACGAACCTTTTTAAATTCACGTGAACTATAAAGAGGCATATATGATCGGTTCTCTATCTCCTTAGACATCTCTTCTATGATAGAGTTTGTTTCATCCGTAGTTTTGCCGTGAACCATGGTAAAAAGATTATATGGCCAATTTTGGTATTTAGGACGAAGGTAACAGTGGCTTACTGCGGAGAATGCAGCAGCTTTTTCTCCGATATCTTCACCTTTTTTACCTTCATCTACATCCCATACAACCATGGCATTAGCGTTAAAGCCAGCTTTACGGTGATTTAATATAGATGCAAAACGTCTCATTATACCCGCATCTTGAAGCTCTTGCAATACTTCAAAAAATCTATCATATGATATATTTAGTTGATCTACTATATTTTTAAAAGGCTCACCGGTAATTTCTATATCATATTGAGCCATGCGGATAATATCGTGATGCAAAGGTGTTAGCTCTATATCTTTATGTACTACTTTTTTAACTTCTTCTTTTTTCTCGTCTTTTCCGGTTGTATTTAGTTTTACGTTGATTTTAAACAGTTTAAGTGTAGGAAGCATAATATAATCATCTGCATTTGTTAGTTTAGCTAACACTTCGAGAGTCTTTTCTAATCCGAATTTGCTATCAGGTGCAACTGCCAATGTGAACCAAATATTAAAATCATGGTTTCTCTCATAATTATGTGAAATACCAGGATGAGAATTTATAATTTTAACGGCAGAATTGATAAGTTCAGGTTTAACTTTAAATGCTACCAGAGACGACTTATATCCTAGCCTCTTGGTGTCAAATATAGCAGATGTTTGACGAATAATTTTATTCTTTTTTTCTTCCTTTAGGATGTTTAAAACTTCATCTTCACTTATACCGAGTTCATCTGCTATTACTGCAAACGGTTTAGCAACCAATGGAAATTTTTTTTGAATCCTTGATAGTATTTCATCTTTCATTAAAAGCCTTATTGTAATTTATATTTAAAGTTTTATTATTATACATTATGATTGTAATCAAAATTAAAATATAAGCCATTGATACAAATCAATTATATAATTTATCAGAATATGCTATTATACTAAAAAAAGAAGGTTGCTTGTGGCATATTTTCCTGCGTTTTTTAAATTAGACAATAAAAAAATTTTAATAGTCGGCGGTGGTTATATCGCTTATGAAAAATTAGATCATCTATTAGACTTCACAAAAGATATTTCCGTAATCGCATTGGAACTCTCCGCTGATATGAAAAAATTAATTGAAACAAATAATTTAAGTTACGAACAACGTGCTTATAAAGTAGGAGATATTAAAGATTTTGCAGTTGTTATCGTTGCAGTAGATGATATACCTCTTCAAGCAGATATATTTAAAGAGTCTAAAAAATATAACTGTTTATGTAATGCAGTCGATTCGGTAGATTATTGCGACTTTATTTTCCCTTCTTATATCAAAAAAGACGATTTAACCATAGCAGTATCTACTTCAGGTGCATCTCCTGCTATGGCAAAACGCATCAGGATGTATCTTGAAGATACAATCCCAGACAGTGTAGGCGAGTTTTTAAAAGAGATGAAAAAGTTACGTAGCACACTTCCTAAAGGAAAAGAAAGAATGAAGATGCTTGATGAAAAAGCAAAAAAATATATACAAGGTTGGAAAAATGGTAATGAATCCTAAAAAAGGTTTAATGTTTGGACTGTTATTTGGATTTTTAGTTTTGGGATTTTTGGCTATGCAAAGAGCAACCCCGGAGGCTAAAGAGGATAGAATATATAAAGCTGTAATAAAATACAGTCCATATCAACTTGAAAAAAGACTCGGTGGTTTAACTATTATAAATACTGTAACAGGGACAAAAGAAAAACCGAGTGCCGCAGAGGTTCTTCTTCGTAAAGATGAACTGGATAAAAAATGGGCGAAAGAACATTTAAAAGTTGAAAATAACGATGTTATAATTCTTGGAGATAACAACCAAACTGTTGTAAAAATATTTATAGAGAATGCTAAAGAGAGAAAATTTATAAAAAGTTTTTTTGGGATTTAAGAGTACTAACTCTTAAATCTAATCATATATATTATATCTTTTAAAACAAATAAGCTTCCAACTGATAAAAAGCTAACTCCGCTATAAAAAATTTCATTTGATGCAAACAATATCCCTGCAGTAGATATAATAATACCTAAGGCATTAAGCCAAAACTGAAGATTTGCACTCTTTTGAGGAATCATATCTGCAAGCATAGGGACTTTTTCTTTTCCTACAAGCGGTGAAAATCTTTCATACCATACTAAAAAAGGTACTATTTTATATAGATGTCCGATAATTAAAAAACTAACGTATCCACCAATTAGTAACCATCCTATAGAGATAATAAGATTCTCACTCGGAATTAAAAGATATAACATTGCTAAAATTAAAGCTGCAAGTAAAGATATATAAGAAAAAATAAGCGATATAAAATATATGTCATTTTCGATTCTAACTCTTTTTTTATATATAATATATACTTGGTAAAAGTATAATGTAGATGCAATAATGCTTAGGATATATCCTATAGTATCTAAAATAGCAATATCAAGTATGGGAGACAAAGTTATAGAAGTAACTCCTAGGGATAATGTAAGTAGTGCACTTTTAACATAGTCCCAGCTAAAACCGTGGGAGAGCCAAAACATAGGTAGTAGAATTAAACTCATACCCATAATCGTTACACCGACATAACCTACAAATACTAAAAATATATGTGCATGAAGTAAAGCTGGTATATCTACAACGATAACACCGGCATATCCTAATGCCATTATTATTCCAAATATCATACCTACAGCTAAAAAAATATTTGCTATAAGTACACTAATTATTACAAAGTTATATTTTTCAACCTTTTTAATTGTTAAAAATGTCTCAAATAAAAATACTGATAATGCTATTAAAACGGTAAGTCCGCCAAAGGGCAATAGTATAGGTACAAAAACAAAACCTATAGCCATCAAAATTGTTCCGATTAAAAGAAGAGGATATATTATGTAGTATAAATCAACTGCAAAATGACCGACTTCAAGTACTACAGGAACAAGTTGAGCCATTGCACCGAAAATTACCATCATTACAAAACCGAGTAAAAAAAGATGCACCCATGCAAGTAGATTAGGTTCTACACTTTGAATCGTTGTAGTATCAAAGGTAAAAAGTAAAAAAGTGCTAAGAACGAAAACAACAGCACCTATAATAAAGTATGGTGCTATAAGTTTAAACGGCGGTGCAAAATCAGTTGATACTGCCAAAGTTTATTTATCCGTTACAAGTATTTGAGGCAAAATCAGTAGTAGCCTCTGCACCGTCTTTTCTGGTAAAAACGACTTTTACGTTTCCGTTATCAAGATCCTGAATAACATAGTTAAATTCAGCATCTATTTTTGGAAATAAACCACCCGGAGATTTATGATTAATCATAACAAGTGCACTGTTTTCATCAAGCAGTCTAAGACCTGCCATAGCATTTACCATAGGATCCGGCGGTGTACACATACTAGTATCGAACTGATAAACATCCACACCTTCATTTGTATATTTGAAAAAATCAACAGTAGAACCTGCAACATCTATTTTTTGAGCATCATTAGGTAAACTCATTTTTTATCCTTTTATTATTTTAAATTACATTCCGCCAAGTTTTGCTTTTACTTCATCTGTTGCCATGGATATGTTCCACTCAGGCTCCCAAACAAGTTCCACATCAGCTTCTGCTACACTAGGCAGTTCTCTCAAAACAGCCTCTTTTACCCATTGCACAATCATTTGATGAAGAGGACAAGCTTTCGTACTTAAAGTCATAGTTACTAAAACCTTCATATCTTCATCACATGTTGCATCGTATATTAGTCCCATTTCGACAAGGTTAAACCCGACTTCCGGATCATTAACGGTTGAAACAGCTTTAAAAATTTGCTCTTTTGTTACCATAAATTAGTGCCTTATTTTTGAGAGATTATAACTAAGAGGATATACAAAGGTCTTTGATATATATCAATCTTTTAGTTTTAATGAGAAGTAAAATGAAAAAAGTAACAAAATTATTGTGAAAATGTATAAAAATGTGTATCCAAACAGGTGCAACAAGATTCCGCCAAAGAAAGAGAAAAATATTCCAAAGGAGACTATATTTATATGCAAGGCTACATATACGGGTCTTTTATCTTCGGGGGCAATAGAGAGCATCAAGTTCCCGGATGCTATACGGTTTCCGTCGATTGCCGCTCCGATTAGAAAAAAGATTAACATATATTCAAAAAGCGTAGATGCACTAAATGCTATAGTTATAGCAGAGATTAAAAATATAATAGATATGTTTGTCGTAAGTTTGTTTAAACCTCTTGAACTTAATGCTCCCCATAAAAAATTACTAAGTATCGCTCCCGCCATTTGGGTCGTTATTAAACTTCCTATTGCTACACCGTCCAGATCTATTTTGTTTTGCGCATCCAAGATTATAAATGGTAATGACAGTAAGTAGCCGTAAGCTAAAAAAAATGTTTTAAGTTGGTTTTGTAGTTTTTTGTCCGTTTTTAAGATGCCCAGTGCATTTTGTAAAAACAGGCTAAATTTTTTTTCTCTCTTTGATACTTTTTCTTTTTTTGGCTCATCAATAAGTGCAAATGAGATATAACCCGCTGCCATAATAAATGAACTTATAATAAATAAAATTCCAAAACTAAGGGGTGCATCATATGTATGTAGTATATATCCGGCAAGTGAACCGCTTAGCAGTCCTCCAAGTCCGCTAAAAAATTGTCTGTAAGACATAGTTTTACCGCGAAATTTATGGGTAAATATTTTTGCGATTATATCTTTAAAATAGATTGCTCCAAATCCGGCACTAAAGGAAAAGAAAAATAAACCAATCCCTATACAAAATAGTGTAAATGTCGGATAATCATCACCGAAAATAATGATATTTACACCAATTAAAAACCATGATATAAAGCGTATAAAAAAGACACGGCGTATATATGGCATCATATATTCATAGCTTTGTGCTTTAAATGCTGCAAAAAG
This sequence comes from Sulfurimonas lithotrophica, assembly GCF_009258225.1. Taxonomy (NCBI): domain Bacteria; kingdom Pseudomonadati; phylum Campylobacterota; class Epsilonproteobacteria; order Campylobacterales; family Sulfurimonadaceae; genus Sulfurimonas; species Sulfurimonas lithotrophica. The sequence goes on from NZ_CP043617.1 coordinate 308,826, forward strand.
CTGAACGAGTATTGCACCGCCCCTTAGAAGTGCTGCAAAAAAACCTACAAGGATAGAACTGCCCCCGAAATAATTAACTATAAGGGGCAGTATAGTTGAAGGTTCTGCTATAGTAGTACCGATACTTAGAAAAAAACCATGTGAAATATTTTTTACATGGTTTGAATTTTTATCCATTTAAAAGCTCAAAGCCCTCATCTATGCTTTTTACTTTTTGGGCTATAAAAAGATATATGGCTGCATTTAGTTTAGCTAGTTTTATAAACTCTTCACTAGGATTTTTAATCTGATTTAGAGATTCTTCAAAACTTATTTCATCCCAGGACTTTGTATAGTTTATTCCATAATATGCAGGATCAATTATAAATTCATCAGTTCCACTCTCACTACCTATCCACATTCTACCTTTGCTAAAAAGCTCAGGTGTACCTTCATTCCCTTGTATAAGTGCAAACCTTTTATATCTGTCTGAAAATATTTCAACATATTTTTTTACATATGGTTTATGAAATACACCTGTAATTGCAAAATCACTTTTAGCCACGTGTGGCAGTTTTTCTATAGTATTAAAAGCAGTTCTGAGTCCTAATCTCATTCTAATCTCTGTTAAATCACTCATATTTTTAAAAAAATCAGCCCTGTCAAAATATTTGATACCGTTTGGTAATTCTAAGGATGTACAAACTTCTTTAGTTGTAATACCGTGTTTTGCAGGTTGAAGTTCATCACCGATTACAATTAAATCTAAACCTGAGTTTTCAAGCTCTTTAGCTACAAGAGGAAAAATATACGGATTTCTCCTTTTTCCGTCAAACGGATAACCAAGTTCTATAGAATCGGGAATTTCAGTATATTTTATTAGTTCATCGCAAGCATTGAGTGCCCCTCTAAATTCATCTACCGTTTCAGGTTTAAGTCTCCATCCAAGTAAAAAAGCCGATATTTGTTCTGGATGAACGGATTGTTCGAGTATCTGTTTCATCATATCTATAGATTCTTCATATGTTAAATCTCTATTGCCTTTTGGTCCTGTTCCGACTGCATGTATATACTTTCTAAAACTCATAATATACCTCATAAAAAAAATATTAAACATCATATAATTACTTAACTTAACTTACACTATAGATTTACTTAAACTTAAAAAATAAATTATATAATGTTCCCATGAAAACTCAACTACAAAATATAGTTCTTTTTGATAATCTGGATGAAGAAACAATCCTAAACATTGAGAGCTTTACAACTGAACATAAAGCAAGTAAAGATGAACTTCTGTTTTATGAAGGCGATGATTCTAAATACTTATATCTTTTAACAAAAGGCATAGTAAAACTTTATAAAACTTCATCTCAACATAAAGAGATAGTTTTAAAATATTTTAATTCCAACGAATTAATAGGTGAAGTTGCAAATTTTGAACATATACCTTATCCGGCTACTGCTAAAGCTTATACAGATGTCGAGTATTTAAAAATAGATTTTGACAAATTAAAAGAGGTAATTTTAACATCACCTGTTTTATCTCTTAGAATGCTTACATCTTTAATATATAAAATAAAAAATTTAGAAAATCTAATATCTACAAACTTGGTTTTAGATTCTAAAGAGAGAATAGCTAAATATCTTTATTCTCATTCCGAAGATTTTTTTGAAACCAAAAATATTATAATTGCCGAGGTACTTGGAGTTTCTCCTGAAACATTGTCTAGAATTTTAAAGTTTTTTAAAGATGAAGATATCATAGATGTCAAAGATAAAAAGATAGATAAACAAAGACTTGAAGAATATTTTTAGAGAATTATTTATATACAACTTGATTTAAATATATTTAATCAAGTTGTATAAAATAGTTTATTTAGTGTCCAGATGAATTTTTCTCAGCTTCATCTTCTATAGCATCACGTAAATCTGAAATATCAGAATCAGAAGTTTCACTTCCTTTTTCAAATTCAATACATCTTTCACGCTCAAAGAATTTTAAAGTAGCAGAGTACGTTGTGTCTCCGTCAATTTTTTCAGCTATTACTCTATCGCTTTTGAATTTTGTTATGCTCCAGCCAGAATTTTTAGCAGCACTCTCGACAATCTCTTCTAAAGAATTTTTATTACTATTATCAAGATATAAAGTACCCTCGGGATGTTTTTCTTTTTCTACTGAAATACCTGCAGATGTATTCGGCGAAGCTCCAATACAACCAGTTAAAAATACAAATGGGACAGCTAAGATTAAAGCGACAGACATAAAACCTTTTTTCATTACACACTCCTTAAGTTTAAAAGTAATTATATGATATAATAACGCTCATAAAAAGGAATTGATGCAAGTCAATTTAAATATTAAATAAAAAATTAAAAAAAAGTTTTAAAAATGGTTTTAGATATCGTAATAATTTTGGCAATGTGTTTTCCTATGCTGCTTTTTACAGTGTATCCAGGTTTAAAGTTAGGTGATTATTTGGAGCAAAAGCACGCTATCAGCGAGGCTTCTAAGCGAAAAGTAGTCATTATATTTACAGTTGTTTTTACCGTAACACTCTCCTCTTTGCTATACTATATATAATAATACTAAACAAAAATAACTTGACAATATTATGACATTATCATAAAATATTGTTGTTTTTTTAACATTGTTTCATAAGGTAACAGATACTCTTAATAGAAACTTAAAATAATAATTAAATAAAAAAATTGATTTAAGTCAATAGAAGCAGTTTTAAATAGTGATAAACTTCATATGATTCTGAAGAACTAAAAATGAATCTAGAGGAGTAAAAAAATGATTGAACCAGCTATAATTAGACCGGAAATTGCCTTGAATGATTTCTTGCCAATCTTTGTCTCTTCTGCGTTTGTTTTAATATTTGGAGGTTTCTATGTTGGTATATATACGGCTGTAAAAGTTAATTTACTTAAAAAATGGACAATGCCTATTGGGTATTTTTTTTGGGTGTTAACAGCATACTGTTTATATATAATGGGAAATTTAATGCATGTTGGTGAGTTTACGGCAAAAGCATTAGTTGTTGCTGCTTTTGGGCTGTTATTACTTCCACATGCAGTCTATTACATGCAAGATAGTGTTCATGAAGAAAATGAACATTAATTTAAGTATATATTCAACTATAAAAATAGGAGGGTACAGTGGCTAAAAAATCTGTATGGAGTGACAATCGTTTCTGGCAACGTTCAGCAGCGTGGATTACAGGATTTGCATCAGTATTATTAATTTGGTTGACATTTGATACTATGGCTCAAATTTCAATGGGTACTGACGCTGATTTAAAAAATGGCGTAACTAAAAGGGTTCCAGGACCTACGGTTATTAATTATAAAATCACTTACGAAATGGACACTAAACGTGGTCATGAAGTTCCTGTGATTGGGGAAAAAGAAAAGTTTTTTGGACGTGACGACTGGTCTGAGGAAGAAGCGGCTGAGCTTCTACACTTGGGTAAACTAGGTTCACAAGCTAAAAACTGTATGAACTGTCATACATTACTTGGTAACGGTGCATATTATGCTCCGGATTTAACAAAAGCATGGTTAGATCCGGCATGGGGACCAGAAGGTTCAATGCAAGCAATGACAGGAAAAGATACAAAAGAAGAAGCTATGGCTGAGTTCTTGCAACATCCATCGACTTATCCGACTCATGCTCGTATGATGCCAAATCTTGGTATTACGGCAGAAGAGGCTAAAGGTTTGGTAGCATTTCTTAAGCATATGGCTTCAATAGATACTAATGGATTCCCAAGAAACTTTGGAAGAATGCAAGGAGCAGTACATGGCAAATAATATAACATCAGAGTCAAAACAGTTAGCTACATGGTATTTTACATTTGCAGCTATCATATTTGGTGCACAGTTACTATTTGGTCTTGTTGCAGCTATCCAATATGTAATGCCGGGCTTCTTATTTGAAATTATTGATTTTTCGGTTGCTAGAATGATACACATTAATGCACTTGTTGTATGGATGGTATTTGCAATGTTTGGTTCAGTTTATTGGTTATTACCTGATGAAACAGGAATTGAGACAGTTGGTATTAAACTTGGTAAATTATTATTCTGGATTTTCGCAGCAGCTATCGTTGTTGTTGTATTAGTATATCTACTTGTTCAAGTTGGACCGGCAGATGAAACTACAATCTGGTTTATTAATGAGGGTCGTGAATATATCGAAGCTCCAAGATGGGCTGATTTTGGTATTGTTGTTGTAGCTCTTGGATTTGTTGCTAATCTTTTCTTAACAGGAATGAAAGGTCAACGTTCAGGAATCGTAACGGTATTAATGGCTGATATGATTGCTTTCTCAGGTTTATATCTATGTGGTATGTTCTTTACTGACAATATCTCTATGGATCAATACTGGTGGTGGTGGGTAATCCACTTATGGGTTGAAGCTACATGGGAAGTTTTTGTTGGTGCGTTGGCAGCATACGGTCTTATCACTATTATCGGTGCACACCGTAAAGTAGTTGAAATGTGGTTATGGATCGAGGTAGCTATGCTATTTGGTTCAGGTATCCTAGGTCTAGGTCACCACTACTTCTGGATCGGTACACCTGAATATTGGTGGGAAATCGGTGCATTGTTCTCGGCGTTAGAGCCATTACCGCTTGTAGCTATGTTTATCCACGTACTATATGATTGGGGTAAAACTCAAGGTGGTCAAGATGCAACAGGTAAGGAAGTTTCTGTTATTACAAATAAGCCTGCGTTTACTTGGTTTGTTTTAAATGCATTTGGTAACTTCCTTGGTGCTGGTATTTGGGGATTCTTCCATACATTACCACAGGTAAACTTATATACTCACGGTACGCAATTTACATCGGCTCACGGTCACTTGGCGTTCTTTGGAGCATATGCGACTATTTTACTTGGTATGATGTACTTAGCAATTCAAGGCTCAAACGGTATTAAAGTTCTTAAGCATACTAAAGCTTCTATTTGGGCTGTAAGTTTAATTACATCAGGTGTAGTTGGTATGACCGTAGCGTTAACAATTGCGGGATATGTTCAAGTACTTGTGTCTCGTGCACAAATGGGTGCTACATGGGCTGCTTATTTTGACGGTCAATCCGGTATGTGGTTTGCACAAGCTATGGATTGGAGACTTGTTATGGGTGCGGTTACGTTCCTAGGTTTCTTATTCTTAATAAAAGATTTTTTAAGTACTGGTAAAAATCCGGTACATGAAAGATAAGGAGAAATATTATGTTTGAACCAATGGTAGATGTAGTACCAAGTTTTTTTGCTTGGTTAAATCAAGGTCCACTTACTCTAACTATCTTTCTTCACACTGTGATTGTACTTCCAATGATTTGGATTTACAAACAAGAGAAAGCTCGTTTAGAGCAAGAGGGTTAATAGGTCATTTAGTTTGCAGGGCTCCATTGGGGCCCTCGCTATATCTTTATTTTAGAAGGAGAAATAAAATGAGATTAAATAAGTTAGTTATGTCAGTTGCTGCTTTAGCAGTAGTTTCATCAGGTTTATTTGCTGGAACATCTAACATGGATGTTGAAAAAGTATTTGAAAAAGAGTGTCAAGGTTGTCACGGTCCAAATCACGAAGGTGGTGTTGGTTCTGATTTACGTCCAAAAGTTATCAAAGATAAAAACTCTTATGCATTAGCAGAGGTTATCTTAAACGGTCGTCCTGGTACAGCTATGCCTCCATTTAAAAATAAGTTTTCTAAAGAAGATGCTGATAAAATGGTTGATTACCTACAGCACTTTAAAGGTAAAAAAGTTAAACAACTTACTTTAGATAATGTAAAAGCTGGTTGGAAAACATTAAATGATAGAATGAAATTTTTCAAAAAATATCCACACGCTGTAGATGTTAAGAAAAATACTGATATTTGTTTCGTAACAGAGCGTGATGCTTCAAGAGTTGCGTTCGTAGATGGTACAAACGGTAAAATTCTTTCTAAGCATGAAGCTGGTTTCGCTGTTCACGTAACAGTTACAAATAAACGTCAACCTCGTTATGCATACTCTGTATCTCGTTCAGGTTTAGTAACAATGTTTGACCTTAACACTCCGGGTCAGCAAAAAATTGCTCAAGTACAAGTTGGTGAAGAATCACGTGGTCTAGCGGTATCTCCAGACGGTAAATACCTAATGGCTGGTAACTATACTCCGGGTGGTGCTATTTTAATGGATGCTATGACTCTTGAGCCATTAAAAGTATATCCTACTTCTTCGGTAATCGATCCTGATGGAAACATCGGTTCTTCTCGTGTAGCTGGTATCTTTGATACTCCATACGGTCCGTATATTGCATTTGCACTTAAAGATGGTGGTCACGTTTATATCGTAGATTACTCTAAACCTGATTTCCCAATCGTTGGTGATATTCCAAATATCGGTAAAATTCTTCACGATGGTTTCTTAAATGAAGGTAAAGAGATTGGTAGATATTTATTTATCGCTTCTCAAGGTTCGGATGTTGTTGGTGTAGTTGATTTTAAAACTAAAGCTCTAGTTACTAAAATTTATACAGGTCCTGCATCTAAGCCACACCCAGGTCAAGGTTCTTCTTGGTTCCACGAAGGTCTTAACCAACAACTTGGTGCTACTGTTAACATGAACTTAGGTCAAGTAACTATTTGGGATGACAACTTTGATGTTGTACGTCAAATTCCTATCGGAGGCGGTGGTTTATTCATCGGTACATCTGAGCATACTCCTTTCCTATGGGCAGATAATGTATTAGGTAGTTCTGCTGTTTGGAATCAAGTTCACTTAATTAATAAGCAAACTTTAGAATTAGACAGAATTATTACTGTTGGTACTAGTAAAGGTACAGTTACAGACCCTGTAACTCACAAAACTCTTTATAGCTGGAATGTTCCAACTGTAAAAGGTAAAGACGGTAAAGCTGTAACTCCTCGTATTTTACACGCAGAGCCTGCAAATCACGGTCACTGGACTATGATTTCTGAGTGGAATACTGGTCGTATCGGTATTTATGAAGCTAAAACTGGTAAATTTGTTAAATATATCAAAGGTTTAACAACTCCTACTTTTACTTACTCTATCGAGCATAGACAAACTATTCCAGGTGCTTAATAGCACTTTTCTCTCCTTTTGGAGAGAAACCTCTTCACTTTAAAAAATCATATATTGTTTCAAAATGACAAACTTCATTTAAAATCTATAAAAAATTGACAAATGTTGTCAAAATTGATTAAAATCAACAAATATTCTGTAATAATAAGATATTCTTTAATTATATAATTAATAATAAATCCTTTTTATGGATTAAGAATAAGATAGGAAAAAATATGAAAAAAATTGTTGTAATATTAATCATGTTATCTTCGTTACTGTATTCAAAAGATTTAGACGGTAAAAAATTATTTGAGACCCATTGCTGGGGTTGTCATCATCAAACAGCAGTAGCTTTTGGACCTCCGTTTAATGAAATTGCTTCTAAAAGAACTAAAGAAGAAATTCAAGCCTATATAATAAGTCCGGAATCCATGTATAAATCATTTGGTTATAAAAGAACGGTAATGACGCAGTTTAATCTTAGCGATGCAGAAGTAGAATCGTTAAGCAACTATATTCTTTCTTATAAAGGTAAATAATGTTTAGATTAACAAACTTGATAAAATCGGTGGTAGAAGATCAAAGTCCCAGAGTTTTAGACGGTGCAATAGCAATATGGAACTTTACAAACAGATGTAATCTTTCATGTTTGCACTGTTACTCGAAATCAACTTTAGATGAAGTTGATACTTTGACTACGCCACAGATTAAAAAAACGATTTTAGAAATGAAAGAAAACGGGATTAAATTCATTATATTTTCCGGCGGCGAACCTTTAACTAGAAAAGATTTGTTTGAAATAGCTGATTTTTGTAAGGAAAACGAAATTATTACATATCTATCCAGTAACGGATTATATTTTACAAAATCAAATATTCAAAAAATCGTAGATACTTTTAATTATGTGGGCGTATCGATTGACGGAGATGAAGAGACACATGATTATTTTCGTGGTTTAAAAGGTGCATTTAAAGAAACTTTAAAAGCTGTTAAACTAGCTAATTCAACAGGCTCAAAAGTCGGTATCCGTTTTACTATGACAAAAGATACTATAGGTTCACTTGAATATATCTTTGATATGGTTGAGAAAGAGAATATACCAAAAATATATATATCGCATCTAGTTTATTCGGGACGCGGATTAGATAACCTGAAAATGGATTTAACAAAAGAGCAAAGAAGAGAAGCAGTTGATTTTATATTAGATAAGGCATTTCAGTATCACAAAGAGGGACGTGATATTGAAATAGTTACCGGAAATATGGAGATGGATGCAGTCGTGTTCTTAGAGAGATTTGCAAATGAGTATCCAGATTTAAAAGAGAAAATGAGAGAGCGTCTTGTTTCATGGGGCGGAAATTCTGCAGGTAGAAAACTATTAAATATAAATAGTGAGGGTGATGTTAGACCTGATCCGTTTTTCCCGATAACTATAGGAAATATAATAGAGCAAAATTTTAGTGATATTTGGCAAAAAGGAGAATTGTTAGAACAGTTAAGAAAGCATCCAAGAAAACAGATTAGCGGTATATGCAGTGATTGTGAACAGATAGATATCTGTAACGGAGGAAGTCGTGCTCGAGCTTATGCAATAACAGGAGATTTATGGAGTGAAGACCCATCATGTTATTTAACAAAAGAAGAAAGAAGGAGATAGTATTATGATAAAAAAAATATTTTACACAGTGACTTTGGTCTCATCGTTATTAATAAGTGCCGAGGCACAGAGTATTAACCCTATTAAAGCTATGCTTAAGACGGATGAGAAAATTTTTGTGGTTGAGAGAGAAAGTGAATCATTAGCTGTAATTGAAAACGGCATACCTTCAGGACATATAAAAGGTATGCATAATATGAATCACGGTGTCGTTAAATTTGTCGGTAAAGACGGATACGTAATAAGCCGAGACGGATATGTAGTTAAGTTTGATCCGGAGAGTGAAAAAATTTTAGCAGAGCGTAAAACAAGTGAGAGTGCTATAGGTTTTACGATAAATGAAAACTATTTAGCGGTTGCAAACTATGCAAAAAAAAGTGTAGATATACTTGACCGTGATTTAAACCCATTGCAGTCTTTTAATACAGGTAGTAAAAACGTAGGTATAAAAATATATAAAAACTATCTTATCTTTTCTCAAATGGATAATGACAAGATTACTGTGCTAAAAGATACCAATGAAGGAAAAGGAAAACCGAATTTTGTTATTCATAAAGAGTTTGAAGATGTAGGTGTGATGCCTTTTGATGCGATGATAAAAGATAATAACTTTATAACTGGTTTTTTCCAAAGTGAGCATTTTGGCGTAGTTGACTTAGATACTATGAAATATTCAAAAATAAAAATAATGTTAGAAGACAGAAAACCTGTTTTAAAAGTACCTCACTTCGGGTTTTGGTCAATTGGCGGAGGGTATGTATTTATCCCTGCAGTCGGTAATAACAAAGTTATGGTATATACACCTGATTTTAAGCATGTTAAAAATATAGAAACTGAAGGACTTCCTGTATTTACTTCATTGTCTCCTGATAAAAAATATTTAGCCGTAACTTTTAGCGGGAAAAAATTTCCGGTAATTCAGATTATAGATACAAAAACATTAAAAATTATCAAAAGATTTGAGTTTGACGGAAAAGTTCTACATTTAAGATGGTCAAAAGCTAAACCGAACTTATATGTATCAGTAAACGATACAAATAAAATAGCTGTTTTAAATACTGACGGTTGGTGGTTAAGCAGAGAGATATTCCAAATTAAAAAACCATCGGGTATATTTATTTATGAAGGAAAAAAATAATGGGTAACGTGTATTTGACAGGGGCAGGTCCCGGTGATGTAGAGCTTTTAACTCTTAAAGCTGCTCGTGTGATTAAAGAAGCGGATGTAATAATATACGATCGTTTAGCCAATCCGGATATCTTAGAGATGTCCAAAGACGGCTGTGAGTTCGTTTATGTCGGAAAAGAGGATGGTCGTCATATCATGCCTCAAGACGATATAAACGAAGTGATATATCAAAACGCCCTAAAACATGAAAATGTTGTTAGGTTAAAAGGGGGTGACCCTTTTGTATTTGGTCGTGGGGGAGAAGAAGCGGCATACCTACAAGAAAGAGGAATCGGATTTGAGATAATTCCAGGTATTACATCGGCTATATCAGCTCCTGCATATGCGGGGATTCCTGTTACGCATCGCGGAGTTGCGGTTAGTTTCAGAGTAGTTACGGGGCATGAGTCACCAAATAAAAAAGTTTCACAGATTCCATGGGAGAATTTCCGTACGGATGACACTATTGTATTTTTGATGGGACTTCATAACTTGCCAAAAATTACTAAAAAACTTAAAGAGGTAGGAAAAGAGGGGAGTTTCCCTTGTGCCGTTATATCAAAAGGTACTACTAAGGAGCAGTCGGTTGTAGTAGGTACACTAGATACTATAATTGACTTAGCTAAAGATGTTCCGACACCGGCACTTATCGTTGTTGGAAAAGTAGTTGAATTACGTAAACAGTTAGAATGGTTTAAGGGTGAAGAAGCATAATTATAATGAAGCTATTGAGATAGCCTCAAATATTTTTTGGGTCGGGATGCAGTTAAAAAACGACCCGTTTCAATGTCATCCGTATCTTATAAAAAATCAAGATGAATCTATACTGGTAGATCCCGGTTCTATGCTTGAATTTTCTGAGACTGTAAGAAAAGTTAAATCGCTTGTAGATATAAAAGATATAAAATATATCATATTGCATCACCAAGATCCAGATTTAGCAGCAGCAGTTCCAGAGATTGAAAAACTAATAGATAGAGATGATTTGTATATAGTTACACACTCAAGAATGTCTGTTTTGATAAAACACTATCTTGTCACTTCCAAATATTATAAGATAGATAAAAATGACAATAAATTAGTAACTGACAACGGATTTGAGTTAGAATTTTTAACTACTCCGTATTGCCATTCGCCTGGAGCATTTGTAAGTTATGAACCAAAAACAAAAACTCTATTTTCGGGAGATATTTTCGGGGGAATAGAAGAGAGTTGGGATTTTTATGCAGATGAGACTTATTTTGAAAAAGCTAAGCAGTTTCATCAGGAGTATATGCCGAGTCGAGATATATTTAATTATGCATTAAAAAAGATAGAAAAACTGGATATAGATTTAATAGCCCCGCAACACGGTTCTGTTGTTCAAAAAAAATATATAAAAAACCTTATTGAAGATATGAAAAATCTTGATTGTGGATTGTATATTGAGGAAAAATATAACCGTGAACTTTTAGATACGATTGATGAATTAAAAGAAAAAGAAAAAACCATACAAGAACGTGACCGTCAACTTTTTGCACAATCAAAGCGTGCAGAAATAGGCGAGATGATTGGAAATATTGCACATCAGTGGAGACAACCTTTGGCTATTGTTAATACGGTGGTGGCAATTATGGAAGAAAAAAACCAAGCCGGTGCCCTTGAAAAAGATGAAATTAATGAAAAATTAAAGAGTATAACAAAACGTATGGAGTATATGTCCGATACGATAGAGGACTTTATTAATTATTATAAGCCCGATAAAGAAAAAACTATGTTTAATATATCAAAGGCTATAGATAAAGCTTTAGGTATAGTAGATTTTTTAACAAAAAAGAAAGATACGGACGTAAAAATAAACCTAAAAGTAGATAAGAGCTTAGAGACGTACGGTTTGATGAATGAATATGTTCAGGTCATAGTAACAATACTCTCAAATATAAGAGATATCATTGTAGAGAAGATGATTGACACTTTATATATAGATATATCTCTATATAAAGATTCAGGCTTTAACGTGCTTAGTATCTCTGATAATTGCGGGGGTATCAGCAAAAAAAATTTATCAAAAATATTCGACCCGTATTTTACCACTAAACATCAATCTATAGGAACAGGACTTGGCTTATATATAGCCAAGATGATAATTGAGGACAATATGGGTGGTGAACTAAGTGCACAAAATAAACTTAACGGTGCAGTATTTACAATAAAAACAAGGTGATAAGGATTTTAAAATGGAAATGCAAAAAATAAAAGACATATCTATATTATTAGCAGAAGATGAAGAAGAGTTAAGAGAATTTTTAAAAGAGTATCTACAAATTTTCTTTACAAAAGTTCATACGGCTGAGAGTGGAGATGAAGCTTATAAACTGTATGAAGATAAGAAGCCCGATATTATTATTACCGATATAAATATGCCCTCAATGGACGGACTTACTTTAATATCAAAAATTAGAGAAGAAGATAAAGATACAAAAATAATAGTTATGAGTGCACATTCCGAGGAAGCAAAATTATTAAAAGCAATAGAGTTGCATCTGGAGACTTACCTGATAAAACCTATAAACGCAGAAAAATTAAAATATGTATTATTAGAAGCGGTGGAAAATATCAGAAAAGCTATTAAAAGAGTTTATTTATCTGAAAATACATACTGGGAGATGCAATCCCAAACTTTATATCAAGACAACATACCTGTATCCTTAAAAGCTAGAGAGATACTAGTGTTAAATATGTTATGCTCAAACCCTAATCAACCTATAAGTCCGCAAGATATTTTTTATGCTATATATAAAAACGATAAAGATAAAGAGTTCTCTTCGGATTCTATTACCTCTCTTATAAAAAGATTACGAAGTAAAATTCCTAAAGAGAGTTTAACTAATGTATATGGAGCGGGATATAAGATAATTCCGGTTTAATAAACCATTATCGATTCACTCGCACCTATGTAAGGTTTTATAAGCTCTTTTGTTTTTATATCTAGTTTTTTAGCAATTTTTGGATTTACTATATAGCTTATCCAAGTAGTAGTAATCTCATCGCCTCTTTGCAACTTTATGTCATAGCTTATATTAACTGAAGTTGCCGCTTTAAGGTTTTGATTTATTTTATATCCGACAGCTTCATGTGGCATTGATGGATTGTCTTTAGCATCTTTTAATACAATTATAAAAGTAGCTTTTTTATCTTCAAGAGGTGAATCTTTGAAGTTACTCCAGATAATTTTACCATCTCTTTTAACAACTGTTTTGGCAAATTTTAATCTCATAGGATGGGTAATAATAGAGTGACCCATTTTATTTGATATTATCAGGTTTATTTTTTCATCTTTATAGCTTAGTTCGAGTTTTACGGCTTTTTTAACCATCTCATTTGAATGTACACCCAAGAATTCATGAGATTTATAGCTTTCTCTTAAACCTTTATTTTTTTTCTCGATTGTCCCCGGAGTTGATGGCATATGACACCCAATACAGTCACTGGTTTTATCATACTGATTTTTTGTATTACATACTTCAAAGCCGTGAGAATTTTGTTTATGTGAGTGACAACCCATACAAACTTCCGAATTTTTATATATTTCGTTGTTTTTTGAGTGGTGTTCATTACTTTCATACGGTTTCTTTAAATTTCCAAATACTGTGGGTTTTTTCTCACCGTTATAGTTTGAAAAGTTAATTTTATGGGCTTTTGAATCGTAGATTTTACTGATTTGATGACAAAAAAAGCATGATACGCCGTCTGTTTGTCTATAGCTTTTAGGATTTGGTTGTTCTTCTCCGCTCATAACTGCTCTGAGGTTTTTAGTAGCAGGCATATGACAGATTGCACATTTATATTTATCTTTATTTACGGCATTTTTTACTTTTGCATGTATTTCATCTTTAAAAAGAGATGATTTGTGATGCATTGATTTTGCGTGTTCTCGATATATATTCTCATGACATTCATTACATGACTCTGACGAAGGATATTGATTTAGTGAAAAAGAGAAGCTGTATAGTAACAGCAAAGAAAGAATAATTTTCATAACTTACTCCAAATTGTAGTATGAAAATTATATCTTATAATTAATATTTTTTCAAATTATGCTTATCCCAAAGTTCTTTAGCAAGTAAATTACCGGTATCTATTGATTTTTTTGCCCATTTTTTTGCTTTTATAAATTTTTCCTGTGTGCAGTATATTTCAGCTAACAAATAATATGCATCCACATCACCGTTTTGTGCATTTTTTTCAAGCCAAAAAGCTGCTTTGTCAAGTTTTAATAGCTGCATATATATACGACCGATATTTTGCACGGACGGTTCATAGCCTTTTCTTGCACTTATTTCTAAGAGTTGAGAGCTTTTTGTTACATTCTGGTCAACGCCCTCACCCTTATAATACATTAGTGCTAAATTATATTGAGCTTTTGGATTTTGCAGATCACTTGAGCGTTCCAGCCAAAAAGCTGCTTTTTTTAAATCTTTTTTGGTATTTAAACCGCTAAAATACATCATGGCTAAGTCAAACTGAGCCTCAGCATCAGCATTGTGTGCAGACTTATCCAGCCACTCCATACCTTTGATTTTATCTTTTTCTGTCCCGATGCCGTTAAAATACAGATAACTAAGTGCATTTTGAGAAACGCTGTTTCCCTCTTTTGCTTCTTTAGTATATAGCTCGAAAGCTTTTTTATACTCTTTTGCTTTAAAAGCTTCAAGACCACTATCATACGCAAATAAGCTAGCGGATAATACTAAGGTTAAAAAAAGTTTTTTTATCATTTAAATCCTTCCAAGTTTAAGTTTGGATATTGTTTTTTTACTTGATTAAGATGCTCTTTTGCTACTTGAATAAGAATAGGGTCTTTTTTAGAATCCAACCAAATTGCAAGTTCTTTTAAATCTTTATAGCTCATAGATGTGCATCCGGCAGTAGAAGCGTCTTGGGCTTTTTGAACATGCATAAATATGCAAGAACCTGCATATGGTTTTTTAATATCATTATGACCGACTACAATACCGAGTTTGTATTGGTCATCATCCCGCTTCATATACTCAAAACTTTTAGCGTCTTTATCTACAAAGTTTAGCACAGAGTTATAATATTTAGATTGAGCATCGTCAATACAGGTGTATTTTTCATCAACTTGCATATAGTCCATTTTATAGTTGTCATCTTTTTTTTCATAACCAAACAGATAAGATAGTTTAAATACACCTATCGGTGCTTTTTTGTCTCCCTCTTTTTTATCCGGTTCTTTAACATTTGTTTTAAATGTTGATATGCCTAGACCGTGAGCTAAACCGTTTTTTCCAATATTTACATCTATAGGACTGGCAACTTTTTGATTATCTTGATATCGTTGCAGTTTTGCTTTGGAGCTGTGTATATTTTCTGCCACAACCAGCACAATTTGAGAGGCACAAGCAAATATATGTAAATTTATGATGATTAAGAAAGTTTTTAGCATAAGATATGTTACTATTACTAAAATATGAAAGAGATTAATTACGGAAAAATATTATGAGCATAGGTATTTCCAAGGCATCAAAAGAGGATGCCGGATTTTTAGCACAGATGATTCTTCAAAGTTCCAGAGCTGAAAAAAAATTTGGTATATATGATTTGGTTTTTGGAGTTAAAAAAGATGAAGAGTTGTTAAAATATTTAGAAAGACTAATAGTTACAGATACTAAAAACCATTGTCATTACAGTAATTTTTTAATAGCAAATATAGATTCAAAACAAGTCGGTACACTTTGTAGTTATGAGCCTCGAATATCTACACACGATGCATTTAAAAGATCATTGCAGGAGATAGGTTTTGAAGGTGATATAAGTGAATATGAAGATATATTGAACGTATGTAACTTTGCACAAAATAATCGTACATTGATTTTTGATTTTATGGAAGAGTTGGAAGGTTTTGTTGATGTCGGTATTTTAAAAGCATTAATGCAAAAGAGTTTACTTACGGCTAGATTAAAGGGCTATAGAATAGCACAAACAATAGTAGAAATTGGATCGCTTGAAACTATACTGCTTTATAAAAAACTGGGTTTTAGAGAAGTAAAACAAAAAGAGTGTGATTTATATAAAGAAAAATTTGGACGTATGGGTCTTGCACTTTTAGAGATAGAGTTTTAACCATAGAACCTACTTTTTTATCAGTTATCCCTTCTCTTTTTGCCATTGGTTTGGCATTAATAACAAGAAATGTTAATTTATCCTTATTTAGCGGAATAGTGCTTGGTATTTTCTTTTTAAGCAACTATTCGATTTTACAAACATTTATTCAAATATATGAACTTTTTTATCAGCTTCTTAGTACTCCTTGGGTTTTAAAAACATTGGCTTTTGCTATTCTTGTGGGTTCAATAATGGAACTGATTGAAAAAAGCGGTGGGATAGGCGGTTTTGTAGAATATCTTGAAAATAAAAAAAAGCTTGTAACTTCCAAACGCTCTGCTTTGATGCTTAGTTATATAGTAGGGGTCGTAATATTTGTCGAATCTTCTATTACGGCACTTATAAGTGGAGCTGTAGGGAAACCTCTTTGTGATAAATATGAGATTTCAAGAGAAAAGCTTGCTTATGTATGTGATTCTACATCTGCACCGATTAGTTCACTCATCATATTAAACGGATGGGGTGCTTTGCTGCTTGGTTTAGTGTTAACCCAAATAGAGACAAATGCATTAAACATAAGTGCTGTTGAATTGTTAATAGATTCCGTATTTTATAATTTTTATGCAATATTTGCATTGTTTGTTACTTTTATCTCTATCTGGTATGGAATAGATATCGGTCCGATGCAATATGCTACGTATAAAAAATTTGATATTAAAGAGAATAGTTTACATAAAAGTATGTGGTATATGATAAGCCCAATATTTTTAATGGTCTTACTAGTTTTTTTATTTTTATATATCACAGGTGATGGAAGTATATTTAAAGGAAGCGGTTCAAGTTCTATTTTTTATACAATGCTCTCAACTTTATTATTTATAAATATATATTATTTTTTTACTAAAAATATGAGTTTTAAAAATATACAAATACATTCACTTGTAGGGGCTAAAAAACTTTTTCCGATAGCTTTGATTTTGTTATTTGCTTTTGCTTTGGGTGAAGTGAGCTCAGAGTTAAAAACAGGCTTGTATTTAGCATCCTTGGCAAGTCAAAATTTAAATCCGGTATTTTTAGGATTTATTATATTCTTGTTAAGCTCGATTATATCTTTCTCAACGGGAACCAGCTGGGGTACATTTTCTATAATGATACCAATAGCGGTTCCTATGGCAATAGGGGTAGATGCCAATATTGCTCTTGCAATAGGTGCAGTAATATCTGGTGGTGTATTTGGAGATCACTGTTCCCCTATCTCCGATACTACTATAATATCCTCTCTGGCAACTGAGTGTGATGTAGTCTCACATGTAAAAACACAACTTCCATATGCATTGATATCAGGAGTATTGGCTTCTGTATTTTTTATAATCTTCTCATTATCTTAGCAATAGATTAAATAAACTCTTAAAATAAGCTTACTTTAATTAGAATTTTAGTATTATTGCGCGTTTATAACTCCCTGAACTTCAGTGAGTTACATTCTACTGGAAAAAATTAAGTAAAGGAAAACAATGCCTACAATCAATCAATTGATTCGTAAAGAGCGTAAGAAAGTTGTTAAGAAATCAAAATCTGCAGCGCTATTATCTTGCCCTCAACGTCGTGGTGTATGTACTCGTGTTTATACGACTACACCAAAAAAACCAAACTCAGCTTTAAGAAAAGTTGCAAAAGTTCGTTTAACTTCTGGATTTGAAGTTATTTCATATATCGGTGGTGAAGGTCACAACCTTCAAGAACACTCAATCGTACTAGTACGTGGTGGTAGGGTAAAAGATTTACCTGGTGTTAAGTATCACATCGTTCGTGGTGCACTTGATACTGCCGGTGTTAACGATAGAAAAGTTGCTCGTTCTAAATACGGTGCTAAAAAACCTAAAAACTAGGTTTAACTAATTAGTTCAAGCTAACTACAGGGTATGAAAATATCTTGAGTAAATTTGAAAAAATTGAAGATAAGGAAAATTAAAAATGAGAAGAAGAAAAGCTCCCGTTCGTGAAATTATGCCTGACCCGGTATATGGAAGCAAAGTTTTAACGAAATTTATTAACAAAATTATGTTAGATGGTAAAAAATCAACTGCTGAGAAAATTATCTATTCAGCATTAGATATCATCGGTTCTCGTGGAGAGAAAAGTGGAATTGATACATTCAATGATGCTATTGAGAACATCAAGCCTATTATAGAGGTAAAAAGTCGCCGTGTTGGTGGTGCTACTTATCAAGTTCCAGTAGAAGTACGCCCGGTACGTCAGCAATCTTTAGCTATCCGTTGGTTAGTTGATGCTGCTCGTAAAAGAAATGAAAGAACAATGGCTGAAAGATTAGCTAACGAGTTTATGGATGCAGCAACTGACAAAGGTAGTGCATTCAAGAAAAAAGAAGATACTTACAAAATGGCAGAAGCTAATAAAGCATTTGCTCACTACAGATGGTAATAGGAAACTAAAATGGCAAGAAGTCACAAACTAGAAGACGTAAGAAATATCGGTATTGCTGCTCACATTGATGCGGGTAAAACTACAACAACGGAAAGAATTCTTTTCTATACCGGTGTTGAGCATAAAATCGGTGAGGTTCATGATGGTGCTGCTACTATGGACTGGATGGAGCAAGAGCAAGAGCGTGGTATTACTATTACATCTGCTGCAACAACTTGTACATGGGATGGAAAACAAATTAACATTATCGATACTCCTGGTCACGTTGACTTTACTATCGAAGTTGAGCGTTCTATGCGTGTACTTGACGGTGCCGTATCAGTATTTTGTGCAGTTGGTGGTGTTCAGCCTCAATCAGAAACTGTATGGAGACAACGTAACCGTTACGGTGTACCATCAATCGTATTCGTAAACAAATACGATAGAACCGGTGCAGACTTCTACGAAGTTGAGCGTCAAATTCGTGAGCGTCTAAAAGGTAATCCGGTTCCTATACAATTACCTATCGGTGCTGAAGATAAATTTGAAGGTGTTGTTGATTTAGTTCAAATGAAAGAGATCGTTTGGGATGAAGATGCAGCAATGGGTTCTGCATATCATACACAAGACATCCGTGCTGAGTATCAAGATAAAGCTGAAGAGTACCGTGAGAAAATGATCGAAGAGATCGCTTCTGTAGATGGTCAAGAAGAGCTTATGGAGAAATTCTTAGAGGGTGAAGAGATCTCTAACGAAGAGATCAAAGCTGCTATTAAAGCTGCTACTATCGGTATGCATATTGTTCCAATGACTGTTGGTACTGCATTTAAGAACAAAGGTGTTCAAACTTTACTTGACGCTGTTGTTGATTACCTTCCTGCTCCAACTGAAGTTGCTGCAATTAAAGGTACTAAGATGGAAGATGAGACTCAAGAAGTTGCAGTTGAATCATCTGATAAAGGTGAATTTGCATCTTTAGCATTCAAAATCATGACTGACCCGTTTGTTGGTCAATTAACTTTCATCCGTGTATATCGTGGTTCACTAGAATCTGGTTCATACGTTCACAACTCTACTAAAGATAAAAAAGAGCGTATCGGTCGTATCATGATGATGCACGCTATTAAACGTGAAGAAGTTAAAGAGATTTACGCTGGTGAAATCGGTGCGGTTGTTGGTCTTAAAAATACTACTACCGGTGATACTTTATGTTCTGAAAAAGATAAAGTTGTTCTTGAGAGAATGGACTTCCCAGAACCGGTTATCTCTGTTGCAGTTGAGCCAAAAACTAAAGCTGACCAAGAAAAAATGGGTATCGCTCTAGGTAAACTAGCTGCTGAAGATCCGTCTTTCCGTGTACATACTGATGAGGAAACTGGTCAAACTATTATTTCTGGTATGGGTGAGTTACACCTTGAGATCATTGTTGACCGTATGATGCGTGAATTTAAAGTTGAAGCTGAAGTTGGTGCTCCACAGGTATCTTACCGTGAAGCTATTACAACTGAAGTTGATAAAAACTATAAATACGCTAAACAATCAGGTGGTCGTGGACAATATGGTCACGTTGTATTCAAAATGAAACCTGCTGAAGCTGGTTCAGGTCTTGTATTTAACAACGATATTAAAGGTGGTGTTATTCCTAAAGAGTACATTCCTGCTATTGAAAAAGGTATGGAAGAATCTATGAAAAACGGTGTACTTGCAGGTTATCCGATTGAAGATATCGAAATCACACTATATGATGGTTCTTACCACGATGTGGATTCAAATGAGATGTCTTTCAAAATAGCTGCATCTATCGGTTTCAAAGAAGCTGCTCGTGAAGCAAATGCTAAGATCCTTGAGCCGTTAATGAAAGTTGAAGTTGAAGTACCTGAAGAGTATATGGGTGATGTTATCGGTGACCTTAACCGTCGTCGTGGACAAGTTAACTCTATGAGTGACAGAAGCGGAAACAAAATTGTTGATGCACACGTTCCATTATCAGAGATGTTTGGTTACTCTACGGATTTACGTTCATCTACTCAGGGTCGTGCTACATACTCTATGGAATTCGATCACTATGAAGAAGTTCCAAGAAATGTATCTGAAGAGATTATCAAGAAAAGAAACGGTTAATATTTAACCTTTTCTTAGAGTTTCACAAAAAGTGAAACTCTTCTTTACTCCTATTAACTTTTATTTTTTCCTTACAAGTTTTACAATATATCTAACAACAAATCTTAAAAAATACAATATTAAATATACGAAAAATGTATATAAAAGAGGATGTATATAGTTTCCTTTTTCTTGCATTAATCCAAGTCTTGCCGTAGGATGACTTAGTAGATCAGGGTGCATGAGCACAACTAGCAGTGTTAAAAGTGCAGTGTATATTATAAGTTCTTTTTTTAGTATTTTAATCATGCGAATATTTTATTAAATATGTACTTAGTTGGTACTAAATTTGCTACAATTTCAAAAAAATTTGAGAAAAATATGAAAACAATTTTATTTATAGTGTTATTTACATTTGAACTTTTTGCACTCAATCCAAAAGTTTATTCAGTATTGGGCGATCAGCTTTATGATAATTTAGAGAATATAGGTAAACTTCAAGATATTAATGAATTTAAGATGTATAGTAAAAAAATTCAAGAGTATTATCTTGATGTAAAATCCGTTAGAAAAATAGGTTTTATGATTGACAAAGGTAATTCCGAAGCTTCTAAAACAGAGTACTTAAAAGAGCTTAGAAAACTCTCTAAAACAAATGATTTTTTTATAAAGTCCGTAAATTCGGTTTTTCAAAAATCTTTAAAAGATGAAGACAGTGATTTATTTTTAAAAATGCTAAATTCAGGTTTGCTTGATAGTGATAAATATAAGCAAGAAATAAAAAGATATTATTACGAACATAAAGATGAGATAGATATTAAAGGGACTGTTATTGAGCGATTTGTAAATGAAGATATAAAAAACAAAAAAAGAGTTTATACCGGACCTTCCAAAAAAGAACTTCAAAAAGCAAAAATTGAGAGAATAAGAGCTAAAGACAAAGCTAAACAAGAAGCAATTGCCAAATCTATAGAAGAAGAACTTTTAAAGAAAAAGAAAAAGATTAGAGAAGAACAAAAAAAAGAACTTAAAACCAAATAAGCTTATCTTCCTCGTTAGGTCTTCCTTCCAAGGTTAAATACGGTTTATAATATGATTTATACGAGAGTGAAGGGCAGTCTTTAACATAGTACCCCATATATATCCAGTCAATATTTGATTCTTTTGCAAACTTAATTTGCATATACATGGATAGTTTTCCAAGGGCATATTTTTTATAATCGGGATCATAGTAAAAATATATTGAAGATATGCCGTTTGGTAGTATATCGATTAAATCTACACCGATTAGTTTATCCTCGTCAAAATATAAAACCTCATAACCAAATTCATTTGCACCGCTTACAAAAGAATTATAGTAGCCTTGGGCAGTTGTCGGAGTATGTTCCCAACCTTTTTTATCTTTCATATATTTATGATACTTTTCAAAAAGCTCAATATGTTCTTGTGTCAAAGTAGGTTTTTGAATATATGATTTAATATGTTCGGCTTTTCGCATCTCTCTTCTTTGAGATTTTGAAAAAGTGAAGTTTCTGACATCTATTTTAATACTTTTACATTCATCACAGCCTTCACAAATCGGGCGAAAATACATTTTACCAAAACGTCTAAATCCACGTTCTATAAAATCCTGACATTTCTCCCCCGAACAATTTTCAATAATTTTATAATGCATAGTCTGTTCGAGATTATCAAGATAAGAACATTTATCATGTATAGAGAATTCTTTTAGTATATTCATAGTATGATTTTGACATAGCATCTATTAATGTTGACTTATTATTTTTAGTAAGTTAATTATGTTTTTAATGATTAATATGTAATATCTCTTAACATTAGTTTAATATAATATATGTAGAATTTTAGGAAAATATATCCTAATGCTTAAAGTAATGAGGTTTTTGAATGGAAAATGGAAATTATATTTTAATAGATAAAAGTATTATTGCAGAGGGTTGTGCGTATGACTTTTCCATATATTATTTTCATAATAAATCAAAGATAAAAAAATTACAAAATAAAGGTGTTGTCATTGATAGTGACGACCTATTGTACTTTGAACAGGCAAATAAACTATATGTACATGCACATGAACATTCATCGTATAAAAAGTTCATGCAGGAAAATTTTGTAGGCAAAAGTGGTAATCCCGTAAGTTTTGCAAGTAAATTTAACTCAATATATAAAAATGCTTCTAAAGCGTTAAACGATCTGTTTGATAATCCTGAAAAACTTAGTAACTATAAAGAATCAAAAAAAATTGTAAATGAATTGGTAGAGAGTGTTTTAGATGATGATTTTGCTATAAAATCGTTAATGGAGATAGCTACGCATGATTATTACACACATACACATTCCATAAATGTTTCCATATACGCTTTAAGCTTGGGTAATTTTTTGTCTTTATCGACCAAAGAACTAGAAGAGTTAGGAGAAGCTGCCCTGCTACATGATTTGGGGAAAAGCAAAATAGACAGTAATATTATTAATAAAAAGGGTTCACTCACTATCCAAGAATTCAAAATTATGAAAAAACATCCATCTTTTGGAGTAAGTATAGGTTTAAAACTTGGCATAAAAAATAAAAATATACTTGAAGGGATAAAGTACCACCATGAAAAAATGGACGGTTCGGGTTATCCAAACGGCTTATATAACGATGAGATACCTCTTTATGCTAAAATAATATGTATATGCGATATTTTTGACGCCCTGACAAGTCAGAGAAGTTATAAACAAGCTATGACCTCATATGAGGCGCTAAAACTTATGAAAGTTGAGATGAATAGGCATATAGATTTAAAGCTTCTAAATAAGATGATACTGATGTTTAAGTAAGGATTTAAAATGGAATTTTTTAAAAAATACCAAACGATAATTTTTAGGAGTTTAGGGGTCCTTCTTTTGATTGTGTCTATAGCTGCTTTTTTTTGGACTGCACCAAAAAAAGGTTTTACTGAAAATGAGATTGCAGCTGCAAATGTTGCTAGAATGGAAGCCAGGATGGCAGGGCAAAATTCAGGTGTTGCTCAAAAAGAAAAACCAAAGCATAGTCCGTTTTTAAAAACTTATAAAGATACTCAAGCCAAACAGTTGCGTTATGCACTTATTGTAATGATGATAGCCGGAATCGGGTTTTTAGGGTATAGCTTTCTGAGTAAGAAAGAAGAGCAGTAAATTTATAAATTTTATACTTCTAGCGTAGGCTAGAAGAAACTTAGCCTTTATTTTGAGAGATAAGTACACCCTCTATAATTGCATCTATATCACCGTCTAATATCCCGCTCACATTTGAGTAGGCTTCATTACTTCTGGTATCTTTGACTTGTTGGTATGGTTGCATAACATATGAGCGTATCTGATGACCCCAACCTATCTCACTTTTTGCTACACCGTCTTGTTCTGCTTTTTGAGCTTCGAGTTCTAGTTCGTATAGACGAGATTTTAACATCTTCATAGCCGTAGCTTTGTTTTTGTGCTGACTTCTGTCATTTTGACACTGAACTACTACACCCGTCTCAATATGCGTAATACGTATAGCCGATTCGGTTTTGTTTACGTGCTGTCCACCTGCACCTGATGCACGGTAAGTATCTATTCGGATATCTTTATCTTCTATCTCTATTTCGATATTATCATCAATCTCAGGAGAGACCATTACCGATGAGAAAGAGGTATGACGTTTTGCATTTGAATCAAAAGGGCTTATGCGAACCAAACGGTGGATACCGTTTTCAACTTTTAAGTATCCATAGGCATTTTCACCTTTTATGATTATAGATACATCTTTTATACCTGCTTCCTCACCGACTTGATAATCAAGAGTTTCTACTTTAAATCCACGTCTTTCAGCCCAGCGTTTATACATACGAAGTAACATTGAAGCCCAATCTTGAGATTCGGTTCCGCCTGCACCTGGATGGATAGATAAAATTGCATTATTTGCATCACTTTCACCGCTTAAAAGAACTTCAAGTTCCATCTTCTTTATCTGCTCTTCCAAAATCGGTGCATCTTCAAAAAGCGACTCTATCGATTCCTCATCGTTTTCTTCTTTAGCCATCTCATAAAGCTCTTTTGCATCTTCGATAGCTTCATTTGCAATATTGTATTTTTCTAGTTTACGCTCACACTGTGTTTTTTCTTTTTGAATCTTTGCCGCATTTTTTGCATCGTTCCAAAAATCAGAATCATTTTCTAACTCTTCAATCTCTTGAAGTCTAATTTTTAACTTTTTTGGTTCAACTACTCCCGTAATATTTTCCATTTTTGTAGATAATGTTTTTAAAAGTTCCGTATATTCGTAGTTGTCCATTAAAAGTCCGTTTTTGAGTTTAAAAAATAGTATAATTTCGAAATTATAACACATTAGGTAAGAAAATGAAGATTATTTCAAACCCACATGAACTAAACGATTATGTAAAAAATTTAAATAAAACTATTGGCTTTATTCCAACTATGGGGGCACTTCACGAGGGACATATATCACTTATAAAAGAAGCTAGAAAAAATAATGAATTTGTAGTTGTATCGATTTTTGTAAACCCTACACAGTTTTCAAAAGATGAAGATTTAGATAAGTATCCCCGCAAAGATGAAGCAGATAAAAAAATATGTGAACTCTCAGGTGTGGATGTATTGTTTTTTCCAAATGCAAATGATATATATACAAAAGATGAAGTATCTTTGCAAGCTCCAAATGTACGAGGTTATGTATTAGAAGGTTATACAAGACCTACTCATTTTAACGGCGTACTAACAGTTGTTAATAAGCTTTTAAACATAGTTAATCCTACACGTGCTTATTTTGGTAAAAAAGATGCACAACAATTAAATCTTATAAGCTTAATGGTTAAACAGCTTTTTATGAATGTTGAAATAGTTGCCGTAGATACAAAAAGAGATTCGGACGGCTTGGCACTTAGTAGCAGAAACATTTATCTTTCAAAAGATGAGAGAAAACAGGCTTTAGCGATACCGACATCTTTAAACTTAGCATCTAGCATGATAAGCAAAGGTATTAAAGATACTAAAGAGATAAAAGAAAAAATGTTGGAACATTTAAAATTATTGGAAGTTTTTTATGTAGAAATCTTAGACAGAGAGTTTAATCAAGTTAAAGAAGTTGAACTCGGAAACTCTATTATATTAGTTGAGGCTAGAGTAGGGGAAACCCGCTTACTTGATAATATTTGGCTTTAAGTAACCGTTTTCTACCATTATATCGATAGCTTTTTTAAATACGGGTACGGAAGTCTGCGCGGCAAATTGACTTTTTTCGGGTTCAACTACAACCACACCCATTGTGTATTTAGTAGTTTCATCGTTTACAAAGCCCAAAAATGCAGTATTGTATCTATTTACATATCTTCCGTCTTCAACTTTATGTGCAGTCCCTGTTTTTCCTCCGACTTCCAGCCCCTCTGTTATAGTTTTAACACCGGTTCCTTTGTTTACCGTCTTGATAAGAATTTGTTTAACTCTTTGGGCGGTTGAGGGGTTTATAACTTGAATTTGTTCATGTTTTGGAATTTTTATCTCTTGTCCTAATTCATTTATAAAGCTATCGACTATTTGAGGAGTTACACTTTTACCGCCGTTGTTAAACACACTGTACGCGCGAATGAGCTGCATTAGGTTTGTATGCATTCCATAGCCGTAAGAACACGTAGCTTTGTAAATTTCATTATTTAATCTTGTAGCGCTTGGAATAGAGCCTTTTTTCTCATATATAATATCAGGAGTTGAAAGTTTGGAAAATCCAAATTTTTTTAACCCTTCATGAAACTCCATACCACTCATCTTCTGTGCAAGTTGTGCTATACCTATGTTTGAGGAATGTACTATAACGTTCTCAGCCGAAAGCCAATCAAATTCATGCTCATCCGTAATGATTTTACGACCTATTTTAAAACGTCCGTTATAACCGTTAACCAAGTCGTACGGATTAATAAGTTGCTTATCAAGCAGTAAAGCAAAGGTAACAGTTTTTATAACACTTCCCGGTTCAAAACTGTACTCGACCATTCCCGAGTTTAGCGATGGATAATCCTCTTTTTTTATATCTTTTGGAAGATATCTGTTTGAAGAAGCCAAAGATACGACCTTGGCAGTTTTAGTATCCATTATAGCTATCATTACCTCTTTAGCTTCTAACTCTTCTTTCATGCTATCAAGCATTCTTTCCATACGAATCTGAAGAGAAGCTTTGATGTTTAGTTTTATATTTAAGCCGTCTATCTGTTGTTTTGTAAAACTGTTTTTATTTAAAATGATATAACCGTTTACATCACGCTTACCTTGACTAAGTTCGTCTTGTCTTGCTTCAAGTTCGGCTTCAAAACGTTTCTCTAAGCCTTTGATTCCTTTGATTTTTGTATAACCGTCATTTTCTATTTTATGTGTATATCCTATAACCGGAGTAAGTAGTTCTTTATATGGATACTCACGACTCTCACCGCTTTGAATAATACTGAGACCTTGCATAGTCTTTATACCGGTTCTAGGGTTTTCTCTGCTCATAAATACTTTATAACGTCTAAGCTCATATGCGAGTTTTTTTAGGTACTGTGCATTTTTTTCTTCTATGTTATAGCTTAAAACAACTACACCTTTTCTTTTTGATAGCTTTTTTCTAATTTCGTTTGCTTTCATACCGGAATAGATGCTAAAGAGTTCAATAAAAAGTTCTTTTTTTTGCGGGTCGATAAAACGTGTATTTACTACTGCTTTGTATAGTTTAGTCGTAGATGCCAGCGTAAAACCGTCTGCGCTTAAAATATTTCCACGAATAGCATAAGATGTGTTTTTTGTATATAAAGAAGGTAGGCTTCTAGGTTTTAGAACATTTAAAAGCATTACACTTAAAAATATTAAAAAACCTATAGCCAAAAGGGTATAGAGTAAAAAAATTTTTTTACTCTTGTTCTTACTTTGTGCAGTCAATGTATTATAGCTGTGTACGTCCGAGCTCTTTATACGCACTTAATGCTTTGTTTCTAATCTCAAGCATCAGTTTCATATTTGTCTCGGCTTTACCGATTGCAAGGGCTGCTTGATGCAAATCTTTTACTTCACCGGTTGCTAAATCAGCTACAGCTTCTTCTTTTTTAACCTGAAGGTCGTTCATCTCATTGATAGCACCTTTTAAGTGCTCCGCAAAAGCTTCACCGCCTTTAGTGTCAAGTTTTTGTTTTTGTTTTAATAAGTCGGCAGTAGATGAGCCAAGTAATCCATCAACACCGTTTGTAACATTGCTCATAATCTACTCCTTATTGTAAAAGAGATATCGAAGCATTTGCCATATCTTTTGCAGCTTGAAATGCTGAGACATTTGCTTGATAACTTCTTGTAGCTTCTACTAAATCGGCCATTTCCACAACAGGATTAATATTTGGATATGCTACATACCCGTTTGCATCCGCATCCGGATGGTTTGGCTCAAATTTCATTTTCGGTTCACGATCGTCACGTGAAATTTTATCGACTACTACACTCATTATAGCAGGATTTACCTTTTTTCCAAATTCACCCTCGTTTAAAGGGTCTTGATATTTAGCCGAATTTGTTTCATCGCCGATAGCTTTGTTATAGTAATCGTTAAAGTTTATAGCTTTAAAAATTACCTCTTTACGTCTGTATGGACCACCCTCATCAGTACGAGTTGTTTGTGCATTTGCTATATTGCTTGAGATTGTATTTACACGAACTCTTTGAGCACTTAAGCCGTAACCGCTTATATCAAAACTGTTTAAAAAATTGCTCATCGTTTATCCCTTTTAATTATTAACTTAATTTTGAAGAGGCTTCTATTACACTTTTAAAAATAGCGCCGTCTTTTTTTATCGCATTTATTAAAGCGTTGAACATAATAGAGTTTTTACTCATCTCTGTTGTTTCAACATCCAAATCAACAGAGTTGCCGTCATTTCTAGCCATGTGACCATCACGATAAAAAGTGATAGGCTTATCCGTATTTGTAGGTTTCTTAGGTTCTAAATGTTTGTCCGATGTTTGAGCCATTTGAAGCTTACCTCTGTCATCGTGCATAATTTCTGCTTTTTTTTCTGCCAGATATTCTCCAAAACGGATATCGCGAGGGCGATAAAAAGGAGTATCTGCATTTGCAATATTAGACGATATCATTTTCTCACGAGCTGCACGGTAGTTTAATGCTTCTTTTGCTAGTGTTGCTGTACGGGAGACTGATATTGCCATCTTTTTTCCTTAATTTATACGATTAAATCTTGTGTTTATTACAAGCAAGTTTAATTCCACTTTTTATATATATCACTATAGTGTGATAATAATTAAATTTAAGTTTAAAATAATTAAGATTTAAGTAAATATTAATTTTTAAAGGAGCATAATACTCATTACGATTACAAGTGTAGTCAAATTTTCTTATTTATGAAAGGATCTCTTATGAAAAGATCTGGTTTTACAATGATCGAATTAATTTTCGTTATCGTTATCTTAGGTATTCTTGCTGCTGTTGCAGTTCCAAAACTTTCTGCTACTCGTGATGATGCAAAAATTGCCAAAGGTGCTGCAGCAGTTTCTACAGCTGTTACTGATATGGGTGCTTATTATACTGCACAAGGAAGTTTTGGTACAGTAGGTGATATGACTAATGTTTCTTTTGTTACTACAAGTAATGGTACAACTGACGCATCAGCTACAGATTTAAATGGTTCGGCTACTGTATATTTCAATGACTCTACAAATACTTCATGCCTTTCATTTACGGCTTCTGCTACAGATGGAAACTTAACAGTCTCTTCAGAATCAAATAGCACGGCAGAGTGTAGAGGAATCAATGCTGCTACAAAAGATTTAGCAATAGTGCATCAATTTGGTGGAAGCTCTGTTAAATGGTAATAATTTAATCTATTGTTTAATAAAGTTCTAATTTATTCCCATATTAAAATTGGGAATAAATAATCATAAAATATATTCTCTTCAATTCTCGAACTTAAAAAAAATCAACTAAAATAATGATAATATTATAAATATAAAATGCTAAGTTATGTTTAATAGGAGATATTAATGAAAAAAACAAAAAAAAATGGATTTACTATGATAGAAATGGTTTTTGTTATAGTTGTACTTGGTATATTAGCAGCTATAGCTGTACCAAGATTTGCTGTAACAAGAACAGATGCTCAAATTTCTAAAGGTCGTTCAGATATTGCTTCCATTCGCTCTGGTATTATTAATGAAAGACAAACAAGGATTATTCAGGGTGACTCTTCTTGGATTTCAGATATAAATTTAGATTTAAATAATACATCAACACTTTTTGGTGGAGTATTAATGTATGGAATTCCTTCAGAAGATACCGAAGGTCATTGGTATACAGCAACGGCTGGAAACGGTTCTTATATTTTTAAGAGTGAAGGACAAGATGTAGTATTTACTTA
This sequence comes from Sulfurimonas lithotrophica, assembly GCF_009258225.1. Classification (NCBI taxonomy): domain Bacteria; kingdom Pseudomonadati; phylum Campylobacterota; class Epsilonproteobacteria; order Campylobacterales; family Sulfurimonadaceae; genus Sulfurimonas; species Sulfurimonas lithotrophica. The sequence continues at coordinate 338,765 of NZ_CP043617.1, forward strand.
TGATGATACTACTGGAATATTTACATGTAACAGAACACATGCTACATATGGTGAAGCATGTAAACACCTTATAGATTAAAAATAATTGAACTACTACAAAATTTCACTTTTAAACTCCCCGATTGGGAGTTATACTTACCATTTTGATAAAAATATAGATATTGGCTGCAAAGTATCTGTAAAACTTCAAAATAGAGAAACTTTTGGCGTAATAATAGAGTCATGTGAAAAACCTGATTTTGAAACTTCAGAAGTATTAGAAGTTTTAGATGAGTACTACTCTTCAAATCAATTAGAATTAGCTAAATTTATATCTTCTTATTATATCTGTTCATTAGGTGATGCATTAGGTATTATGGTTGCATTTGAAGATGATGAGATAAAAAACATATCTTCAGATACTAAGTCTTATGAAAATATAGAACTATCACAAAAACAAGAAGCTGCATTAGAGTTTTTAAAAAAACATACAGTATCTTTACTTTTTGGTGATACGGGTAGCGGTAAAACAGAGATATATATGAAATATTTTGAAGATATTTTATCTCAAAATAAGCGATGTATATTTTTAATGCCTGAGATCTCACTAACACCGCAGATGGATGAGAGACTTAAAAAACATTTCGGTGATGAAGTGGTGATGTACCATTCAAAACTCACACCTAAAAATAAAAAAATCGCACTAGAGAAGATAAGAAACGGTGAAGCAAAAATAATAGCAGGACCTCGTTCAGCTTTGTTTTTACCGATAAAAGACTTAGGTCTGATAGTAGTGGATGAGGAACATGACGACAGCTATAAGTCATCTTCAAGACCGCGTTACAATGCAAGAGATATAAGCATCTATATGGGACAACTTTATAATGTTCCTGTAGTGCTCGGAAGTGCTACGCCTAGCTTGACAAGCTATGTAAAATTTCCTCATGTAAGATTAAAAGGCGGACACTTTAGCTCAGAGAGGGAGTTTATTTATGAGCGAAGTGCCGAGTCATTAAGTCCTATGATTTTAAACGAACTAAAGTCTATACTGGATGCAAAAAAACAAGCTATAGTCTTTATACCTACTAGGGCTAATTTTAAATACCTTGTATGTAATGATTGCGGACACTCTTATGAGTGTGCTTTTTGCTCGATTGGTCTAAGCGTGCATAATAAATCAAATGCATTGAAGTGTCATTATTGTAACTATACACAGGCCATACCTCAAAAATGCTCCGAATGTGGAAGTACTACACTTGTAAGTAGCCGTTTAGGAACCGCTGAGGCTGTTAAAAGTTTAAATGAAGAGTTTACAGATGCAAATATAGAACAGTTTGATCGTGATGTTATAACGAGCAATACAAAACTAAAAAAAGCACTTAAACGCTTTAGAGATAAAGAGAGTGATATATTGGTCGGTACTCAGATGCTAAGCAAGGGTCATGATTATCACGGTGTGACTTTGGCGGTGGTGTTGGGGATGGATAATCTTTTAAATATGCCGGATTACCGCTCACGTGAAAAGGCACTTTCCTCTTTACTTCAAATAGCTGGACGAAGTGGAAGAAAAGAGGTCGCAAAAGTTTTAGTTCAAAGTTTTAACGAGGAGTTTTTCAAAAACTACCTAGACTCATATGAGAGTTTTTTAGATGAGGAAAAAATATACAGAGAGGGCTTATATCCACCGTATAAAAAACTCTCACGTCTGCTTTTTAGCCATAAAAACGGTGCAAAAGCACGTGAATCTATGGAAGAGGTATTAGATAGTTTAAGAGATTATAATGGAATAGAAATAGTCGGATTTGGTAAATGTGCAATAGAAAAAATAGCAAATAAGTACCGTTTTGAGATACTGTTGCGTTCAGATAAAAGCACAGATTTAATAAAAGCTATCAGTAGATGCAAAAACGACTTATGTGAGGTGGATATGGACCCTATAGAGTTCGGATAGGATTAGTTATGAGAATATTTTTAATTTTATTGACTTTCACTTTATCTCTTTATGCAACACATAGTTTAAAAGTACTTGATATTTATGAATATAAAAATAAAGATATAAGAGAACTCTCGGCACTTGCATATGATGGAAATATACTTTATGCTTTAAGTGACTATGGGCAGTTGCATCATTTTAAATTAGATATTAAAAATAAAAAGATAAAACTCTCACTTGTAAAGAGTTTTAAACTTAGAAATAAAAAGAATAAACCCTTAAAAAAGAAAGAAAGTGATGCCGAGAGTTTAGTTTACAAAGATAAAAAATTATATATATCTTTTGAGAGAAAGCATAGGATAGATGCTTTTACTTTAGATGGCAAAAAAATCAAAAAATTAAAACTAAATGAAGAATTGTTAGACAAAGATAAGTATAAATCAAAAAACAAAGGTTTAGAAGCTCTGGCATACAGTGAAAAATACGGCTTTATAACAGCCCCAGAGGCTCCGTTTATAGATAACGGGACACATATACTATATACGGTAGATAATAGCTTCAAAATAAAGAAAAACGGATATATAACCGCCTTAGAGTTTATGAGTAAAAATAAGCTTATAGTTTTGGAAAGAGATTTTAATAATCTAACGAGAAGACAGCTTATCACCATTAGTCTTGTAAATTTGAAAAAATGTAATTTTGGTAAATGTAAAAAGCAGATTTTAAAAGTATTTGACAGTTACAAAGATAAAAACGTCGATAATTTTGAGGGTTTGACGAAGCTGGATAATAACTTGTTTTTAATGGTAAGTGATGATAATGCCAATTTCCTTCAAAAAACACTGTTCGTGCTTTTTGAAGTTGATTAAGAGTTAATCTCGTTTTTTATAACACGAGCCAGTTCTGAACACTCTTCTATTTTTTTTGTGTAGTTAAGATTCTCTTTTAGTAAGATATCTATAAATGCACTCCCTACAATTACACCATCAGCACCATGTACTTTATCTTTTGCAGTTTTTGCATTTACACCAAAACCTACATATACCGGTGTTTTTGTGTATTTTTTTATAGAGCTTAAAAATGGTTGCAGATCTTCTGCTTTGCCACTACCTGTTATACCGGTATATGCAACCATATATATAAATTTTTTTGCATCTGCTACGACTTCTGCAATTCTCTCTTCTGTATCTGTAGGTGCTACAAAAGAGATGTTTGCCAAGTTGTTTTGTTCAAATAAATCTTTGTATTTTAAAGCCTCTTCATGCGGTAAATCAGGAATAATTAATCCATTTATACCCATTTCACTTGCCTCTGGAAGAAGCTTGGTAAGATTTTGTTGGTAAAAAGAGTTAAAATAACCCATCCATAAAGTATCTACTTTTGGTGCTACTTCACGTGATATTTCTCTAAGGTGTTCAAATTTAAATCCAAGTTCAAGAGCTTTATGGTTGGCTTTTTCTATTAAAGGTCCATCCGCCACAGGATCAGAGAAGGGTACACCGAGTTCAAGCGTATCAACACCACTCTCACCTAGGGCTAAAGATAAATCTATACTAAAAGATTTTTCAGGATACCCTGAAGTTATATATGCTACTAAATTTTTCAATTATCATCCAAGTCAGGTATTTTAAGTAGAGAATATTTTACGCGAGTAAGCTCATTGTCGTTTTTTATATCTTCTTGCCAATCGGCAAAGATATCGCTGATTTGTAAAAGCCAGTTAAGAGTTTCTTCACTAATCGGTTTATCTTTTTGTCTTAGCTCTTCTAACACTTCTTCTACAAAAGTAGAGAGTCTTCTCATAGGTTCAATTTCTAAGAAACCAGAAGCTGATTTTATGTTATGAAACACACGAAATAATTCATCTATACTACGTTTATATGTATTAGGTTTTGAAAGGTCTATTATCATCACTTCCATACTCTCTACCATCATAGTATAATGGTCATAAAACTCGTCAACTACTTCGTAATCAAAATTAGAATCTAAGTGACTTCTTATCCCCATAAAATATTTCTCCCATTACTTAACCAAATTGTATCAGTTTTTGGTTAAAATACGTTTATGAAGAAAAAAATGACAATAACATCGATTAAAAAATCAAAAGGTAACAAACCTTTAGTGATGGTGACTGCTTATGATGCACTTTTTGCCAGACTAATAGAGCCATCTGCAGATATAATACTTGTCGGAGATTCATTAAATATGAGTTTTGCCGGTAAAAGCGATACTCTAAGTGCTACACTTGAACAGATGATTTATCATACAAATGCCGTCTGCATGGGTGCTGAAAATAGTTTTGTAATATGCGATATGCCGTTTGGAACTTATGTAAACAAGGACGATGCTTTAAAAAATGCTATTAGAGTTTTTCAGGAGACTAATGCAGACAGCGTTAAAATAGAAGGCGGTGTCGATAAAGCTGAAATTGTCAAGCATCTAACAAGCAACGGCATCGCGGTTTGTGGGCATATAGGATTATTGCCTCAAGCTTTTAGAAGTGAAGGCGGTTATAAAATCAAAGGTAAAACCGAAGAAGAAAAACTATCTCTTATAGAAGATGCAAAAGCCATTGAAAAAGCGGGTGCTTTCTGCATCGTTATAGAGGGTGTAAAAGCTGATGTTGCCAAAGAGGTTGCAAAAAGCGTGGATATACCTTTAATAGGTATAGGTGCCGGTGTAAACGTAGATGGTCAGGTACTCGTATTTTCGGATATGTTAGGGTTGTTTGAAGAGTTTACGCCTAAATTTGTAAAAAAATATTTAAACGGTTCTACTCTTGTAAAAGATGCTATCAAAAACTATAAACAAGAGGTAGAAACAGGTGCGTTTCCACAAGATATACATACTTATTAAGCTTTGCATGGCTATATTTACTTTAAACATTATTACGGGTTGTACAAAAATGGCATATGACACTTTGCATAATGTTTCAAAAAAACAATGTTACGATAATCCAAATTTTGAAGAGAGACAAGAGTGTATTCGCAAGTATGAAGATATGAACTATGAAAAATATCAACGAATATACAAAGAGAAATAGATGGATAGATTAGTAGAGATTGAAAAGTTTGATACCGAAGAACAAAGTGAGTTAAGCCTTCGTCCTGATGCATGGAATGAATATATAGGTCAGGATAAAATCAAAAAAAATCTTGACGTTTTTATAAAAGCTAGTAAAAAACGCTCAGAGGCACTTGACCATGTTCTTTTTTTCGGACCTCCGGGACTCGGAAAAACTACTCTGGCTTTAATCATAGCAAACGAGATGGAATCAAATATAAAAGTAACGGCAGCTCCCATGATAGAAAAAAGCGGAGATTTAGCTGCGATTTTAACAAATTTGGAAGAGGGCGATATCCTTTTTATAGATGAGATCCATCGTTTATCACCTGCAGTTGAAGAGATACTTTACTCATCTATGGAAGATTTTCGCATAGATATAATTATAGGAAGCGGTCCCGCTGCACAAACCGTAAAAATAGACTTGCCAAGATTTACTTTAATAGGTGCTACTACACGTGCCGGTATGCTCTCAAACCCGCTTCGCGATAGGTTTGGAATGAATTTTCGTCTGCAGTTTTACAACAACGAAGAGTTGGCAAAAATAATCTCTCAAGCTTCAAAAAAACTAGATCGTGAGATTATACACGAAGCAGCAATAGAGATAGCAAAAAGAAGTAGGGGCACTCCACGTATAGCATTGCGACTCTTAAAACGTGTCAGAGATTTTGCAGATGTTGCTGATGAATTAAATATAGGGCATCATAGAACAAAGTTTGCTTTAGATGAACTTGGAATTAACTCTTATGGATTTGACGAGATGGATTTAAAGCTTTTAAAACTTCTTGTAGATGCAAGGGGAAAGCCTATGGGACTTAGTACAATTGCGGCAAGTTTGAGTGAGGATGAAGGTACGGTTGAAGATGTATTGGAACCATATCTTTTGGCAAACGGATTTTTAGAACGCACGGCGAAAGGGCGTAAAGCCACAAGAGCCACTTATGATGTTTTAAATATGGACTGGGTAAGCGAAGAAGGAACTTTATTTTGAAACCACAATATTTTGTAGCTATATTATTTGCTACATCGCTTTATTGGATGTATCTTTTGTATGCACCTTTTTTACTGAGCATCACGATAGCTGCACTTTTAGCAATTTCAACTTCAAATATTCAAGATTTTTTTGAAAATAAAACAGGTTCCAAGTTTAGTGCTGCATTGATTTCTAGTATATTACTTGGCGTATTGTTTTTTGTTCCCCTTGGATACTTTTTGGCTACTCTTACTATAAAGTTAAATACACTTGATCAAATTAGCGTAAAAAATCTTGAGAGTTTTATTTTAAATTTTATGAATACCCCGCCTCCGTATTTAGAGTTTTTACAACCGTATATACAAGAAACGATAAGCGATATAGACGTAAAAGGTATAACGTCTAAGACTATCTCTTTTGCAGGCAGTATCGGTGCTTTCTCCGCAAGCTTTTTGAAAAATGCTTTTTTAGTGATTGTTTTTTATTTTTTTGCTCAATATAACGGTGAAACTATAGTGGAGTATTTAAAAAGAGTTGTACAAGTATCGGTCGAGGAAGCAAATACCCTCACAAAAGAACTCTCTTCTGTTATGAGTGTTGTGTTTTATTCTATTATTATCAATGCCATGTTTCAAGGAGTTCTTTTTGGTGTAGCTATATCCTTTTTTGGATATGATGGAATTTTATTTGGGATAATGTACGGATTTGCTTCTCTTATTCCGGTAGTCGGCGGGACACTTATGTGGTTTCCGTTTATGATGTATGAATTTTATTTGGGAAATAATTTTAATGCTTTTTTTATAGCTCTTTATTCAATTATTATGATATCTATAATTGCAGATACGTTTATAAAACCGATAATTATAAAAGAGATAAATAACCGTCTTTTAAAAGAAGACGATACTAAGTTAAATGAGCTTGTTATTTTCTTTGCAATAATCGCAGGTCTTGCGACTTTTGGGTTTTGGGGTATGATTTTAGGACCTGCAATTACGGCATTTTTTCTAACTATTCTTAAAATCTTTGAGGCACGTACGGCTGATTGTGCCACTTAGTCCAGCGCATGGAATATATTTCGTAGAAATATGTTCACGGGAGCTGAAATAGACTAAGTGGTATTCGGATAAGAATATTGAAGATTCCCTTTTAATATACTCACGGGAGCTTGTAAAAGTTAAGGGGTATTCGGCCAACCAAGTGAATGAAAGCAAAGACAAAACACCTAAAGGTGTACATCTAAGTCTTCTTATAAGCTCCCGTGAGCATTTTATTTAAAATGCTCCATACGCTTATTACTTAGATGCATAAATTTCCGGATAATCCGTTTTAAAGCGTCTGTGAATCCAAAACCAAAACTTAGGTTCTTTCTCTATCAAAGAGCCTAACCAGTCGGCTTGAGCTTGAGTTGCTTTTTGAATATCGGCTGATTCATCATCTGTTTTTTCTACTTTTATCTCATCAAAAAGCATCAGTGTATAATTTTCTTCATCATCCGTTCTTATAGTTACAGGAATAATTGCGGCATTAAATTTTCTAGCTAAATATGCAGGAGTTGGAGTTTGTGAGATTTTTTTACCCATAAAGTCAACTTCAACACCCTCTCTTTTATTTAGGTTAGTATCTATTAAAATACCACTGCCTTTTTTCTCTTTTATGTATCTAATAAGCGGTTTAATAACTTTTGATTTTTCAAGATTTATATTTCCAAATTTTGCACGACCTTCCAGTAACCACTCTTGCATTGTCGGATTTTTCATCTTCCTATAAACTGCTACGATAGGCTCTATAAAAGCTCCTATACTAGCCCCGCCTAACTCCCAAGAAGAGTAATGAGTAGTTACATATATAACGGCACGTCCTTCTTTATGAACTTTTTCTACGGCTTCTATATTTTGTATTTTAACTATTTTTGAGAGCTCGTCTTTTGACATATGTCTTAGTTCCATTACATGATGAAAGTTCAGTAGTAGGTTTTTAAAACTGTATTTTGTAATCTCTGTTTTTTCTTGCTCTGAGAGTTTGTTTGAAAAAATAAAATTCAAGTTATCAAAAGATACTTTTCTGTATCTTGAAGATATATAATATCCCAGAGTTCCAAGAGATGTAAAAAACCATTTTCTAACTTTTCTCGGAAAAAGCATTAAAAAACTCTCAAATACTAAAAAAATTTTATAACCCATACGCTAAAAACCTATTTTTTAATCGAATTATATCATTAAAACTGTTGTCAGTAGCTTTTTTTAATACCATTTTGCTATACTTCCAAGTATATATAATATACAGGGATTAAAGTATCATGGTTGCATCTGATATTCAAAATTTTTCAGAAGGTAGAACAAAAGCAAGAGCTTATTTTTGTTACCTTTTTTCCAAAAATATTCCAAATCGTTTGCCTTCGCTGAGTGTAGATATGATAATGCCCCGCCTTTTAAAAATAAAGGCAGATTTGGGTATAACAGAGGGTGTTTACCTACTTGACTATAAGGGTGTTCAAGTTACACCTACTTTTACTAAAAAAGAACAAATAGATGAGGATATTGGTTTAATCAGAGCTGATCGTGCATATTATTATCGTGCAGTCAGAGAGGCACGTTGTACTATTACCGACCCTTATCCGTCTTTAATAACGGGTGATTTGTGTATAACCGCATCTCAACCAATATATGATGAAAACGGTGATTTAAAATATGTAGCATGTTTAGATATGTCTTTGGATGAGGTTTTGAAAATATCTCAACAAAACTCTAATGACATATTTTTTGCAAAATTATTTAAATATTCATACGGAACATTTGCTTTTGCTCTTATTGCAATATCTATGTTACTTTTTTTTAAAGGTTTGACAAGTTTCTTTATTCATGAGATTACACCTTTTCACTTTAAAATAAAAGATGTTTTTGAAGCCACTATTCTTTTAACTTTGGCACTGGCGATATTTGATCTTGCCAAAACTATTATTGAAGAAGAAGTTTTAGGACGTATAAAAGATACATCCACTTCAGGTACTCATAAAACAATGGTTAAATTTATAGGTTCGATTATTATCGCTTTATCGATTGAAGCATTGATGCTTGTATTTAAGTTTGCCATAACAGATCCAAGTCAGCTTTTATACTCGGTATATATAGTCGGCGGAGTTGGAATATTATTATTTGGTCTGGCATTTTATATTAAATTTACAAAAGATAAAGAGACTCTTATATGAAACAAAATATAGCTATAGTTGATTATAATATGGGAAATTTGGCAAGTGTTCAAAATGCACTGAGTAAATTAGGACAAAGAAGTGTAATTGAGAGCGATCCTGAAAAATTTTTAGAGTATGATAAGTTAATACTTCCGGGTGTAGGTGCTTTTGGCGATGCAATGGAGCATTTACATGAACGTAATATGATAGATGCAATTAAAGCATATGCCAAAAGCGGAAAATATATGTTTGGCATCTGTTTAGGGATGCAACTTCTTTTTGAATCGTCTCAGGAATTTGGAAGCAATGAGGGCTTAGGACTTATAAAGGGGCAGGTAGAAGCTTTTAATACTAAAAAGTTTAGCGAACCTTTAAAAGTACCTCACATGGGATGGAACAGAATGTTTACAAAAGAACACCCTCTTTTTAACGGTTTGGATGACAACCACTATTTATATTTTGTTCATTCATTCCATGCAGTATGCGATAATGAAGATGATATTATAGGTCGTACTGTATATGGTTATGAGTTTACATCTAGTGTGGCAAAGGACAATGTACTGGGGATTCAGCCACACCCTGAAAAAAGCCATAATAATGGTTTAAAAATACTAGAGAATTTCATTAATTTGTAACGCTATCGGAAGTAAATTCCTATTAGCTACGTTAACACTGGATTCACTTCGGCAGTGAGCCCTCGCCACTAGTGGCTCTAAAAAAGATACTTAAAGGACAAAACAGATATGACACTTTACCCGGCAATAGATTTAAAAGATGGAAAAGCAGTTCGCCTTACAAAAGGTTTGATGGATAGTGCAAAAATATACTCAAACGAGCCGTATGAGCTTGTAAAAAAATTTGAAGATATGGGTGCCGAGTGGGTGCATTTAGTTGATTTAAACGGAGCATTTGCAGGTGAGCCTAAAAATTTAGAACAGATTATTAAAATTCGTCAAAACTGTAATGTAAAACTTGAACTTGGCGGCGGTATCCGTGACGAAGCCACAATTCAAAAGATGTTAGAAATAGGAATAGACAGAGTTATACTGGGTTCAATCGCAGTTAAAGACTCACAATTTGTAAAGGATATGGCGGCAAAATATCCGATAGCAGTAGGTATAGATGCAATAGACGGTTATGTAGCGGTTGAAGGTTGGGGTGAAGTGAGTGAGATGAAGGCAACTGATTTGGCACGTGAGTTTGCAAATGCTGGTGTTGAGGCAATTATATGTACAGATGTTGGAAAAGACGGTACTTTAAGCGGTGTAAATGTTAAGTTTACCGTCGATATTGCCGATGCTAGTGGTGTGAGTACTATTGCAAGCGGCGGTGTTAAAGATGAAAGCGATATAAGGGCACTGATAGATACCAATAAAGTAGATGGTGTTATAATAGGAAAAGCTTATTATGAGGGTACATTAGACTTGCCAAAGATGTTTAAACTGCTTGATTAATAGAAAAAAAATAAAAAATTTGTTATCATACAGATAATAAATTTTGCAAAATATATATAAAAAAAAGGATTTTAGTTGAAAATACTTGTTGTTGATGACAGCTCTACAATGCGTCGTATTATTAAAAACACTTTAGCTAGACTTGGATACAAAGATGTTTTAGAAGGTGGTGACGGTGTTGAGGGTTGGGACGCTATGAATGATAATCCGGATGTTGAAATGTTAATTACCGACTGGAATATGCCGGAAATGAATGGTCTTGAACTTGTAAAAAAAGTTCGTGCGGACGAGCGTTTTGTAGATTTGCCTATAATTATGGTTACAACAGAGGGTGGTAAAGCCGAAGTTATCACTGCACTAAAAGCCGGTGTTAATAACTATATTGTAAAACCATTCACACCACAGGTTTTAAAAGAAAAACTTGCAGCAGTAATGGGTGTATCTGATTAATGCAAGAGAGCTATTATGAGCTCACGATATCCGTATCTTCTCATCATGAACTTTTTTCTGACTTTTTAGCCGATACCATTCCCGTCGGCTTTGAAGAGACGGAAAATGGTTTTATAGTTAGAAGCGAAGATGACCTTCAAACTATAGCTTGGGGAGTTGAACAGTTTGCTCAAGCGTTATCAAAAGCATTATCGTTAAATATAGAATGTGAATGTAAACAACAAAAACTAAAAGCAAGTGATTGGGTAAAAGAGTATCAACAAAGTATAAAACCTATAGAGATAGATAAGTTTTATATACATCCGACATGGGATGAGCCTAGCACCGAGCATATAAATATAGAGATTGATCCTGCTTTAGCTTTTGGAACAGGGCATCACCCTACAACAGCTTCATCTCTTCGTGCAATATCAAAGTATGTAAAAGAGAATGACAGAGTTATAGATGTAGGTAGCGGAAGCGGAATATTAGGTGTTGGAGCCATTAAGCTTGGAGCGAGTGTAGATGCATGTGATACCGATCCCGTATCGGTTGAAAATACCTTGGAAAATGCAAAATTAAACGGTGTAGAGTTTAATAGAGTTTGGGAAGGTTCGTGTTCACTTGCAAACGACCAATATGATGTTGTCGTAGCAAATATTGTTGCGGATGTTTTGACTTTTATAGCAAAAGATTTAAAAGCAGCCTTAAAAGATTCAGGTGTATTAATACTATCAGGTATTTTAGATAAATATGAAGATAAAGTTATAAAATATTATAAAGATATGAAAGTAGTTCAAAGAATAGCCCAAGAAGAGTGGGTAACAATAGTTTTACAAAAGGAAAATGCATAGATGCAAAATAATAAAAAGAGTCCAAAAAATAATCCGAATAATTTTTTTAATCAAAATCCATTAATAACTTTTGCAATATTCTCTGTTGTAGTTATTTTACTGTTTAAAGCGTTGGTAGGTGAAAACAGTTCTATGGAGGGACAAACCGGTTCAAAAAGAACCCAACAGGTTTCATACTCTGAATTTAAAGAGTTGGTATCAAATAAAACATTAAACAAGGTTGAGATAGGACAGACTTTTATAAGAGCTAAATCAACCGACGGTACACTTTATACAACCAGAATCGTAAAAGGTGATACGGAATTAGTAAAAGAACTTGATAAACAAGGTATAGATTACAGCGGATTTAGTGAAACAAACTGGTTTACGGAGATGTTTGGATGGTTATTTCCGTTTTTAATCATTATGGCACTGTGGATGTTTTTTGCAGGACGTATGCAAAAAAGTATGGGTAACGGTATCCTTGGTATGGGTGGAAGTAAAAATATGGTTAATTCCGAAAAGCCTAAAACCAAGTTTGACGACGTAGCAGGAGTCGAAGAAGCTAAAGAGGAAGTTCAAGAGATTGTTGACTTTTTAAAGCATCCTGGGCGTTACGTTGAGATTGGTGCAAAAATCCCTAAAGGTGTCCTTTTAGTCGGTAGTCCCGGTACAGGTAAGACACTTTTGGCTAAAGCAGTAGCAGGTGAAGCAGATGTACCTTTTTTCTCGGTAACGGGTTCTAGTTTTATAGAGATGTTCGTAGGTGTCGGTGCTGCACGTGTTAGAGACTTATTTGAACAAGCAAAAAAAGACAGCCCTAGTATTATATTTATCGATGAGATAGATGCTATCGGTAAAAGTCGTGCTGCAGGCGGTATGATGGGTGGAAACGATGAACGTGAACAAACTCTGAATCAGCTTTTGTCTGAGATGGACGGTTTTGGTACGGATACTCCGGTTATAATTTTGGCAGCTACCAATAGACCGGAGACACTTGACCAAGCACTTATGAGACCTGGTCGTTTTGATAGACAAGTTTTAGTTGACAAACCTGATTTTGAAGGTCGTATCAAAATACTAAAAGTTCACACAAAGGGTGTGAAGATGGATGATGATGTTGAGCTTGAAGAAGTCGCACGTTTAACTGCAGGTTTGGCAGGAGCAGACTTGGCTAATGTTGTAAACGAAGCCGCACTACTAGCGGGTCGTAAAAACCAAAAAACAGTTAAACAACAAGATTTATTTGAATCGGTTGAGCGTGCACTTGCAGGTTTAGCTAAAAAATCACGCCGAATAAACCCTAAAGAGAAAAAAATAGTAGCATACCATGAAAGTGGTCATGCCCTACTTGCAGAGACTACAAAGGGTGCTAAACAAGTATCTAAAGTCTCTATTGTACCTCGCGGTTTAGCAGCTCTTGGTTATACACTTAATAAACCTGAAGAAGATAAGTTTATGATGCAAAGACATGAACTTTGGGCTGAAGTAGATGTGTTATTAGGCGGTCGTGCAGCGGAGCAGGTTTTTATAGGTGAGATATCAACCGGTGCCGGAAACGATTTAGAACGTGCAACCGATATTATTAAATCTATGGTTCAAACTTACGGTATGACTGATGTAGCAGGACTTATGGTTATGGAAAAATCGCGTCAGTCATTTTTAGGTCCACAAGGTGGCAGTAGTCGTGAGTACAGTGATAAACTAGCTCAAGATGCAGATGAGTTTATAAAAGCATCTCTGGATGAGCATTATAAAGCAGTAGTAGCTAGGCTTGAAGAGTATCGCGGTGCTATTGAAGATATGGTTAAACTTCTTTATAAAAAAGAAAACATTACAGGTGAAGAGGTTAGAAATATAATACTTGACTTTGAAAAAGAAAACGGTATTGAATCAAAAGTTCAAGAGCATATCAATGAGATAGAAGATGAACTTAAAGAAGACGCTTCTATGAGTGAAAAAGAAAGTAAAGTCGATGAACAATAATCTATTTCCGATTTCTAAAGAGGGTTGGAGTTATATTGGATATTCAGTAGCACTGTTTTTAGTGCTTGGTTTTTTTGATTTAGAATTTTTGCAGTTTTTTTCTTTTTTATTAATTTTATTTTTTCTTTACGTATTTAGAAATCCCGAACGAGAGATGCCTGCATTTGAAAAGGGCGGTGTTGTCAGCCCAGTAGATGGTAGAGTGACAGATATACACGAAGATACAAAAACTACGCAAATTACCCTAGAGAGTAACTATCTCGACGTATCCGTACTTAGAGTTCCTATAGGGTCTGTAATATCAGAGATAAAAGAACAAAAAGGTGCATCTCTATCTAAAAACTCTTTAAAATCAAAGTTTTTAAACGAGCAATTAAACATCTCATTTGAAGATTCCCAAAAAAGAGTAGTTAATGTGTCTCATGTCGTAAATTTAAATTTTTTAGGTGTCTTACATTATTTAATAAACTCTCAAAAAGTAATTCAGGGTTCTCGTTACGGTGTAATGTTAAAAGGTACTACTGTAGTTTCAATACCAAAGAATTCAAAAGTGAATGTCCAAATCGGTAGTGAAATAAAAGCTTGCGAGAGTGTTATAGCTTATCTTTCTTAGCTAAATCTGCCCTAATGTCTTTTGCAAATATAGTTTATCGGTATCTATATCAAAAGTGAAGTATTTTGATCTAAATCCGCTATCTCCAACCATATTTAATTGAATGGAAGCTCCTGCATTATTTTGTGTCTCTAGGTATAATAAACCTAGTGCATAACGACTTTGTTTAAAAGTTTTGTTTTTCATTTTAGATAATTCCAAAAGTGCTATTGCATTCGCATTATGTCCCGCTGCCGTAGAAGCTACCGCACCTAAAAACAGCGTGTAAGAATCTCTAACTTTTAAAGTGTCGATAAGGTTGTTATATAGAACGTAAGATTCCTCATAAGACTTATCATATAAAGAAGCTAGAGCTAATGCACTTGTCAATTCCTCCGTATTTTTTCTTGTAGTTTCCAGTTCATCACGAAGTATTTTTCTTACAAAATATAGATTACCGGTAATTAAACTTTGTTGTATGTAGAGTTGTCTTGTAATAAACGGACCGTAAAATAAATCTTTATAATTAAAGTTTTGTTTTTTAAGATACTTTAAAACTTCAAATGCATATTTTTTTGGTTTAAGTTCATTAAAGTGAGTATCTATATACATAATTTGCGGCAGTATATCGTTTGGAAAGAGTGTACTCAATGTGGTGGTAGCTTTCTTTGCTATTGCCTTGTTATTCAAGTCGTCTGCTATTATTGCTTCAAGAGCCAGATATATAGGTCTTTGTTTATAATCGTGATACAGCCAGTCGGATGCACTGGATGAGTTGTTGTTGCTAATAAACATAAGTGTTTTATAAAATTGAATCTCTTCGGAATCATTTTCCAACAATATAGATTCTTTTAAAGTGTTTAAGAGTCTTTTTTTATCTTTATCAAGTAAGTCCGCACATAAAGAGGCATAGATTCCGGAGAGATAATTTTTTGCATCCAGATGATATGATTTTAAAAAATGTTGATATGCATTTGTAATATCACCCATTTGTGCATAAGTCAAAGCTAGATTATAGTGTAAAATAGAGTGTCTAGGCTGGATATTTACGAGGTTTTGAAGCTTTTGGTTAGCATCTCTTAAATCAAACGACAATGCCATTTTTATAGCTTGCACGATGCCTTTGTTAACACTTGATGTAGCTTTACTTCTTTTAAGATAGTTTTTTGCACTGTGGACATTATCTATATATATATTCGTATTTCCTTTTCTAATATAATCAATTGTACTGTTGGCATTAAAAATCTTATATGGAGAGAAATAAAATATTTTATGATACTTTATTAGATTACTTTTTTTGATATCCTCTTTGTAGCTAGCCTGGGCTTTTTCTGGATCAAAGAGTTCATCTTTTAGTTTTACTTTTATAGGATAGGGTTTATACACCTCTTCGGGGAACATATCGGTCGTATTTTGAATAAGTTTTCCCGCAGATGTAACACGACCTGATTTTAGATATATATAACTAAGTGCCAATGCCGATTTAACGGGTTCGATATTATTACTTAAGGCTTCTTGTATATACTTTTCAGCCAAGCCTATATCACCTATTCTTCCGTATAACAAACCTAAAGAGAGAGAGTCTTCTTTTTCATAATCTTTCTCCAGTTCCTCAATAGCTTTAAAATTATTATTGTACAGTGCATTTATTTTGGACTTTAAGTGTTTTTGTATATTTGGATACTCATCTGTTGTAGGATTATTCAGTGCACTTAAGGCTTCAAAATAGTTGTTTTTATAGTACTGAATCAAAGCATAGTAGTATGAATAAAGAGGTGATTTGTTTTCTGAAGGAAGATAAGCGTATGCTAAATTAATATAGTAATCAAAACTTTTTTTATTGTTCATATGAAGTGAACAAACAGCGGCATTTATAGCACTTACGCATCTTTTTTCTCCATTTTGTATAGCTTTGGAGAATGTTTTTAGGGCAGTATCGTACTGCTCGTTTTTAAGTTGTGCTACACCTAAGTTGTATTGCGAAATCGATTCACTGAATTGTGCTATTTTTTCATACAGATGCAAAGCTTTTGCTTGTGAGCCGTTTTCATATAGATAAGCAGCTTTGGCTATCATGTTCTCAAGCTCGCTCATCTCTAGATTTTGCTTTTTGTCTTGGTTATCGTTAAGTTTTTCTTCGATGGAGTCAATCGAATATTTTTGAACTTCTTCTTTTTTATCTGATGAAAATATTAGGATAAGAGTGACTATAATAATGACGATTAAGACGGCACTGATTGCGGAAAAAATAATTATCTTTTTCTTTTTATCCGAATCGTCGGATTCTTCTTGTTTTAGACTTTTGATTACATCATCGTCTTCTATGATAATTATTTCTTCTTCAAATTCAGCCATCACTTACCTTATTTTAGTCCTGTACTTAGTTTGATAAAGCAAAATTAGTGCCAAATTATAGAAAAAGTATCTATACTATCTGGCTTGTTTTATAGCCTCTAGTGCTGCTTCATAGTTTGGTTCTGCCGTAACTTCAGGGACAATCTCTTTATATACGATTTTTCCGCTTCTATCTATAACAAAAACTGCTCTTGCACTTAAGCCTTTTAGTTTATTATCATCCATTAAAACACCGTAGGCACGACTTACTTCTTTATCCATATAGTCAGATGCTACACTTAAATTCTCAATACCTTCGGTTGAACAAAAACGCTCAGATGCAAAAGGCAAATCCATAGAAACGACAGTCGTTTCGCAAATATCAAGATTGTTAACATCTACGTTAAATCTTCTGGTTTCTGCTGCACATGTATCCGTATCTAGTGAAGGAACCGTTATAAGAAGTTGAACTCTGTCTTTAGCTCCGCCTACTTCTACCTCGTTTAAATCAGTCCCTATAGCTTTGGCTATCGGTGCATTATCACCTACATTTATTTCATTTCCTGCTAGTTTTACTTCCGTACCTTTAAACATTGTCATCTGCATATTTAAACCTTTTAAAAAATATATTATTTATATTAACATTATTTTTACTTGTAACGATTAAGAAATATAAAAGTTTAAAATTTTTTTGTGTAAGTGAGTAAATTTTCTCTATGGCGGATACATTCTTGATGTATTATTAAACTTAAAAGAAAATTAAACTACTTTGCATTATAATGTAAAAGTAAGGAAGAGTATTTTTTTAAAAGAGCAGCAGTGGATATAAAACAAAAAGTAGCACCGAATCTATATAAAATAATCGACACTATAGAATCAGACAGAGTTAAAATAGCCGATGAATGGATGAAAGTAGAGACGGTAGCCGATATATTTAAAAAATATAAAATCTCTATAAACAAGTTCAAAGAGAAATTTGCCGTAAAAATTATTGAGTATTTTATATCCGTTGTAAGAGAGGAAAAAGAAGCCGGCGACTGTCCGATTATGACCAAGTTTGTAAATTATATGATTGATAAAAATATTACCCCTAGACAAGTTTTTCAAATATGTATGGGAGTAAGAAAAGCATTAAGGGTTTATATATTTAACAAAGATTTTACTTTAGAAGAAACACAGGGGATACTAACTGAGACAGCCGATTTGTTTGATGCAAATCTAGCAGGTGTTTTAGATATCTTTACCTCTCTTTATGAAAAACAACAACAGCTCATAGTAGAATCGCGTGAGAGACAAAATAAATTTCAGGAATTTTCTAAAATAATCAACTTTATTCATTCTAAAATAATTATTGTTAAAGACGGAAAAATTGTTACGGCGAACAAATCGTTTTTTGAATTTACAGGGACATCTAACTTGGATGAATTTTATGAAGTTTTAAAATATGAACAGATTAAACATGAAAAAGATAGTAAAGAAAAATTTACCCTAAGCAATATAGATGATTGGCTCGAAGATGCATGTAAAAAAGACAACTCTTTTAATGTAGATGTGTATCATCAAAAATATCAAAAACTTTTTACCTATAATGCCAGAGTAACGGAACTGCCGGGCAAAGAAGTAAAATATATTATCAGTTTTAACAACATATCAAACTTTATAGGAGACAATGAGAAACTTAAAATGTCTCTTGAAAAAGATAAACTGACAGGTTTATATAATTATGTAAAATTTGAGAGTTTACTAGGTAATTCAAGAATACAAAACCAAGACGGTAAAAAAAGTGCACTTGCAGTTATAGATTTGCCTGATTTAAAAACATTAAATGCAAAAGGCGAAACTAAACAGTGCTCGGACATTATTGTCCAAACTGCAAATAAAATAAAAGACTTCGTAAGTAAAGATATACAAGTTGCCCGCGTGCAAGATTGTAGATTTGCTTTATATATACCTATGAACACTAAGCAGTCTTGCTATGATTGGTGTTTTTCTTTATTTAGTAAATTAAATCAAGAAAAGCATCGAGTTACCTTTGCCTTGTCTTGGTTTGATACATCAGAAGATGAAAATGTTTCACTCCTTAACGTATTTAGTTTAATAGAAAAAGCAAATAAATCTATAAAGAAAAAAATATTTACCGATTTTGAAGGCATTAGAGAATCAGAATTGTTAGAAGATCAGGAAAAGTTTGTATCTGCTATAGATAAATTAAAAAAAGTAAATATGATAATTTACTATAAAGAGTTGCCTATAGTCAGTAAAAATACGCTTTTACATAAAGATTCCAAAAGTGTATCTTTTCATATCTCTAAGAAACAGTGCGTAACTATACGTGAAGATTCAAAGGTATATTTTCATTTAGAAAATATAGGTGATGTAGAAGCTGAGATAAAAGATTTTGACGTAGTTAAAAACGAAATGGCTATCCATAATTTCAGAGTAGCAAAAAGCTCGCCTATTCATAGAACTATGTTTAGGGTTAGAGCAGAAGAACAAGATGTTAAAATCATTCCTGAGGATGATGACATAATTTATTCTACATTGCTGGATTTAAATATAAAATCAATGGCTGTTTCAATGAAAAGAAAATATGATATCTCCGTCGGTGATAAAATTCAGATAAAAACCGTATTGAGTATCGATAAAAAGCCAAATAATATTAAAGCTTTAGGTGAAGTTATTAAAATAGAAAAAAATAAACAAAATAAAAAAGTAGTTATAGAGTGTAAGTATGATTCTCAGACCGAAAAAGCTATTAGCAGTTATATCTCTATTCGTCAGATGCAAATTGTAAAAGAGATACAGTGTGTTGACACTTAATGACAGATGGAGTTTTAAAAATCTTCTATTTTAAAAACTTCATATGCCACTTAAAATTACTAAATACCTAGATAAGGTTTCAGTACCTCTGGAATATTTATGCTTCCGTCTTCGTTTTGAAAGTTCTCCATTATAGCTACTAGTGTACGACCTACTGCTAAAGATGAACCGTTTAATGTATGTACGAAAGTATTTTTTTTACCGTCTTTAAAACGTATCTTCGCACGTCTTGCCTGGAACTCTCTTGTATTTGAGATAGAGCTTATCTCACGGTAAGTGTTCTGACCCGGAAGCCATACTTCAATGTCTGTAGTATGTGCAGCTCCAAAACCTAAATCACCGGTACATAGGTTTACTAAACGATGAGGTAATTTTAGTGCAGTTAGTATATCGGATGCAGTTTGAACCATTTCATCAAAGATTTTCTCACTCTCGTTTGGATGAGATATAGCTACAAGTTCAACTTTATGAAATTGGTGTTGGCGTATCATACCGCGGGTATCACGTCCTGCAGCTCCTGCTTCTTTTCTAAAACATGATGTATATGCAGTCATCTTTTTAGGAAGTTCATCTTCACGTAAAATCTCATCTTGGAAAAGATTAGTTACGGGAACTTCTGCCGTTGGGATTAAAAAAAGTTCTTGATCTTGCATCTTATATAAATCATCTTCAAATTTTGGAAGCTGCCCGGTACCTTCTAATGCCGTACGGTTTACTATAGCAGGTACACTTACTTCATCAAATCCTCTACTTCTGTTAAAGTCAAGCATAAAGTTTATAAGTGCACGCTCTAATCTTGCACCCATGCCAAACTGAACAGAAAAACGGCTAGTTGCAAGTTTAACACCGCGCTCGAAATCTATCCAGCCGTTTTGTTCAGCTAACTCCCAGTGCTCTTTCGGAGTGAAGTCAAACTTTCTTGGTTCAAGAACTTTTTTTAACTCTACATTATCTTTCTCGTCTTCACCGTCCGGTACATCATCGTCCGGCATATTTGGAATAGCCATAGCAAGACTCTCTAGCTCTTCTTGACGCTCTCTTTGAATTTCGAGTGCATCTGCTATTTTTAGTTTGTTCTCATCTAGTTTAGCTTTAAGCTCAGCTATATCGCGACCCTCTTTTTTGTATATCGGGAACTCTTTACTCATAGCATTTTGTGCAGCTTGTAGTGTTTCATAAGCTTGTTTAGCGGATTTTAGATGCTCATTTTTTAGTTTTAATTCTTCCAAGAGTGTAGCATCTACACCTTTACGAACAAGCTTTTTACTTACTGTATCAAAATCTTTTTGTAATAGTTTTAAATCTATCAATTTCTATCCTCTATATTAATATATCTTTAGCAATTTTAAATTGGTTTGCAGTCATCAGATGCATCTTCGGATGCAACTCTTTTAAGTCTTCAAAAAGTTTTTTACTAAGCTCAAATCCTACTTTATACTCTTCACTCTCTCCGCCTTTTGAAGCAATACGCAATTTTTCTATCCATTCATCGGGTACGTTTATACCCGGTACGTGGGCGGATAAAAACTGTGCAGTTCTTAATTTTGTTATAGGGAACAGTCCTAAAACCAGTTCAGCTTTTTTATGCTCTAAACAACATTCATTGTTTGCTTTTTCAATCAGGTCAAGAAGTTGTTTTGCACTTTCTACGTCGTAAACAGGCTGGCTGATTATTCCAAGCGCACCGTGTTTAATCTTCTTTTGCATCTTCTTTTGAAGAGTTTTCGGGTTTTTTGCATAGCTGTTTATAACAGCAAATGGGTATATCTCTTTAGGTTTTTCTGCAAAAGGTTTTCCCGCATAACTCATACCGGAATTAAATGCACCTATCATCTCAAGTAAAAGTGTGCTATCACCTTCAAATACCCCTTTTACGTGAGGTTGATCAGAAAGATTTGCAGGATCACCCGTAAGTGCTAAAATTGCGCGTATATCTACTTCATTTGCAGCTAGTAAATCCGACTGAAGTGCTATTTTATTACGATCACGCATACTCATCGTAGCAATTACGGGTTTATTAAATCTCTCTTGAAGCATCTTAGCTGCAAAAAGGGAGTTGTATTTCAGTTTTGCAAGCGGGTTGTCGGTCGTGCTAAATCCATCCACATACTTGTCAAGTTCCAACTCGGCTATTTTATCTATAGTCGGATTAAAACGGGCAGAATGACCGGGTGTTGTTTCCAGAGTTATATATGTTGAATTTTTAAGTTTATCTATTAGTGTATTAAACAAAAACAAGTCCTATACTTGATATAATTGCATTATTATAACAAAAGGTACTATATAAATATGTTGAAATTAGCAGTATTTGATTTTGATTCTACGCTTATGGACGGTGAGACGATAGATTTTTTCGCAGAAGAATTAGGACTTGGCGAACAAGTAGCGCACATAACCGAAGAGGCAATGAGCGGAAGACTTGATTTTTTTGAGTCTCTTCAACAAAGAGTTTCTTTATTAAAAGGGCTTGATTTCTCGGTTGTAGAGAAAATATCTCATAATCTTCCGTATATGAAAGGTGCAAAGGAGACTATAGCCGAGCTTAAAAAACGCGGTATGACCGTTGTTTGTTTTTCCGGCGGGTTTAGAACGGCAACTTCTTATGCAAAAGATATACTTGGTTATGATGCGGATTTTTCGAACGCACTGCATGAAAAGGATGGAAAACTTACAGGTCTTGTGGGAGGTGACATGATGTTTAACTTCTCAAAAGGCGATATGTTGGTTCGTCTTCAAAATATTTTGGGTGTAAGTGAAGAGGAAACTCTTGTGTGTGGTGACGGTGCAAATGACTTAAGTATGTTTGCACATGCAGGTACGCGCGTGGCTTTTTGTGCAAGAGAGATACTTGAACGTGAAGCAAATATAATCATAAAAGAGAAAGATTTAACAAAAATTTTGGAGCAAATATAATGAGTGAATCAGTACTAGATAGTTCTGTATGGAGACAATATAACAAAGATAACAGCTTTAGAGAGAAGCTTGCAGAGTTTTGTGTTATGGATGAGACAGAATTTATAAGTGACGATAAAGAACTGTATGCAGTTATGAAATCAAAACTTACAAAAAAAGAGTTAAAACTTTTTGCAATGGATAGTGCAGGTATGTCGGAAGCAGAGTTATGTAAAAGTTTTTCTTATAACGAAGAGGAACTTGAAAAAGCGAAATTTAAACTATATAAAAAGCTAAAACAGGATAAAACCCGTCTTAGTTTTAGAGCTACTGCAATAGACGAAGAGTAGTTATTTTTTCTCATTTAAAATTATTTTAAATGAGACTCTTCTTGATTTTTCTCTATCTTCCATATTATCAAGCATTATTTTTTTTGAAAATCCGTAACCGCTACCTTTAAAAACGTCGCCTAAGTATTTTTGCAGTTTTTCAGTTTGATTTTTAAAGATAAAACTCATTGTAGCATATGCTCTGTTCATAGAAAGTTTTTCGTTTTTAAGGAAGTTTTGCGAGAAACCTACATTGCCCCATTCACTTGATGTGTGCCCGTTTATTTCTAAGGTATCTACCATATCCTGATGCTTATGTAAAAAAGGTATCAGCTTATTTGAAAACTTTTTTAAAAATATTTTTTGAATTTTGTTTAGTTCATATTCGGATACTTTAAAAAGTAGTCTTTTATCTAAAAGTTCTATGGTCAAATCTTTTTTTATTCTTATCTTATTTGTATTTATCTCATCTGAAAAAAGCTGACATAGTTTTTCGTAAAACTCATTTGTATTAGATGCTATTTGTGCTATGGATGCATCGCGGTTTAATTTCAGAATCCACATATTTGATTCTTGAGAATTTTTAGAGGTATGGATACCTGCTGCGGCAATTTGAGAATTATTTAAAATTACAAGGGAGTTTAATAAATCAAAATTATCATCACCGTAATGTTCTTGATAGAGCATATTTAATTTTGAATCAAACATCATAGCAAGTGCGTCGGTATTAAATGTATCTTTAACATAACCGACACCTACGATTCCTTCATCGGAAAATTCTTGTATATCCAGAAGTGCCGAGCCGTATAGCGTATATATTTTTTTATCGGATAAAATATTTTTATTTATATCAAATTTTAGCAGTCTGACCTGATCTTTGTTTAATTCGTTTTTATATGAAAGGGAGAGTAAAAAGTTTTTATCGCGAAGTTGTATGATTTTTCTAGGTGTAACTGTAGGGTCATCATTATATTGTTTTAGCCATACTTTATCTCCGTTTTCATCAATACGCATAAGCATTAAATTTTTGCCGCTATTTTGCATAGTCTGAGCGACTATGATTAATGAACCGTCATTTGCTTCAACACCGTCTATCCCGATGTCGTCAAATTCCGTTCCGTATTTCTTACTCCAAAGTTTATAGCCGTTTTTACTGAATCTTGTTACATATATATCGCTCATACCAAGACCCGTGTTAAATAACGGATCGTTAGAATCTCTTGAAGTCGCTGACGTACCGATTGCTAAAACACCGCCGTCTCTTAGCTTAACAAGTGTTTTTAACCTGTCTAAATTTTTTGTTCCAAATATTTTTTTAAATATAATATTTGCATGGGCATCCAGCTTTAGAAGTATAAGCTGACCATCCATCGTATGACCGCCGACATAGTAGCCGTTAGCAGGTGTCTTAACTAAAGATACGGCTTCTGAAAAACTTGATAATGATTTTGTTTTATCAAGTAAGATATTTGCACCGGCATCTACTTTTATAAGCTGCATCTGAGTTGAATGTGCACTAGATACGCTTTCTAAATAGTCAAAAGCATTAGTATATCTATTTGTGCTATTGGAACTTGTTTTATAGTTTTTGACAAAACCTACCGCACTTATGCTGCGATCGTAATCTTGGTCTATATCTAATAGTTGATTATTGAATGCTTTATCGATAATAAGTGAATACTCAGAGCCTTTTGCAAAAGCAAAGCTTGATAAGAATAATATAGCAAAGATAAAAAGTAGTTTCATGTATAGGCTTTTTTATCTATTTTAAAAGCAATTAATATTCCATCTATATATAACTTTATTTTTCTTTTAAATAAAGTTGCAGTACACCTTGTATATCTTTCTCCGTATAGGGTTTGCTTATATAATCGTCCATTCCTGTATCTAAAAACCTTTCTTTGTCATTGGATAAGGCATTTGCGGTAACGGCAATTATGGGAGTTTTTTCCAAGTTTTTCTCTTTTTCTATGATTCTTATCTGTTTCGTTGCTTCTATACCATTCATATTCGGCATATTCTCATCCATAAAAATAATATCGTAATGTTTGTCTTTAAACATATTTAGCGCTTCTATGCCGTCATTTGCTACTTCGTAAGTTATATTTGATTCTTCTAAAATCATACCCAGTAATAACTGGTTGGTTTTATTGTCTTCTACAATTAATACATTGGCTTTAAATGAAGAGACTTTTGATTTTATTGTATTTTTAACTGTATTGTTTATAGCTTCTTTACATAGCGGCGCAGATATTTCAAATGAAAAGGTACTCCCTTCCCCAAGAGTACTTGTAACATTAAGTTCACCGTCCATTAAAGCAAGCAGTTTGGATGAGATAGACAGTCCTAATCCTGTCCCTCCGAATTTTCTTGTGATTGAACTGTCTTCTTGGTTAAATGCGTTAAAAATTTTATTTAGGTTTTCTTTTGCTATACCGACTCCCGTGTCCTTTACACTGCATTTTAATTTTTTTGTTTGCTCTATATATTCTACTTCTAATATTATCGTACCGTTTTGAGGGGTAAACTTTATCGCATTACTTAATAGATTAAAAATAATCTGATTAATTCGTATAGGGTCTATAATAAGACATTTTGGCAGATTTTTATCGATATTGAAATTTAGTTTTTGCTCTTTTTTTAGAGTTAAAATTTCAAAAAGCGATTTTAATTCATTAAGCAATTTTTTAAGATTGGAAGGATGAGCTTCAATATCCATTTTTCCGCTTTCTATTTTTGAAAGGTCAAGTATGTCGTTTATAATATTTAAAAGGTTTTTACCCGAACTTGTTATTATCTCAAATTGCTCAAGACGTTTTGAATCTTTCTCATTTTTAGATAATTGTTCTACAAAACCTAAAATAGCATTCATAGGCGTTCGTATTTCATGGGACATATTTGCTAAAAATTCGGACTTTGCACGATTTGCATCTTCGGCATCCGTTTTAGCCTGAATTAGCTCTTTTTGTATTTTATTGCTTTGTGTTACATCCCTTGCACTTGCTACCAAGTGTTCTCCGTCTGGCATCATGGCTATGGACATATTCACCGTGACTATTTTGTTGTCTTTTCTTATACATGATTTTTCTATATTTGTTATATAGCCTTTTTTTACAACCTCTTTTATAGCCTCTTTAGTTTTTTCAACATCTTCTTTAACACTTAAACCTATACATGATTTTTTAAGAAGCTCTTCACGTGTATAACCGCTTATTTCTAAATATGCATCGTTAAAATTTAAAAAGTTCGTATCTAAATCTAAAATAGCCAAAGCATCTTTAGCCGTGTAAAAAATTGTCTCCACTTCTTCTTTTTGCTTTTGTTGAGTAGTGATATCTGATATATAACCTAAAAAATGTGTAGTTTCACCTTTTTTATTTTTTGATAACACGGTATAGTCAAGTATCCATTTTACAGAACCGTCTTTTGCAATAATCCTATAGGGTTCATGTTTAAAAAAACCTTCTTTGTTGTTTACATTATCTTTTACTTCTTTGCTGACTCTAGCTAAATCATCCGGATGTATGCAATCGGCATAAAGAACATCAGATGACAAAAAATTATCCCTTGAATAACCGAGCAGTTTTGTTACACTTTTAGAAACATACTCTATACTCCAGGATTTATCATTTTTCCATCTAAATAACACACTGTCACCGGTATCAAAAAGAGATAATAAATTTTTTTGTTCCGTGTTTACGATATCGCTTTTTTCTATTGCAACTTCTAGTTGATTTAGTGTCCTTAAAATCTCTTTTTCATGTGTTTTTATCAATAAAAAACCGATAGCCAGTAAGAATATGGAACTAAAGACTATAATTGAAGTAAAGTTAATATAAGTACCTATAAAATCATTATACTTTTCTGTTATATCGATTAAAAACAGTATTCTTCCGAGTTCTTTTTCAGAAACATCCCTAAGAACTTTGTTATAACTTATATAAACCTGATTATCTGTTTTGATCCACTCTGTTTCAGTTGAATTTACCAGCTCTGAAAAGTTATTTG
Organism: Sulfurimonas lithotrophica; assembly: GCF_009258225.1. Lineage (NCBI taxonomy): Bacteria > Pseudomonadati > Campylobacterota > Epsilonproteobacteria > Campylobacterales > Sulfurimonadaceae > Sulfurimonas > Sulfurimonas lithotrophica. Next base: position 365,577 of record NZ_CP043617.1, read on the forward strand.
GAATTTTATTTGTCTTATATACGATATATTGTTTATCCGTAGTATGCAGTTTTAATAGTTTCTTTTTAATAAATTCTGCCGAATTAGTAAAAATGGACTTGTTGATTGCATAATAGATTTCAACGTCAAGTTGATTAGAGAGTGTTTGGGTTATTTTATCTATTTCTTTACCGATTTCGATAAATCCTATAAGTTTAGAATCTATTATCCACGGATGCACGACACGTAAAGTATAGTTTTTTTTAAGACCGAATTCCAAACCGTGAAAAGGAGTTAAGTTATTTTTGGCTTGTAAAAAGGTATGACGTTTTACTATATCACCGTTGCGGTATTTATCATGTACGCGTAATAAGACTTTTCCGTTTGGTTTTAAAAAATAAAAATGGGTAATGTCATTGTTTTTATTTATATTATCAAAAATAGGTTTAGCAAGTGAAAATAGCTTTTCTTTATCATCGGTAACAAAAGGTTTAACAAATTCACTTTTATTTTTAGCCAAATGAATGATACTGTTCATCATTCCAGCTTCAGATTGTATATATCTTGTAAATTCTATATTGTATTTTTTTAGTGTATGTATTGTCTCGTGTTCAATTGCATTTTTTTGAAAATAATAACTGCTGATTAAACCCAAACCGCTTAATAAAATAACGATAAATGTCAAAATAACAAAAGCATATTTTGATTCTTTTACAGCCATATTTCCCCATTTCCATAGCAATAATGATAATCTTACAACATTAATAACGTATTTTAACATATTGTTTATTTAAAAAAATTTATTAACGACAGTAAGATTTTAATATAAAAAAATTGTAGTATAATACATTAAGAAGGATAGGGGAAAATAAATATTATTATGAAATTTTTTGCTAAAAGTTTGTTGAATTTTGATTCTGTTAATAAGCTCAACAAAGAATTGGAAGAAAAAAATAAAGAATTAAAAAAACTTACACAACGACTTGATTATGCTTTAAAAGGTAGTACAGACGGTTTGTGGGATTGGAATATAAAAACTTCCGAAGTTTATTTCTCGCCACAATGGAAAAGTATGCTCGGTTTTTCAGAAGATGAAATAAGCGGATCTCTAAAAGAATGGGAAGATCGTATTCATCCTGATGATATAAAAAACGTATATAAAGATTTACAAAAGCATATGGATGCCAAGTCGGATCGTTATGTGAATGAGCATCGAGTATTATGTAAAGACGGCAGTTACAAGTGGATTCTTGACCGTGGTAAAATAGTCGAATATGACGAAGACGGAAAACCATCCCGTATGACCGGTACTCATACCGATATCTCCAAACAAAAGAAATTCGCACAAGAGCTAAACAACCAAAATATTAAACTTGAAATACTAACTAAAGAACAAAATAGCCTACTTTCCCTTTTTGATAAAGGGGATTTAACACTTTTTAAATGGAATAACGATGCAAAATGGAGTATAGAATATGTATCAGGAAACGTAAGTAAACTTATGGGATATACAAAAGATGAGTTTTTATACTCTAACGTCGTATATTCTTCGTGCATCCATCCCGATGATTTGTCATATGTTTTTGAAGAAGTTCAAGATGCTATAAAAAATAATATGGATTTTTTTAAACATAATCCGTATCGTGTCGTAACCAAAAACGGTGATATTAAGTGGGTACTTGATTATACCGTTACACAAAAAAATAAAGATGGACAAATCACACATTTTATAGGTTATATTTCAGATGTTACCGAGCAGAAAAATACCGAAGATAATTTTAGAAACTATATGGTTTTAGCATCTGATGCTATACATGTATTGAATGAAAAAGGAGATGTTGTTGAATGTAGTCACTCTTTTGCAAATATGCTTGGTTATACATATGAAGAGGCACTGAGACTAAATGTAAAAGACTGGGATATTAATTTTAAAAATGATGAATTAGTAGCTAGAATAAAACAGTTTATGAGTGACCCTCAAACTTTCGATACTAAACAAAAGCGAAAAGACGGTGTAGAAATAGATGTACAAATAAATGCAAAAGGTATTGATATTAACGGCAAAAAGTATTTATATGCATCTGCACGCGATATTTCCGAACGTAAAAAACATGAACAAGAGATTATCATAGCCAAAGAAGTCGCCGAAGAAGCAAACCGCTCAAAGTCCGAATTTTTAGCAAATATGTCCCATGAGATACGCACCCCTATGACAGGGATACTAGGTTTTGTAGAGCATCTCTCAAAATCAGAACATAATTCTGAACGCATTAAAGAGTTTGAAGCAATTAAAAATTCCGGAGAAACTTTACTGCATATTATAAACGATATCCTTGATTTTTCTAAAATAGAAAGCGGAAAAATGGATATTGAATTTCATCCTTATAATATTCAAAACCTAATTGATAATACCAAAGCCATATTCGATGAACTGGTAAAAGATAAAAAAATTCACTTTGAAAAAAATATAGATAAAAATCTTCCCGAATGTATCATAATGGATGAGACACGGCTTAAACAGATTATTTTTAATTTGCTTAGCAATGCAATTAAGTTTACATCCCAAGAAGGAAGTGTAAAACTTCATATAAAATATTTGCAAGAGAAAAACATGATGTACTTCAGCGTAAGTGATACCGGAATAGGTGTTGCCAAAGAGAACGTCGAAAAGATATTTGAAGCTTTCGGACAAGAAGATACATCTACAACAAGACGTTTCGGCGGAACCGGACTCGGTCTGTCAATCTCTCATAAACTAGTAGGTATGATGGGAGGAGAACTAAAAGTAGAGAGTAAATTAGGTAAAGGAAGTAAATTTTATTTTGAACTGCCTGTAACGGTATGTGAAAAACAAAGTCAATTTGAAAAAGATAGTTCGACAAATATGTCAAAGACTCAAAACTTCTCAGGACATATACTGGTAGTTGAGGATAATAAAACAAACCAAATGCTTATGAGTATGATTTTAGATGATTTTGGTATAACGTATGATATTGCAAATGACGGAGTTGAAGCAATAAAGTGTTACCAAAAAAATTCATACGATATAATTTTAATGGATGAAAATATGCCGAATATGAACGGTATAGAAGCAACTAGGCAGATTCGGATTTTAGAGATGGAGAAAAACCTAGACTCAACGCCTATTATTGCTGTAACGGCTAATGCCATGACTGATGACAGACAACGTTTTATAGATGCAAAAATGGATGATTATATCAGTAAGCCGTACACGGAAAAAGATATTAAAACTGTTTTGGAAAAGTATTTGATTTAATTTTAAAAGCTCCCTAAAGTCAGGGAGCTATATGAGAACTTATTTTAAGTTCTCAAACGGTGCAGTTACAACTGTTTTACGAGTTACCGTATATGGAACAAGTGCTGCCGCACGAGCTCTTTTGATTACTGTAGCTACCATATCTTGGTGACGTTTGCAGTTACCTGTTAAACGACGAGGCATGATTTTGTATCTCTCAGATAATGAAAAACGCAATCCTGCTACATCTTTATAATCTATGAAGTCAACTTTTGCTTCACAGTATTTACAATATCTTTTTTTGTATTTTCTTCTTTCTGCCATGATTTTATCCTTAATTATTTATATTTTTCTAAAACGGAATCTCATCTTCATCGATGTCGATCTCAGGGACTTGATGAGCATTTGGCATCTGTTGTGCAGGCTGCCCATATGGCTGTTGTTGCTGCTGCCCATAGCTTTGTTGTTGCTGTGGCGGTTTGTTGTAGTTTTGTTGTTGCTGCTGTTGTGGTGCTTGATAGCTTTGTTGTTGTTGTGCAGGTTGAGCATATGTCTGCGGTTGTGTTGCATTATCTTGTGGATATGCATTTGCCGAAGGATTGTCACCTTTGCTATCTAGCATCTGCATAGTTTCAACTACAACAGAGTGCTTGCTTCTTTTTTGTCCGTTTTGATCAACCCACTGGTCAAAGTTAAGTCTGCCCTCAACAAGAATTTTACTTCCTTTGCGAAGATATTGATTAGCTATTTCAGCCGAACGTGCAAAAAAAGTGATGTCTACAAAACAAACCTCTTCTTTTTTTTCGCCGTTACTAGTATATTTGCGAGAAGTAGCTATTGCAGTGTTTGCAATACCCATACCGCTCTGAGAGTATCTAAGTTCAATATCGCGTGTTAAGTTTCCTACTAAAATAACTTTGTTAAACATGAGTTTCCTTTTAAATTAATGCTTTATAAATAAAGCTACTTATTACTCTGCTGCCGCTTCAGTTTCTTCAGCTTTAGGTGCTTCTTCTGCTTTAGGTGCACTTGCTTTAGTCTGAGCTTTTTTAACCATTTCGTTCCATGCAGCTACTTCACGGTTAGTATCATACTTGATAGTAACAAAACGAAGTAAATCTTCATTTAAACGAAATCTTCTTTCGATTTCAGAGATTGACGAAGGCTCTGCCGAGTAATAAATAACCTGGTAAAATCCACGTTCTTGTTTTTCAATCGGGTATGCTAATTTTCTCATTCCCATATCATCAGTTGTAGCTATTTCGCCACCGTTTGAAGTAATAACTTCCTGGACGGCTTTTAAGCTTTCTTGAATCTCTTCTGCTGTTAATGTCGGTTTTACGATTACTAAGTTTTCGTAATTTCTCATGTGAGTATAGTCTCCTCTTGGTATTTGCCTTATAGGCTTAATGTTTCCCTTTCGGTTTAAAATATATCATCTGTTTTTATGATACAAAGAGAAAGGAACTCGCAATTATACCCAAATATACTTAAAAGAGTATGATGATAATTTTATACTTTAACTAAATATATCAATTTGCAATATTTATATTTATGTTTGGGCTTTTTTGATATAGTTTTAAAAACTTAAGAAAAATATAGAGATTATATGACAAAAAGAAAACACAAAAAAAGTAAAACAAAATCACATTTTCTTACCTATATAGCATGGACCTTGGCTTTTGTAACCGTTATTTTAGCTTCACTGGCAATAGGTTACTACGTAGGTTTTAGCGACGCACAAGCCCAAACAAAAAAACAGCTTTCGCAAAAAGAAAAAAAACGTTTGGCTCTTTTAAAAAAACTTGACGAAGCAAATGTAAAAGAGGGTACAAAAAGTGTAAACGAGAGGTTGAAAGAGGTTTTAAAAAATGTACAAAATATAGATGCTACACATGAATACGATTCAGATGAACTTGCCAAACCCCCTGTAAGAAAAAAAATTATAGCTACTACGCAAAAACCAAAACTTGCGATTATATTGGATGACGTTTCGGTTAGAACTCAAGTAGATGCTATAAAAAACTTGAACTTGCCTCTAACTATGAGTTTTTTACCTCCTTCAAAGGCAAGACCAAATTCGGCAAGGTTAGCTAAAAAAGAGCCGTTTTATATGGTGCATCTGCCGATGGAAGCAATGAGTTTTACAAAAGAGGAACCTTTTACCTTGCGAGTTGATGATTCACAGTCTAAAATTTCTAATAGAATCCAAAAAGTAAAAGAACTTTTTCCTAGGGTAAAATATATAAATAATCATACGGGAAGCAAGTTTACTTCGGATGAAAGAGCCGTAAATAAGCTTGTTTATGAACTTAAAAAAAGAAATATATACTTTGTAGATTCACGTACAATAGCAGATACTAAAGTTCCTAAAGTTATGAAAAATTACGGTTTAAAATATGTAGGTCGTGATGTCTTCTTAGATCACCATTCAGACAAAAAATATGTAAAAGGTCAAATCAAAGAAGCGATAAGAATAGCAAAAGAACACGGAACGGCAATAGCAATAGGTCATCCACATAAAAATACTCTCTTAGCAATATCTGAATCAAAAGCACTTTTTAAAGACGTAGAACTGGTTTTGATTGACAAGGTGTATTGATTGCAGTTAGTTAAGGGAGTCGTAAAAGAGTTACAAAGTATGAAAAAATACCCAAAGGAACTCTTTTATGATGGAGACCTTGAACTGCTAAAAAAAACTAAAGTCTCAATCGTAGGAAGCAGACGACCTTCTAAATATTCAAAAACTCAAATTAACTCTCTTGCTTCTAAACTTTCAGATATCGGTGTATGTGTTGTAAGTGGCGGTGCTATGGGTATAGATGCCGTGTCTCATCAAGGTGCGGGTGCACAAAATACAATCTCTGTTTTACCGTGCGGAATAGACGTAAGATATCCAAGCGTAAATAAAAATCTTTTAGACTCTATAGCTAAAGAGGGATTGCTTTTATCGCAGTTTGTGTTAGGTGAAAAAGCACGCCCGTATAGCTTTGTTTTAAGAAACGAAATAGTTGTAGCACTAGGCGATGTTTTGATAGTAGGTGAAGCGGATGAGGGTAGTGGAACTATGAGAAGTGTCGAGTTTGCTTTGGAGATGGGAAAAGATATATATGTACTCTCACACAGAATAGGGGAGAGTAAAGCTACAAATAAACTCGTACAAGAGGGCAAGGCAAAAGCTATAACAGATATAGATGAATTTGTTTATTCTTTATATCCTGATGCACAAAATAGTGCTCATTCAAATACAGATGAGTTTTTAGAGTATTGTGCTAGTAACCCAAACTATGAAGAAGCTGTAGCAAAGTTTCCAACTCGTATTTTCGAATCGGAACTATCAGGAGAGATTCTTATAAAAGACGGTAGGATACTGCTTAATTAAATATGTTATAAAATCAACATAGCATCGCCGTAAGAGTAAAAACGATATTTTTCTTTTATAGCTTCAGCATATAATTCTTGTGTTTTTTCAACTCCAACAAATGAAGCTACAAGCATCAACAGTGTTGATTTTGGCAGGTGAAAATTAGTAAGCAGATGATTAACTCGACTTGGTTTATTGTTCGGATGCAAAAATAGATTTGCTTCACCTCTTTGAATTTTTCCGTGCTTGGCATAAAACTCGATTGTACGAGTAGAGGTGGTTCCTACACTTAAAACCGGTATATCCGAATCTAATATCTCTTTAGCCGCATCTGAAATATCATAATACTCCGAGTGCATCGGATGCTGTGTTATCACATCTACATCTACGGGTTTGAAAGTTCCACTACCTACATGAAGAGTCACATATGCATATTTATGCTTTTTACATATACGCTTATGTTGTTCGGGTGTAAAATGAAGTGATGCCGTAGGAGCTGCAACCGCACCCTCATTAGACGCAAATACACTTTGATATTCATCTTCATCGCTTTTATCATCTTTTCGGTTTATATAAGGCGGTAGCGGGACATGACCTATTTTATCTATTATAGGAAGTAAATCCTCAAATCTTAGCTTTATATAGTTTTGGTAAAACTCAACCACACGACTTCCGTCATCCTCTAATTTTATAACTTTTGCAACTAAATCATTATCGAATAAAATCTCTGTTTGGGCTTTTACTTTTCCACGAATATATACGTTTATATTATATGCATCTAACGGACGGTTTATAAGAAGTTCTATCTTACCTCCGCTTGGTTTATGACCGTATAGTCTTGCTTTTATTACTTTTGTATCGTTAAATATAAGTGCACAGTTTTTTGGAATATATTTTTCGAGTTCATAAAAGTATGTATGGATTATTTTATCTGTTTTTCTGTTATATACTAAAAGTTTTGCATGGTCTCTCGGGTTTGCGGGATGGCTTGCTATGAGTTCATCAGGTAGATAAAAATCATAGCTGGAGGTTAAAAGCGGGTCTATTTTTTATCCTCCAAACCAAGTATTTCGGAAAGACTTTCATCATCTTCGCCTTCATCCTCATTTTCTTCCTCTTTTGGAGCAGGATTTACCAGTCTTACTATAAGTATTGAAAAACCGTAAAGGATTATAAGCGGACCTGCCATGAGAAGTTGAGTTAAAACATCAGGAGGTGTTAGAAGTGCAGCGACTATAAATATGATTACGATAGCATATTTAAAAAACTCTGCCATTTGACGGTCGTTAATCATTCCAAGTAAGGCTAAAAAGTATGCAAATATAGGAAGCTCAAATGCTAAACCAAATCCAAACATAATTTTTGTAAAAAAACCTACATAATCTTCTATATTTATAAGCGGAGTAAATTTAAAAGAACCAAAGGTGATTAAGAAGTCAAATCCAAAGGGAGTAACTACATAGTAGGCAAATAAAACACCAACGGCAAACATGCTTGTCCCGCCAAATATGAACGGAATAATCATCTTTTTTTCATTTGCATAAAGACCCGGCGCTATAAACATCCAAATTTGAGATAAGATTATCGGTAGTGCTCCAAAAATTGCCGCAAAAAATGCTACTTTGAGTGCTACAAAAAAAGCTCCTCCAACTTGAGTAGTCGTAACCATACCATCAGCTGCGTGAACCGATTTTTTCCCGACTTCTATAAGTGCTTGGTTTAGCGGTTCTATCATCCAATTTAAAATCGGTTCATGGAAATAAAACATTACAAAAAACATAACTATTAAGCTACCTACGGATATTGCAAGTCTTTTTCTAAGCTCAACCAAGTGAGGTTTTAAATCATCAAACATCGTTATCTTCTTCTATTTTCTTTTTCTTTTTTTTATCAAAAGTGACTTTTTCGGCTTTTACACTTTTTTTAGGTTCTTTTTTAGTCTTATCATCTTCATCGTCACCTAAAATATCATCGCTTAGATTAGATAGAGTTGTCCCTATTTTGGAAGTGTCGGTTACACTCTCAAGCTCGTTAGATGCTTTTAAAAGCTCTTTTTTGTAAGCAAGTGCTTCTTCTTTTATATCTTTTACGTTCATCTCTTCTTCTAAAGAGTCCCTGACATTATTGATAGTTTTTTTTGCATTTCTAAAAAACTTAGCAACTTCTACCATTGCAGACGGTAGTTTATCAGGACCCAAGAAGAGGATTGCAATCACGCTAATTATGAGTATCTCTGTAAAACCCATTCCAAACATGTAAAACCCTCAAAAAAAATTTCAAATAAATAATGCGAGATTTTATCTAAAGAATGATTAAATTATGCTTCTTTACCCATTTCATCCAATATATCAAATAACTCTTTTGACGTTTGTTCCGTTTCTTTAAAAGATTGAATTATCTTGTCTGCATTTTTTATTAAACCATCATCTATGTAAGAAGGAACACTTCTTACTTCATCATGGACAAGTTTATGTTTAGCATCTATCTTAGAATAAGCATTAGTGTGTCCAAATACTTCTTTCCCGTCGCTTACATACCATTTACCGAATCTACAGTTTGTGTGTTCGCTAAATTCAAATGAATGGTCATCTTTAAACACGGCATCGTAACCGTTTAGTTTAAATACTACATGGTCAAGTTTTGCAAGGTTTAAAAACATTTGATTAGAGATTAGTTTATTTCCTATCTGTATATCTTTAGCACCATCGACTAGATTTTGCAAGTTAGAGTTAAACTCTTCTAGTTTATCTAAAGATATAGTTATTTCATTGTCCATTTGTTCAGAAAACTCTTGCATAGAAGATGAGTTTTGTTTTAAGAGATTTATATTTACTTCAACCTCACTTGTAGCTTTTTGAGTGCGTTCTGCCAGTTTTCTTACTTCATCTGCAACTACGGCGAAACCGCGACCGTGTTCACCCGCACGGGCTGCTTCAATAGCGGCGTTTAATGCAAGCAGGTTTGTTTGGTCGGAAATCTCTTTAATTAGGGATATTACATTTGTAATTTCATTTACGCTGTTGTTTAACTGATCTGAATTTTCTCTGCTTTCTTGCATCTTATGGGAAATATTTTGCAGTGAGTCACTCATTTGCGATGTTGAAACTTTAACATCTCCGACTATAACTTCCGTTTGTGCATTTTTTTCATTGATTTTATCAAGACTGTCCATATTTGAAGCTAAGCCGTTTTGAACACTGCCAACACCGTTTATAGCACCTTCGTTTAGGAGTTCGGTCAAGCTAAGTGTTAATCTGTTTGCTTCAAGCTTTTCTTGTGAATCTTTTGTAGCACTCTCGGCTTTGCTCAAAGCTTCATTAGCCTCATTGATGGCAGAGTTTGCAATACTTATAGTTTCATTAGCCGCTCTTTGGATGGAACTTATCTCATCATTTCCGTTTATAGATATATGTGAATTAAAATTTTTGTTTTTTATAATGTAGTCAAGTTCATCTTTAAATACCGATATCTTTTTTACAAGTTGATTTGCCAGTGAAAATCCAACACCAAAAATTGTTATGATTACGATTATATTTAGTAAAATAGAAAATATAAGATCGTTATATGCCTTGTCTTGTAAAGTATGGATTTGTTTAATTACACCGTCACTAAGATGGTTTTCAACTTTTTTAAGAAGGTTTATTTTGTTTGTAATCGTGTTGAACCAATACATTGAATCAATATCGAAACCGCCGTTCATTTTCTCCAGTGCAATCTCTCTCATTCTCTCAACTTCATCTACATCTTTGCCCACTAAAGTTTGTTCATAAAATGAGCTGTTTTCTTTTGTAGCTAAAAATAAAAACCTACCCATATATGCTTCTTGTTCACTCATAAGCTTTACAAATTTCGCATAAAAGCCTTTTGGGTACGAATCTTTTGCAAAAGTACCGCTCATAACGGCTCTTTCAATTCCCGCTCTTTCTTTTGAATAAAGATAGTTGATAAAAGCATTTAAATCCCTTGACATATCTACGTCCCTGCTCATTTTTGCAATAAAAGCTACAGTGTCTAAAAAAGCACCGTTCATAGGCGTGTAGTAACCAACTGTCTGCGGAACATTGTAAGCAAGTGAACTAACACTTTGTCTAGTTTGTTCAAGCTTTGATAATCTATCTAATGCATCTTGAAGCTGAGTATTAAACGCTGCGGAATAGTTATCCAAATCAATAGTTTTTAGATACTCCAGCATCTCTTTTTTTGTTGCATCGGTATCTTCTCTTATACTTTTTAAAGTAGAAGAAAATTTAGCACCTTTTGAACCTACAAATCCTGCACTCGCTCCCCGTTCTTTTTGAGTGTTGTGTATCATATTCGAAATTTTTGTAGCAAGTATGGTCGTTTTTTCGATTTTATCAAGATTATTTACTTTCTGGTAAGCATCAAAACTCTTAATAGTCAAAAGAACAGCAATAATTATAGTTGGAATTGCTACCAATATAGCCATTTTTGTTTTTATAGATAAGTTGTTCATCTAAAATCCTTTTTTAAAAAGCTACAATTCTATCAGATTATATTAAGATTTGATTTGATGTGGGTCAATTAGTATAAGTTTTAATTATTGAAGTCTGTCAAGAAAATGGCAATTTCGTCTGCTAGCAGAAAGTTGGGATTATAGTAGGTATTTGAATTGAAAATCAGTTTATTTTCTTTTAGAAGTATATTTGCTTTTTGAATCTCTTTGTGTGTCAATATATCTATATTCACACCTATTAAAGATCTAAATCCTAAAAATATTTTTTCAAATTTTATATCTTCATCACTTAAAAACTCATCCTTAATATTAAGCGGATTTTTTATATATTCGTCTATATCTGATGTGGGATAAAACCTTTTATTACCTTTTTTCCCGACGGCTCCGCTTCCAAGACCAATATAGTCTTTATATCTCCAGTAGCCCATGTTATGTTTGCTTTTATATGAACCGAAGTTGCTAATTTCATATTGTTCAAAACCATGTTTAGATATCTCGCTAAACAACCATGTTGTTAAATCTAAGTTCTCTTTTGACATTTGCGGTTTATTCTCAAATGCAGTGCCTTCTTCTATGGTTAAAGCATACGCACTTAAATGGTTTATGGGAAGTTTAAAAGCTTTATCTATATCTTTTTGAAGCAACTCTTTTGTATCGCCTGCTGTTGCATATATCAAATCAAGGGAGATATTTTTAAATCCGAGTTTTGATGCAAGTTTTATAGCTGTTTTTGCTTGGCTGGAATTATGGGCACGGTTTAAGAGTTTTAGTTTCTCATCGTTAAAACTTTGCACCCCGAAACTAAGACGGTTTACACCAAGAGTGTTCATCCCTTCTAGCCATTCGTGAGTTGCGGAATTCGGGTTTGCTTCACTGGTTATCTCTGCATCTGATGCTAAATAAGGTTTTATCTTTTTAAAAAGCGGTTCATAAAGTTTCGGACTCAAAGTTGACGGTGTGCCACCGCCTAAAAACAGTGTTTTGAGGGAATTTTTTTTAATATCGAATCTTTTTAGTTCAAAATCGAGTTGACTTAAAAGAGCATCTACGTATTTTTGTTTTAAGTGAAACTTGTCAACATAAGAATTAAAAGCGCAGTAAGAACATTTAGAGTCGCAAAAAGGGATATGGATATATAACATACTTGAAATTATATCTTCTTTTTATGATAAAATATGTTTAAAAAAATAGGGTATTTGATGTCGTCAAAAAGCAGCACCCACAAAAGTTTAGCTATACAAGATCAAAAAAATTCTCTTTTTGACAAGTATATTCTTACCTGTATGTTAGACAAAAATGGGTTTATAATAGATATCTCAAAAGCTTTTTTAGAGTTTTTGGGTTATAAAGAAAGGGATGTAAAAAATCAAAAATATAGGTTTTTGATTAGTAAGTATGCAAACGAAAAAGTTATAGACGAGATAAAAAAGACGCTAAACAGCGGTTTTACGTTTAACGGCGAAATAAAAAGCAAAAAGAAAAACTCTGAAGTTTTTTGGGCAAATATTACAATAAGCCCGTTATATGACGAAGATAGAAAAAAAATAGCATATATGTGTATATTAAGTGATACTACGCATGAAAAGAAACTTCAAGAACTCTCAATCACGGATTCCATAACCGAGTTTTACAACAGAAATTATTTTGATATTTATATGAAAAAAGAGCTTTTAAACTCAATAAAATCAGGGTATATTTTTTCTTTAATTTTATTAGATATAAATTGTCCAAATCCTAATAATGTTAGTTACGGAGTTTTGGAAGAAGATAAGGCGATATCAACTATTGCCAACGTTTTAAGAAATAATAAATATGTTAAAACAAATCCAGTCTTTAGATTAAGAGGTGAAGAATTTGCCGTTATTGTAATAAATGAAAACGCAGGTTATATCAGAGCACTCGTTGAGAGTGTTTTTGAGTCTATAACGACATTGCAAATCAAATCCGCTTTCAGTGAAATCGGTAAAAATATGACAATCTCAGGCGGTGTAGTAAGTATAGATACGGCATTAAAAAACGTAAGTTCAATCGAAGTACTCGATATTGCCGAAACAAATCTTCTAAAAGCAAAAGAGCAGGGAGAAAATAAAGTCGTTTACGATGTTGAAGATCTTGATAAAAAGAAAGATGAAAAAGATACAATCTCAATACTTCCAAACAGAGAGATGCTTATAAACGATTTGGTTCATTTGGATAAACACTCGATGCTTATTCTTCTAAGACTAAACCATATAAACTCTTTAAAAAGTATATATGGAATAAACGGTGTAAGCAAAATTGTTTCTTCAAAGATAGAAGAGCTTCAGGATATCTTACTAGATAATACGGCAACGCTTTATAGTTTAAACCTTCAAGAGTTTGCAATCTTGGTTACGGATGAAAAACTTTTTGATAAATACTTCTCTTTAATTAAATATTCCGTTTTAGAAGATACTATGATAACTTTATCTGCATTTGAAGAGAGTGATGCCCCGATAGTAACTATGAGTGCGGGTATAGCTTACGGGATTAAAAACATACTTCACAATGCCGACGTAGTATTGCAAGAAGCACTACTTAGAAAACAAAGTTATTTAATATATGAAGATTCCCGTGACGTAATTGATAAAGAAGTTGAATCTATAAACAGAATGAAGGTATATAAAAAAGCACTAGTTGATGGTGCGATAGTACCTTACTTTCAGCCTATAGTAGATTCTAAAACGGGTGAAATTATAAAATATGAAGCATTGGCAAGGCTAATAAGCAATGACGAGGTTATATCTCCGTACTACTTTTTGGAATCATCAAGAGAAGATAAGACTTTTGAAGCATTTTCCCGCCAAATGATGCAAAAAGTTTTTAATGTATATTCAAAAAATGATATAAACGTGACTATTAACGTTACATACGAAAATCTGATATCGGATGATATGATAAAGTATATAAAAAATAGACTTGATAAATACGGTGGAGACGGAATAACTTTTGAGATATTAGAATCAGAAGAGATTAAAGATTATAAAGTTGTTGAAAAATTTATATTAATGGCAAAAGAGTACGGATGCAATATTTCAATAGATGATTTTGGCTCGGGGTATTCAAATTTTACAAATGTACTCTTGTTAAATATAGATTATATAAAACTAGACGGCTCTTTAATTGAAAAATTAAATAGCGATGAAAATGTTTTGAATGTCGTTAAGTCTATTATTGACTTTGCAAAGGGTGCAAATATGAAAACGATAGCTGAATTTGTAAGTTCAAAAGAACTCTCGGATAAGGTTGTAGAACTCGGAATAGATTATTCTCAAGGGTATCATTTCAGTGAACCTAAGAGTCCCGCAGAGTTAGGTTTGGCTTACGATAATATTTAGTATATATAAAAGTATAATTTAGTTTTAATTGCTTTTTTTGTATAATCGCATTAAAAATTAAAGCGCAGATACATGAGTAAAAAAGATTTATATCGTCCAAACGTAGCTATGATAATCGTCTCAAACTCTTATCCGGAGAAAAAAGAGATTTTTATAGCACAAAGAAATGATTTATCTGATGTTTGGCAGTTTCCTCAAGGTGGAATTGATGAAGGTGAAGATATAGAGGAAGCTCTTTTTCGTGAACTTGAAGAGGAGATTGGTACAAAAGAGGTAAAAATCGTTGCCGAGTATCCGGAATGGCTCTCATACGATTTTCCAGATAGAATAGCAAAAAAAATGAAACCTTGGGTAGGACAGAAACAGAGATATTTTTTAGTAAAACTAAAAAAGAAAGCTGAAATAAATATCCATACCAAGCATCCGGAGTTTAGCGATTATAAATTTGTCGGTATAGACGATGTTCTTCATTTGAGTGCATCGTTTAAAAAAAATGTATATGAAAAAGTTATAGAGTATTTTAAAGATGAGGACTATTTATAAATGGTGATAGTACAAAAATTTGGCGGTACAAGTGTTGGAGACTTAGATAGAATCCAAAATGTTGCTAATCGTGTAGCAAAAACAAAAGAAGAGGGACACGATGTAGTTGTAGTAGTTTCGGCTATGAGCGGAGAGACGAATAAGTTAGTTGGTTATGCCGAACATTTTTCTCAAAATCCTAGTAAACCGGAGATGGATATGCTTTTAAGTTCGGGCGAGCGCGTAACTGCATCTCTACTATCAATCGCACTTCAAGAGATGGGTTATAAAGCTTGTGCGATGACGGGAAGAAAAGCAGGGATATTAACAGATAACCTGCATACAAAAGCCCGTATCGAAGAGATAGATCCGGAAGTTATGAACTCTAGTCTAAAAGAAGGCAAAATAGTAGTCGTTGCAGGTTTTCAAGGTGTAAACGAAAACGGAGATGTTACGACACTGGGGCGCGGTGGAAGTGACCTCTCAGCCGTTGCAATCGCAGGTGCGCTTAAGGCAGATTTATGTGAGATATATACAGATGTTAGCGGTATTTTCACAACTGACCCGCGTATCGAGCCAAAGGCTAAAAAACTTGAAAAGATATCATATGATGAGATGCTAGAACTTGCATCTTTGGGTGCTAAAGTTCTTCAAAACCGTTCAGTTGAACTTGCAAAAAAACTAAATGTAAATCTTGTAACAAGAACAAGCTTCTCCGATGAAGAGGGGACTTTAATAACTAAGGAAGAAAATATTATGGAAAAACCGTTGGTAAGTGGAATAGCTTTAGATAAAAATCAAGCTCGTATATCTTTAATAGGTGTCAGTGACAGACCTGGTATTGCATCTGATATATTTACCAAGTTGGCAAAGGCTGAGGTAAACGTAGATATGATAATACAAAATCGTGCACACGGCGGAACCACAAACATAGATTTTACCGTGCCTAAAGGTGACTTAAACGATGCCAAAGAGGTTGTAGGAGACTTCTTAAAAGAGGGTGATTTAGAAAACGATGTTTACAATGAAAATATTTGTAAAGTATCAGTTGTAGGCGTGGGTATGAAATCTCATGCAGGTGTAGCTGCAAAGGCATTTCAAACTATGGCAAATGAAAATATAAATATAAACATGATATCAACGTCTGAGATAAAAATATCTATGGTTATTGATGAAAAGTATGCGGAGCTTGCCGTTCGCGGTCTTCATGATGCATATGAGTTAGATAAGTAGTTTTATGTCTATAGAAGATATTGCAGATTTTGCTCAATGGAGTTTAGATACTATCCGTAATGAAGGAGCTACATTTTCTTGGCTTGAAGAGCTTAGATTTGAATGGACCCCTGCAACATCTCTTGCTTTGGAGCAAATATTAGACGGAAAAACCATAGTATTAATCACGGATGCAAAAAGAAGATGGTTTCAAGAGTATATTTTAAGTAATATTAACTCGGCAAAACTTGAACGCCCACCCATACCTATTATAAATATAGATTCGCTTTATAGACATTACAATGATGTCAGTGGCGGCGATATGATAGATATTATAGAAGATATGGTAAATCTTTCTTTAAAAGGAAAATACTTTTTTTGGTATATCGGTAGCGGTGACGATAAACGTGCCGATATAGCAAAGAGAAAAGACAACAGTTACTTTTGGATTTTCGATGAAGATTATGCAAATAGCTTTAATCTTAAAAGTTACGACAAACACTTAGATATTAAACTACTTCAAGTTTATCGCCTTTTTGAGCTTTCATTAAACGGTGCGATGTTTGGAGAGGTAGATGTCTCCAACTAAAGGGCATATCCTTATATCTACGGATATACAAAAAGAGTTTGACAAATTTCAGGTTAAACTTCAGCCAAATAGAGTTATCGGTTTTGTTGAAGATGTTTTTAAATTAGAACACGCAAAAGCCGTAGTAGCCGAAGCTTATATAAGTGAAAGCCAAACAAAGTACCTGATTCTTGGTTCAAAAAGTTTTGGAATAGAAGCTCAAAATTCACTTTTAAAAGTTTTAGAAGAACCTCCTAGAAATATTGAGTTTATTATTATCTCTCCGACAAAATCAAATCTGTTACCTACGGTTCGTTCGCGTCTTCCGATAATTAAAGGCGATATATCCCATGAATCGGTAGAATTTGATATAAATCTCTCAAAAATAGAATACGGTGATATATTTGCTTTTTTAAAATCAAATGCCAGAATTTCAAAACCGGATGCAAAAGAGTTGGTAGAGGCTATATATCATAGAGCTACGGTAGTAGATATGCTTATACTAAATGAATCACAGCTAAATAATTTTGACAAGGCATACAGGTTATTAGAATTAAATTCTCGTCCTCAAAGTGTTTTAGCATTTATATTAATGGGGTTTATACATGCATCTTGAAAAATTAAACACAAACACAAATATAGTTAAAGTTCTAAAAGATTTAGATGTAGATGCAGGAGGTATAAATATACTTTCTGCAAAATCACAGATGCATCTGATACTTGTAAAAGATTTACACGTTGGAGCTGCAAATATTTTAAAACAAGATGCACTAAGCGTAGGTGCTGATTTGGCAGTACCGCGTGGCACGGTTTTGGCAAAAACACCGAGGGTTGATTGTTTACTTATAGCTACGAAAAGCCAGATGCAAAAGTTAAGTAAAAAAGAGTTGGCACAACCTTTTGGCTTAAAAGAGTTGGCAAAAAAACTATCTGAAATTATAAATGTCAAAAAATCTAAAGATGTTGAAATAATGGGTGTTATAAATGCCAACGATGACAGTTTTTTTAGCGGTAGTAGATTTAGTGAAGTAGATGCTGTTACTAAAATTGAGCGGATGATTGAAGATGGTGCTAAAATCATAGATATAGGTGGCGTAAGCTCAGCTCCAAACTCGCAAATAGTTGGTGTGGAGGAAGAGTTAAAACGGGTTGAGGGTATTTACAAGCTTATATATGAACACAAGCTTTATGAAAAGGTCAAGTTCAGTGCCGACACTTATGAACCTGAGGTTGCCAAGAGGGCAGTAGAGAGCGGTTTTAATATTATAAATGATATTACGGGTTTACAAAATGATGAGTTATGCAAAATTATAGCTTCTTATGATGCACAAGCTGTCCTTATGCATATGCAGGGTAACCCTCAGACTATGCAACAAAACCCAAAGTACGAAAGTGTTTTAGACGATGTTTATAAATTTTTTAAAGTGAGGATTCAAAAAGCCGAAAGTTTTGGTGTTAAAGATATTATCTTAGATGTGGGAATTGGTTTTGGTAAAACTTTGGAGCATAATATATCTCTAATCAAAAATTTAGAACATTTTTTGACTTTAGAAAAACCTCTTTTAGTCGGAGCATCCAGAAAATCTATGATAAATAAAATATACCCGTGTGAAGTAGATGAGCGTTTAGCGGGAAGTTTGGAAATTCATATGGAGGCAGTTAGAAACGGAGCATCCGTTATACGTGTACATGATGTAAAAGAGCATGCACAGGCTTTAGCCGTGCATACCGCTTTAAACTTTTAAGTTTATTGCATATCCGGTTTAGGCGTACTTGCTGTACGTGCTGGAAGTTGAGGGTAGGCAATATCAGGTTTTTTCCCTGTTAAAGAATTTAAAAATGTTGCTATTGATTCAGCCTCTTTATCACTGATATCTTGACCAAGTTGGATTCTTCCCATCTCTATAACTGCTTCTTTTACACCCCAGATAGCACCGTTGTGAAAATATGGAGCAGTCTCTACGATGTTTCTTAAAGTAGGAACTTTTACGTGACCGTTTTTGTTACCTCTAAAATCACCGATATCACGGTGTTTATATTTTGCAGTAACCTCAAATACATTCATATCCTGACCAAGTCCAACGCCGTTATGACAAGTAGCACAACCTTTGTCTATAAAAGTTTTAAGACCCGCTTTTTCAGCTGAGCTTAGAGCTTTTTCATCACCGTTTAAAAAATCGTCAAATCTTGACGGAGTTACAAGCGTACGCTCAAATGTAGCGATAGTATCCGTAATTTTCTCAAATGTGATTTTTACGTCTTTACCGTAAGCAGCTTTAAATTCTCCTACATATTGAGGCATAGAAGTTACGGTATTTACAACATGATCTTTAGTAGCTGCCATCTCAGGGTGAGCTTGTATAGGACCTTGTGCTTGTTTTTCTAAACTAGGGTCGCGACCGTCCCAAAATTGAGCAGAGAAAAATACCGAGTTATAAACAGTTGGAGAGTTTAGATGATGCGGATTTGCAGTCCATTTATGTCCTACTGCGGCGCTTACACCGTCAGTTCCTCCTGTTGCAAGGTTATGACAAGTATTACAGCTGATAAGATTACTCTTAGAAAGACGTGGATCAAAATACAGTTTTTTACCAAGTTCAACTTTCATGGCTGTAATTGGATTGTTTGGATTATCAATCAACTTATTTAACTCTTTTTTATCGTTTGGAATAGGTTTTAAACCTGCATCTATAGCTTGTGTCGCTAAACCAGAACCCATCAAAAGAGATGCACTAACCAATGTTAAAGCCAATGTTTTCATTTTTCTACCTTATATGTTTTATTTACTAGAATTATAAGAAAACTATCCTTAAAGGATAATTATTATTATTTACTACTTTATTGGTAAACAATAATTAGCATAATTTGATTTTTATAGTTTATTTAAAAAGTTTTGATTGTTTTAAAAGAGGGGGTGGCTGAGAGAGTAAAACTACTCTATCTCAGCATCGATAACGTCATCGTCATCTTTTTTCTTAGCTTGGTCAGCTTGACCTTGCGCTTGGTCACCGCCAGCTTGTTGTTTGTACATCTCTTCAGTTACTTTGTGGCTAGCTTCAGTAAGAGCTTTAACTTTCTCTTCTATTTGCTCTTTAGTAGCAGAATCATCTTTTAGTACATCTTTAAGTTCAGTGATAGCAGTCTCAATTTTAGCTTTTTCCTCAGCTTCAACT
Organism: Sulfurimonas lithotrophica; assembly: GCF_009258225.1. Lineage (NCBI taxonomy): Bacteria > Pseudomonadati > Campylobacterota > Epsilonproteobacteria > Campylobacterales > Sulfurimonadaceae > Sulfurimonas > Sulfurimonas lithotrophica. Next base: position 385,481 of record NZ_CP043617.1, read on the forward strand.
TTATCACCCATATCTGTCATAGTTTTTTCAACCTGAGCAATAAGTGCATCTGCTTGGTTTTTAAGATCAACTAGTGCTTTTCTTTCACCATCAGCAGCTTTGTTTTCTTCTGCATCTTGAACCATTTTGTTAATCTCTTCTTCACTTAGTCCTGAGCTTCCGGAGATTGTGATTGACTGAGATTTTCCAGTACCTTTATCAGTAGAAGAAACTGTTAAAATACCATTTGCATCGATATCGAAAGTTACTTCAATTTGTGGTACACCACGTGGAGCTGCCGGAATATCACCAAGTTCAAATAGACCAAGTGATTTGTTGTCTTTTGCAAACTCACGCTCACCTTGAACAACTGAGATTGAAACAGCCGGTTGGTTGTCTTCTGCAGTTGAGAATACTTGAGATTTTTTAACAGGGATAGTAGTACCTTTTTCAATGATTTTAGTAGCTACACCGCCTAAAGTCTCAATACCTAGTGATAATGGAGTAACGTCTAGTAAAAGAACGTCTTTAACGTCACCTCTTAAAACACCACCTTGAATTGCAGCACCTGCAGCAACAACTTCATCAGGGTTTACACCTTTGTTAAGTGCTTTTCCACCGAAGTATTTAGAAACTGCTTCTTGAGCAGCAGGTACACGAGTTGAACCACCAACCATGATGATCTCTTTGATTTCATCATTGCTTAGGTCTGCTTCTTTCATCGCTATTTTGATATGCTCAATTGTTTCATCGATTAATGAAGAGATCATACCTTCAAATTTAGCACGAGTCAGTTTTACAACTAAGTGTTGTGGACCTGCATCAGTCATAGTGATAAATGGTAAGTTAATCTCTGTTTCAGTAGAAGAACTTAACTCTTTTTTAGCATTTTCAGCTGCATCTTTAAGACGTTGAAGAGCCATTTTATCGTTTTTAAGCTCAATACCGTGAGAGTTTTTAAACTCAGCATTTAAGAAGTCAACGATTTTATTGTCGAAGTCGTCACCACCTAAGAATGCATTACCGTCAGTTGAAAGAACTTCAAAAGTACCGTCAGATATCTCTAAAGTAGTAACGTCAAACGTACCACCACCAAGGTCATATACAAGTACGTTTTCTTCACTTTTACTATCTAAACCGTATGCTAGTGCAGATGCAGTAGGCTCATTGATAATACGAAGTACGTTAAGACCTGCAATAGTACCTGCATCTTTAGTAGCTTTACGTTGTGCATCATTAAAATATGCAGGAACAGTAATAACCGCATCAGTTACTGCAGAACCGACATAACTCTCAGCATCTTCTTTTAATTTTGCTAAGATTTTCGCTGAAATCTCTTGCGGAGTATATACAGTACCAGCTACATCAACAGCTGCCATACCGTCTTTGTCAACGATATTGTATGTTACTTTGTCATGTGCCTCTTTTGCATTTTCCTCATTCATCATAAGACCCATAATTCTTTTAATAGAAGTGATAGTCTTCTCAGGGTTTGTGATAGCTTGACGTTTTGCAGGATCACCAACTAGAGTTTCACCTTTATCAGTAAATGCAACAACTGACGGAGTTGTGTTTTTACCTTCTGCGTTTGGGATGATTTTTGCTTCACCACCTTCATAAACTGCAACACAAGAGTTTGTTGTTCCTAAATCTATACCTATTACTTTACTCATTTTTTATTCCTTTATTTATTATTTATTTTGTCGTAAAAGGAACAAGTCCCTTTTACTTTCGCTTGCCGCTATGGCACTAAAGCTTGACACTTTCGTGTCAGACTTTTAATTAAAATTGTTTTGTTAATACGCTGAAATTTTATCAACATATTAAATTAAGTTCTGCCACTTAAGTGGCACAAGGTTAATTCGCTACTATAACCATCGCTTCGCGAAGCGGGCGATTTTTATATTTGTAACCTGTTTGGAAAGTTTGAACTATTTGTCCACTTTCAACTTCATCGCTATCCATGCTCTGAACTGCATTATGGATGTTTGGATCAAACGGCTCATCGTGAGATACCATTGTCACGCCATGTTTTTCAAGTTGAGTCAAAAATTGTTTATGTGTTAACTCAATACCTTCTTTTAGCTTATCAAAAAGTTCAGCTTTATCCGCATCGCTCTCAACTGATTTCATAGCACCGTCAAGTGCATCCATAACCGGTATCATATCTTTAGCAAACTTTTCGTTGGCATATTCCACCGCTGTATATTTTTCACGTTCTAGTCTTTTTTTAATATTTTCAAAATCTGCATGGACACGTGCATAAGTGTCTTTTAACTCTTGCAGTTCTTTTTGAACCAATTCAAAATCGTTACCTATGATATCTTCATCTGTCTCAGATTCCTGAGATATATCCGTAACTTCTTCTTCTATTTCTTGAGGTTCTTTTTGAATCTCTTCGTTTATTTCTTCTTTAGACATAATTGTTAAATTTACTCCTATTTAAAAAGATAACATCATTATGACATATGAGTGTAACAATGTCAAGTATGAATTAAATATAATTATGAAGATTAATTGAGTCATATAGACTAAAGTGTCAATGAAAATAAGATTAAATTATTTTTAAAGACACTTTGGATAACATATTTTGTTGAATAATATAAAGGTAGTTAGTGTGTTTAATAAAAATTTATTTGTTTTAATAACAGGAATCTTTTTACTAATTGCTATCAATATATTTTATATCAACTCTTCAATTTCACAAAATCAAAATATACGAGATAATGTAATCTTAGAAGAGGTACAAAGCGTAAGCGCTTTTTTTAAAAGTTTTAGAAAAACATATCAAGATATTTTTGTTGAACAACATATTAAACTAACAGAAGAAAATATACAATTTTTACCCGTAAGGACTTCAAACAAACTAAGTCAAAACCTCTCTGATTTTTTGAATGCAAAAATTATTTTAAGAACGGTATCAGACAAACCGAGAAATAAAATAAATCAGGCAAACGAAAAAGAAATCTCTGTTATGAAAGAGTTCTTGGATAAACCTGAAAAAGAGTATATTTTAAATCATAATAACTATATATATAAATATTATGAACCGCTTTATATAACAAAGAACTGTTTAAAGTGCCATGGAAGTAAAGAGGAAGCACCTAAAATAATTAAAGAAAATTATAAAGAAGCTTATAATTATGAACTTGGTGATTTGCGTGGTATTATAAGTTTTGAGATAGACAAGCACTCATTGATGAGTGTATTAGAAAAAGAAAATCAAGTATCTATATTTTATATAACTGCCAATATAATAATATTGACTACTATTATTGCTTTTTTATACTACAAGATGTATAGAAATAATCAGAAAAATGAAAAGGTTTTAACTCTTAAAAATAATTATTTAGAGAGAAAATACATAGAATTTTCACAGTTTTTAGAAGCCGTAGGACAAAGTGAAATTTTGTCAAAAACAGATTCAAAGGGCATCATAACTTACGTAAATGACAAGTTTTCGGAAATAAGCGGATATTCAAAAGAGGAATTGATAGGACAGTCCCATAATGTTTTAAGACATCCGGATGTAGATGATAAAGTATATAAACTTATGTGGAGCACCATCACGCATAAAAAAGTTTATAGAGGAATTTTAAAAAATAAAAGAAAAGACGGAACTTCTTATCATGTAGATTGTACCATAGTTCCTATTTTGAATGAAAACTCAGAAATAAAAGAATATATAGCTATGAGGCATTATGTTGAAGATATGATGAATCATACTAGTATGTTGTTGGATATTTTAAAATCTTCTAAAAATTTAGTGTTAATGCTAGTTAAATTAGATAGGTATGAAGAATTAGAAGAATTTTATACAAAAAACATTACAGATATAATCGAAAATAAATTTATGAGTAAATCGTTGGCATTTTTGCCTCCAAATTCAGGTTTTAGAAGAACTTTTATGTTAGGAAACGGTGAGTTTGCTTTTATACAAGAAGTTAAAAGTGAAGATAAGGATTTTCTTGAAAAATTACAATCGACAATAGCCGAATTTCAAGAAAATGTTAAAAAAACAAAGTTTATCGTAGAAGGTTATAAATACGATCCTGAAGTTATAGTTAGTTATGTAATCGGTTCTGAAAACTTATATGAAGATGCAAAACTAGGCTTAAAATATCTTGTAAAAAATAGATTGTCATTAGTAGAAGCAAAAGATTTTTTAAATCAGAGTAGAAAAGCTTCACAAAAAAATATAGATGTAATAAATATGATTAAAGAAGCATTGGAAAATAAAAAAGTAGTTTCTTATTTGCAACCTATTATAAATAACAGGACAAATAAAATAGATAAATATGAATCTCTTGTTAGAATAATCGACAATAAAAATAACGTAATAGTACCTTTTACCTTTTTAGAAGTATCTAAAAAAGGTGGTTATTATGATTTGATTACTCGTGTAGTAATAGATAATGTTTTTAATTTTTTAAATACAATGGATGAAAAAATATCAATAAATTTTTCTTATTTGGATATAGCCAATAATGAAACTTTGGAATATTTTTATGAGAAACTTGAGAACTGTAAAAAATGTAAAAATCTAATAGTCGAATTATTGGAAGACGAAAGAGTTAAGGATTTTAAAGGACTTGAAGACTTTATATTTAAAGTTAAAAGCAGCGGTGTTCAAATAGCTATAGATGATTTTGGAGAAGGGTACTCTAATTTTTCCAGATTATTGAGATTTCATCCTGATATTATAAAAATAGACGGAAGTCTGATAAAAAATATAAATCAAAATGCTCACAATAGAAATGTAGTTGAAACTATAGTAGCCTTTGCAAGAAAAGAAAAAATTAAAACCGTGGCCGAATTCGTGCACTCAAAAGAAGTTTTGGATGTAGTAAATGAGATAGGCATAGATTTTTCACAAGGTTTTTACCTAGGTGAACCAAGGGCTGTATAAATATTTATTTTAGAGAGGAATCGGCAAGAGTTAGGCAAAATACGGTATTTATATCTTTTTGTTTTAAAGCATTTATAGCCTGAGTTAAAGTCGAACCTGTCGTGATAATGTCATCAACTAAAATTGCCTCTTGCATAGTGATGTTCTTAAGCTCAAAATTTCTGGGATTAGCCAAACGGTACTCTTTACTTTTGCCAGAATAGCTTACATCGTTTTTAGCTTGTAGTTTATTAAAAAGAGGTTTTATATTTGTACTTTTTAATTGATTGTTAAGTATAGCGGTATGTGAATATCCGCTTTTGCTATTGTCATCAATGGCTATTGAATAAAGAGGATATGAAAACTCAAATTCTTCGGCAAATTTTCTAAAAGAGTTCTTTGCCAATATATTATATATATAGTATCCCGCATCCGTATGTTTTGTATGTAAAAGATTTTTTATATCGTTATATTTGTAAAAAGATATAACTTGTGTATTTTGAATTTTTCGTTTGTATATTTGTGGTTTTAAAAAGTTTTTTTGGCAGCTTTTACATATATGTGCGAAAGATAAGCTCTCACACAATATACATCTCATATAGAGTCTTTTACGCTTTTGCTAAATAAAGCTTCTTTGGTTATAAGTTTTTCTGAAGGTTGTGCAATATAGTAACCTTGCATATAATCAACCCCCAACTCTTTAAGTTTTTCATATACCTCTTTAGAGTGTACAAACTCTGCGATTGTTTGCATATTTGCTTCTTTCGCAAAATGTACAATACTCTTTACAACTCTAAAATCTTTACGGTTTTTGTCTATATTTTTTACTAAAGAACCGTCTATTTTTAAAAAATTTGCTTCTATATCCAAGATGGTTTTAAAGTTTGAGTAACCGCTTCCAAAATCATCTATAGATACTTTGGCGTTAAAACTGTGTAATAGATTTATTTTTTCTTTAAAAAGAACTATATTTTCTATATCGTCACTCTCAAGTATCTCAAAAGTAACCCTAGAAGCAAGATTTGGGTTAGCCGTAAATGTTTCTGTTATAGTGTTTTCAATATCTTCGTTTATAAGGTCTGAAAAATTTATATTTATACTGACGGACTCTTTTGAATCTTTAAACTTATCAAATACGACAGAGAGAATTCTTTGCGTTAATTTATAGTGTATGTTTGTATGTTTAAGTCCAGGAAGAAAGTATATCGGAGGTATGATTTCATCATTTTTATCTATTATTCTAACCAAAGCTTCATATTTTATTATATTTTTAGAGTTGTGATCATAAATAGGTTGGTAAAAACATATAACCCTATTATCATAGAGGGCTTGTTTTACAAACTCTATATCTATCGATTTTGATAGTATCGTACTATCTGATGTTTCATTATAGTTAATTATTCGGTTTCTACCCTCTTTTTTTGCAATATAGAGCATTTTATCTGCTATTTTAATAGCTTCATTTAAATTTTTTTCTTTAGCAGGGTTATCATAAACCCCTATAGATATCTGCATATCTATTTTATTGTTTTCATAGGAAAAAATATGAGAGTGTATATTTTCTCTTATACGTTCACATATGTCTGATGAGATATTATTTGAGTATCTATTATGTATAAGAAGTAAAAACTCTTCACCGCCGTAACGAATCAAAATATCGATATCTCTGATAGAACTTTTAATTATCATCGTAGTCTGAGAAAGGATGAAGTCTCCTGCTTTATGCCCGTAAGTATCATTTATTAGTTTAAATCTATCCAGGTCTAACATAGCTATAGAATAGTGATTTAGATTTAAGTTTGGAGATATTTCCTGCAAATAATTTCTGTTGAATGTTTGTGTTAAAGGGTCTGTAAATATTTTTTTCCTGGTAATAAAATAATGAAAAATTTGCATAGCCGTCATAAGCAAGAGTAAAAATGTAAAAATAATTAAGATAACAAAAAAGGTCTCAATAGGTTTAACAAGTTGTAAAATTGTTTGTTGAATTTTTGTAGTTATATCTACACTTAATATTCCTATTACCTTGCCTGAACTTTTTATCGGATAAAGGTAAGTTAAATAAAGGTTCTGCATATTGGATTGTCGAATAACTTGTGGTTTTGATTGTTTATAAAGTAAATTATATTTTTCGTTAAATACGTCAAATTTTTGATAAAAATCCGCCTTGTCTTCTTTTGAAGCATCTAGTAAAAATCTAAATCTATTTCGTTCGTCTTTGTATAATAGATATATGTATTTTAAATTAGGTGTTAAAAAAAGAGATATTTTCTGTTCATAATCTTCTCTTGTTTTTTTATCGGATAGCAGATTAACGAGATCGGCTTCTGTTTTAATAGCGTTGTTGTTAATTATATCTTTTTCTATGTTTTGAAGCACATAGCCGACATTTTTTATTTTATTGTCTTCTATGCGATAAAATATATCGTTTTGGGCTTGCTTTATATAAACGTATATATAGATAAAAAAGATACTTAGAAAAATAAGTAATAAAAATAAAAAAAACTCTTTTTTCTTTACCATACTTTTTCCTCTAAGTATGATTTTAAGCCACTGGATATCTTAATGGATTGTTTTTGTATCCTAGGTTTTAGTATTACAATGTTGGGTCTTCCTTTTTTCCAAAAAAACGCTCCAAAACTTTGTGGTATTTGTGATAAAAGTTTATAATCTAAAACAAATATAGCTTTTGATGAACACTCTTTAGGCAGTTTATTTTGGTTTTGTAAAATTATTATATTTGCATAAATGCAATTTGGCGTAGTTTTTAGTGAACTGTTTTGAGATAATGTATTTAGAATATTTTTATTATCGCTCCATACTCTTGTCTGTTCATTTAAAGATAACTTGCCTATAATTCTCTCAAGTATTTTTATACGAATATTATCTGCTTTATCCGAAGCTAATCCGAGAGTTAATAAAAAGATGCAAGTAAATATGATTTTCATCTAAAAAGTATGCTCCAAAGTTAATAAAGCCCTTCTTTCCATAACAGGAACATTTACTCCGTTTATGGGTACTTCATGTGCTTTGTCTAAAAGGTTTTCGCCTTTTAGCTTTATCTCAAAATGTCTGTTAGGGGTATAGATTATTCCACACGAGTAATCATATCCCGCAGGCATATTTATTCCTTCAACAGAAATATATTTAGGTCTATAAACCAACTCATTATATATGTCGTATTTTCCAAGTTTGTTAAAAAGTTGAATAAGTCCGCCTTTTTCCGGACTAAAATATTTTTTACCTGTTATTTTATGCCATTCGAGAATGATTTTATTGTTAATATCAAATATATGTTCAACTCTTATATAGTTTCTTTCAAAGCTGCTTTTTTCATTTATGTTGATAAATTTTTTTAACACGTTATTAAAAACTATCGGGTTGTCCGCTTTTGCATAACCGCTACTTAGTGTTAAGGTCGTATCATTATATTTATAAATTATTTCCGCCGTGAGAGTTTTGTTTTTTATGCTTTTAAGTTCCGGATTTGGATTGATGTTAGGGGAGAAAGTCTTTTGTCTAAATGTAGGGTACGAATAAGACTTTATGGCAAAGAGCTTAAATGTTAAATCTTTTAAAGGAAGGGTTACGTAACCTAGCCTTAAAATATCCTCTGTCGAAGATTTTGCATTTTTATACTCATACCTGTCAACTTTTGCACTAATTGTTAAAAGGTTGTTCTCGTTTAGATTATACAAATACTCCATATATGCCATATATATGTTTTGTTGTTTTGGCTCCCAAGAAGTTCCGAAACTTACAAAGTCTCTTTCATATTTGTTTACATGAAAGTTGTTTTGTTTAAATTGTGTACCTATAAATAATTCACTATTTTCAAAGTTAAAATTTTTTTCTAATATTGCGCTATAAACATTACTCTCTATATTTGTTTCTAAATGTCTTGGCATACTGCCATCTGGCATCCAAATACCGTTTGCATCTTCATTTAATACATCTAACTCTTCATTGGAAAAGCTAAGGGTAAAATTTATACCGTTTTTAAAATGTTTGCTTGTTTGAATATAAAAATTTTGTGCATCTACATTGTTGTTTGTAGGGGTGTTTCCAAGTCCGCTAAATAAATCATATTTTTCTTTAGATGCACCAAACTCAATATCGTAAGATTTATCTTTTGAAAATTTAAAATAAACCTGACCTCTAACGTCGTCTCTTGATAAATCAAATCCGTTAGTTTTATAAGTTTCGTAATTATTTTTAGATATATCTATATTTGTTAAGTAAGAATATTCATCATTATTTGTTGCATCTATAACCCTGAAATGAACACTTTCTCTCGTATCAACCGATATTTGTGCAGATGTTGCATTTTCACGGGATGGGTCTTTTGTATATAGTTTGATTATCATACTTCCGGGTTCATTACCGAATGTAACGGAGTTTCCGGCTTGATAAACTTCAATATGGTCGATAAAATATAGGCTCATCTTTCCGTATTGTGTCAGGGCATTGCCAAGGGTAGCAGAATTTAGTTCATGAGAGTTTAAAAATATTTTGATTGGATTCAATCCAACCTGAGAAGCGCCGCTTTTTACAAGAGTCGTCATCCCTGTTTTCGTAGCTTGCAGGTTAAACATTCTGATAGTTTTTAAAACATCGTTAAGTGTATATGCCTGCATCCTGTCCAAGTCTTTTCGTGAAAAAAGAATCAGATGCCCGGCACTCTCTTTTTTTGTTTTATGATAAAGGGAGCTTGAATTTTCATACTGACCAAGCAATTCATCAAGCATTGCATCTTCAGCCAATAAAGAAGTCGATAAAAAAACCAATAAAAAAAATACCCTTTTTTTCATACAACCTTCCTTATGTTATGTTTGTATCTTATCTAATCCATTTTTAAAACAGACATAAACGCCTCTTGTGGGAGTTGGACTTTTCCGATAGATTTCATACGTTTCTTACCGGCTTTTTGTTTCTCAAGTAGTTTACGTTTACGGGTAATATCACCGCCGTAACATTTAGCGGTCACGTTTTTACCCATAGATTTTACGGTCTCACGTGCAATTACTTGATTTCCTAATGATGCTTGAACGGCTACTTCAAAAAGTTGACGCGGGATTAACTCTTTCATATTTTTTACAAGTGTACGACCGCGAGAAAGTGCAGAACTTCTTGGTACTATTACACTTAGTGCATCTACGACTTCTCCCGCTACTTTTACATCGAGTTTTACCAAATCACCCTCTTTAAAGTCTGTCGGTTCATAATCAAAAGATGCATAACCTTTAGATATGGACTTTAGGGTATCGTAAAAATCAATTACTATCTCATTCATCGGTAAAGAGTATTCAAGCATCACGCGTTCTTCGTTTAAGTATGTCATCTTATCTTGGATACCGCGTTTATTGATTAGAAGTGTCATAATATTTCCAAGGTATTCGCTAGGTGTTATAACGGTTGCTTTTACATACGGTTCTTCGATGCGCTCTATTTTTTGAACTTCAGGTAATTCAGACGGATTTTGTACTTGAACCATATCTCCGTTAGTTAGATACACGTCATATACAACCGATGGAGCAGTCGCTATTAAATCAAGGTTAAACTCACGCTCAAGACGCTCTTTAATAACTTCCATATGAAGCATACCCAAGAATCCTACACGGAATCCAAAACCAAGAGCGATAGAAGTCTCCGGTTCGTAAGATAAAGAGGAATCGTTAAGTTTGAGCTTGTCGAGTGCATCACGAAGCTCTTCAAATCTGTCCGTATCTATCGGGTATAATCCCGCAAATACAAAAGGTTTTGCAGGTTCATAGTCTCCAACAGGTTCCGCGCATGGATTTTTTGCATCTGTAAGAGTATCACCAACGTTTACGGCACCTACGTCTTTAAGTCCAAGTACAACAATACCAATCTCACCGCTTTTTATAGAATCTGTTTTTATTTTATGAATCGGATGCGGATACATCAAGTCAAGAACCTGATGCTGTTCGTTGTTACTCATAAGTTTAACCAGCTGACCTTTTGAAATCTCACCGTCAAACACACGAACAAGTGCAAGTGCTCCAAGGTATGAATCAAACCAGCTATCATATATAATAGCTTTTGTCGTAGCATCAGGGTCTCCAACAGGAGCAGGAATTCTCTCCACTATAGCATCTAAGAGTTCACGGATACCTATACCGCTTTTTGCAGAGGTTAAAACTGCATCCGTGGCATCTATACCAATAGCTTCTTCTATCTCTTCAGCTACACGCTCAGGTTCGGCAGCAGGTAGGTCAATCTTGTTTATTACGGGAATAAGTTCCAAATTGTTATCAAGTGCCAAGTAAACATTCGCAATAGTTTGTGCTTCAACACCCTGAGCTGCATCTACAATTAAGAGTGCACCGTCACTAGATGCTAATGATTTACTTACTTCATATGAAAAGTCAACGTGGCCCGGAGTGTCTATAAGGTTTAAGATATAAGGCTCGCCGTCTTTTACATAGTTTAAACGAACCGATTGAGCTTTAATAGTAATACCGCGTTCTTGCTCAATATCCATAGTATCCATCATCTGGCTTCCGAGTTCACGTTCCGTTACGCTTCCGCACTCTTGGATTATTCTATCGGCAAGTGTTGATTTACCGTGATCGATATGTGCGATGATCGAAAAGTTTCTAATATTTTTCAAATTGTTCCTCTTATGCAAAAAGACTGTTTACACTTTCATTATGATATACACGACGAATTACTTCAGCAAACAGCGGAGCTACCGATAGTACGTTTATTTTTTTATGAGGTTTTGTTACAAGAGTGTTTGTAATGATTAACTCATCTAACTCACCGTTTTCTAAATTATCATATGCTTTACCGCTAAGTACACCGTGAGTCGCACATGCCATAACAGATGTAGCACCTTTGTTTTTTAGTGCAGATGCGGCTTTTACCATTGTTCCTGCAGTATCAACCATATCGTCTATCATGATTACGTCTTTACCAGTTACATCACCGATTATGTTCATAACTTCACTCTCGTTTGCTTTTTCACGACGTTTATCGACTATAACCATATCCAAACCCATACGTTTTGCAAAGTAGCGTGCACGGGCAACACCACCGATATCAGGTGAAGCTATGATAGGGTTTTTTAGGTTTTTACTTTTTATATAATGTTCAAACGTAATTGAGCCGTATAAATTATCAACAGGAATATTAAAAAAACCTTGAATTTGACCTGCGTGTAAGTCTATAGTTACGACTCTGTCAATACCTGCAGTTTCATACATATCTGCAACAAGTTTTGCAGTAATTGGTACACGCGGAGCAGCTTTACGGTCTTGTCTTGCATATCCATAGTAAGGTACGACTGCAGTGATGCTAGAAGCAGATGAGCGGCGAAGAGCATCTGTCATAATAAGCAGTTCCATTAAGTTATCGTTTGAGGGTGCGCCTGTTGATTGCACTATAAATACATCACGTCCGCGTACAGATTCGGCAATTTGAACGGAAATCTCTCCGTCGCTAAACTTTTTAACATCAGCATTTGCCAAAGGCACATCTAAAATTTGGCAAATCTCATTTGCAAAATCAACACTTGCACTACCGGCAAAAATTTTATAACCACGCATTGGTTTTTCCTTTTTATGGATAAATTAATTTCGCAATTATATAAAAAAAGTGCTGATTATTTTGTTAAGACTAAAATTTATAGTATAAAAACATCATATAGTTTTTTAATTTTGATTTGGACTGTTCATCATAATCACGGTAGTCTTTTTTAATGTAGGATAATTGAAATGACATATTATACGAGAACTTATATAGTACAGACAGAGATAAAGAGTTTTCATAAACTTCTTCATAGTTTTGTATAGTTAAACCATCGTCGTGAAGTGCAAAAATATGATCTTTAAACCAGTATTCAAAAAGAGTTTGAAAATTATTTTTATTATGAGTTATTGATAGGGCATAAGTAGAGTAGTCTTTTTTAATCCCCCCTACATTTGAATCGGGTGATATCGAATCAAAAATTATTTTTGTATAAAAATTTCCCATTAAAGACTTATAATCGCCAAATGAAAAACCTATATATGGAGATACTTGTATTACAGATTTTACGTAAGTATTGCTGTAATGTGAATATGAAAGGTTTGTGCCAAGAGTAAATATACGAAGTTCTTTGTTTAAGCCTACAAGTATAGAAGATATACCGTTATACTCGCTATTTGAAGAGTGTATAAGATTTATCGCCGTGTATGCATTTAGATTGTTCTTATTATAAAAGTCGTACTTAGCCGCAAAGCTTAATTGTGAAAAGTCACTTAGGTTGCTATCGGATGAGTAGATTGTTTTTTTGTTTTCTAAGACCGCTTTAATATCTTTTGATTTAAAGTATATACCTAAATTGTAAGCTTTGTCTTTATCTGAAATGTAATAGTTTGTAGAACCGATAAACGGACTTAAAGTGTTTTCTTTTGCACAAATATTTGTATATAATAAGACTAATAAGATGCTAAAAATTGTAATTTTGTTCATGCTTGAAGTATGACGAAAAATCCCTTAACCGCTCTTTAAGTAAGTTTTTTGTATTATTTCGGACTTAATTTTATACAAGGATATGGCATGAAAAGAACATACCAACCTCATAACACGCCAAGAAAGCGTACTCACGGGTTCAGAAGTCGTATGGCTACAAAAAATGGTCGTAACGTATTAAGCCGTCGTCGTGCTAAAGGTCGTAAAAGATTGTCAGTTTAGGCGGATTTGACATCCTGAAACAACATCGTGAGTTTCAGTTTGTTTACAGAAAATCAAAAGGTACACATTCAGATTCTGTTGTACTTTTTCACCTCAAACAAGAAGGTGTAAAAAAGATAGGCTTTACGGCAACTAAAAAAATAGGTAATGCCGTAGTGCGAAATCGAAGCAAAAGAAGACTTAGGTCTCTTTTTGTAAAATATTCACCTTCACTTCAAGACGGCTTTTATGTATTTGTAGCCAAAGCAACCACATCTCAGATTCCAGCAAAAAATCTCCAAAACGATTTTGAAAAAGTATTGTCCCGTGCGAAGTGTTTTACTTAAAATTCTCTGGCTTTATCAAAAGTTTTTTACCCTTATAGGGTATGGCAGTTGCAGATACTATCCAACTTGCAGCGAATATGCTAAAATAAATTTCGAAAATAATTCACTTTTAAGTGCTTTTTATAACACTTTTACTAGAATACTAAGGTGTAATCAACTTTTTGAGGGCGGCATTGAATATCCGGAGCTGAATAAGCTGCGTTTAAAGCCTAAAAAAATGGGGATTAAATCTATAAAATATTGGTTGGTACCAAATAAAAAAAACCGTTTTTATATTATAAAAAATTTTTCATATAAGGGATAAATTTAATTATGTTTGACAACATGACTCCAAACCAAAGACTGATGAGTGCCGTACTTTTATCAGTTATTTTTTTCGTAGGCTATACGGCAATATTTCCGCCAAAGCAAGCAGAGGTTACTGAAGCAGAAGCTAAAGTTAAAACACAAGTTCAAACAAAAGCTGCGGCTCAAACAACACCTAACACTACAACACAAGTAAGTCAAAATCCTTCGGGACATGAAATAAGTGCTCAAGATAAAATAGCAGCTAGTGAATCCAGTAATATTTTAACGGTAACTAACCATGATTTTATTTTAAAAATGGACACATTGGGACGTATATCTTCTATGGAACTTTTACAAGAAAAGTTTAATGACAAAGATGGAAATCATGCCCAGATTATTCCTGTAAGCGGTGTTAAACCTTTATACGTAAGATTTTTAGACGAATCTTTAAATAACGAAGCTATGCAAACACCTTATACTGCGTCAACTTCAAAAATAGAACTCTCTGAAACACCGCAAAAAGTAACATTGACTCAAAAACTATCTAGTCTTACGGTAACAAAAGAGATTACTTTTTATAACGACGGTCACTACGATATAAACGTAAATTTATCTCAAGACAAAAGATACTTCATCTATTTAGGACAACGTCCTCAGCTAACAGAAAACATGATGACTGTTCACGGGGCTATGATCTATACCGGAGATGATTTAGTAACTATTATAGAAGACGGTGAAGCAGAAGGTCGCAAAAACTTTACCGATGTTAAATTAATCTCTGCATTTGATCAATATTCGGCAACTATTATGTACGGTTTTTCAAATGAGACAAACATTGTCGTCGAACGTGACCGTGATGACAATCCTGTCGTATATTTTGATGCATTGCAAAATATGAGCTTTAACGGTTATATTGGACAAAAAGAGTTTAAAACACTAAAAAATATTAATCCGATGCTGACTAATGCCATTGAGTACGGTTGGTTTACTTTTGCATCTAAGCCCTTATTCTCATTATTGTCATGGTTACACGGAATCTTTGGGAACTGGGGTTGGTCAATCATAGCACTTACTATTTTAGTAAGAATCGTTTTATATCCTTTAACTTACAAAGGTATGGTGTCGATGGCTAAACTTAAAGAGATAGCACCGCAGGTTAAAGAGATTCAGGAGAAATACAAAGGCGATCCTCAGCGTATGAATGCTGCCGTTATAGAGTTTTACAAGAAAAAAGGTGCAAACCCTCTTGGCGGTTGTCTGCCTATGCTTCTTCAAATCCCTGTATTTTTCGCAATCTACCGTGTACTTTTAAATGCGGTTGAACTTCAAGGTGCCGAGTGGGCATTATGGATAGATGACCTTTCACGTATGGATCCTACATTTATTCTGCCTATTTTGATGGGTGCATCTATGTATTACCAGCAAAAACTTACACCTACAAACTTTACAGATCCGATGCAAGAAAAAGTTATGAAGTTTTTACCGGTAATTTTTACTGTTTTCTTTGTTACATTCCCTTCAGGCTTAGTTCTTTACTGGTTTGTAAATAACTTATTCTCTATTGCTCAGCAGTTTATAGTGAATCAACAAATAGCAAATGCTAAAGATGCACAAATAGCTGCCCATAAATCTAAGGCAAAGAAAGATGATTAAAATAGAAGCATTAACGCTTGAGGAAGCTTATTCACAAGCGGCTACAAAGTTAGAATGTTCTGTTACCGAATTAAAAATCGAAGTTGTCCAAGTTCCCTCTAAGGGTTTACTTGGATTATTTAAAAAGCCCGCAGTTATAGTAGCGGCAGTAGATACACAAAAAATATCTTCAATATTAGAGAAAAACGAAAAACCTAAAGAAACCCCTAAAAAACAAAAAATAAAAAAAGAAAAAAAACCTCAAGAAACTAGCACTCATAATATTTACAATGACACGATTATGCCGGAATCTTTTGTTAGTACTCAAGATGAAGAGTATGATGAAGATTATATAGATGATGAGATAGATGAAGAAGCTTATGAAGAGATTATAAAAGAAGCTGAAGAAGAAAATCACGAACAAACTATGGACATTAATGAAATTGTAGATGAAGTAAAAAGTGATATAAACAAGCTTTTTGAAAGTATATGTTTTGATATTGACGAGATATCTGTCAGTGCATATGACGACAATACTCTTCTTATAGAGTTTACGGGTACGGATGCCGCACTTTTAATCGGTAAAGAGGGTTACAGGTATAAAGCTCTTTCATACATGATATTCAATTGGATAAATGCGAAATACCAAGTCGGACTTCGTTTAGAGATAGCAGAATTTTTGAAAAATCAAGAAGAGTCCGTAACACGTTATTTAGAAGGTGTACATGAAAATGTAGATCGTGACGGTAGGGCACAGACTAAGATACTTGACGGTGTCCTTGTTCAGATAGCTCTTAAAGAGTTACGCAACTCTTACCCTGATAAATACGTAGCTATCCGTACAACACGTGATGGATTAAAATATATCATAATAAATGACTACCACAACAACTGATACGATAACTGCCATTGCAACGGCAAACGGTATAGGCTCAATAGCAATTATCCGCATAAGCGGTGATGAGGCTTTGAGCATAGCCAAAAAACTCACTCATAAAAAAGACCTTACTCCAAGATATGCCACTTTAACAAATGTTTATAACCATGAAGATGAGTTAATTGATGAGTCTATAGTCATATATTTTAAAGCTCCTTTCTCATTTACTGCCGAAGATGTTATAGAGATTCAGTGTCACGGCGGATTTATAGTAGCTCAAAGCATCTTAAAAGCAGTCCTTGCATCAGGAGCTCGACTTGCAGAAGCGGGAGAGTTTTCAAAACGTGCATTTTTTAACGGCAGAATAGATCTAAGTGAAGCAGAAGCGATAGCTCAACTTATAGAAGCTAAAAGTGAAGATGCAGCCAAGATTTTAGCTAAGCAGATGAAAGGTTCACTTAAAGAGTATATTGAGCAGATTCGTGATGAGATTATACATATACTTGCTTATTCTGAGGTTAGCATAGACTATGCAGAAGAAGATTTGCCTGAGGATTTGATAGAGCAGATAAAAGATAGACTAAATTCTCTAAAAGATTCACTCTCTAAAACACTCTCTGCTAGTAAAAGCAGGGAAGGGCTGATGCAGGGTTTCCGCGTAGCTATTGTAGGTAAACCAAATGTCGGTAAAAGTTCTCTTTTAAACTCACTTCTTGCATATGAACGCGCAATTGTGAGTGATATAGCAGGTACTACGCGTGATACTGTAGAAGAGCAGTTAAAGATAGGTACGCACCTGATACGCATCGTAGATACTGCTGGAATTCGTGAAGCCGATGATGAGATAGAACGCATAGGGATTGAGAGAAGTTTAGAAGCTATTAATTCCTCTGATATAGTAGTGGCACTTTTTGACAACTCTCGCGAGATAGATTCTGAAGATGAGAAGATGATAGACCTTATAGAGACTCACTCAGAAAACAAAAAAGTTATTTATGTTAAAAACAAGATAGATTTAGAAGCAAAATTTCCGCAGGGCAAAATAGCCTTTGATTTGGAGCTAAATACTAAAAGCGGAGTTGAAGAGTTAGTTGAGTTGTTAAAGTCTTATATGGATACAACAAACTCATCTGATGAGATGATGCTAATCTCTCATCGTCAAATCTCTGCTGTAGAGAATACAATGGCTAATATAGATGAAGCCTTTATGCCTCTGGAAGATCAAGAGTTGGAGATTTTCTCATTTCATTTAAATGAAGCCGTAAAAGAGATGGCAAGCATCACACGCCCTTTTGAGAACGATGAGATGCTGGATAAGATGTTCGGCTCTTTTTGTTTAGGAAAATAATGAAGTACCTTGCAATAGATTTGGGTCTTAAAAGAATTGGTCTTGCGTATTCAGCTCATGCCGGCATTGTAACTCCGCTTCCTGCCATCATACGTAAAAATCGTAACCAAGCCAGTGATGAAGTAAAAAAAGCTATAAAAGAGTGGGATATAGATGCAGTAGTTATCGGAATCCCGATTGGTGGAGGCAGTGAAGATGAGATGCGCCGCAGGGTAGAGCACTTTATGAATTTAGTAAATTTTGAAGGTGAAGTATATTACCAAGATGAAGCAAACTCATCACTTGAAGCAGAAGACTTGATAAAGGGTGAGATGAGACATCTAAAAGATGGCAGAATAGATTCTATATCTGCCATGATAATACTTCAAAGGTATTTGGGAGTTTAAACCAAAGGACTCTCTGTAACTATAATTCCGTCCGTATCTGCATAGATATAATCCCCATTATCAAAACTGGCACCGCCAAAGGTCAGATGCACACCTCTCTCACCTTCAGTTGTAGGGATATACTTGTGCGGACAAGTCCCGAGTGCATAAAGTGCAACGGGAATATCTTTTATCTGAAAAGTATCACGGATATAACCATTTACAATGATACCAGCATAGTTGTTCTGATGAGCAAACTTCATTAGATTCTCACCTACAACCGCAAAGTATTCCTCTCTCACATCTACAACTACTACTTTACCCGTACCGTCTTCATCACGAAGAATTTTTATAAGCTCAGAATTGTTTTTATCCAGTTTTACAGTTACAACTTCACCTTTACATTTTGATGCCCCGCCGTAATTTTTAAAGTCGGGATTTAGCGTTATAACCTTATCGAAATGTTCATCACAAATATCTGCCGTAAAAAAGTCCATATATTTTGCCTTATAAATATTTATATTTCGTATTATAACCTGATTTTTACTTAGACTATGTCAAACTCTGTTTAAAAAATTTGGCGGTAGAAAATGACGGAAGTATTAGAACTTACAGATAAGACTTATCCCTCTTTTATAGAGGACACAAAAAAAGTAGTATTTATAGATTTTTACTCAGAGACTTGCGCACCGTGTCAAAGTCTCTTAACTATTCTGCCTTTGTTAGCCGAGCACTACCAAGATGAAGATGTAGTTATAGCAAAGGTAAATAGTGAACTAAATCCAAAACTAAGTGCCAAGTTTATGGTAAAAAGCGTGCCTTTGACTTTAGTGATAGGTCAGGATAAGATGGTAAAAAAAGCCGATGTGGGTTTAAAGACTATAGATGCATATGTAAAAATGATAGATAAAGCCCTGGGAAAAGACCTAGGACTTTTTGCCAGATTGTTCGGCTAGCTTATTTAGACTCTATATATTTAGCTAAAGATTTGATTTGTTCGTCATTTAAAGTAGCTACCTGACCTTTCATAAGAGCTTTCATAGGCCCTCCGTAACTTCCGTCTTTGTAACCTTTTAGAGCAGCTTCTGTTTTGCTTGCTTGCCAACCTTTAATAACCTGAGATTTACCTAAAGCTTTTTTCTCGGCATTCATCCCGTGACAGCCTGCACATTTTTTAAATATAGTTGCTCCGTCTGCTGCAGCTAAACTTGTTAATGAACCTATTAGTGTCAGTCCTAATATAACTTTATTAATTGTTTTCATTTTGTACTCCTTTGTTGTTATAAAAGAAGTATAGAAAATAATTGTGGAATGATTGTGAAACTTACCAAGATATAGTAACTTGCGTGTATTTGTCAGGTTCGGAATCTATTTTTATACTTAAATCGTACTCGTCACATATCATTTTTACGATATTTAGACCTATTCCAAATCCGCCAACTATCTTATCAAATCTTGCGTATCTATCAAACATCAAGTTTATATTTTCTTGTTTGATACCTTTCCCGCTGTCTATAATAGATAATTTTCCTTCATCTAGTTTTATATAGATAGAGCCTCCGATTTTATTGTATTTGATAGCGTTTGACAATATATTATCAATCAGTTTTGAGATTTTTTTTTCATCTATGTTTAAAAAAATATTTGGATTTAACTTTGTCGTAACTTTTATCTTTTTTATATTTGCTAAGATGTAAAAGTACTCAACTCTTTGTTCGATTAAATTTTTTAAATTTATATCTTGGTTATTTGAGATAACCTTGTTGTTAAGTATCAAAAAGCTTAAATCGTCATATATATTGGAGATGGTTTTTGTACCTATCTCTATTCTGTTTAGAATTTTTACTAGATATTTGTCTTCTATGTTCTCTTTGTCTATAAGTTCAATATTTGTCATAATTGTACTAACGGGAGTATTTAGCTCATGTGTAGTGTCTTTTATAAAAGTATCTAGCAAATGCAGTGCATCTCTCATAGGTTTTAAGAATAGTTTTAGTAAAAAGTAACCTATAACTATCATAGCTGTAAAAAAAACTAAACTGTATATGATGATATTTTTGATTGTAATTTTTAGCCACTTTTTATCATCTATAATCTCTACCAAAACATAATGTGTATTTAGGTAGTACTCTTTTGGATTGGTCATATAGCGAATAGTTTTGTTTATAGTATCTGTTATTTTGGTAAGTGATTTTATGGGTTTTTGTGCATTAGAATATAAAAGTTTGTAGTTATCTGCATAAAGAGATACTTCGTAATTTTTGTCTTTTAATAGTTTTGAAATATTTGCATCCGTTCCTTTTAAATCACTTATAAAATGATTCGTGTAATCACTTAAGAGTACACTCCTTTGCGAAGCTGCCAGTTCTTTTTGAAGCTTGTAGTATATGGATGCAGTTAGGAGCAGTATGACAAGTGTAAAAAAAATGTAAAGAAATAAAAACCTAAAAAGCGTTTTCTTTTCACTTTGAGGTAAATCTATATCCAAGCTTTTTAATACTGACAATTTTTTCCTTTCCCAAAAGTTTTCGCAAGTTTTTTATGTATGTGCGAAGTGCACTCTCACTCACCTCTTCATCATAATCCCAAAGTGTATCATATATGGTCTCATGGGTTAAAGTCTTCTCTTTGTTTTGTAAAAACAGTTTTAAAAGTTTTGCATCTTTGTTGTTTAACTGTATCTCTTTGCCGTCTATATTTAAGATGTCATTTGATGTGTCGTAATAGATGTTTGAATCTACTTCTACTTTTGTGTCAGATATATGAAAAAATTCCCGCTTTAATATGCTCTCGACTCTTAGCTTTAACTCTTTTAGTGCAAACGGTTTTCGTATGTAATCATCACAACCGCTCTCATATCCGCTTTCCAAATCTGCCATTGAGTTAAGCGATGTTATGAAAATGGCAGGGGTAGTGTTGTCTTGCTTACGGATAGTTTTTAAAATCTCAAAACCGTTGATGTCAGGAACATTTACATCTAAAAGAAGCAAGTCAAAGTTGTTCTCATAGATGGCATCGAGTGCATCGTTACCGCTAAAAACAGAGACTATCTCATAATCTAAGTTTTCAAAGTAATCAACAACGGTCTCGTTTAAAGCTATATCATCTTCAAGAAGCAGGAGTTTCTTTTTCATAGCTTAATTGTAGCGAAACTATATTATTTTTGTTTTTTTAATCCTTCTTTTTCCATGCAATCATATATAATTTGGTAGTCTTTATCTTTTTTTTCTTTATTTATTTTTAGTAATTGTTTTCTAGCTTCACCTTTCGCTCCTGACAAACTTACTGCGTAACCTCTAGCTTTTTGATCTTCGTTAATAGCATAGATTCTATCATCAACTTGACATTTTTTAGTAGCTTCTTTTACTTTGTTTTCTTTTGGAATAGAATTATCTAAATTAACCCACGTAGTTCCACATCCAGATAATCCCAAAGCTATAGCACAAAGCATAACTAGATTTGTATTTTTCATATTTTTCCTTTTTGAACAATTTTAATTAATATTATATATGAGTTATCTTTATATAATATTAATTAAAAGAAAACAAAAAATATTTATTTTAGTTATTATAATATTTTTTTTAAAGCTACTAACCAAACTTTTACAACAATTTCGCTATCCTTGCAATTATAATTATATACAGGCAATAAAACATATGAAAGTAGTAACAGGGGTAGTTGGAAACGACATACACGTGGTAGCCAACAGACTTATAGAACTCTCTTTGGATGCAAGGGGTTTTGAGGTTTTTAACTTAGGTGTAAACACATACCTAGAAGAGTTTTTTGATGCAGTGGTTGAAACCGGTGCGGATATTCTTCTCATATCTTCATTAAACGGTGAAGCGGAAGGTTGGGCAAGAGAGGTAAAACTTCTAAAGTCAAAGTACAAAACACTTGATGATTTGGTAATGGTCATAGGCGGAAACTTGGTGGTAGGTACTGCAGATGCAGACGTAATAGTTCCAAAATACAAAAACTACGGTTTTGATTTAGTATTTCATCAAGTGGATTTAAATACGGGACTTGACACTTTAGAAGAGTTTATAAAAGAGAGACAAGCTTCATGAATTTATTGCAAGAAGAACGTAAAATAATCCTCTCAAACGAACACGTTGACAACTTTGACTTTGCCGAGGTTGAAGAGTTTGTAAAAAATGCGAACAAAGAGCTTTTTATATCTCATCATTTTGCCCAAAAGAAAAAGATGCTTGTTCAACCTCGCGGTGGATTCCCGACATATAAAAAACAGTTTGCACTAAATGAGTTTTTTGTAAATGCAAATGTTGACGTACTGCCACTGACTATTGACTCCAACACACGTCTTAACGATTATGCTACTGCTAAAAAGATGCTTCGTTTAAGTGAAGAGAGTGAAGTAGATATGTTAAACGGTTATCCGCTTGTAAATCATGGTTACCGCACAACTAGAAAGATGGTTACTCACTTTAACAAGCCTGTGTCACTTCGCCACGGTACACCTGATGCAAGACTGCTTATAGAGACTGCCATAGCATCAGGTATTTTTGAGATTGAGGGCGGACCTATTACATATCTACTGCCGTACTCAAAAAACTTCCCTCTTGATAAAGCATTCCTTTACTGGAAGTATGTTGAGAAAGTATGTGCTAACTACTCAAAACTAAACCTGCCTATAAACCGTGAGTCTTTTGGACCTCTTACGGCTACACTTGTTCCGCCTGCCATAACCATAGTTATTCAACTTTTAGAGATGCTTCTGTCTTTAGAAGAGGGTGTTAAGTCTTTCTCTGTTTCATTTTCGCAAACGGGTTCTATGAACCAAGACATAGTTATGGGACATGTTATCAAAAAGATGGCTAAGAAATATGCAGAGTCTATAAACTGCGGTGACGCTACCATCAACTTAGTATATCATCAGTGGATGGGAGCTTTCCCGACTAACAAAGATTTTGCAGAACAGCTTATAAATATGTCAACCGTTATAGCATCTATGGTCGGAGCTGATAAAATCATCACTAAAACACGTGAAGAAGCTTCGGGTATCCCTACAAAAGAGGCAAATGCAAAAACTGTTGCAAATACTCAGTACACTCTTGGCATCTTAAACGGTCTTCCAAATATAAAAGATGAAGAGGAAGAGGAAATTTTAACTCTTGAAGTCGAGGCTATTATGGAAGCTGTGTTTAACGACTCAGCCGATACCCTTTGGAGAAAAGTGTTTAACTCTATCAAAAACGGGACAATTGACGTGCCTTTCTCGCCGCACATCATCAACCATAACGAGATGATAACAATACGTGATACAAATAAAAATATCCGCATCATTAAACGCGGGAACGTGCCTATACCTGATAAGTGTTTTGAATATGAAAAATCAAAATGTGACTTGAGTAAAGATACTACAAGTATAGTTAACGATATTATCCACGATATAGGGATTATGCAATGAGTCAAAATAAACTTTTAATAGATATAGGAAGTACGTATTTCAAAGTAAGTACACCACAAAGTATTGAACAGCATTTTCGTGATTTTAACAAAGATATACATGATGACTTGACTCATAAGTGTGGTGATGTTATAAAAGGTTTTAACAAAGAGGACGTATATATCTGCTCATCTGCAAACGGTGGTTTAAGTACGCTTATTATCGGTCTTACAGAATCATATTCGCTTAAGTATGCTAAAAACATAGCTTTTAACTCGGGTATAAACATCATCGAGACTGTTATGTATCAAAACATAGAGGAGTACTCACTTCCTAGTGACTTGATAGATGTAGTAATCATTGTCGGTGGGATTGATTCAAAAGAAAATATTTTCTCCACTCCGCTTTTTAACTACTTAGAGAACTTAAAGTACTCAAATATAGTTTATGTAGGAAGTGAGAAAGAGGCGGATAACTTAGCAAAAAATATAGAAAACCTAGTAATGCTCCCAAATATCATAGATGACAAACTTCATATTATTGAAGAGAATCTAAAAGAGTACCTTACAAATCTTTACCAAGCAGATATAGAGGGAAAAGAGGATATAAAATCTCTTTATGATATTACTTCTAATCAGATATATTCTACTCCGTATATCGTAAATAAAACTCTGCCGCTTATAGATGCAAACTTCTCAGTGGTCGATCCGTTTATACTTATAGATATCGGTGGGGCTACTACCGATATTCACTACTCAAAAGATTTAGTGGATGAGAACATAGTGACGGAAAACGAGTATGACAGACTTGTGTTTAAAAAACTTGGTGTTTACAAGTCAAAAGAGTCCTTGATTTTTGCAGCTAAAAACAATGAGTTTACATACGAGTTACTAACGCATCTAAAAGTTACTGAAAACATCTTTGAAGAGTCAAGCGAAAAAGCACTTAAAGTTTTAATGCAGTTAGCAATCTTTTTAGTACTTACAAAGATGAGCCACTATAAACAAGCATATGTAAACCTGAAACTACTGTCTATAAATTCAATAGTTTTAACGGGTGGAATTACAAAGGTTTTAAATGACGATGAGGTAGCTGATATCATCTCATTTTTTTACAAAAAGATTTTAAATTCAGAACATAACCCGACTGTCGTAATGGATAAAAACTACGATATTTGGACACTGGCAAATAAAGGATAATTCATGAGTATTAATTGTATAAGAACATTGATAGAAGATTCTGCTCGTACACATGCTGATAAAACAGCCTTGGTTTTTAATGAAAAGAGCCTAAGTTATGCTGAACTTTTTGCTAAGGTTAATCAAGTAGCTTTATATCTTAGTGAGTTAGACCTACCAAAAGGCTCACGTATAGGTATATACTCAAATAAAGGGATTGAGCAGGTTATCGCAATACTTGCTATTTTATCAACCGACTATGTTTTAGTTCCACTTACCAAATTGCTTAAGCCTGAACAGGTTGAGTACATTATCAACGACTGTGATATCAAATGTATTATAAC
Organism: Sulfurimonas lithotrophica; assembly: GCF_009258225.1. NCBI lineage: Bacteria > Pseudomonadati > Campylobacterota > Epsilonproteobacteria > Campylobacterales > Sulfurimonadaceae > Sulfurimonas > Sulfurimonas lithotrophica. The sequence continues at coordinate 410,816 of NZ_CP043617.1, forward strand.
AGACAAACTAAAACTGGAAAACATAGAAGAGATAGACTTTAAGGGTAAGATAATATCTTATGAAACAACATCTAGCGATATTCCGTCGTTTGACGAGATTTACAAGTACTACAACAAACCGTATGTATGTGACATAAACGGACATGACAATGCAGTTATAACTTACTCATTTGGTTTAACAGGTACTCCAAAAGGTATAGTTATCTCACACAGAAATCTTATCGATTCTGCACGTGTTGTTACTCAGTACTTAGATATAAATGAAGACGACGTAATATCAGGGCTTTTGATTTTCAATCTTGATTATGGTCTGAACCAAATCTTTTGTTCACTTTACAGACGTGCAACTTTGGCACTTCACAGATTCATTCTTCCTGATGACTTTTTTAATCATATAATAGATGACAAAGTTACGGTACTTCCGTTAATGCCTATAAATATAACTAAAATATTTGATGAAGATATGGGAAGAGCTCCAAGCAGTGAATTATTAGAGAATGTAAAAACTATAACTTCATCTGGCGGAAACGTAACTAAAAAAATGATTCAAGATTGTAAAAGAACATTTGTTAATGCCAAGTTTTACTCTATGCACGGTCTGACTGAAGCGTTCCGCTCAACTTATCTTGACCCGAGCCAGATAGAGATAAGACCTGATTCTATCGGTAAGGCTATACCTGATGTTGAACTATATGTTATTAACGAAGAGGGTAAGGAATGTGCACCTCGCGAAGTCGGTGAGCTTATCCACAGAGGCGGTTATATCTACAAAGGTTTTTGGAACGCTCCAAAAGAGAATGCAGAGAGATTTAAATCGGTTAATATTTTAAAAGATGTAGTTAACCTCGAAGGTCAGCTTACTGATGAGCTTGTTGTAGCATCTGGGGACTATGTATATAAAGATGAAGAGGGTTATTTTTATTTTGTATCTCGCCATGACGATATGATAAAAACAAGAGGTTTTCGTGTATCGCCGCTTGAGATAGAATCGGTTGTAGTTAAAAACTTCCCATTAATAGAACAGTGCGTAGTGTTCTCTATAAAAAATGAAGAGATAGAAGAGGAGATAGTATTAGTTTACTCGGCAAAAAGCGAGATAGCTCCAAAAGAGCTGCTTTTTGAGCTTAAAAAGCATCTGGCTTCATATATGCTACCTGGAAAAATAATATATAAAAAATCACTTCCACTTGTTCAAAGTGATAAAAACAAAGTAAATGTTGAAGAGTTAAAAAAAGAGTTGACAAACTCATAAAATTATTTTTGTTATTTTTTAAGTTTTTATGATAATATGTTTCTCAAATAAATACTTTAGAAAAGGAAAAGCTATACAAATGAAAAATTTATTATTGATTATTGTTTTTATTACATCTTTATTATTTTCAGGTTGTACAATGAAGCAAGATAATTTAGAAGTAAATTATAATGCAGTTAAGAACTATAGATTACCTGTTGAGGTAACTGATAATGAAACCCTTGTGTATGTAATTAGAGATAAAGCATTTACAGGATCAGCATGGAGTGTGTGGATAGGTTTAAATGACAAAATTATTGCATCCTTAGATGCTGGTGAATACACTTATTTTAAAGTTAAGGATGGTATTAATACAATCAATACGGTATTAATGAAGCATGGGCGTAATTATTTTGCATTAGATAAAAAAAGGGATAAACCTGTATTCATTAAATGTAATATTGCAACTGGAAAATTTGAAGAAATCGCTTCTGACTTGGGTATGACATACATATCTAAATATAAGGAAGTTAAACTACTACCAAAACCAAAACCAAATGATGGTTACGATAATGGGAATATTAATTTAGCTATGTATAGTAACCTTAATATGATGATTGAAAACAATGAGAGCATCAAGCCTGATCAGAATCATGGTGTTTTAACTTTTATAAGATCTTCTGATCGTTTTAAAGTTTTAAATTATTCAATCTGGGATGATAACGGTATTGTGTGTAATCTTGATACAGATAGCTTCTGTAAGATAAGAGTTCCTAAAGGAAAGCATTTTTATTATGTGTTTAGTGAACGTTCATATGTTTTGGAGGTGGATGTTGAATCAAATGAAAATTACAATGTGAAGTTAGATATTGGTATGGGGTGGGCTGCTGCCTATACAAAGCTAACGCCTTTAAATGAAAATACTAAGCTCTATAGGAATATTACTGAAGTAATTGGAAGAGATTTGGTAAGTAGTAGGGAAATAACTAAAACGAAAGTAATTAACTTTAAACAACTAAGGTTGAGAGAACCAATAGATGATGGTGTTAAGTTTAGAATTTCAAAAGGATTAAAAATGATTAATAAAACCAAACAAGCTGTATTATCCGGTACTAAAGAAACTAAAAAATTTGTTGAATAAAATTATATTAATAGTAAAGATTTAAAACTTTTTATATTTACCAGAGTTATAAATTCAAAATGAGAAATAACTCTCAGCTTCTTAACTTTTTCCCATTATATAAAGGTTGCAGCTTTTGTCTGCTACCTCGGTAAAACGCTCTTTTAACTCCCTGTCAAAAGTTAAAATAAATACATTAGTATCTTTTGAATTTAGTTTTTTAAATCTATTTAGCAGTATATTGTCTGCGACATTTTTACCATGCTCACATTTTACAAAGTTAAATGACTCCAGTGTTTTGCCGTAGTCGTATAGATTTGCCTCCCATTCCGCTTTTTTTAGATACAGAGAGTCGGGATTTGCCGCCATATAGATGTTGTTGTCTCTTATATTATATGGTTCTATTATGTCTGTAAATATCGATGAAATAGATGAAAAGTTTTCTATATCCCAAAAAAGGTAAGACCTGTTTGCTTTAGTCTTTTGTTCTTTATTTATGAGCTTTAAACGTTTTTTGATATTAAAGTGAGTGTGGGCATTGTCGTTTATAAATAGTATAGAACTTTTAAGTTTTAAAGCATCTGAAGTTTTAAAGCCTAGTATCTCACCAAGCTCTATATAAAAGTTTATATTTTCAAGTTCACACTCTGCTCCGCCTTTTTGGTAAGACTTTAGTTGATTTAGCTTTTGTTTGTTAAAGAGCAAATGCACACCCATTTTTTCATGGTTTGCATATGCCTGTTTTACTCGAAAGAAAATATCTTTTGCGTATTTGTTGTCCGGTATTTCTATTTTACCGCGAAATTTATGTTCTATTTTTATATCTGTCATTATACTCCAAAAAATTCAGCCGCTTCTAGCTCGTCATCCTCTAAATTTTCTTTTGCATAGTCTTCATCTTCTGCCATAAGTTTTTTTATTGCATTTTGGCAGTAACTGTAAAGAATCTCTTTTGCTTGCTCATTGTCACTTAAAAAGCCAAGACCGCTGAACTGGTAAGGTTCCTCTTGTTCTATACACAACATTATACCATCACATTTTTCTTCGAGTACTTCTACAAGTGAACGATAGTTAATATTAAACTCCGTTGCATGCCAACCTATCTCTTCAAGATCTTTGTTAGAAAATTCGGCTACACCGTCTGCAGTCGTATCATCGTATGAAGCATTTTGTTTGTTGAAGTCTATAATTGCCTGCCAATTTGAAAATGCTTTTATAAGGATACGTTCACCGTCTTCAACTATTTTATAATACTTTCCAAATAAATCATCTAAAGATTGAGATGCATTTGGATTTAGCGGGTTTGCATTTTCTTTTTCAAGCGTACCTTTAAAAATTACGGCTTTATTAGTAAAAGGTTCGTATTCAACTTTTCCGCCTACATCTATTGTAAAGGGCTTGTTAGAGTTTATAGCGTTTAGTAAATTCGTCTTGTTTACAACTATAATCTCTTTAAAAAGATTAAATTTTTTCATAATTTTCCTTATGTAGCTATATTAAATTTATGAGTATTATAAAACTTTTTGCTTATTTTGAGTATAATGCCACAAATTTTTTGAGTAGTTAAGCTCAAAATAATATTGCATACTTTCATGTGATGTAAAAAAGATGAGGGGTAGCCTTCATTTTGTTAAATAAAATTAAGGAAATACAAAAATGGCATTAAATGTTTACTATGACAAAGATACTAGCCTAGATCTAATCAGAAGCAAAAAAGTTGCAATGATAGGTTTTGGTTCTCAAGGACATGCTCACGCTGAAAACTTAAGAGATTCGGGTGTTGAAGTATGTATCGGTTTAAGAAAGGGTGGTTCATCTTGGGCTAAAGCTGAAGCTAAAAACTTTGAAGTTTTAACAGTTGCAGAAGCATCGGCATGTTCAGATGTTGTAATGATTCTTTTACCGGATGAAAACCAAGCTGAGATCTACAAAAACGAAATCGAGCCAAACTTAAAAGAGGGTGCTACTATCGCTTTTGGTCATGGTTTTAACATTCACTATGGTCGTATCATTCCAAGAGCTGACATCAATGTTACTATGATTGCTCCTAAAGCTCCAGGACATACTGTACGTTCTGAATTCGTTCGTGGTGGTGGTATCCCGGATCTTATCGCTGTTGGTCAAAACCCATCAGGTAACACTAAAGAGTTAGCACTTTCTTATGCATCTGCTATCGGTGGCGGTCGTACTGCAATCATCGAAACTACATTCAAAGATGAGACTGAGACTGACCTATTTGGTGAACAAGCTGTTCTTTGTGGTGGTACTGCAGCACTTGTTCAAGCTGGTTTTGAGACATTAACTGAAGCTGGTTATGCTCCAGAGCTTGCATACTTCGAGTGTTTACACGAACTTAAACTAATCGTTGATTTAATGTTCGAGGGTGGTATCGCTGATATGAGATACTCAATCTCTAACACTGCTGAGTATGGTGACTATGTTTCTGGTAAACGTGTTATCAATGCTGAATCAAAACAAGCTATGAAAGATATTTTAAAAGAGATTCAAGACGGTAGATTTGCAAAAGACTTTATCTTAGAAGGTCAAGCAGGTTATCCTCGTATGAATGCTGAGCGTAATAATGACCAAGAGTTATTAATCACTAAAACCGGTAAAAAGTTACGTGAAATGATGCCTTGGATTTCGGCAAATAAAATTGTTGACCAAGACAAAAACTAATTTCTAAAAAATTAAAATAGCGACGAATCTGCTTCGTTGCAACTAGGCTCACATACTTCAAGTATGCTTCGCCTAGTCACGCCTCACATCTTATAATTATTCTTTTATTTTAAAATTTATTTTTATTGATACAGTTATAGAAGATTTTGAAATTTTATTAGGGTTGAGAGTAAGATGGCATTCTTATCAACACCTTTTGCACTTTTCATTTTTAGTTCTGCATCCAGTAGCAGTTCATGTAGTTTGTAGTATGTAGTTGGTTTGAATTTTAGTGATAGTTCGGCTTTTTCTTTAACAACAAATGCAGGAGCAGGGTAGCCTAAAATCTCTAAAGCATTTGGTGCGCCGTTTACACGTATGTAGATGTTAAACATATATAGCTGAGTTATATATGCCGTTATCTGAGTTAAGATTCTTATTTCGTCTTCACCATGCTCAGTTAGGTTTTTAACATCATCTTTAAACTCTTTTTTGTTTATAACTTTTTTTATAAGTTCATCTACGTTTATCTCTCCAAGCCCGTAAACAAGTGTATCTATATCTTTAGTGCTAACGGCTGTATCAAAAACTCTAAATTTATCAAGTTCATTTATAGCTAGTGAAATGTTTGAATTGTGTATATTTAAAAGATGTGTAATTGAGTAGTTATCTATATTTACGTTTTTTTGTTTCGCTATTTGAGATATTAAATTTACCGCTTCGCCGTGTTTTGGATGAAAAAATCTTACAGCCATTGTAGCTCTTTTTGAAAAACCTTTGGCATAAGTTTTGTTGTCATCTCCTAAATAGGCATATATAAAGATGTTATTTTGATTTTTTTCGCAGTAATCTACAAGGGTTTCCAAATCTTTTTTAGGGACTTTTTTTTCGCTTTTTATAACTAAGATGTTTCTATCTCCAAAGAGAGAAGCCTGAGATAGATGTGCTTTTGCAGAATTAAAATCATACTCATCATGGTAGAATTTTAAAACAGATGCATCTGCGACGTTTGAGAGTAGTTTTGTATAATGCTCTATTAAAAATATACTCTCTCCAAATAGTACGAAACTGTTTGATAAGGTATTATTTTGTATATGTTTGTCAAACTCTGCTTTATACATCTTCACTCACAACATTTACATAAATTTTTGCTTTTGGGATGTCAACTTTATCTATCTTAACTTTTACGTCACTAAAAAGAGGTATATGCTCACTTGATGTTACATAAAGCCTTGCACCTATTATTTCATCATGCAAGTCTGCTTTTAGTTCAGGATCGATTCCGCTTATACGTGCCGAATATACTTTCCCTATACGCTCATTTGCCCAGCGTGCGTATTTTCTATCCATAAAGTCAATCTCTATAGTACTCGCCTCACGCTCTTTTTGAGAGATTGTAACTGCTAGGGATTCTATGTTTCTAAGAACGTATGAACCTTCCTCTGTATCACCTCTTTTAATAGCTTTTAACAGTCTATGAACTATAAGGTCTGAGTATCTTCTAATAGGCGAAGTAAAGTGTGTATATGCCTCAAAACCTAAGCCAAAGTGACCAAGGTTAATCGGTGAGTATTTAGCCTGCATCTGTGAGCGGATAATAAGAGTATCGACTTCTGTCTCTAAACCCATTACAGAAGCTTGGTCTCTTATCCCTTCTATAGTTTCTTTAGTTGATTCTTTTACTTCAACAAATATACCTACACCTGCTAACTCTTGGTAGAGTTTTTGAAGTTTACTTTGGCTTGGACTTTCGTGAATACGAAAGATGCCGCGATCGAACATAGACGCAGCTGCCTTGTTTGCTAAAAGCATACAATCTTCTATTAACGAGTGAGAGGGTGTTTCATGAGCATGTTCGGTTGATACTATACCGCCTTTTTCGTCGATTTCCATCTCTATCTCAGTTGAGCGAAAATCATAACCGTATTTTAAACGCTCTAACTTAAGTGCGTCAGTGACTTCCCTTAGTTTAGTAATCCATTCGAAGATTTGCTTTTCTTTATCGTTTTTGGCTTCTAACTTACCTTCAAAGAATGCATCTATCTCTTCATAGTTAAAGCGTCTGTCAGAATGTATAATAGCTTCATATACATCTGATTTTATAACTTCTAAACTCTCTAAATCCAGTTGCATCTCAAATACGTATGAGAGTCTGTCCACATGTGGTTGAAGTGAACATAGTGTCTCACTAAGTTGACGAGGTAGCATCGGGATTGAACGGTGTGGCAGATAGATAGAGAAACTTCTATATATTGCCTCATTGTCCAAAGCCCCAAAAGGTTTTACATACTCACTAACATCTGCTATTGCCACATAAAGTGTTGAGTTTTTATCATCCCAATATATAGCATCGTCAAAGTCTTTTGCAGTTACGGGGTCTATTGTACAAAAAGTGAAATCTCTTAAATCTTTTCTATCGGGATAGTAACTTGCATCTACCTCTTCAAAAGAGCGTGCTATCTTTAAAACTTCTTCATCAAATTCATCGTGTTTGTTAAACTGGGCAAGTACTATTTTTTCATCTACGAGAGGGTCGCTCATATTTCCAAGAGACTCCATGATAGTCCCGTCATGGTTGTTTATTTTAAATACTTCGCCGATTTCAAACTTATCTAACTCTTCTTGACTCAGTTCCACTCCTGCCGGATGCTCTGTTTTTATATCAACCAGAGATTTTTTTGAATCTTTTTGAATTATATATGCAACACTGTAACTCTCGGCACGTCCTACTATCTCGACTATTTTTCCGTTTGGTTTGCCGCGTTTGCCTAAAATTCTTTGAGCAATGACCAAGTCACCCTCACGGGCATTTAAAACATCTTCGATAAAAAGGTCGCGTGTTTGTTCTCCTATTACGGTTAAGTATGCCGTAGAACCTTGAGTAAGTTCTAATGTCCCTGCACGATATTTTGAGTGAAATTTGTAAGTTTTGTCTTTTTTCGTGATATATTTTTTACTTAAAAAATCTTCAACAGTTTCAAGTTCTTCTTGGGTGATGTCTAACTCACTCAGTCCGTGAGTGAGTCTTATAAGTAAAGATTTCAAGTTAGTTTAGTTTGTAGCACTCTCAAGAGCCGTTTCAAAACTTTGCATATCTAAAGCATATTTAGTTACAAGATTTTTGGCAGCTTCTATACTCTCCGGAGTTGCAACACCGCTTATAGGTATAGCTACACGAACAACTTGTAAGATTCTAGCAGCTTTTTGATCTTCCGGGTCAGCTTTTTCAGGATTTTGACAATTGCCTATAACATTAACAAGGCCATCTTCGAATTTCCAAAGTTTAAAGATAGTTGAACTAACTTCAGGCGTGTTTGCACCGATAACTTTTTCCTCTGCAGCCTCTACATCCTGAAGCTCTTTTAAAGCATCTCTAAATTCAACCTCTTTCTCCTCTGTCATTATTTGTTGAGCTATAATAACTTTACCTATCTCTACTAAGAATGCCGCAGGTGAAAGAATCCCCATAAGTTCATTTTCTTTTCTCATACACCATGCTGTTACAAGGGCGTGTTGTCTTTTTGAGAGTTCTGAGAACATATCGTTTGTAATACCGTATGTTGAAAGGTCCAAGTTAAAACTTTTTTTGATAATAGATGCTAAAGCAAAGCCGCGAACAGTCCCCATTCCAAATAATCCGACAGCTTGGCTAATTGCGTTGATTTCACGAGAGAAACCGTATAGAGGAGAGTTGGCAGCTTTTAAAATATCAGCCGTTAGTAATGGATCTTTTTCTAGTATTTTAACCATATCGTTAAAGCTAGAATTTGGATCTTGATAAACCGCTTCAATCTGCATAGCCGATTCCGGCAATGGAGGAAGTTGTTTAATCTTTTTTAAAATCTCTTCAGTCATGTAAACCTCTTTAGTGAGTTATATACGTAATTATAGTATATGCAAATAAATTAATACTGAATATTTACAAAAAATTGTTATGATTTTTATCTAAAAAGATTTAAAGGACTTAGATGCAGTTACAAAGAGATGCAATGTTAAAACAACTAGGTTATGTACCTAATGAAGCTTTGTTGACTCAGCTTCAAAGAATAGAAGAAAATACAAGCGGGTACAAAAAAATACAAAAGCACATTATGGACTTGCATGATCATCTAAAAGTTGACGGTTCATTCGTTGCTTTATCAAACTCTGAAGACTATTTTAAAGTAAAAGTCGAAGCTTCTTCAGAAGAATTAGCCGAAGAAGCTCACAAAAAAATTCAACATTTCAGCGATAAGTTTAAAGTAAAAGTAAATAAATTAGATAATAAAGAGACTTATTATATTTTAGGATTTGAAAAATAAAAGAGCCTATCAGTATAGAGGGTTATGACCTGCTGACAAAAGAGTTTAAGTTTTTGCTAGAGGTACATAAACCCGCTGTAGCATATGAAAAAAAGATAGCGGCAGATCAAGGTGACAGAAGTGAAAATGCCGAATATCACGCCGCTAAAGAGAAACTTCGTTTTATAGATAAAAGACTTTTTTATCTAAATTCTATGATAGAAAAAGCTCAAATAATAGACCCGTCCTTAGCACCCCACGATAAAGTCAGATTTGGTAGCAGTGTAAAGCTTATAGACCTTTTTAGCGATGCTGAGGAAATTTATACGATTTGCGGTGTATTAGAAGCGGAACCCGAAAACGGACTTATTTCTATCCATTCACCGCTTGCCCGTGCTATGCTTGGACGCCAAGAAGGCGATGACTTTAAAATCAAACTTCCAAACAGCGTAAAAGAGTACGAAATAGAGGAAATTTTTTATAAAAATATATTTTCTTTGAAAAAAAATATAAGAGATGAAAAGGACTTCACTTTTCATTAAAATAATTTTTACCACCTTTTAGATATAATTCGAACTTAAAACTGAAAATTTACTCATAAAATCTCAAAAAATTTATTTTTTGTAGCTTTAGGGGGTTGTAGGGACATCTGTCCCTGCCACTAATAACGGGCTTTGCTCGTTATAGTGTATAAAATCAGTAAAAAACTCAAAATTTAGGATCCAAAAGTGAGCCAACAATTACCAGATATAGATACACAGTTAGCTAACCATAAATTAAGCCAAGACGATTATAAACATATAAAAGAGATTTTAGGTCGTGAACCGAATCTTGTTGAACTTGGTATTTTTTCAGCTATGTGGAGTGAACACTGCTCATATAAAAGTTCAAAAGTACACTTAAAAGGTTTTCCTACTGAAGCACCGTGGGTTATTCAAGGTCCGGGTGAAAATGCGGGTGTAATCGATATCGGTGACGGTTATGCAGCCGTATTTAAAATGGAGTCACATAACCACCCTAGTTTTATTGAACCTTATCAGGGTGCAGCTACAGGTGTCGGCGGAATTATGCGTGATGTTTTTACGATGGGTGCAAGACCTGTTGCATCGTTAAATGCACTTAGATTCGGTAATGTTTTAAACGATGATAAAACTTCTGCTCATCAACGTTATTTGGTACGTGGTGTAACTGAAGGCATCGGTGGTTACGGTAACTGTATGGGTGTGCCTACTATCGGTGGTGAAGTAAGTTTTGATGAGTGTTATAACGGCAATATTTTGGTAAATGCATTTAACCTAGGAATCGCAAAAAGCGATGAGATTTTTTACGGTCGTGCCGATGGTATCGGAAATTCTGTAATGTACGTCGGTGCTAAAACGGGACGTGACGGTCTTGGCGGTGCGGTAATGAGTTCTGATAGCTTTACCGAGGAGTCAAAATCACTTCGTCCTACCGTTCAGGTAGGTGATCCGTTTACTGAAAAACTTTTACTTGAAGCTTGTTTAGAACTTTTTAAAACTGACTATGTTGTAGGTATCCAAGATATGGGTGCTGCGGGTCTTACATCTTCATCTTTTGAGATGGCAGGTCGTTCCGGAAGCGGTATGATTATGCACTTAGACAAAGTTCCAGCCCGTGAAGAGGGTATGGTTCCGTATGATTTTATGCTTAGCGAATCGCAAGAGCGTATGCTTGTATGTGTTAAAAAAGGAAGTGAGCAAAAAGTTATAGACATCTTTGAAAAATGGGATCTTGATGCTGCTACTATAGGTGAGGTTACGGATACAGGAAATATGGAACTATTTTGGCACGGTGAAAAAGTTGCAGATGTCCCTGTTGACCCTGTATCCGAAGAAGCTCCCGAACTTAACCGTCCTATGAGCAAACCGGCTTATCTTGATGAGATAAAAGACGTTACTATAGATGATTTTGATAAAGTATCTAATCAAGATGCATTTGAAAAACTTACCAAGTCTATGGAAGTTGTAGATAAATCTTGGATATATGAGCAATACGACTCAATGGTACAAACAAATACCGTAAAAAAAGGCGGTATGCTTGATGCATCTGTTATTCGTGTAAAAGAGAACGGTAAAGCTCTTGCTATGAGTTCTGACTGTAATGTTCGTTACTGTTTCATAGACCCAAAAGGGGGCGGAGCTGCTGCTACAATCGAAGCAGGGCGTAATGTTGCAATGAGTGGTGCAAGACCACTTGCTATTACAGATTGTCTTAACTTCGGTAACCCTGAAAATCCGGAAGTTATGTGGCAATTTGGTCAGGCATGTGAGGGTATTAAAGAAGCATGTGCCGAACTTAACACTCCTGTTATCGGCGGAAATGTTTCACTTTATAATGAAACAAACGGTGTATCTGTATTCCCGACACCTTCTATTGCAACTGTAGGTGTAAATGATGATGAAAATAATGTACTTATGTCAAGCTTTCAAGATGAAGGAAACGCTTTATATTTAGTCGGAAAAAGCAAATCTGAATTTGGCGGAAGTCTTTATATGAAAGAGATTTGCGGAACTGTAGCAGGCACGCTTCCTGAAATTGATTATGAAAAAGAGCTTGCCCTTTGGGAACTTGTAATTGATGCAAATAAAAAGCATCTACTAGAATGTGCTAAAGATGCATCCAGCGGTGGTGTAGCAATAGCACTGGCAAAAATGTGTGCAACTTCAGGTATGGGTTGTGATGTAGAGATGAGTGTAGAAGATGAACGTGATATATTTGCAGAGTCTATGAGCCGTGCCATTATAGAAGTTAAACCTGAAAACTGTGAAGCTTTTGAGGCTATGTTAGATGAAGCAATGGCTTGTGAAAAAATAGGAACAGTTGGTGGAAATACAGTTCGTATTAACGATGTATCTATGAGTATAGATGAGCTAAAAGATAACTACTTTAATACATTTAAAAGAGTGATTGAGAGAGACCTATAGTCTTCTCAATCCATCTTTTTTAAATACTTAAGCATAATTGCTATAAAAACTCCTGCAAAAATTGCCCCGTAAATATTAAAAACACCACTAGCATAGTACTGAGTGTATAGTGAAATCGGTATATAAGTTATATACAGATAAACAGCAAATTTTTTCATAAGCAGTAAACCTATAGCCGTTGCCAAAGAGAGCAATGTTATAACAATTGAAAAATAGTAATACCAAATTATTACATTTGAACTCTCGGTAGCCTCAGTGAGACTTCTTAAACTCATAAAAAATCCAAGAAGCATAAATATAGAAATTATACTAATAGGTATAGGTCTTTGGTGGTTTAATGTTTTATCTAATAAATTCATAATGTAATTATATTAACATAGTCATATGTTTGTCAAAAAAATTGCTAAAAAAGTAATCTTAGCCTCTAAATAAAGCACTTTTAAGCATGTATTTAATAATAATTTTGTAGTATAACGAACATATGAAAAAAAGAATTATTTTAAACCACTTAATATTATTTATATTATCAATTAATTTATACGCAAATGAATCGACCTCATACTTAGCAAAAAGTTTAAACCTATATGCAGGTACAAAAGCTTCTATCCAATGGGAGAGGATTTTTTCCAGCGAGAGAAGACTCAAGAGGTATAAGCTGGATAAACTTAGTGTCAATGAATTGGGTAAACTGAAAAAATATCTTATAAAGCATGCTGCCGATTCAAAGCAGCCTGTTGTTCCCGGACTGTAAAATGATAAAAAAAATATTTGCGAGTATGCTTTTTGTTACTTTTTCATATGCACAAAATAATGTAAATGAAAAGATTGAACAACTAGAACTTCAAATCAAAGAGTTAAAAAAACAAACAGCTGCAAATACTGCTGATTTAAATGAATACATTCCTGTTATTGAAGCCAGCGAAACGCAAAGTTTATTGGATAAATTAGACTTTTTACCCGAACTTGAAATTCGTATGGATAAGATGGATTATAAACTTGGAAAGATTGAGGGTGAAAATACTACAGCTGATTATCCAGATGGATTAAATCAACAAAGAAGAGATGAGTTTAAAAAAGATTTTGACCCGGCGGTAGCTGTAAAATTTAAGTTGAATTTATTTGGAGATATAAACAAATATACAAAGTTTAACGGTAGGTTTGTATTTACGATGTCCACGCAGTCTCATCAAAGACTTTGTATTCTTTCGCGTGATATTAAGTCTGTTTCATCTTCAAGCGGATTTGATTTAGATCGCGCATATATAGATTTTACTCCGAATATCGGCTCAGACTATGCATTTACTTTTAGTTTCGGTGTACTTCCTACAACGGGCGGTACTCCAATGAATTTTGCACTCAACACTGAGAGAAAATCTATGTTCCCTGCACTCGTTTTTGATATGGATACATACGGTCTAATAGGTACTCAAAAGTTGGGAAGCAATAATTTTTTTAGAGTTATAGCCGCTAAAGCATACACCTTAAATCCTAGTATTTACCCTTATCAGTGTAATCGTGAAAATATAGATAATGCAAATATACTCGGTGCATATTACGATACTAAATTTAAGCTGTTTAGCGGAGAGAGTCTGCTTTCTTTTGGTGTAAATTATTTAGGTGATTTTAAAGCCCATCCATATCTTGGTCCCGATGTAAATGCCGATGATGCAAATATATTGGGGGATATATTTACATACGGGCTTGGTTTGGATGTTAGAGACTTGTTAAATGACAAGTTGACATTTTTTATTCATACGGCTATTTCTAATCCGGATGCTAACGGAAAAATTGATGATTATCAAATTGTTAATGTTGCAAACGGCACTACAATAAGAGGAACTATCGGGTTTTCAGAAGCTGATTATGCAAAAGGTACTATGTTAAAAAAAGACGGTTATTCTTTTTATGTCGGTATGAAATATAATATAAATGATAATTTTAATTTCGGTGCAGAGTATAATCAAGGGAGTAAATATTGGTTTTCTGCTACCCAAGGTGCTGAAGATATGTACAATAAACTGGCAACAAGGGGAAATGTTAGCGAGGTATATGGTATTTATAAATTTCATAAAGATATATTCGCAAAACTAGGGTTTATGTACACAAATGAAGACTATACGGGTAGCGGATGGCACTTTGGTAAACCTACTAAAAAAGATGCAACGCAAAAAGTATCTTATCTATCTATAAAAGCCGAGTTTTAGTGTTAGAGTTAAAAAGTAAAATATATCTACTGTTGATAAGCAGTTTTATACTTCTGTTTGTATCACTTGCTTATTCTGTAAAAAACATCAGTTCAAACACGAAAATAATCTCCGAAATTGAAAATAAATATTTAAACCTATCAAAAAATATTCAAAAATTAAATCTCAATATAGAAGAGAAACAATCAAATGTACTCCAAAGTATATTGTTAGGTAAAAAACCTCAAAAAAATCATACACATTTAGAAGCTATTGTAGATGACATATATGAGATGATAAAATTTGATTTAAGATTGAAAAATCTTTTACAGGATAAATTGCTTGTACTAAAAAAACGTCTTGTTTCATATAAAAGTGTAGAAGTAAGCGTAATAGAATCTTTAAACAGCAAATACAAAGAAGATTTAGAAGATGCCATTATAGGTTACAATGAAGTAACTAAAGGTTTTACAGAAGATGTAAGTGAAGTTGAACAAACTATACGCTCAATAATTAAAAATACGATAGTTGAATTAAGAGAATCAAACTCTTTGAGTCAAATGATGGTAATTACTTCATTTTTAATTACCCTTATAATAGTTATATTTTCCGTTTTAAAATTAAACTCTTTGCAAAATAATCTATCAAAAGAGTTAAAAAGATCTTCCGAAGCGGAGGAAAAACAGAAAAACTTGCAAGAACAACTGCTAAAGTATAATGAAAATTTAGAAAATGAGATAACAAAAAAAACAAACGAGTTGTATCAAAAAGTTTACACCCATTTTTTAAGCGGACTTCCAAACAGAAATAAACTGTTAGAAGATTTTCAAATATATGATTTTTCCATGGTAGCTCTTTTAGATATAGATAAGTTTCAAAAGTTTAATGATGTTTACGGCGAAGAGATGGGTAATCTTGCATTACAGGAGACTGCAAAGTTTATAGAAGATTTTATAGATATCGAAGGGGCAAATATATACCACGTAAGCGGTGATGAGTTTGTAGTAGCAGTCCAAGAAAATACAAATATAGATAAAGACAGATTTTTACACAGTATAAACCATTTTATAAATATATATAAAAAGAATATTTTTGATATAGGTGAACATAGACACTCTTTTGTTATGAGTGCAGGTATATCGTTTTACGGTGCTAAAAAGATGTTGGCATTTGCTGATATGGCACTAAAAGATGCAAAAAACAGAAATCAGCATGTATCGGTTTTTAGTGAATCCAAAGAGATAGAAAAAAGACATAAAGATGATATAGAGTGTAAAAACCTACTTTTAGAAGCGTTTAAAAATGACGGTATTATCTCATATTTTCAGCCGATATCACCTATACAAGATCCTTCATTAGAAACAAAATACGAATCTCTGGTAAGAATTAAAAAAGGGGAAGATATCATTACTCCTCATACTTTTATAGATGTTGCAAAACAAAATAAAGTGTATTATAAACTTACCAGAAAAGTTTTTCAAAATACGTTAGCTACTATAAAAAAATATAAAATACCTTGTTCTCTAAATATATCGGTGGTAGATATAGAAAATGAAAGAACGGTAGAAAATATCTATGAGATGATTGATAATTTTAACTATAACAATCTTTTAACCATAGAGATATTAGAAACAGAAGAGTTTAAGGATTATGACGTAGTATATAAGTTTTGCCGAAAAATACGTTCATACGGCATAAAAATAGCACTTGATGATTTTGGAAGCGGTTATTCAAACTTTACCCATATACTTAACTTACCTATTGATTTCATAAAAATAGATTCGTCTCTCATATCTAACATCGACAGGGACAAACAGTCTCAGATTATGGTTGAGACTATTGTCGGTTTGGCTCAGAAGATAAACGTTAAAACTATTGCAGAGTATGTATCTTCCAAAGAGATATTGGATACTGTAAAAAAACTAAAGGTAGATTATGCCCAAGGTTTTTATGTCGGAAAGCCTGAAGATATATCTAAGTACTGTTTTAATTTATAAGCTTTTTATAAGCTCAGTATCTAATCTATATGGCTTTGTAACTTCATCTATATTTTTATAAACAAAACCTTTTTTCGTATAACATACTACACTCTCGTTTTGATTTTTTAGTAGTGCATCTACTGCATAATTTACAAACTTATATGCCATTAGTCTATCGTAGATGCTGGGATTCCCACCACGTTGCATATGACCGAGTACATTTACCCTTGCTTCCATACCTATTGTTTCTTCAAACCATTTAGCTATCTCTGAGGAGTCTTGTTTTATACCCTCTGCGACTATAGCTATAAAGTAAGTTCTTCCATCTTCAATCTCTTTTTTAAACTTTTTTTCGTAGTCTGCCAAGTTATACTCAACCTCAGGTATCAAACACATCTCCGCACCGCTTGTAAGTGCCGTGATTAAAGCCAGATATCCGCAGTCTCTTCCCATGGTCTCAATTACAAATGCCCGCTTAAAGCTTGATGCCGTATCGCGAATAGAATCGATAGCTACTTTTATAATATTTAGTGCAGTATCTACTCCAAGACAATACTCCGTGCCGTTTATATCGTTATCTATAGTAGATGGAATACCGCAAAACTTGATGCCGAAGTCTTTATAAAATTGATGAAGTCCGCGAAATGAACCATCACCTCCTAAAACTACAAGTGAATCTATACCTAAGTTATCCAGATTTTCTTTTGCGACTTTGCGATACTCATATTCTAAAAATCTTTTACTTCTTGAACTACCTATTTTTGTTCCGCCGCGAGTGATAATGCCCGCTACGTCTTTATATGTAGCTTCTTCTATATGGTTATCAATCAGACCTTCATAACCGTTATATATAAAATATGGTGTGATATTTTTACTTTTTGTATATTCAACAAAATGTTTTAAAGCGGGGTTCATACCCGATACATCTCCACCTGAACACATAATCGCAATATTTTTCATTTTTATATCCATAATCACTAATTAGCTTAGTTTACCATTTTATAAACTAGGTTTAGATAAAATTTCACAATTTATTTCCCACAAGGTCACAGATGAAAAAAAGAGCATTGGTAAGTGTTAGCGATAAAGAGGGCGTG
Source organism: Sulfurimonas lithotrophica (assembly GCF_009258225.1). Taxonomy (NCBI): domain Bacteria; kingdom Pseudomonadati; phylum Campylobacterota; class Epsilonproteobacteria; order Campylobacterales; family Sulfurimonadaceae; genus Sulfurimonas; species Sulfurimonas lithotrophica. The sequence goes on from NZ_CP043617.1 coordinate 428,309, forward strand.
GTTGAATTTTGTCAATCACTTGTAAAGAATGGTTTTGAGATAATCTCAACTGGAGGTACTTACAAAAAATTAGTAGATGCCGGTATATCTGCTATTGAAATAGATGAGGTAACAAAGTTTCCCGAGTGTTTTGAAGGACGTGTTAAGACACTAAATCCATATGTTCATGGTGGAATTTTACATCGTCGTGACAAGCAGTCGCATCTTGACCAGGCAAAAGAGCTTGGTGTTGAAGCGATTGATTTGGTATGTGTAAATCTTTACCCGTTTAAAGAGACTATTGAGCGTACTGATGATTTTGATGATATTATTGAAAATATCGATATCGGTGGACCTGCAATGGTTAGATCTGCGGCTAAAAACTTTGACTCTGTAATGATCGTTACTGACGTTAGTGATTATGCTAAAGTAATAGATGCAATTGAAAATGAAAAAAATACTGTCGAGTTCAGACGTAGCTTAATGATAAAAGCGTATGAGCATACAGCAGCATATGACTCTATGATAGCTAACTATATGAACTCTCGTTTCAATGAAGGTTTTGGCGAGAAACAATTTGTAGTCGGAAACAAAGTTATGGATACCCGTTATGGTGAAAATCCTCATCAAAAAGGTGCACTTTACGAGTTTGACAAACACTACTCGAACAACTTCAAAACTCTAAAAGGTGAAGCTAGTTTTAACAATCTAAACGATTTAAGCGGTGCTGTTAAAATCGCTTCTGCTTTTGGAGAAGAGAATGCCGTATGTATAACTAAACACGGTAACCCTTGTGGATTTGCTATAAAAGATAATTTACTAGACGCATATACGGAAGCTCTAAAATGTGACCCTGTATCTGCATTTGGCGGTGTTGTTGCTGTAAATGGTGTTGTTACAAAAGAGCTTGCCCAGATGATGAATGAGATATTCTTAGAAGTTATCATTGCCGGACGTATAACTGAAGAAGCTCAAGAGGTTTTTGCTGCAAAAAAACGTATCAAACTATTTGAGATGGGAAGTGACAGACTTGTACTTGCAAACGATGCAAAAGACTTTAAACATATTGACGGCGGATTTGTTTTCCAAGATGCCGATAAAGTTGGAGCAGATGAGGTTAAAAATGCAAAACTTGTTTCTAAAGTAGCTGCAGATGCACAGGATATGAAAGATTTAGAGATAGCATATAAAGTTGCATCTCTTACAAAATCTAACTGTGTAGTATATGTTAAAAACTCAGCCATGGTAGCTGTAGGTATGGGTATGACGAGCCGTGTTGATGCAAGCCAGTGTGCACTTAAAAAAGCTAAGGAAATGGGACTTGACGTTACAGGTGCTGCTCTTGCATCTGAAGCATTTTTTCCATTTCGTGACAGCATAGATGCAGCTGCGGCAGCCGGTGTAAAAAATGTAATTGAACCTGGCGGAAGTATCCGTGATGATGAAATCATTGAGGCTGCTAACGAATTCGGGATGAGTCTTTACTTTTCAGAAGTTCGCCATTTCCTACATTAGAAAACAAAAAATTTAAATAGCGACGCATTTTCTGCGTTGTTATTTATAATATCAACTTCTCTGTTTTAAAAGCTTCAAATACTTTACTCTTTTTTTTCTATACCAAATTATAGTTCCTGTTATTACCAATAGTAAAGTTACAACGCCTGAAGCAAAGACTAATAATCGACCAGCCATACCAAAAGCCTCACCTGTATGTAGAGGAAATTGCCAATTAATAAATGTTTCACCCGCTGACATACTTTTAGGAGATTTTACTTTAATAATCTCTCCGTTATATTGATCTATCCATACGACACTTTTCCCTTTTGACTTTCTAACTTCTCCCTCTTGACGTTTATAGATTCTATATGTATCTTGTTTTTCAATAGGCAACCCTATAGCCATTAATTTTGCATCAGGGAATATTTTATTTGCACTTAAGAGAGCTTTTTCTACAGAAATAGGACTATCATTTAATAGTACTTTTGATGTTATACTTTTTGAAGAATCTTCAATAGGAGAAAAAACGTTTACAACAGGCTTAAAATATTGGGGATAGACAATATATACTCCTGTAAATGTAACAACAAATACAATAATTAGACTGTACACACCGCTAACTCTATGCAGATCAAAATTAAACCTAATAGGATTGGCATCTTTTTTTATACTTAGTGCCATTTTAAACTTTCTATTTTTAGGCCACCACAAATATAGTCCCGTTATAGTAATTACTAGCCATAATATTCCTGCTATACCTATAATATTTCTTCCTAAACTTCCCATCAAAAGATAAGAATGAAGTCCATGCATAGTTTTAATAATATGTCTTCTCTCAAGTCCATACTTACTATGGTTTCGCTTTCCTAAAACTTTACCGCTAACGGGATTAACCATAACTTGATACCAATTATATGAACTACAGCATTTATATTTTTGTGTATTTATACTATCTTTTGCTACTTTAAACCACACTATAAATACATCACCTGGCTCTTTTGGCGGGTGAATAATTGCTGAATGTTTATTGGGATATACGCTTTTGGCAACTTTTAAAATCTCAGTTGCAGATTTATACTCACCTCTTGTAGATACGCTTAAAATATCAGGATTAAGAATTTTGTCTAATGCTTCATCAAAAACTATTATACTTCCTGTGATTCCTACTATACCAAGAATAATTCCAAGAAAAAGACTTAAATATAAATGAACTTTTACAAAAATATTTCTTATTTTCATTTTTTACAATCCTTATTTGAGCTATTGTTCAATCTTAAAATTTAAATCTTAATTCACCGTATATAGTTCTACCCGGTGTTAAAGTATTTTGATAATAATCAGTATCAAATATATTATTTACAGATACGGAAGCTTTTAAGTACTCCATTATTTTATAACCGAGAGTTGCATTTAAAACAAAATAAGATTCATATGCACCATATACATTTTTTATAGTGTCTGAATTATCTTCTTTTGTGTATAGTGAATCAACATATGAACCTATTATAGATCCGTTCCACAAAGTATTTTTTCCTATTAGACCTATATTGTATTGTCTTTTGGGAGTATAAGTTAGTTGCTTACCTACACTTGTAGGTCTAGAGTCATTTTCAAGCATTTTTGTTTTATTGTATGTATAGTTTGCAAATGTACTTATATTATCAGTTATTGCTTGCTTAATCTCAATTTCAAAGCCTTTTATTTCTGCTTTACCTGCATTTCTTTTTTCATTCAAAGTAGAGTTGACATCTGTGGAGTACATCATATCTTTTAAAATATTTTCATAGTATGTAGCTTTAATATGAGTAGCCGTAGTAAATTTTTGTTCAAAACCAAGTTCCCAAGATGTAACTGTTTCAGGTTTTAGAGTTGGGCTTGCTTGAACTAATTTTGCACCGGAGTAATATGATGAATACATATCGCTTAGAGATGGTGCCCTGAAAGCTTTACCCCACGAAGTCCTAATTGTAGTACCTTTTTTTGGTAGATAAACTAATGATACTTTTGGACTAAATGCTGAATCATCTCTTTTATTATAAGTAATATAGGCATCGTTTATATAGTCATTAAATTGACCTTTTGTTTCCCAATAATCATATCTTCCACCTATATAAGCTATTAATTTATCTGTAATATCTATAGTGTTTTGTATAAAAAATGCTTTTAGTGCACTTTCTCCGTTGTTTTCTCTTTGCAGGCTTGTTTTACTATTATAATCATTCCAGTTTGCTAATGTATATATATCTTTTTCCAATTCACTGTCAGTAATATCTATACCCATCGTAATATAATTATAATCACCTAGCGGAAAGTTTAACTGTGCCGATGCATATATTTTTTTGTTTGGTATATCTGTATATGTACCTGGGCCACCAAATGTATATGCACCGCTCTTTTGAGAAACATACCAATAATTATATGCACCATAGCTTGCTTTCATATCTAAATCTATAGTATCGTTAAAGGTATCTTTATAATTTAAAGTTAGTTTGTCCGATTCTTCACCGTTTGGACCAAATAAAAAATCTTTTTCAGAAAGAGTAGTTTCCTGTGTAGCATCAAGTTGAACACTCCCTGTATATACAGGGTTTCCACTAGTATCATGCAAGTATGTATTGAAACTATTATATTCAGTTTCATATTCATGGTGGTTATAATCGACAGATATTTTTGCCGTATTGCTTAAAGAATAGAATAATTTAATTCCTGCATTATCTTGTTCCCAAGATCTATCACCTTTATCACCTACTATATATTTTTGAGAACCTGTAGATGTCGTAGTTACTTTTTGCCCGCTAACGGCAGTTCCACTTACTCCTGTACTCGGTGTCTTTAGGACAAGATCACTAATATATCCGTTACTTTCTTTATGACCATAATTTATGCTGATACCTAATTTATCCGATAATTTATCTTTATATGAGAACTCTGCATTTTTATAATCGTTGCTTCCATAACCACTCTTAATTATAAACTCTTGCTTTGTAGGTTCTTTTCGTATTATATTTATAACACCGCTCATAGCACTACCACCGTACAATGATGAAAAAGGGCCCTTTACAACTTCTACTTTTTCTATGTCATCTATTGGGACACTAGACCAATTGACACCGGATGAGAAGGCATTGTTGATAGACACGCCATCAACTAAAACTGCCGTTCTAGAATATCCGGAAATACCCCTTAGAGAAACTGTATTTGCCCAACTGCTAGGGAGATGATCTCCTTTTGAACGTACAAAAACTCCTGCTACATCATTTAGTGCTTCATCTACTCTTTCTATCTGTTTGTTCTCTATTTGTTCTGAACTTATGATTTCGGTACTTGCAGGTGCTTCTGAAGTTTTTATTGATGTTTTTGTAGCCGTTACTGATATATCGCCTAAATTAACCGAATCTGCGTGTAGTGGATTTAGTATAATTGCAGTTGCAACCATAGATAAACTTATGCCATTTGCTTTTACCATTTTTTTCTCCTGAATATATGTAGTAAAAAGGCACCAAGGTATATAATATTATGATTGATTTAAATAAATATGATAAAATAACTTCGGTGCTAGTCGCCATTCCTTACCTATGTAGTCGCCAAACTTAATTTTAGGTAAGGAATTTTAAAGTTTCAATTATAATAAGGAAGTGTTAATTTTGTATTAACTGAAATTATTCATTACTTCGTTATTTTTAACTACACCTTGATTGACATCCACTCAACCTTTATGATATAATAATACTTAAACTAAACAATTATAAAATATATTAGGAACTATAAAAATGGCAAAATCATTATATGAAACTTTAGAAGTATCTGAAAATGCTAGTGAAGCTGAGATTAAAAAAGCATATAGAAAACTGGCACGTCAGTATCATCCTGATGTAAATAAAGACAAAGGTGCTGAGGATAAATTTAAAGAGATAAATTCTGCTTACGAAATACTAAGCGACAAAGAGAAAAAAGCTCAGTACGATCAGTTTGGCGACCAGATGTTCGGTGGACAAAACTTTCACGACTTCACACGTTCACACGGTGGTGCAGGCGGAGCTGACTTAGACGAAATATTAAGACAGATGTTTTCAGGAGGCAGTTTTGGCGGAGGCTTTGGCGGCTTCGGCGGCGGAAATCCGTTTGGAAGTGGTTTTGGCGGTGGATATCAAGAACCAAACTTAGATCTTGAAACATCGGTAACCATCCCTTTTTCCGTCAGTATTTTAGGTGGATCTCACTCTGTATCTGTGCAAAACGACAGGTTTGATATAAAGATACCCGCAGGCGTAAAAAGCGGTGAGAAGATGCGTGTAAAAGGAAAAGGGCATTCTCAGGGTGGGCGTAAAGGTGATTTATTTTTAAAAATAAACGTAGCTCCCAATCCAGAGTATGTCAGAGACGGCGATGATTTAATCAAGACTTTCGACGTACCTTTAAAGGCCGCACTTTTTGGAGACAAAGTATCAATTCAGACTTTGGAGAAAGAGATTAAACTTAAAGTACCTCAAAATACTAAAAACGGACAAAGCTTCCGTGTAAAAGAGATGGGTGCAATGAATAGAAAAACAAATACCCGCGGTAACTTGTATTTAAAAGCAAACATAGTACTTCCAAATGTTGATAACTTGGATGCTGATTTGGTTAAAGAAATGAAAGAAAAACTTCCATAGGAGTAAGATATGATACATCAATACGACGAACCGGTTTACTTAATTAGTGTTGTAGCGAAGATATTAGATATACATCCTCAAACTCTCAGGCAATACGAGAGGGAGAACTTAATTTGTCCTTCCCGTTCAGGTGGGCGTATAAGGATGTATTCTCAAAGAGATATTGATAAGATAAAATTGATTTTAAGACTTACACGTGAATTAGGTGTTAATTTAGCAGGTGTTGATATTATACTTAGACTTAAAGATAATGTTGATGATATGGAGACTGAAATAGCACAGTTAAGACATGAACTGCAAAAGTCGAGAAATGCACACTCCGTATCACCCGATAAAGCACTTGTTACGAAAAAATCTATTTATGAGATGATAATCTTTGAAGACTAGCTACTTCTTTCTCACAACTATAGATTGTTTCCTCATTCTGTAGAGCTCGTTTGGCTCATTATCAAACTCGTCATACTCTAAAACTTCAAAACCTTCATCAAAAAAAGTTTTTAATTCATCTGCTTGGAGTAAAAAGTCAGGATTAGAATCCGGTTTTGTATTTGATGGGTGATGCATATATGTCTCAATAATCATAAAACCGTTTTTGTTTAGCGCATCTGATAGTTTTTTGATTGCAGTTCTGTCCAAATAGTTACATTTTACAATTAAATCATATTTTTTTTGAGCTTCAAAGTTATCTAAATCTATCTGTTTTGTAGTTATATTTTTAATTTTGTTAGCAGATAAATTTTCTAAGGCTACCTCAGATATATCGTATGCATCTACGTTAAATCCCAAACTTGCCAAATATATAGAGTTTCTTCCGTTACCCGATGCAAAGTCAAGTGCCTGCGTACCGTTGAAATAATTTGAGAATTTTACAAGCTTTTGACTTGGCTTTCTTTTTTGTAATAACTTGGGAGTATCTAAGTATTTTTTATCCCATTTTGCTTTATCTTTTAAAGACATATATTACTCTTTTAAACGTTTTATATCTACACCGACATCTTGAAGTTTTTTCTCTAAAGATTCGTATCCGCGGTCTAAGTGGTAAATACGGTGAACGTTTGTAGTACCCTTAGCTATCATACCGGCTAAAACTAATGCACTAGAAGCTCTTAAATCGGTCGCCATAACATCAGCACCGCTAAGCTTACTTTTACCTTTTATGGTGGCTGTATGACCGTTTAAGGTTATATCTGCACCCATACGTTGCAATTCACTGACATGCATAAAACGATTTTCAAATAATCTTTCTTCAATTATAGAAACCCCGTTTGCTTGCGTAGCCAAGGCTAAAAACTGGGCTTGCATATCTGTGGGAAATGCAGGATATTCTTGAGTTACTATTTTTGTCGGTTTGATCTCTTTTGCAGGAGTTATTGTTATAGTCGTATCAGTAGTTTTAATACCAAATCCCATCTCCTCAAACTTCGATAAAACAGCACCCAGATGCTTAGGTTCTGCGTTTGTAATAGTAAGTTCTTTATTTAAAATAGCTCCTGCACAAAGATATGTACCTGCTTCGATTCTATCGGGAATAACTGAAAAGTCAACCATATCTATAAGTTCTCCGCCGTTACCGTGTATTTTTAATACAGCCGTACCGATTCCTTCAATCTCTATACCGCTTTGGTTAAGGATTTCACAGAGTTGGACAACCTCAGGTTCACGTGCCGCATTTGTTATAGTCGTAGTGCCGTGTGCTAAAGCCGCAGCCATTACAATATTAGCCGTACCAGTTACGGTAATTTTGTCAAAAATAATTTCACAAGCTTTAAGACCCTCTTTAGCCCTTGCTTCTATATAACCGCTTTTAATCTCTATTTTCGCACCCATTTGTTCTAATGCTTTTAGATGCAAGTCAACAGGTCTTTGACCTATAGCACAACCACCCGGAAGTGAAACTTCACAGTGCCCGAATCTGGCTAATATTGGACCAAGTACAAGTATCGATGCCCTCATAGTTTTTACAATATCATAGGTTGCTTTTGTTTGAGTTAGTTTTGAAGTGTCTATCTCAACACTGTGTAAGCCTTTCTTACATTTTGCACCTAGGTTTGAGAGTAGCATTAAAAGAGTATTTATATCGGCTACGTTTGGCAGGTTGCTTATGTTAACATTGTTTTTAGCTAAGATGGTTGATGCTATAAGAGGTAGTGCTGCATTTTTAGCACCAGATATTTTTATTTTTCCGTTGATTGCAGATGAGCTTTGCAGTTGTAAATAATCCATTGTTCTCTTTTACGTTAAATAATTGTTGAGATTATATCTTAATTAGTGTTATACGTTTTTAAAAAGTTTATAAACTCATCTTTTGCTATAGGTTTTGAGTAATAATAACCTTGCAGTTCGTCACAGTTCATATCCGTCAATATATCTGCATGTTCTAAAGTTTCTACACCTTCGGCTACAGTTGTAAAGTTTAAAGTATGTGCCATATTTATAATAGTGTTTACTATACTTTTATCATCATTGTCTATCGTCATATCCAATACAAAACTTTTATCTATTTTTAATGTGTTGATAGGAAATTGTTTTAGATAAGAAAGTGACGAATAACCTGTACCAAAATCATCAATCGCTATAGAGACGCCTGTCTGTTTTAACTGATGCAATACTTCTAATGTTTTAGAGATATTTTGCATAGAGATGCTCTCGGTTATTTCAAATTCCAACTGCGAAGGATGCACATCATATTTTTCTATAGCTTTTTGGATTGTTCCAATCAAAGAGTTATCCGTGAACTGTTTTGCAGAGAGGTTTATAGCAACTTTTATAGTCCCGTATCCTTTTGAATTAAATTCACTGAGGTCTTTGATTGTTTTTTCAATGATTTTATTCCCGATAGGTATGATAAGCGCACTCTCTTCGGCAATATCTATAAATTCATCAGGATATATAATACCTTTTTTGGGATGCTTCCAGCGTACCAATGCTTCACAGCCGGAGACAAAACCGTCTTGTGCTTTTATTTTTGGTTGATAAAAAATCTCAAAAGCTTTTTCATCATCAAGGGCTATTCTTAAATCTTTTTCTACCTTAACAAAGTTTTTTATTTTTGCATACATTTTATTATTAAAAACTTTATAATTATTTTTATCGGCCTTTTTGGCTTCATACATTGCAGTGTCTGCATTTCGTATGAGCTTATCAATATCAAGTGCACTGTCTGGATATATGGCTATTCCTATGCTCGTACTAATTAAGAGTCTATGAAAGTCTATCTCATGTTCCCCTTGTAAGGAATCAAATATCTTTTTTGCTATTTTTTGGGCATCTTCTTCAGATTGTATATCTGTTAAAAGTATGGTAAATTCATCACCGCCTACTCTGGAAATCGTATCGTTTTCTCTCAGTATAGAGCTTAATAGTTTTGCTACATGAATTAAAAGCTTATCGCCTACTGAATGACCGAGTGTATCGTTTACTATTTTAAAGTTATCCAAATCTAAAAACATAATAGCTATTTTATTTTTATGTCTTTTGGCATTTGATATAGCAGATTTTACTCTGTCTTTAAATAAAATTCTGTTTGGCAAATTGGTTAAAGAATCATAATAGGCAAGACGTTCAATCATCTGTTCGTTATGCGTATCTTTTGTTATATCTACCGTAACGGCGGTAAGTTTGATATCTCCGGATGATTTTTTTCTTACTTTACCTTTAGTTCTCACATAAGCAATTTTGTTATTGTGTAGTTGTATTCTGTATTTGATATTAAACACGGAACCTTTTTCGATAGCATTGTTTATGGTATTTAAAACATCATTTAAATCATCTTTATATGTTAAGTTTAAAAAACTGCTAAATGTCAGATTAGATTTTTTTTTGATACCTAAAATTCTATAAATCTCATCACTTAAATTTAGTTTGTTTGTAGTTACATCGTATTCCCATGAGCCTACACTTGCAATACGTTGAGCATCATTAAGGTGTTGTTGTTTTTTTGAAAGCTCTTGTGTTAAAGCCGAAGAGTGTTCAATATAAGATATTAGATTCTCCACCATAATATTTGCCGATTTGATGATTGAGCCTATTTCATCTTGTGAAGTTGCTTTTACATTTAGTTTTTTCGGTTCATACGGGTTAAATTCATTCATCGAATGTGCAAGTTTTGAAAGAGGTTTTAAAGATTTTAATAAAAAGATACTAATCAATACTAATGATACTATAAAAATAAAACCGCCGATAACTGCCATTTGATAAAATTTTTGCATCTGAATATAATATGATTCACTTGAATAAAGAAGAGTTAGCTTTCCTATAATGTTTGAGGTTGAAGGATCAATCAAGTTTACTTCAGATGAGAACTTACTAAAGTCGGTACTTATCTTTTTATGTTGCTTGTAGATAGAATCTTGTTTAAGTTTATCAGATTCGATTTTTATAAGTAAAACATTTTTGTTTTTAAGCTGTTCTTTACATATCTCATCGATTGAATCGTTAAAACCGTAACTCAGATTTAAAGATATTTGAGGGGAGATACTCCTTAAAACAATATCTATCTTCTCGTGGATAACATCTTCATAGTTTTTAGAAAATGTATTTTTAGCTATTGTATATCCAAGTGTTATAAATATGGTTGAAGTTAAAATCAGTAAAGATACCGTTTTAAAACTCAGGGAATTTAGCTTAAACCTCATAGCTACTTTTTATATACTTTTGATATGCTTAGAAGTACCGGTTTAAAACTTATTCCTGATCTTTTAACGGCTTTTAAATTAACTATAGGTTTAACCTTTTTACCAACATCTATGGATATCATTGCACCGTTTTCCAAGTATTCTTTTTCAGATGCAAATGTCACGGCATCGCATTTTCTGTATTCGTTTATTATATTGTTTATATTTTTCTGGGATGATGGAAATATATATAAAATATTTGTTGTTTCTTTACACTTTGTAAATGTATCGTAATTTATAAAATCTATTTCTATCTCATATCCGGATATACCGTTTGGATATTTTGATTCTATCGCTTTTTTTAAAAACTTCATGTCTTTATAGCTGTTTTTTTCATATGCAATCGTAATATTAATTTTGTTGTTTATAATTTTATATTCAATATTATGTTCAAGCAACAATACCTTTGGCATAATAGTAGCATGAATATCTAGTAGAGAGTTATCGATTGTTTTTGAAAATAAAAAACTATAAAATAAAAAAATACTTATAATAACTTTCATTAAAATTCCATAGAAGCTTTAATTAATGCTACCCTTGCAGCATCTTTGATAGGATTTGTCTCATTATGAGCACTATCATAATATATTATACCAGAATTAAACATATTTTTAACAATGAGTTTGATGTTTATATCTTTATAATTATAAGAGATAGATTGATCGAAAATAGCTTCATTATCCATATCTTTGGAGTTTGTATATCTTAGAGTAGAACCAAACACTAAACCAATCTTGGAAGTGTAAATTAAAGAAGCTGTTGTTAAAAAGTTTGCTACATAGTCGATTCTATGATTATATTTATCTTTAGCATCGCTGTAACTGGATACTAAGCTAAACTCAATATTATGAACAGGATTGTATGATAAATCGAGTTCTACACCATGAATATCGAGTTCGGATTCTTGAGAATAAACTCCTGCTATACTTTGAATATAATCTTCTATCAGCATATGATAGGTGTTTAGTGAAATTCTGCCGGAGGATTCATATTTATATACAAGACCAAATTCTATGTTTTCGGACACTTCGGCTTTTAAATTCGGATTTGCATTCAGTCCGTATAACTCTGTCCATGAAGGTGCTCTAAAAGCTTTTGCATATTTTAATTTAAAACTCATATCCTCGTTAGCTCTATATACAAGCCCTAAATCTGGAGAAAAATTGTCTCCAAAATCGGAATAGTCGTCATAGCGTAAACCTAAAGAAATGTTTATATTGTTTGTTAAGAGATAATTATTTAAAACATATGCAGAATATATGTCTCTATCTAAATTCGGTAATACGATATTTGACTCTGTAGGGTGTCCGTACAAGCCTGTTTTTAAACTATTATTATGTTTAAAATTAGCACCTATTAAAAATTCATTTCCTTCTATTGAAGTATTTACTAATTCAAAGTTGGTATTATATGTCTCTTCTTCAAAATCTGATTTTAAATATATACCTGCATTAGCTTCTATTATTTGAGAGTATTTATTATAATTTAGAGTGATTTTTAAATCGTTATTGTCTGAAACAGATGAGCTATATTTTAGGTTTGAATAAAAAGCTTGGTTCGTATTATCATAATTATTTTTATTGGTATCTTTTATATTAAATACTCCATAAGCGTTACCTCTGGTAGAATCTTTTATTCTAGCATTAAATTCAAAGTCGTAAGCTTTAAAGTTTAAACCTGTAGAGTAGTCGTTAAATCTTTGGTCACTCGAATCTATCTCTTTGTCGTTTTCTTGATAGTAAGCATCTACTGAGAGTTTATAGTTTTCTTTATATATATTAACTCTTGCCCCGCCTTTGCCGTATTTATAACTACCGCCGCTTAGAAATATCTCATTGTTGTCTGTCGATGAGTCTTGACTAGACTTTGTAATAATATTTATCACACCGCTAATCGCACCTGAACCATGTAAAACACTGCCCGGACCGCGAAGAACCTCTATTCTTGATATCAGCTCTATAGGAAAATCTAAAAAGTAGTAAAATGAGCCGCGATAAGCGTTGTTTATTTCAACACCGTCTATCATAAACTTGACTTCGCCTTTTGTTATCGAGCCTCTGAAAATTACGCTTTTTGTTCCGGTTGATTCTTTTGAGAGTTCTATGCCGGGGATATATCTTAAAGCTTCATAAACATTGTCAACTCCAAGTTTTTGTAGTTTTTTTCCTTGCAATACATTTATTAAAGACGTAGTTCTGTCTCTGTTTAGTTTAGTTTTTGCAGCTACTTGATTTACTTGATTTAAGCTTTGTAAAAAATCATCTTCTATATTAATTGTTTCATTTGCTAAGATTGAGGTAGCTAAAAATGCAATAGCATATTTGAAATAGCGCATAACACTCCCCTTAAATAAATTATGATAATATTGTACATTATTAAATATTAATTTAGGTATAAAATGAATTCAGCCTTAGATAGACTAAAAAATTTAACAAATAAAATTTCATCTTATGAAAAAGTTAGAAAAGATAACCTCTCAGAGCTAAGAATATTATTTAAGGATATAGGGATTTGTGAAAAAGTTGATTTATTTGAAGATATATTTGAATTTAAAGCTATTAACCTCTCTGGTGCTTCTCTTTTAGAAGAAAGTTTAGGTGAGATTAAAAAAGGAAAATATCTTCAAATTTTAGCAATAGCATATGATAAAGAAGCCAGTGTAAAAAGTAAAAATATCTCTTTGGGTTACTATGGAAAGAGTGAGAATGTCGATAAAGAACTCAAAGATAAGATAGTGGAATTTATAATTCGTTATAGATTTGAGAAAAGCTTTATGACACTAGAACATTATAACGGAATGTTAAGTACATTTAAAAAAAATGAAGATGAATAAGTTTTACTTTTTTTTATGGATGAGGTGGGCTTTACATTTGAGTCTAAACAGCATCTCTTTAGCTGTTGTAATAACATCGGCAATAACATTTTTGACATATGCAAAACTTGGCTTTGTTGAAATAAACTCTGAAGTGTATAAAGCGCTTTTAGATATATTTAAATTTTATTTTTCAATAGTTTTTTCTATATCTTTGTTGTTTATACTTTTTAGAAGTATTAAATATATTTTTAACCGGTGCATCTATGGATATGAACTAAAACTTTTAAGCTGTGATAAAAAAGATGTCATTGAAGTTATAGGTTATGGCGACTTGGTAAAAGTATGGAGAAAATGGTTTATGCTGTTAATTTGGTTGGTTGCTGTATGTATGATAGTTACATTTTTTAATTTTTTTAATATATATGCCATATATATTTCAATTTTAATCAGTGGGTATTTCTCTTTTATTATTTTAATATCCAGATGCAAAAAAGTGAAAGTGATTAGATGCTGATATTTTTAGACACCGAAACTACAGGACTTGAAAAGTCCGATAAAATAATCTCAATAGCCCTTATAGCAGTTGAAGAGGGTGAGACAATCTTCAAAGAAGATTTGGTAAACGAGGGTAAAAAAATCCCTCCAAAAGCATCAAGTATTAATCATATAACAAATGAGATGATAAAAAGCAAACCTGCCTTGAGAGAAAGTGAAACTTTTAAATTTTTGGAGTTAAATAATCTATATGATACTACATTGATTTCACACAATGCCAATTTTGACTTGGAGATGCTAAATACAAATGCAGGTTTTTCATGGCAGGGAAAGATAATAGACACACTGCGTACATCTAAGCATCTGATGAGTGAGTGTGAAGAGTTTTCTTTGCAGTACTTAAGATATGAGTTAAAACTATATAAAAAAGAAAAAGAAAAAATAATTCCCCATGATGCACTTAGCGATGTCAGAGTTACAAAGCTGCTGTATGAAACTCTTTTAGAGTTAGCATCTGAAGATGAACTAGAAGATTTGAGTACAAAAAACGTACTTATGCAAAAGTTTGAATTTGGAAAATATGCAGGTCGTTATATAGAAGAGATTAGCATGATTGACAGGGGATATTTGGAATGGATGCTAAATAATATTATGGATTTAGATGAAGATTTACGCTATAGTATCAAATATTATTTATAGGAAATATTATTGAGAGTAGCAGTAGAGTGTAAATCACCGCTTTTACAAAAATCGTTAGAGACCTTTTTAAAAAAATATTTAAGCTCAAACAAACAGTGTGACATATTGATTCGTGACGAAGAATGTTTAGGTGATGAGAGATGCTTTTTTATAGGGACTAAAAACGGTGCAGACCTTCTAAAACCTTTTTCAAAGTCGCAACTGATTTTAGCCCTTGAAAATAGATATAAAACACTTGATAAAACCGAGCAAGAACCTGTAGAAGAGTTTGAAGTAGAAGAATCGATGAACTTTGAGATACTGCAAAAACGTATAGAGTTTCTAACGAAAAAATACCAAGAAGATATTATAAATTCAATTAAAGCATTTTATGAGAAGTAATAAAAGTAAAAAAATAACAAAAAAAATAATTGCAGGTGAGTTTAAAGGGAAAACTTTAACTATACCGTCTAAAACAACGACAAGGAGTTCTAAAGCTATAGTTTTAGAATCTTTTTTTAACACTATACAGTTTGACATCATAGATGCAAATTTTGTTGAGGTGTTTAGCGGAAGCGGATCAATCGGTCTTGAAGCTTTAAGTCGCGGAGCTAAACAAATATATTTTATGGAACGTGACAAAGATGCACTTAAAATACTAAAGCAAAATATATCTTTAACGGATCCTGATAGATGTGAAGTTTATGGCGGAGATAGTTTTTCAAATATAAAAAGCATCATTAATATTTTAAAAAGTAAAAGTGAAGATGCATATTTTTATATAGATCCGCCTTTTAGCATACGTGAAGGAATGGAAGATATATATGATAAAACAATTGAGTTAATAGCTAACTTACCAAAAGAGTGTGTCAAACTAATTATAATAGAGCATATGTCAGGTTTGGAATTAGATAAAAACATAAACGGGTATGAACTGCAAAAGTCTAAAAAATTCGGAAATACTACGCTTAGTTATTATTTATAAATTACAACTTTGTTTCTACCGCTTTCTTTAGCCTCGTATAAAGCGTCATCTGCTTCTTTTAACATATGATCGAAATTTCTGTGTAGATCATGTTTTAAAGAGGTTAAACCAAAGCTTGCACTTACTTTTATATCTCCCGGGTTTGCATAATTTATTTTCATTCTGAGTTTATTGGCTTTATCAAAAGCATCTTTGATTGTACATCTGTCAAAGATTACTACAAACTCTTCGCCACCGTAACGTGCGACTATGTCCTCTACTCTAATACTTTTATGAAGTATAGAGGCAATTGCTTTTAAAACTTCATCCCCGATCATGTGACCGTAGGTGTCGTTTATGTTTTTAAAATGATCGACGTCTATAATCGCTATACATAAATCTTCATTATGTCTTATAGATTTTGAAAAGTATCTGTTTCCCTCTTCAACCAATTTATGTCTGTTATATATTTCGGTTAGTTGGTCGTGCGAAGCTCTAAATATAAGTTCATCTTGTTGATGCTTTAAAGTTATATGAGTATTTACTCTTGCTTTTACGATAATAGGACTTATAGGTTTTGTAATATAATCTACAGCACCGTTTATCAATCCTCGCTCTTCATTTTTAATATCGTTGTGACCGGTTACGAATATTACGGGAATATTTTTTGTTTTGGAATCTTTTTTTAAAAATTTTAAAACTTCAAATCCATTCATATCGGGCATCTCGACATCTAGCAAAATTAAATCCGGTATTGGTTCAGTATGTGTCATTTTAAGTGCACTTATACCGTCAGATGCATATTTGACTTCATATAAATCTTTTAAGAAAGAACCTAAAATTTCCATATTTGCGTGCACATCATCTACGATTAGAATGGTTTTATTATTTCTCATATAAAACTCCGTATTATTGTTTACATCATAGCTGAAAACTTATTTAAAATAACTTAATGTAAAACAATATGTTAATTATAGTTTTCTAAGATTTGTTGGAATAAAGATTGCTTTTTGTTTTGATACTAAAGGATTGATTTATGAGAACAATAATATTATTTTTACTTCTCGCAACTACTATTTATGCAGCAAAAATAAATGATGTCGCAAATATTGTTGGGGTAAGACAAAACCATTTAATAGGATATTCACTGGTAGTAGGTCTTAAAAAAACGGGTGACGGTACTACTTCTAAATTTACTCTTCAATCAATCGCAAATATGCTTAAAGCAATGAATATAGATATGAAACCTATTGATATAAAATCAAAAAACGTTGCCGCAGTTGTTGTAACGGCAAACTTAAATCCTTTTTCAAAACAAGGTGATAAGTTTGATATTACGGTATCTTCCATCGGTGATGCAAAATCGCTTGAAGGCGGAACGCTTTTAATGACTCCTTTAAAAGGGGTGGATGGACGTATATATGCTCTTGCACAGGGTCCAATAAGTATCGGAGGTAGAAATACCAGAGGTGGAGGAGAAACACATCCTACGGCAGGACTTATATATGAAGGTGGATTTGTTGAGCGAGAGATAAATATTGATTTATATAATCAAAAATATGTAACTCTTTCTTTAAAAGAATCTAACCTTAAAAACTCTGTTAGCATCCAAAAAGCCATCAACAGTTTTTATAATACTCAAGTTGCCGTAGCTATGGATCCACGTACTATAAAGCTAAAAAAACCGGAAAATAAATCTATGATAGAGTTTTTAGCCGAAGTCCAAGATATTGATATGGATTACAATGCAAAAAATAAAATCATAATAAACGAGAGAACTGGAACTGTGATTGCCGGTGTTGGAATAAATATAAAACCTATTATTATGACACACGGTGATATAACTATAAAAATCAAAGAACAAGATAGTATAGATGCACCCGAGGGGTCTATGAATGTTGATAGTGATATGGCTATAGGTTTAAATGAAAATGAGCTATATACAAAAAAAGGTACGACTACGGTAGCTAATCTTGTACGTTCATTACAAAAGTTGGGAGCTACGCCTAAAGATATCATTGCAATTTTAGAAGCGATGAAGAGTGCAGGTTCTATATCTGCAGAATTAAAAATTATATAAAGGAGGGTATTGTGTACGGTTCTAATACAGTAGCATTAAATGCTTCTTTGATGGCAAAAGACAATGTTCCAAACATAGATAAAAATTCTGATGATGCCAAAATTAGAGAACAAACAGATGCTTTTGAATCTATTATCTTAAAAATGCTTATGGATAATGCTATGAAAGATCAGGAAGATATATTTAGCAGCCAAAAAGATCCCGGCGACAAAATATATAAATCTATGTATAGGGAAGAGCTTGCTAAAGCTAGTGCAGGGGGTTTTGGGTTTAGTCAAATGTTATTTGATTATTTAAGTGAGAAAAGGTAAAAATTTACTTGATAAATTTTGTAATTTGTCGATTTAGTTGTATATGGGAATACTCTTTTGGGTATTTATAAAGGACAAATTATGATTTCTCAAGTTAAAAGTGCCGTTGTAGGTGCTTATACAAATAATACAAATGAAGGGAAACGTTCGGATAGGACGGCTTCTCAAAAAGCGGAGGCTAGTATATCTTCTCAAGGAGATACTAGTAAGATAGATCAGATTAAAAACGATATAGCATCTGGTCAATACAAAGTTAATTTAGAAGCTCTTTCTCAAAAAATAGCGGATGAATTACTTTAAAAATTAAAGAGTAGGGGTTTAAAATGTTGTCTCATCATTTACAAGGTGCATTAACTGATTTAAAAGATATTATAAATATAACAAAGTTGGATATAGATGATATTAAAGAGGCTAAACATGATCCCCAATTTGAAAGACTGTCGTTAAAAGAAGAAAAAATCAAGAATTTTGAATCAAAAAAAGCGATGATTGACCATGAGATATCCTCTTTAATGAGTAAAAATCCCGATGCAGATTTACCTAATCTTCTTAATGAAGAGCAACATAAAGCACTTGGTGAGTTGAAAGTTGAACTATCAAATTTGAGAGATATAAATAAAAAGTATGCAAAACTCGTTTTAACTGTTAGTAATTTATACAATACGTTTTTGGAAAGATTAGTTCCAACTGAGATGGATGGATATGAATCAAAAGCTTCTAAAGATTCATCCATATTGCAAGTAAGGGTTTAAGGGGTAAGTTATGCCATCAATTTTTAATACGCTCCATATAGGATACACAGGACTTAATGCTTCCCAAGCAGGAGTAAATACAACTTCGCACAATATATCAAATGCAGAGTCTGAAGGTTATACTAGACAAAGAGTCGTTACAGCGGCAGCAACACCTATTTACTCAAGAGAAGGTCAAGTAGGAAACGGTGCAGATATTCAAACAATTAAAAGAATATTTGATAATTTTGTATTTGATAGATATACGGATATATCTGCAGATAAAGAATATGCAGATTTTTCTGAAACAACCTTAACCGAGCTTTCAACATATTTTCCCGAAATTGAAGGCGTGGGTATTAAAGCTGATTTGGCTGAATACTACAATATGTGGCAGACACTGGCAGATAATCCTGATAACGATGCCATAAAATTATCTGTTGCACAACAAACCGAGATATTGACAAAAAATATTAAAGAAACGCAAGCCAGAGTAATATCGCTACAAAATCAAGTAAACGATCAGCTTGTAGTTAATATAAATGAGGTAAACGACTTAGCGGAACAATTGGCAGAAATAAATGGAGCTATTGATGTAGCCGAAGCCGGCGGGAAATACGTTGCAAATGATTTAAGAGATAAAAGAAACGTAATAGAGGAGAGTTTATCCCGTTTGATAGGTTCAACAGTAAACGTCGGACAGTTACAGTCAAATATTCAGATTGATAGTTCTTCAAACACGGTAAGCGGTAGTTATACATTAAGTGTAAATGGATTTAATATAGTAGATGGATCGACATTTCATAAAATTAATGTAGAAAATGATGATAATCCAAATGGTTTTTATGAATTGTCATACGAAAGACAGGATGGGGTTTTAATCCCTATGGATTCAGAGATAACTGGCGGTAGAATAGGTGCTATATTAGACCTTCGCGGTAAGAGTGATATCCGTTCAAACAATGGAGTGCCTACAGACGGTATTTTACAAAAAACTGTTTCGCAGTTAGATGCTTTTGCCGCTGAACTTATCGAGGCTACAAATAATATTTATGCTCAAAGAGCTACGGACAAGATGACATCTAATGAGATAGTATTAAACCCTAATAATTCTTTGGTTAATTCTGATATTGGTATAAAAACAGGTGCTTTTAATATTAACATATACGATATCGATGGAAATATAGTAGCAACTAGAGAGATAGATATAGATGTAGCAACTTCTATGACCGGAGTAGCCGGATCAAACTCTATACAAGGACAAATAGAAGCTAATGTAGATGATAATGCTGATTCCAGCGGTATTAACGATATAGATGATTTTTTACAGTTTAATTGGGTTACGTATAAAAGCGGCGATAATGCGATGGAACTTTTTATGGATCCGGCAATGGTCAGTAAAGGCTATAGTTTTGCTATTGAAGATAAGCTAAATGAAACAAACGATTTTAGCAGCGGTACAAATTTCGCCGGTGCACTCGGTATGAACAGATTTTTTGACGGTACGGATGCGAGTGATATAACTCTAAATTTTAATTTAAAATCAAACCCAACTAATATATTTGCAGGAAAGACACCTGCAGCAGGAGATGCAAACCTTGCACTTGATATAGTTCAACAACAATTTGAAGAGTATGAGTTTGAAGTTGGAAGAATTAGTTATGAGACTACAATGTACGGAATGTTTGACCTTACGGCAACAGATGTAGGTACCGAGACTAACGCAGCTATATTATATAATGAAACAATTACTGCAAAATATAATGCTACGGAGCTAGAATACCAGTCAGTCTCTAAAGTAAGTATAGATGAGGAGATGACGAACTTAATCAGATATCAAACATCCTATGGTGCTGCTGCAAAAATTATAACAACGGTTGATCAGATGATGCAAACACTTCTAGGTATTAAACAGTAAAGTATTTATGCCAAAATTTAGCATAGCGGTACTTGTCGGTATTTTTTTATTCTCTTTTTTAGGGGGCTATTTTTACAGTCTCGATCCTTATACATTGTATTCAGATAAAATATTATTAGAACCTTCATTAACGCATCTTATGGGTACGGATAGATTGGGAAGGGATATTCTTGCACGAATTATAGAGGGTGGAAAAATATCTTTGACAATCGGTGTCGGCAGTGCACTTATAGCATCTCTTATAGGACTGTTTTTAGGTTCAATCGCAGGATATCTTAGAGGAAGCGTAGATAAAGCTTTTGTAGTTGTAGTTGATCTATTTTTAACATTTCCCACTTTCTTTTTACTTTTGGCACTTGTGAGTTATGTTAATGCATCCGCATGGGTTTTAATAGTAATAATATCAATAACAGGCTGGATGACTACGGCTAGGCTGATTCGTTCTGAGAGTTTTAAAATTACATCTCAACCCTATATTAAAATACTGAATATAGCGGGTGTTTCAAGACTAAAAATATTGTTTAAATATTATGCCCCTATTTTAGCACCCATATATTTTGTAAGTTTTACATTTGGTGTAGGCGGTGCAATTTTAGCCGAATCCGGTCTTAGTTTCTTAGGACTTGGTATTGTAGCACCTCAAATGAGTTGGGGTACAATACTTAGCGGTGGAAAAGATGTGATAGAAATAGCCTGGTGGGTTAGTTTCTTCCCGGGCTTTATGATATTTTTGGTTACTTTTTCTCTTATAAATATATCAAATTATCTTCAACAACTTACAAACCAAAAACAGATTCAAAATTAAGGTAAAACAATGGAAAAGTATAAAGTAGGTTACTCCTTTATAGTAATGGCAAGTGTTGTGATTGTGTTAGCCGGTATAAAAAATGCATCAGAGATTGTTATCCCGATTTTATTAGCTATGTTTTTGGCTATTATACTATCCCCTGCATATGATTTTTTTAGAAAAAAAGGGTTGCCTGATGTTGTTTCACTCATTTTGGTTATGTTGTTTTTTACAATATTTCTAAGTCTCGTGGCTAGTTTGCTCGGTTCTTCCGTAGATGAATTTAGCTCAAATATAGATTTATATTCTCAAAGGCTTACGGGATATTTCCAGGATATAAAGAATTTTGCTTTAAGTATAGGAGTAAAATTACCAATAGATGAACTTTCATCAATCAGTTCGAAACAGATAATGTTGTTTGCAACAAGTATACTAAAAAGCATGAGTTCTGTATTTACAAATGGGTTTATAGTTCTTTTTATACTTATTTTTATGTTATTAGAGTCTAACCATTTTATTGAAAAAATAAGTTATGCAGATAGTTTAAGCTGGAGTGTTAATCAGATAAAAGAGATTGTTTCAAAAATTAAAGAGTATATGGTGTTAAAAGCAATAATATCAGTTTTTACGGGCTTTGTAATATGGATTGCATTACTTTTAATAGGAACAGATTATGCATTTTTATTGGCAGTATTGGCTTTTTTATTAAATTTTATACCAAATATAGGTTCAATTATAGCGGCTGTACCTGCAGTGTTGCTAACTTTGGTTCAGCTTGGAGCTATAAGTGCTGTTTTGGTAGCAGGGATATATTTGAGTGTAAATATAGTGATAGGGTCAATAGTTGAACCAAAGGTTATGGGAAGAGGCTTGGGATTATCTTCTTTAGTTGTATTCTTATCCCTTATTTTTTGGGGATGGCTTTTAGGTGCTATAGGTATGTTGTTGTCTATACCTTTGACTATTATTGCAAAGATAGTTTTTGATGCAAACGAAAAAACAAAATGGATAGCGATTTTACTTGGTACGGGTAAATATTTAAAAGAAGAAAAGTCTTAAATTAATAATATCAGTCCAAATGTGATATACTTCGAGCATGATTTTAATGATAGATAATTATGATAGTTTTACATATAATATTGTGCAATATTGCAAAGAATTAGGTGCTGATCTGAAGGTTATTAGAAATGATGAGATGAGTGTGAGTGAAATAGAAGCACTTAAACCTGAAAAAATCATCATATCTCCCGGTCCTGCTTCGCCTAATGAAGCAGGTGTAACGTTAGAGGTAATTGAATACTTTAAAGATAAGCTCCCAATTTTAGGAATTTGTTTAGGGCACCAAAGTATAGCTCAGGTTTTCGGAGGTGATGTAGTACGTGCCAAAAATATGATGCACGGTAAAACTTCTACTATGAAACAAACTGGTAAATGTGAAATTTTTAAAGATCTTCCTAATGAGTTTATAGCTACAAGGTATCACTCTCTTATAGTAGATAAAAATACAATACCTGATTCAATTATACCTACCGCATATTCTACTGACGATGAAGAGATTATGGCACTAAAGATAAAAGATAAAGATATATACGGTGTACAGTTTCATCCGGAGTCTATTATGAGTCAATACGGTCATGAAATGATAGGAAACTTTTTAAAACTATGAAATATAAAATCATCTTCCTTTTAATATTAGGGCTAGATGCATTAAATTTAATCTTTCAAACTTCTCAAATATCTATCTCATATAGAGAATCGTTGATTCTTTATGGAGATATTTCTCTGTTACAAATAATTATAAAATCAAGTATGTATATATTTGGACATAATGATTTTTCTCTTAGATTACCTATGATATTTATCCATTTATCAAGTGTAATTTTACTTTTTAGTATATCAAAGCATTACATCAAAGAGTTTGGAAATAGGCTTTGGTTAGTATTTATATTTGTGTTATTGCCGGGTGTTTTAAGTTCTGCATTGGTTGTAGATGAAGCAGGACTTATTATATTTGGACTTTTATTATTTATTTGGCTTTATTTAAATAACTTGAAAAAGTTATATTATTTATTATTGGTATCATTCGTTTTTTTAGACAACAGTTATATATATTTATTTTTAGCCCTTAGTATGTATGGAATACATAATAAAAACAGAAATTTTTTTATTTTTAATATGATTGCATTTTTTATCTCAATATTACTCTTTGGAGTAGATGCACACGGATCTCCAAAAGGACATTTCTTAGATTCTTTAGCTTTATATGCGGCAATTTTTTCACCAATAGTTTTTGTGTACATGGTTTTTGTATTATATAGACGACATTTAGATAATAAACGAGATGTGGTATGGTTTATATCAACAACAGGTTTTATAGTATCTGTGATTTTGTCTTTTAGACAAAATATTCAAATAGAACATTTTGCTCCGTATTTGATAGTAGCATTACCAATAGCTGCACAAAGTTTTATAAGTTCGTATAGAGTAAGACTAAAAGAATTTAGAAAGACTTATAGGATGATGTTCCAAGTATCTTTGGCATTACTTTTATTAAACACTATTGTCGTTATATTCAATAAAGAGTTGTATAAAGTCTTAGATAGGCCAAAGATACATTTTGTATATAAATTTCATATAGCCAAAGAATTAGCCCAATCGTTAAAAGACGATGGTATATCATGTATAAATACAAACTATAAAATGCAGAATAGATTATACTTTTATGGTGTTACTAAATGCGACAAATATAAACTTTCTAAAATAAAGAATAATCCAAATAATATTAAAAATGTAACAATAAGTTACAGAAATAGACCGATATATAATATATATGTTACCAAAATAAACAAATAACAAAACTATCCCTATCTTTATATTAATAAAAGATATGAATTTAATAAGAGTATGTTAAAATTCAGCAAAATCAAATATAGGGAGTTGCAATGGCTCAAAAAGCGATACGCGAATATGACGGTAAAGCACTTTTCTCAAAACAGTGGGGAAATTATTTTAGTGGATTTCATTATGGATTCAAATCTGTTCTAGTTACAAGTGGAGCAGAACTTTTAGCAAAGGCAGAAGAGCATGGTTTTGAATGGTTAAAACAAGAACCGCTAGTTGCAAAACCGGATATGCTATTTGGTAAACGCGGTAAAAATGATTTGGTACTTTTTAAAGATGCTAAGCCAGGTGATGTATCTTTAGAAGTAGCTGCAAAATGGATTGATGAGAAGATGTCTCATACTACAACTCTGTTAAGCGGTCAGCACGGTACATTAACACACTTTATTGTTGAGCCGTTTACTCCACACTCACAAGATCAAGAGTACTATATCTCTGCTACATGTGTCGGTGAAGACGATGTACTTTATATGTCAGCTGAAGGTGGTATGGAAGTTGAAGAAGGTTGGGATGAAAAGGTTAATGAAGTAATTATCCCTATAGATATGAGTGACGCAGATATGGAGCACGCTATTAAAGCAAACGTACCTTCTGATATCCCTGCAAAGAACAAAGAAAGTTTTATCTCATTCGCAATTGCATTTTTTAAATTCTATAGAGATATGAATTTCGCATACTTAGAAATTAACCCTATTGTTATGTTAGAGAACAATGATATGGCTATTCTTGACCTAGTTGCAAGACTTGACGATACAGCTGGATTCTTAATGAAAGATACATGGGGTGATATTGAGTACCCTACAGCATTCGGTATGGAAGATCAATCTCCTGAAGAAAAAGCCATTGCAGTAGCTGATAGTAAATCCGGTGCTTCATTAAAACTTACTATTCTTAATCCTATGGGGAGAGTTTGGACTATGGTTGCAGGTGGTGGTGCATCTGTTGTTTATGCAGACACTATTGCAGATTATGCAGAAGCAAACGGCGGTAGCGTAGCAGATTTAGCTAACTATGGTGAGTACTCAGGTGGTCCGACTACGGGAGAGACAAAGTTTTATGCTGATACCGTAATTGATTTAATGACTCGTCATAAAGATTCAAAAGGACAAGATAAAATTTTAATCATCGGTGGAGCTATTGCAAACTTTACAGATGTTGCAAAAACATTTACAGGTATAATCCAATCATTTGAAGCAAATGTAGATAAAATGAAAGAACATAACACTAAGATATATGTTCGTCGTGGTGGACCTAACTATGAAAAAGGTTTAAAAGATATTAAAGAAGCTGCTGACAGACTAGGTCTTTATATAGAAGTTTATGGACCGGAAACTCACGTAACTGACATTGTACGTATGGCACTAGAGAAGTAAGGGAAGAAAATGAAACAATTATTTACAAAAGATACACAAGCAATTTTTTGGAACAATAACAAGACTGCTATCCAAAGAATGTTGGATTATGATTATACAATCAAAAGAGAAACACCATCTGTTGCTGCTATTGTAGCTCCAACTAGCGGAAACAAGTTTGAAAAGTTTTTTTATGGTCCTGATGAGATTATGATTCCTCTTTATAAATCAACTGCAGATGCTAGAAAAGAACATGCTAATGCTGACGTGCTTTTAAACTTTGCATCATTTAGAACTGCTTATGATGTAACTATGGAAGCAATTGAAATCGGTGGATTCTCTTCTATTATGGTAACAGCTGAAGGTATTCCAGAGAGATTAGCAAGAAAAATGAATAATACTGCTCGTAAAGCAGGTGTTACAGTAATTGGACCGGCTACTGTTGGTGCAATCAGCCCGGGCGCATTTAAAATTGCTAACGTTGGTGGTACGATTGAGAACATTGTTAACTCTAAACTACATAGATGTGGTTCATGTGGACTTGTAACTCGTTCAGGTGGTTTATTTAATGAACTTTCTAACATTATTGCTATCAATGCTGACGGTATCGCTGAAGGTGTAGCTATCGGTGGGGATAGATTTGTTGGTTCTGTTTTTATTGACAATATGTTAAGAATGGAAAAAAATCCAGATGTTAAATATATGGTGCTTCTTGGTGAAGTTGGTGGTACTGAAGAGTATAAAATAATCGAAGCTATAAAAAATGGTCAAATTACTAAGCCTGTAATCGCTTGGTGTATCGGTACTATTGCTAAGCACTTCTCAACTGGCGTACAATTCGGTCACGCCGGTGCATCTGCTAATGCTGATGCTGAAACAGCAGCTGCAAAAAATAAAGCAATGGCTGAAGCCGGTATATTTGTACCTGCATCATTCAATGATTTACCGGCTAAAATCAATGAAGTATATGAGAAATTAAAAGCTGAAGGTACAATTTCTGAAATCGCTGAGCCAGAGATGAATGTATGTCCTAAAGTAAGACGTTCTAAACAATTTATCTGTACTATTAGTGATGATAGAGGGGATGAAGCTACATATGCAGGTTTCCCAATCTCTTCAGTTGCTACTCCGGATACCGGTAAAGGTATCGGTGATGTTGTTTCACTATTATGGTTCAAAAAACAATATCCAAAATGGGCTACTGACTTTATAGAAACTGTTATGAAAACTGTTGCTGATCACGGTCCGGCAGTATCAGGTGCTCACAATGCTAAAGTAACTGCTCGTGCAGGGAAATCTGTTGTTGAATCGTTAGTAACTGGTCTTTTAACAATCGGTCCAAGATTTGGTGGAGCAATTGACGGTGCTGCTGAGCACTTTAAATATGCTGATGATAACAATATGACTCCTGCAGAGTTCTTAAATCATATGAAAAAACTTGGTATTCCAATTCCAGGTATTGGTCACCGTATTAAATCATTAAAGAATCCTGACTTACGTGTTAAAGGTTTAATGGAGTATGCAGCTGAGCATTTTCCATCAACTCCACTTTTAGATTATGCTAGAACTGTTGAGCAGTTAACTACATCTAAAAAAGAGAATTTAATCCTTAACGTTGACGGTACTATCGGTATTTTAATGGTGGATATGTGGAGAGCTTTAGGTTATTCCGAAAATGAAATAAATGATTTTATATCTTCAGGTACATTAAATGCATTCTTTATAGTTGGTCGTTCAATCGGTTTCATCGGTCACATTTTAGATGAAAAACGTCTTGCAATGCCAATGTATCGTCACCCTATGGATGATATACTTTATGACGTTCAAAAAGCTGAAGAGATATAATTCAGCAATTAAATAAGATGGATTTTCCATCTTATTACCTCCAATCTCTTTTTATTCTTTTATATTTATTTTAAACCAAATTTTTTTTTGATATACTAATCGTATGAGAAAAGCTTTTACATTATTAGAATTAGTATTTGTTATCGTTGTAATTGGTATATTGGCAGCTGCAATTATTCCAAGAGTTAATACCGATAGACTTCATGAAGCTGCAATTCAAGTTGTTTCACATATACGTTATACTCAGCATCTAGCTATGAATGATGATAAATATGATGATACAAATCAAAGCTGGTATAAAGGACGATGGCAGTTTCAATATAATACAAATGTCGGAACTATACAGTGGCCATATACAATATATAGTGACATTTCACATACTGGAAATGCAAATGCAAATGGAGAAATAGCTGTAAATCCGTTAAATAAATCTAAGCTATTAACTGGTGGTGCAGCTGGGTTTATTATAGCTGGAAATTCTAGAAGAACTGAAAAGATGGCACTAGGTGATACTTATGGTATTAGCAATATGAATTTATCTGGAGGGTGTGCAGGTGTAGCCCAAAGAATATCATTTGACCATATGGGTAGACCGATGAGAGGTAATCCATCTAGTCTTGTTTCAGCATATGAGACGACAAGACTGATACCATCTAATAATCCTTGTATTTTAACATTAACTAGCTCTGAAGGAAATGTATCTATTAGAATAGAGGGAGAAACGGGCTATACATGTATATTAGATTCAGCAGGAAATTGTTTGGTTAATTAAGTAAATTTTATATATTTAACATCAATAAAAAAATCTTTTTGCATTTGTTAAAATCCTAAGCGGTCTTTAAGTAAATTCCTCCTATAATTCCCATCCACAAACGGAAGCAACCTAGAGTTTAGGTAAAAGCTGAAGACGTTTGAGATCATTGAAAACTAAGTAAGTGAACTAACTAACAACTAATAAAGAAATTAGTTAACGGTTTTAAAAAGTTTACTTTATAAAACACAATAACAACAACCGTCTATTCTATAAATACCCGGTATTTATAGCAATAGATACTTTACGTGTATATATTATATATAGTATATACATAAAACAAAGCCAAAGATTTTGATCTTGGGCTATGGAATCAAGCATTCAATTATGGAGAGTTTGATCCTGGCTCAGAGTGAACGCTGGCGGCGTGCTTAACACATGCAAGTCGAACGGTAACAGGAGGAGCTTGCTCCTTGCTGACGAGTGGCGCACGGGTGAGTAATATATAGTTAATGTGCCCCAAAGACTAGGATAGCCACTGGAAACGGTGATTAATACTGGATAAGCCTCTAAATCAAAAGATTGCGAGGAAAATGTTTTTTCGCTTTGGGATCAGACTATATCCTATCAGCTAGTTGGTGAGGTAAGAGCTCACCAAGGCAATGACGGGTAGCGGGTTTGAGAGGATGATCCGCCACACTGGTACTGAGACACGGACCAGACTCCTACGGGAGGCAGCAGTGAGGAATATTGCACAATGGAGGAAACTCTGATGCAGCAACGCCGCGTGGAGGATGACGCATTTCGGTGTGTAAACTCCTTTTATATGTCAAGAAAATGACGGTAGCATATGAATAAGCACCGGCTAACTCCGTGCCAGCAGCCGCGGTAATACGGAGGGTGCAAGCGTTACTCGGAATCACTGGGCGTAAAGGACGCGTAGGCGGGTTGTCAAGTCTGATGTGAAATCCTATGGCTTAACCATAGAACTGCATTGGAAACTGGCAACCTAGAGTATGGGAGGGGCAGATGGAATTAGTGGTGTAGGGGTAAAATCCGTAGATATCACTAGGAATACCTAAAGCGAAGGCGATCTGCTGGAACATAACTGACGCTAAGGCGTGAAAGCGTGGGGAGCAAACGGGATTAGATACCCCGGTAGTCCACGCCCTAAACGATGAACACTAGTCGTCGGGATGCTTGTCATCTCGGTGATGCACTTAACAGATTAAGTGTTCCGCCTGGGGAGTACGGTCGCAAGATTAAAACTCAAAGGAATAGACGGGGACCCGCACAAGTGGTGGAGCATGTGGTTTAATTCGACGATACGCGAAGAACCTTACCTGGCCTTGACATTGATAGAATACTGTAGAGATACGGTAGTGCCCTTCGGGGAACTAGAAAACAGGTGCTGCACGGCTGTCGTCAGCTCGTGTCGTGAGATGTTGGGTTAAGTCCCGCAACGAGCGCAACCCTCGTCCTTAGTTGCCAGCAGTTCGGCTGGGCACTCTAAGGAGACTGCCTTCGTAAGGAGGAGGAAGGTGAGGACGACGTCAAGTCATCATGGCCCTTACGGCCAGGGCTACACACGTGCTACAATGGGGCGTACAGAGAGTTGCGATACCGCGAGGTGGAGCTAATCTCTTAAAGCGTCTCTCAGTTCGGATTGTTCTCTGCAACTCGAGAGCATGAAGCTGGAATCACTAGTAATCGTAGATCAGCAATGCTACGGTGAATACGTTCCCGGGTCTTGTACTCACCGCCCGTCACACCATGGGAGTTGATTTCACCCGAAATCGGAATGCCAAACTGGCTACCGCTTACGGTGGAATTAGCGACTGGGGTGAAGTCGTAACAAGGTAACCGTAGGAGAACCTGCGGTTGGATCACCTCCTTTCTAGAGTAAGAGCAACTATTCGTTTAGTTGGCTCAGAAAAGTTCTCACGAACTAATTAGTTGTTAGAATGTTGCTTACTTAGTTTTCAGTGATCTGTGATCATTGAAGATACAATCACAAAAAAAGTTTAATCAGTTATGGGGAATTAGCTCAGCTGGGAGAGCGCCTGCCTTGCACGCAGGAGGTCAGCGGTTCGATCCCGCTATTCTCCACCATTAAAATTAACTTTTTATGTTCATTTAAAATACAATTGTTAAAGTCAACAACTATAGTTAAAGAAACTAGTTATAGATAATTTATTAGATATAACGATAGGTCAATTTAATTATAACAACTAAATAACTACAATAATAAGATTACTGACTTGTTTGAGGTATTAAAGTACATTAAACAAGGTAGTGAAGCGAATTAGAATAAAGATATTAAGGGCCATAGGTGGATGCCTTGGCTAGTAGAGGCGATGAAAGACGTACTAGGCTGCGAAAAGCCTCGGGGAGCTGCCAAGAAGCTTTGATCCGGGGATTTCTGAATGGGACAACCCGGCACGGTGTGAATCGTGTCACCCTTCGGGGGGCGAACTCAGGGAAGTGAAACATCTCAGTACCTGAAGGAAGAGAAATCAATTGAGATTCTGGGAGTAGCGGCGAGCGAAACTGGAGTAGGGCGCATACATTTAGCACATTAGTTAGCTGAACACTCTGGAAAGTGTGAACATAGAGGGTGATATTCCCGTAAGCGAAAACTTTTGTGTGGAACTAAGGTATGGAACGAGTAGGACGGAACACGTGATATTTTGTCTGAAAATGGGGGGACCACCCTCCAACCCTAAATACTACTACTAGACCGATAGCGAACAAGTACCGTGAGGGAAAGGTGAAAAGGACTGCGGTGAGCAGAGTGAAATAGAACCTGAAACCTATGGCTTACAATCATTTGGAGCACTATTATATATAAGTGTGACAGACTGCCTTTTGCATAATGAGCCTGCGAGTTGTGGTATCTGGCAAGGTTAAGCGAACGCGAAGCCGTAGCGAAAGCGAGTCTTAATAGGGCGAATTAGTCAGATGCTGCAGACCCGAAACTGAGTGATCTATCCATGAGCAGGTTGAAGCTGGTGTAAGAGCCAGTGGAGGACCGAACCCGTAGGCGTTGAAAAGTCTTGGGATGACTTGTGGATGGGGGTGAAAGGCCAATCAAACTCAGTGATAGCTGGTTCTCTCCGAAATATATTTAGGTATAGCGTCATGTTAGAACCCTGTAGGGGTAGAGCACTGAACAGGCTAGGGCTGCTTACCGCGGTACCAAACCTTATCAAACTCCGAATACTACAGGGGAATCCATGGCAGTCAGGCGTAGGGTGATAAAATCCTATGTCGAGAGGGGAACAACCCAGACTAACAGCTAAGGTCCCAAAGTTTTATCTAAGTGGAAAAGGATGTGGAGTTGCTGTGACAACCAGGAGGTTGGCTTAGAAGCAGCCATCCTTTAAAGAAAGCGTAACAGCTCACTGGTCTAGCGATTCTGCGCCGAAAATATAACGGGGCTAAGATAAACACCGAAGCTTTAGATTTACACATTAGTGTAAGTGGTAGGAGAGCGTTCCATTCAGCATCGAAGGTATACCGGTAAGGAGTACTGGAGCGGATGGAAGTGAGCATGCAGGCATGAGTAGCGAGAAAAGAAGTGAGAATCTTCTTCGCCGAAAACCCAAGGTTTCCTACGCGATGCTCGTCATCGTAGGGTTAGTCGGGACCTAAGTCGAGTCCGAAAGGGGTAGACGATGGCAAATCGGTTAATATTCCGATACCGACATTACATCATTTGAGTGATGGGGGGACGCATAGAGTTAAACGAGGTCACTGATGGAAATGTGGCTCGAAGGGTGTAGGATGTTAAGTAGGCAAATCCGCTTAACGTGTATCCGAGACCTGACAGGCATTTCAATCTCTTCGGAGAGCGAGATGAATCGTTGATACTGTCGTGCCGAGAAAAGCCTCTAAACGAGATGTAATGTTGCCCGTACCGTAAACCGACACAGGTGGGTGAGATGAGTATTCTAAGGCGCGTGGATGAATTATTGTTAAGGAACTCTGCAAAATAGCACCGTATCTTCGGTATAAGGTGTACCCTAATTGTTAGAAGACTTGCTCTTCAAAGCAACTACGGGTGGCAGCAAAGAGTCCCTCCCGACTGTTTACCAAAAACACAGCACTCTGCTAACTCGTAAGAGGATGTATAGGGTGTGACGCCTGCCCGGTGCTTGAATGTTAAAAGGATTGCTTAGCTTTGCGAAGGCATGAATTGAAGCACAAGTAAACGGCGGCCGTAACTATAACGGTCCTAAGGTAGCGAAATTCCTTGTCGGTTAAATACCGACCTGCATGAATGGCGTAACGAGATGGGAGCTGTCTCAACAATAAATCCAGTGAAATTGTAGTGGAGGTGAAAATTCCTCCTACCCGCGGAAAGACGGAAAGACCCCGTGCACCTTTACTATAGCTTGACACTGCTATTGGGATATTCATGTGCAGGATAGGTGGGAGCCTTTGATTATATGACGCCAGTTGTATATGAGGCATCCTTGAGATACCACCCCTGAATATTCTGATAGCTAACTCGCTGCAGTCTATCCTGCAGGAGGACAATGTCTGGTGGGTAGTTTGACTGGGGCGGTCGCCTCCTAAAAAGTAACGGAGGCTTACAAAGGTTAGTTCAGAAGGGTTGGAAATCCTTCGTAGAGTATAATGGCATAAACTAGCCTGACTGTGAGAGAGACAACTCGAGCAGAGACGAAAGTCGGTCATAGTGATCCGGTGGTTCTGTGTGGAAGGGCCATCGCTCAAAGGATAAAAGGTACGCCGGGGATAACAGGCTGATCTCCCCCAAGAGCTCACATCGACGGGGAGGTTTGGCACCTCGATGTCGGCTCATCGCATCCTGGGGCTGGAGCAGGTCCCAAGGGTATGGCTGTTCGCCATTTAAAGCGGTACGCGAGCTGGGTTCAGAACGTCGTGAGACAGTTCGGTCCCTATCTTCCGTGGGCGTAGGAACGTTGAGGAGATTTGACCCTAGTACGAGAGGACCGGGTTGAACGTACCACTGGTGCACCAGTTGTCCTGCCAAGGGCATAGCTGGGTAGCTACGTACGGATGTGATAACCGCTGAAAGCATCTAAGCGGGAAGCCAACTCCAAGATGAACGTTCCCTGAAGTACGCTTGAAGACTACAAGCTTGATAGGCTGGGTGTGTACGCACGGTAACGTGTTTAGCTGACCAGTACTAATAGTACGATCGTCTTTTTTTTAAGCTTCACTACCTTGTTTAGTGTATTAAGTTGCTGTTGACTTTAACAATTCTATACAAACAACTTATACAATCAAATATAAGTACATACTACGATGTATTTATACTTGATTGTCTAGGTGGCAATAGAGAGAGGGAAACGCCTGGCCCCATTCCGAACCCAGAAGCTAAGCCTCTCATCGCTGATAATACTTGTCCTTTCAGGATTGGAAATGTAGGTCGCCGCCTAGTTGATCAGTTTCTTACTTTTTATTAAATTATTTCATTGAATTTTATTTCACTTAATACTTTTTACTAATATTATTTATGCTATTATTTTATATATTTTAATTAGGTATATTAATGAAAAATTATATTAAAGAGCAAATTAAACTTTCTTACGAAACAAAACAAACTATTTATAAAGATGAAGAATTATTAGAAAAAATAGTTGATGTAGCACAAAAATGTGTTGAACTATATAGGACAGATAAAAAGACTATATTGGCAGGTAACGGCGGAAGTGCAGCCGATGCACAGCATATAGCTGCTGAATTAGTCGGTAGATACGGATTTGATAGACCTTCTATTCCTTCTTTAGCACTAACTACAGATACGTCAAACCTTACTGCAATAGGAAACGATTATGGATATGATAAAGTATTCTCAAGACAATTAGAGGGTATGGGTCAAGAAGGGGATATATTTATAGGTATATCTACTTCAGGAAATTCTAAAAATATTTTAAATGCTTTTGATTCTGCAAAAAAGAAAAATATTTTAACTGTAGCGCTTGTCGGTAAAGATGGAGGTGAAATGGCTAAAAAAGCTGATATAGCTTTAGTAATTCCATCTGATTCCACTCCTCGTATACAAGAATCACATATATTAATTGGTCACATATTATGTGATATTATAGAAAAAGAGACATTTGGAGACGGTGTAAATTAGTAAATGGTTAAAGCACTGTTTTTAGATCGTGATGGGGTAATTAATGTAGAGAAAGATTATCTTTATAAAATAGAAGATTTTGAATTTATAGATGGCATCTTTAAGCTTTGTAAATATTATTTAGAATTAGGTTATAAAATATTTATTGTTACAAATCAAAGTGGTATAGCACGCGGTTATTATACAGATAATGATTTTAATATTTTGACATCTTGGATGCTTGAGAGGTTTAAAAAAGAAGGTATAGATATATCAAAAGTTTATTACTGTTCCCATCATCCTAATATATCTGTGGAATGTGATTGTAGAAAGCCAAAGCCAGGAATGTTGATTCAAGCTGCCAAAGAGTTTAATATTGATTTGCAACACTCTATTATACTAGGTGATAAAGAAAGAGATATAGAAGCAGGCTTAAATGCAGGACTTCTAGAGACATATTTATTTGATGAAAAAAGTAAAATTAAAAATTCTAAAGCTACTAAAGTTATACAAAAGTTAGAGGAATTAATATGTTAATATTAAATACGGGCGGTACTTTTAATAAAAGATATAATTCATTAAACGGTGAACTAGAAGTACCGTATGATTCTAATTGTATAGAAGAAATATTGTCATCTGTAGAGGCTAATTATGATATGGCAGGTGTTATTTTTAAAGATTCTCTTGATATGGATATAAACGATAGAAAAATGCTTGCATCTATTATAATGGAATCAAAAGATGATAAGTTTTTAATTGTTCATGGGACAGATACTATTGATGAAACAGCTCATTTTTTAAGTGAAATATTTGATGATAGATTGATTGTATTAACAGGAGCTATGAAGCCATTTGAGATAGATAAAGTAGAAGCTTCATTAAATCTGGGTATGTCAATAGGGTTTTTAAAAGCAAAAAATGAATTTGGTGTTTATATCTGTATGAACGGCTATATTGAAAATTGGGATAAACTAAATAAAAATAAAAAATTAGGAAAATTTGAACTTGTCTGAAAAAGTAGCTTGTAGTCATTGTCATTTGGAATTTGATGATGAAATGATGATAAAAGAGGGTGATTTAC
Organism: Sulfurimonas lithotrophica; assembly: GCF_009258225.1. Taxonomy (NCBI): domain Bacteria; kingdom Pseudomonadati; phylum Campylobacterota; class Epsilonproteobacteria; order Campylobacterales; family Sulfurimonadaceae; genus Sulfurimonas; species Sulfurimonas lithotrophica. Next base: position 463,928 of record NZ_CP043617.1, read on the forward strand.
ACTTTTGTTGTAATGGATGCCAAGGTGTATATCACTTGCTAAATGATGAAGGTTTAGATAGTTTTTATGATAAAGCCGGCTCTACAAAACTTGCACCGCCAATGCATCAGTTAGATGACAGTTCACATTTTGATTCTCCGTCTTTTTATGAGCAGTATGTTAAAAAAGATGCTGATGGCTTTTCTATAGTTTCTCTTATTATAGAGGGCATACATTGTTCTGCTTGTGTATGGTTAAACGAAAAAGCCCTGCATAAGATGGAGGGTGTAATAGAAGCAAATATAAATTTTACGAACAACAAAGCAACGATAGTATGGGCTGATGATGTTGTAAAACTCTCCAAAATTATTGAGATGATTCGCTCGATAGGTTATAACGCCTTTGCCTATGATAGTGCAACAGGTGAAAACTATGCAAATAGGGAGAGAAAATCATATTATTTAAAAATGGCAGTTGCTATTTTTGCTTCTATGAATATTATGTGGATAGCCGTTGCACAGTATGCAGGCTATTTTACTGGTATTACACAAAATGTTAAAACTATATTAAATATTGCGGAATGGATATTGGCTACACCTGTACTGTTTTACAGTGGTTGGGTCTTTTTTAAGGGTGCTTATTACGGTTTAAAAACTAAAGTCGTAAATATGGATTTGCTAGTCGCTACAGGAGCATTACTAACATATATATATTCAATATATATAACTTTAATGGAGGTTGGCGAAGCATACTTTGATAGTGTAAGTATGATTATTACTTTTGTGTTAATAGGAAAGTTTTTAGAGGTACTGAGTAAAAAAAATGCTGCGGATACATTAGACTCTATAGGTAAAAATATTCCAAATGAAGTTAAAGTATTTAAAGATAATACTGTTATTTTGAGTAAGCTTGATGATGTAAACGTGGGAGATATAATAGTAGTCGGAAGTGGAGAAAGAGTTCTTTTTGACGGAAAAATTGTTAAAGGAAGCGGAAACTTTGATGAATCAAGTCTTACAGGTGAGAGTGACCCAATATATAAAGAAAAAGGTGATAGTGTAATTAGTGGAACAAGTAGTATAGATGCAGATATATATTTTGAAACAACCAAAGATTTTGAGCATTCAACACTTTCAAATTTAGTGACTTTACTTGAAAATGCTATAAATAAAAAACCTCAAATACAACAAATAGCCAATAAATTAAGTGAACATTTTTCTACGGTTATTTTAGGACTTTCTTTTATAACTTTTATAGTTTGGTGGTTATGGCCACATAGTTTTGAAGTGGCATTTATGGTCGGTATATCTGTAATTATTATAGCTTGTCCATGTGCATTGGCTCTTGCCACACCTGTTGCAACATTGGTAGGTCTTAGTCTAGGAGCTAAAAAAGGAGTTCTTTTTAAAGAAGCTGCATTGCTTGAAACAATGGCTAAAGTCGATACTCTTGTTTTAGATAAAACCGGTACTTTAACTATGGGTAAACCTGAAGTAGTAAATGAACATATATATAAAGAATTTGACAAAAGTATTCTTTATTCACTTGTAAAAAATTCAAATCATCCAATATCAAAAGGTATAATTCAGTATTTATCTGAAGAGAATGAGATAATATTTGATGAGTATAAACAAGTTCCGGCAGCGGGCATTGTTGCAAAATATAAAAATAAGAAGGTACTTGGCGGAAATATTAAATTAATAGAAGATAACAAATTAAATGCAGATTTTGAAAGCCAAAATAGTGTTTTTTACTTTGCTATCGATTCGGATATAATGGCTGTATATGAACTTAAAGATAAAGTTAAACCGGATGCAAAAGATCTAATCTCTGAATTAACTAAAAAAGGTATTAATAGTATAATATTAACAGGTGATAATGGTAAAATTGCAAAAAGAGTAGCTGATGAAGTCGGTATAAAAGAATATTACTATTCTCAAAATCCTAAAGAAAAATCAAAATTTATAGATAAGCTGAAAAAAGACAATAAGACTATAGTAATGGTAGGGGATGGTGTGAACGATGTACTTGCTCTTGCTCATGCAGATATATCAATTGTTATGGGTAGCGGTAGTGATATAGCTATTGATGTTAGTGATGTGGTGCTTTTAAATGATTCATTAAAATCACTATCAGATGCATTTAAAATCTCTCGTACTACGTTTGGTCTTATTAAACAAAATTTGGGTATATCATTGGTATATAATGCCATAACAATTCCGTTAGCTATGGCTGGTTATGTAATACCTCTTGTAGCAGCTATATCTATGAGTGTAAGTTCACTATTGGTTGTCGGTAACTCTATGAGAATTAGATACAAGTGGCAAAAATCATAAGAAGGAGCTCTTAAATGGATGATTGGGTAATAGCTATGATGCTTGGTGCGTCTATATTTTTAGGTGCAGTCGCACTATTTGCTTTTTTATGGGCTATAAAAAACGGGCAGTTTGACGATGAAGAAAAATTTTTAAATGCTGCTAAGTTTGATAATGAAGATGATTTAAACGATGCTGTAAATATTGAACGTAAAAAGGAAGAGTTAAAGAAAAATTATAGACCTGAATAGATGTTTATTAAGTAGATAAAATCAAACTACCTTATCGGTAGTTTGAAAAAAAAAGTAAATTATTTACCGATAGTTTGTGCGAAAGCTTCTAAGTCAGCATCAGAGTATTTTGCAACTTGACCTTTCATAAGACCTTTCATTGGACCACCGTAAGTACCAGCTTTATAACCTATAAGTGCATCAGCAATCTCTTTATGAGTCATCTCAGCTACATTTTTAGATTTACCAAGAGCTTCTTTACTCCAGTCTTGTCCGTGACAGCCTTTACATGCACCAGCATTAACGCCAGCCATTAAAGCTGTACAAGCACCTAAAGCTACGATAGCAGTAGTTATTTTTTTCATTTTTATTCCTTAAGATAAATTATCGAAAATATTATAGTGGGTTAAGTCTTAAATAATATTGAATAAAAAATAAAAAATTATTTATTTAAAAGATGAACATAATTATGGAATATATATTGCTTTTTTATGACATAATTGATACAAATGAAGGACAAAAATGTTAAAAAAAATATCTTTGCTTATTTTAGGATTTAGTTGTACTTATGCTATGCATACGGCAGAATTAAATATAAATGAATATGATTTAGAAGCCGGTTTGAAGTTAGATATAGGTCAGTTCAACGAGATGGTTGAACCAAATACCACTTTTATAGGAATTGATTACTTAAAAGCTGATAGAAAGAATTCATCTCATAATAATATCGACAGATATGTCAATATTAACTTTATGATAGAACAAGAAATTCAAAATAGCGGTTTTAAAGTTGGTTTAGGTGTTAAAGGAATTTATACAGGCTTGGGAAAAGCAGACTTCAGAAGTCTGCCTATAGGTGCGGAAGTTTCATATAAACTTCCATTAAATATTGCTACTCCAATAGGATTTAAAGCAGAGGGTTACTACGCTCCTAAATCACTTAGCTTTTCCGATGCAAACGGTTATGTTGAATATAGAGCAGAAGCTTATATACAGCTAATGGATAGGGCTTCAGTTTATGTTGGTTATAGAAGAATAGATACTGAATATGATTATATGAATATAATATCTGACGTAACATATAATAAATCTATATATTCCGGTATTAAGTTCTCGTTTTAGTTTTAATATATACGTATATAGGAGATGGACCTATTTGTAAGGTCTGATCTTCTATTTTTTCTCCATCTTTAGAATAAACATCAAAATTATTCTCTTTATGAATAGTTGTTGGTTTTAACGACCAATGTATTTGAAGTAACTCCTCATCAACCAAACATTGAAAAATATAGTGTTGTCGATTTATATCAAGCCTTAAAAATTGTGCATTTTTTAAATTTTTTATCATAGTTTTGTATGTTTTAAAAGCGGGGTATTTTTTTATACTATCACGATTGTCAACCAAGCCATAGCCCGGTGCTATAAGCTGATGCCAAGATAGTGCATCTACTTGCTGGGAAGCAAGAGCTAAAAGATAGTAGCGCAGCATATAATTAGCATAACTCTCTAAGTCTATACACTCTTTTTCACTTGTCGGTGCATAGGGAGCCGTATTTGATATAGGCCAGTTTATTTCTGTAAGGTATAACTCATGTTTTGTTTTTGGGCTCAACCAAACCATTGTACTAAGAAGAGCAATCTTGTCAGATGCATTAAAACCCAGTTGCATATTTTCAGGTGCACCGCGTCTATCAACGTACAACAAAGCAGATATTCCGTCATATTTGTATTTGAAAAAATTAAATAGTGTATGGGCTGTAAAATGGTATTCAAAATCAATAACTCCACTACCGATTAGCTTTAATTCAGGATGCTTTTGTTCTTTTAAATCATAAGCGGTTTTAAAAAAAGCGTTATATTCATCTACACTAAAGAACCCCCATTTCGCACGATTTATAGTTGTGCCGATTTCATAAATATCGACTTTATTTCCAAGCTTTGAAAAAATTAATTCAAGATTATTTCTAAAAAGTTCTAAGCTTTCTACATTTTCTCTGTCTTGCATTATTTTTAGCGTAATTTTTTCATCCTGAAAATTTAATATAAATTCTTTTAAATTATCCAAAGTGTCTATTTCCCATAACTTTAGGCGAATAAGAATATGCTTAACTCCAAGTTCTTTTACTAGTTTTAGAGTTTCTGAAGGCTCTCTCTGATAATCAACGCCTAAACAAAAAAATGAACTTGTATCTATTTTCTTATTTTTAACAAAAGGCATCATAATTAAAGAGATGGGAAATACAAATAAAGATATGATAATTGTTTTTAGAATAGACGTTAAATTTTCCCTTCTTTTGATTTTTTTATAGGCTTTGTCTTTTAAGGGGTATGGTTGATCGGAATAGTTATCCCATATGTACGGTTGTTTCATAAGGTTAATTGTAGCATTTTTTAGATAAAATGCTTCGCAAAATAGAAATAAGATAATAATCTCAAGGAATAACATATGCATAATAATGCGACAATACTTTTATTCGCATTTAGAAAAAGCCATATAGGTTTTCTTAATAGAATTGTTAAAGACAGTAAATTAGCAGAAAATTTTAAAGTATTGTCGACAAGAAACTTAATATTTCCATCTTTGATTGGCATATCAAATTTAAAAAATATAAATTTTAAGTTAATTTGTGAGTTTGCAACAAAAGAGTTTTATGCTAAAACTAATTTAAAATTTCCTAGATTCTTAGTTTATAATTTTTTTAAAATTATGGCTTATGTAAACTATTTTCGTTATTACAAAGCACTTAGTCAAGGATATACTAAAATGCTTTTATGGAACGGTGGAAAATTTAGACAATTGATTGCTATAGAGATTGCAAAGCTCAAAGGTATCCATGTGTATTATTATGAAAACGGTTTACTTCCAAATACATTAGTTTTGGATCCAAAGGGAATTAATTTTGATAATAGTGTACCAAGAAACAGAGAATTTTATGAAAGTTATAAAAATAATAAAGAATTACCACAAGAACTTGTTCCAAGAGCTACAAGGCATATAGAAAAATTTAATAGCAATAATGTTACGGAATTACCTTTAGAGTATATATTCGTACCGTTTCAAGTTGATTATGATACACAAATACTTAAAAATTCTCCATGGATTGAAAATATGAGAGAACTTTTTAATGTAATAGAAAATTTAGCTAAAAATTCACAATATAACTTTGTGCTAAAAGAGCATCCTTCAAGCGGTATAAATTATCCTGATTTACATACTAGAGCCAAAAATATTAAAAATGTATCATTTCAAAACGGATATTCAACACAAAAATTAATCGAAAAAAGTTTAGCAGTTATTACAGTAAATTCTACAGTCGGGATGGAGTCGTTACTGTTCAATAAAAGAGTCATAGTGTTAGGAAACGCTTTTTATACTATAAAAGGTATTACATATCCGGCTACATCAGAAAAAGAACTTTTAGAGATAGTCGGTCAGCTTGAAAAATTAGAGTTTGATGAAGAATTAGTAAGAAAATTTTTAACGTATATAAATTATGATTATCTAATTTCAAACGATGATAGTGTGTATAGAATATTTGCAGAGTATTTACTAAAAAACTAAGATAAAGGAGAATTGTATATGAAAGGAATAATACTAGCAGGAGGTAGCGGAACAAGATTGTATCCAATAACAAAAGGTGTGTCTAAACAACTTGTGCCGATATATGATAAACCGATGATCTATTATCCACTTTCAGTTTTAATGTTAGCAGGAATTACTGAAGTTCTTATTATATCCACTCCTACAGATTTACCAAGGTTTGAACAGCTTCTGGGTGATGGTTCAGATATAGGGATGAAGTTTAGTTATGTTATTCAACCAAGTCCGGATGGACTAGCACAAGCTTTTATTTTAGGTGAAGAGTTTTTAGATGGTGAAGATGCATGTTTGGTGTTGGGCGATAATATTTTTTACGGTCACGGATTAACCGAACTTTTGGCTCAGTCTGTAAAAAATGCTAAGGAACAAAATAAGGCTACTGTATTTGGATATTATGTAAAAGACCCTGAGCGTTACGGTGTAGCAGAATTTGATAATAACGGAAATGTTACTTCTATAGAAGAAAAACCAAAAGACCCAAAAAGCAATTATGCAGTAGTAGGATTATATTTTTATCCAAATGATGTTGTAAAAAAAGCTAAAGATGTTAAACCATCAGACAGAGGCGAACTGGAGATTACTACTCTAAACCAAGATTACTTAGAAGAGAATAGACTTAAAGTTGAACTAATGGGGAGAGGATATGCATGGCTTGATACCGGAACTCACGAGTCATTACTTGAAGCTAGTCAGTTTATCCAAACGATAGAGAATAGACAATCTTTAAAAGTGGCATGTATAGAAGAGATAGCATATGAAATGGGATATATTTCAAAAGAAAAGCTTTTAGAATTAGCTGAACCTTTAAAGAAAAATCAATATGGACAGTATTTGATTTCAAGAGCTAATCAACCTAGAAGGATGCAGTAGAATGAAGTTTACAAGGACGAAAATTCCTGAAGTTGTTATAGTAGAACCGATGGTTCACGGAGATGATAGAGGATACTTTGTTGAGACTTTTCGTGCAGATAAACTAGAAGAGTTTCTAGGGTATAAGATAAACTTTTGCCAGGATAATGAATCAAAGTCTTCAAAAGGTGTCTTAAGGGGACTACACTACCAATTAGCTCCTGCTGCACAAACTAAATTAGTACGTGTAATTCAAGGAAGAGTCCTTGATGTGGCAGTAGATATAAGAAAAGGTTCACCAACTTTTGGAAAACATGTAGCAGTTGAACTATCCGCTGAAAATAAAAAACAACTTTTAGTACCACGTGGTTTTGCTCATGGATTTGTTGTACTTGAAGATGATACAGTATTCGCATATAAAGTTGATAACTACTACAGTCCTGAAAATGACAGAGGTATAGCTTTTGACGATGTTGAAATAAATATTGATTGGAAAATAGCACATAGTGAATTAAACCTTTCAGCTAAAGATAAAGTTCAACCAAAATTAGATGAAGCGGTTGATATGTTTGAGTATGGTGTAAATTATTATGCATAATATTTTAGTTACTGGAGCTAATGGACAACTTGGTTCAGAGATAAGGGAGTTATCCTCAGATTATGAGAATAATTGTTTTTTTACAGATAGAAATGAACTGGATATTTCAAATTTAGAAGCTGTTAAAAATTATGTAGATAAAAATTCAATTGATGTTATTATAAATTGTGCTGCTTATACGGCTGTAGATAAGGCAGAAGATGATGAAAGTAATGCAGATGCAGTCAACAATGTAGCTGTAAAATATTTATCTCAGGTTTCAAAAGATAGAAATATAAAACTTATCCATATATCAACTGATTATGTATATGACGGAAAAAATTACAAGCCATACACTGAAGATGATATTGTAAATCCAAATAGTGTATATGGAAAAACAAAACTTGCCGGTGAAAAAGCTATGCAAGATATCAATCCGTCAAATTCAATTATAATTAGAACATCTTGGGTATATAGCAGCTTCGGAGCAAATTTTGTAAAAACTATGCTTCGTTTAGGTAAGGAAAAAGAACAACTAGGTGTTATTTTTGATCAAGTAGGAACTCCAACTTATGCGAAAGATTTGGCAAAAGCTATATTAGAGATTATTCCAAATATAAGTAATGAAAAAGTTGAAATATATAACTATTCAAATGAAGGTGTATTAAGCTGGTATGATTTTGCAAAAGAGATTATGCGAATGGCAAAACTAGATTGTAAGATTAACCCGATAGAAACTAAAGAGTATCCGACACCAGCGACTAGGCCACATTTTAGTTTACTTAATAAATCAAAAATAAAACAAACATTTAATATCACCATACCTTACTGGAAAGACTCTTTAGATGAATGTTTAAAAATTATGGGAGAAAGAAAATAATGAAATCAATATTGTTAACAGGGACTGCAGGTTTTATAGGGTCAAATTTCGTACCTTACTTTTTAGAAAAGTATTCAGATTATAAACTTATTAATCTAGATCTTTTAACTTATGCAGGTAATTTGGAGAACCTAAAAGAGTGTGTGGATAACCCAAGATATAAGTTTATTAAAGGTGATATATGCAACCGTGAATTAGTAGAGTTTATATTTAACGAATACGATATTGAAGGTGTTATACATTTTGCAGCAGAATCTCATGTTGATAACTCTATTAAAAATCCGGGAGTATTTATAGAAACAAATGTAAACGGAACTTTTACACTTATAGACGTAGCATATAAATACTGGATGGAAAAACCTTTTACATATAAAGAAAAATATAAGAAATGTAGATTTCATCATATATCAACTGATGAGGTATATGGAACTCTAAGTGATGATCCAAAAGATCTCTTTACTGAAGAGACACCATATGCTCCAAACTCTCCTTATTCAGCTTCTAAAGCATCTAGTGATATGGTAGTTAGATCTTATCAGGAAACTTATGGATTAAACACTGTTATTACAAACTGTTCAAACAATTACGGTCCAAAACAACATGACGAGAAACTTATTCCTACAATTATAAGAAAGGCATTAGCTAATGAAGCTATCCCAATATACGGTGACGGTAAGAATATTCGTGATTGGTTATATGTTCTTGATCATTGTAAAGGTATAGATAGAGTTTATCATACAGGTAAAGAGGCGAATGTTTATAATATAGGTGGACGTAATGAGCGAACAAACCTTCAAATAGTAGATAGAATATGTACAATACTTGATGAAAGAGTTCCAAAAGAAAAATCATATAAAGAATTGATTACTTTTGTTGAAGATAGAGCTGGACATGACAGACGTTATGCCATAGATGCAACAAAGTTAGAAAATGAGTTGGGCTGGAAAGCTGATGAAAATTTTGACACAGGAATAGTTTTAACTATTGATTGGTATTTGGAGAAATATGCTATTTAATTCACAAGAGTTTATCTTTTTATTTTTACCTATAACATTCTTTTTATATTTCTTTTTATTAAACAGAAGGTTAGTTGTAGGTGCAAAGGGATTGTTGGTCTTTGCATCATTGTTTTTTTATAGTTGGTGGAATATAGCTTATCTACCTATCATTTTAAGTTCTATGCTTTTTAACTATGTAGTCGGAAACAGTTTAAACGAAAATTTTTCTAAAGTAAAAGTTTCTAAGAAACTATTGCTTGGTGTTGGTATAGCTGCTAACTTATCATTACTTGGTTATTTTAAATATGCCGATTTTTTCATAAGCAATTTTAACTTGGCATTTGATAGTAATATGGATTTATTGCATCTAGCACTACCTCTTGCAATCAGTTTTTTTACTTTCCAACAAATAGCTTATCTTGTAGATAGTTACAGGGCTGAAACAAAAGAATATGATTTTTTAAATTATGCTCTGTTTGTTACTTTTTTTCCTCAGTTAATTGCAGGTCCGATTGTACATCATAAAGAGATGATGCCACAGTTTGCATCTAGATGGAACTTGGTTAAGAACTATAAAAATATAGCACTAGGTTTATTTATATTCTCAGTTGGTTTATTTAAAAAGGTAGTAATTGCTGATAAGTTTGCTATTTGGGCAACGGCAGGATTTGATAAAGCAGAGACATTAACTCTAATAGAAGGATGGGCTACATCACTTTCATATACATTTCAACTGTATTTTGATTTTAGCGGTTATACAGACATGGCAATAGGTGCTGCACTACTGTTTAATATAAAACTACCTATAAACTTTAACTCTCCATATAAAGCAAAAGATATACAAGACTTTTGGAGAAGATGGCATATTACACTATCAAGATTCTTAAAAGATTATATATATATCCCACTAGGAGGAAATAGAAAAAGTAGCTTTAGAACATATAACAACCTTATGGCTACATTCATACTTGGTGGATTATGGCACGGTGCAGGATGGACATTTGTGTTTTGGGGATTCTTACACGGTGCAGCTCTAGTAATACACAGAGCATGGAAAAGCTTTGGTTTTACAATGAATTCAATACTTGCTTGGTTTATAACATTTAACTTTGTAAATATAGCATGGGTGTTCTTTAGAGCAAAAGAGTGGGATGATGCTATCAAAGTCTTAAAAGCTATGGCTGGTTTGAGTGGGATTGAATTCTCAACTAAATATGCACAGAAGCTATCATTTTTAAGTGACTATGGTGTTACTTTTGGGCAGTGGTTACATAATATAAACGGCTCAAAAAGCATATCTTGGATATTTATAGCTTTATTAGTTGTTCTTATAGCTAAAAACTCTATGCAATTGCGTGAATCATTTAAACCTAATAAGTGGTACTTAATATTTAGTGTATCAATGGCTTTATATGCTATTTCAAATTTGAATAAATTATCAGAATTTTTATATTTTAATTTTTAATGGATAATAATTGAAAACATCTAAAAAGTTTGTATATATTTTCTCATTAACATTAGTCTTTTTTTTAATGTTTAGTTTTTTTACATATCACAAGTATGTTAAGTATGTAAACCCGACTGATTATGTCATTGGTGATTTGGTTAGAATGTCTTATCATAAAGGATTGGCTTTACCTAGATATAATGAATTTAATTTATCAAAACGACATATACACTATAATGATTATAAAAAACAGAATGTAGATATGATTACAATTGGTGATTCTTTTAGCAATGGGGGAGGAGGAGGTTTAAATAGATACTATCAAGACTATATAGCCACCTATAACGAGCTTGATGTTTTGAATATTCCTCAATTGTCTGGAACAAATAGTTATTTGGAAACAGTTGTTTTGTTATGTAATAGTGGATGGTTGGAAAGAAAAAAAATTAAATATGTTTTAATTGGATCTGTTCAAAGATTTGTGATTGACAGATTTGCAAAAGATATTAATTATGATTTAAATACTGATGCAAATATTGATCAAGAAATAATTAGTTCATATGACTCTTATAATCCAAAAGATGAAGATAAACAACAAATTACTTTTATAAATAATTTAAATTTAAATGCTTTAACATACAATTTAAATTTTCTTGTTAAAGGGTATGGTAAAAACAAGAAGTATTATATAGAAAAGTTAAATAATGATTTTTTTACTTCTGAAATTAAAAATGAACTACTTTTTTTCTATGATGATATTCGAGTTTTAAAAGATGAAACACTAAAAAATATTAAAAAAGTCAATGATAACTTCAATAATTTAGCTAAATTACTATCAAATAAAGGGATAAAATTGTATTTTATGCCATCAGTAGATAAATATAATTTGTATAGTCGTTATATAACCAGCAATAAATATACTCAAAGTGTATTATTTGAAGAATTGAGAAAACTACCAAAAGAATATATCTTAATAGATACAAAAAACATACTATCTAAAGAAATAGAGAGTGGTGCAAAAGATATTTTTTATCCAGATGAAACACATTGGTCATATAAAGCAAGTAAAGCAATTTTTAAGAGTGTTAAAATTGAGTAATTATAAAAAATATGTTTATATATTTTCACTGCTATTTCTTTTTAGTATTGGCTTTCATTTAACAGTTTGGAATGTTATATCTAAAAAGGTACTCTTAACTGATAAACAAATCTATAGAGGTGATTTAGGTCGTACATCATTTAAAGTAGATAGCATCAACTCAAGGCCTTCTTATTTGGTAAAAGAAGCTAGAAATTTGCCTAAAAAGCATATAGTGTATAAAGATTTAAAACCTAGAGAAACAGTTGATGTAATCACTATAGGAGATTCATTTGCAAATGCTGCCACTCAGGGAATTAATCCATATTTTCAAGATTATATTGCTACATATAATGACTTTAAAGTACTAAATATACTTCCCCATTTTGGAAATTTTATAGAAACTATAGCTGTTTTTTACAATTCAGGATTACTTGATGAACTAAGCCCTAAAGCTATAGTTATAGAGTCTGTTGAAAGATTTTGTATTCCTAGGTTTATCTCAAAATTAGATTTGTCTAAAAATATAGATAAAAGCAGACTAAAAAAAATTTTAGCAAAAGGTATAAATTTTTATCAAACTAAAGATCCATACATTAGTTTTATTAATTCTCAAAATTTTAGAGCCGCAAGTTTTAATATACAAAGAGTATATAATAACTACGGAAATTATAAATTTGCTATTTTATCTCCAATGAAAAGAGACTATTTCAGTACTAAAGACTCTAACACCTTGCTATTTCACAGAGAAGATATTGAAAATAATTATTTAATTACAAACGAGAATATACAGAGTTTAAACAACAATTTTAATAAGCTTGCCAATAAACTTAAGAATAAAGGGATAAAACTTTATTTTATGCCGGCAGTAGATAAATATAATTTATATGAGCCATATATTGAAAACAACAGTTATCCAAAGAGTCAATTTTTTGAAATTTTAAGAGGGTTACCTAAAGAATATGAGTTAATAGATACAAAGGCTATACTTTCACAAGAGCTAAAAAAAGGTGTAAAAGATTTATATTATGCAGATGATACGCATTGGAGTTATAAAGCCAGTGAAGCTATTTTTAAAAAGGTAAAGTTTGAATAGATTCAAAAAATATAGCTTTTTATTTGTACTATTTGTTTTAATAAGTGTTTTGTTTCATACTGTTGTTTGGCATATGATCTCAAAAAAAGTACTTTTGGTTAATGATGATCTATATAATGGTGACTTGGGGCGAATTTCTTTTAAAACTGACAGTATTTATCCTAGGCCTTCTTATTTGGTAAAAGAAGCTAGAAATTTGCCTAAAAAGCATATACTGTATAAAGATTTAAAACCTAGAGAAACAGTCGATATAATCACCATAGGAGATTCCTTTGCAAATGCTGCTACTCAGGGAATTAATCCTTATTTCCAAGATTATATCGCTACATATAGTAATTTAAAAGTGCTAAATGTTTTACCATACTTTGGGAATTTTATAGAAACAATTGTAATTTTTGATAATTCAGGATTACTTGATGAGTTAAAGCCAAAAGCTATTTTAATAGAGTCTGTTGAGAGGACTTCGTTGCTAAGGTTTGGAGTAAAACTTAATTTTGATTTATTTATGGAAAAAATAAAATTGGTTGAAAAACTTAAAATTCAAAAAAACTCATATGTAATGAAAGATAATATGATAAATTTTATTAATAATCAAAATACTACTGCATTGTTAAATAACATAGAAATAAAACTTAAAAAATATAAGAAGTATGATAAATTGTCTATGGTTAAGTTAAACAATGATTTTTTTAATGTAGATGATAAAAATTCTTTATTGTTTTATAATGAAGATATTGACGGAATAAATATAACAAGTCAAAAATCCATACAGAGTTTAAACAACAATTTTAATAAGCTTGCCAATAAACTTAAGAATAAAGGGATAAGACTTTATTTTATGCCGGCAGTAGATAAATATAATTTATATGAGCCATATATTGAAAACAACAGTTATCCAAAGAGTCAATTTTTTGAAATTTTAAGAGGGTTACCTAAAGAATATGAGTTAATAGATACAAAGGCTATACTTTCACAAGAGCTAAAAAAAGGTGTAAAAGATTTATATTATGCAGATGATACGCATTGGAGTTATAAAGCCAGTGAAGCTATTTTTAAAAAGGTAAAGTTTGAATAGATTCAAAAAATTTTCGAAATATTACATATATATCTTAATATTTATATTTTTGACTATAATAACTACAAATTACATGGTTGATCCATATCAGCAATATAGAAAAGCTTCTTTCTACACATTTTTAGTTAAAAATGAAAGGTATATCAACCCCGGTCTAATAAAGCATTATGAGTATGATTCATTACTAATCGGCACATCTATGGTCGCAAATTTTAAATCAAGTGATATTGAAAAAAAGCTTGGATTTAACAAAGTTTTGAAAGTACCGACTTTTGGGGGAAATATTTGTGAACAAGTAGAGACAATAGAATTCGCCCAAAAGTATAAAAAGATAAATAATATTTTGTTTGGATTAGACTTATATTCATTTAGCGGGTTTAACATACCGACAAATATAAAAGAAGATTTTCCTAATTTTTTGTATGATGATTCTGTGTTGAATGACTCAAAGTACCTATTTAATACAAGAGTTTTTACTAGATCTTTAAAGTCAATAACAAAAAGATATGATGAGAAAAAAATATCTGAACAATTAGATAATTTGTATGAGTGGCAAAGTAAATATGAAGCAATGTTTGATGGTGGAAACAATGCAAAAACAAACTATTTGTCACAAGTTAATAGATATAAGTCTTTTAGACATTATTATAAGTTTGAAATATTAAAAGATAATTTTAATAACTATCTTTTACCTCTCATAGAATCAAATAAAAATATAAATTTTTATTTCTTTTATCCTCCATATTCGATTTTATATTATAAGTTAATGCAAAATGCTGGATATTTAGAAGAGTATTTAAAGTTTAAGTCATATGTATTTTCGATTATGAAAAACTATAAAAACATTAAACTATATGACTTTCAAAGTGAAGATATAGTTACTTGTAATTTAGCTAATTATAAAGATATTACACATTATCATCAGCGTATTAATTTATGGATGCTAAATAACATGAGAATGAATACTTACTTAGTATCTAAGGATAATATTGATAAAATGATAAATAAACTTAATGAACAAGTTCAAAGATATTAGCGGAGACTTTATGGAATATGATGGTTTAGATGTTATCGAAATAGATAGTATCGTTTCTGATAAACTTTTTTCTATGTGTACGCTTGTATCCAATATAGATGAATACAAGTTGTTGTTGGATTCTGCAAAAAAAGCCGGTTTTAATAATGATAATACAGAGTTTATATATATCGATAATACGCAAGATAATAAATATGATGCTTATGATGGTTTAAATCAATGTTTAAATAAAGCTAATGGAAAATATTTGATTTTGGTTCATCAAGATGTAGAGTTCAAATTTGATAATATTGAGGTTTTAACAGATAAAATTAAAGAAATGAACGAGGTTGATCCTAAATGGGCAATTTTAGGAAATACCGGTTATGATATTAATGATATAAATACCCAATACACAAGAATTACAGATCCTGGACAGCTTGATGTACATAATGGACCTTTCCCTGCAAAAGTATCGTGTCCCGATGAAAATATTATGATTGTTAAGAATGAATTGAATTTAATGTTTTCTAAAAACATAGGGCATTACCATCTCTACGGTGCAGATCTTTCGATGCAGGCTCAGATGCAAGGATATCATACATATGTAATAGACTTTCACATACTACATAGAAGCGGTGGCTATCCAAACAAAAGCTTTTACGATACAAAATACAGAATGATTAAACAGTATCAAAAAGCATTGGAAATGAGGTTTTTTCGTACACCTTGCAGTCCTTTATTTCTATCTAGTTTTGGAGTATTAAATAAAATAATGAATTCAAAAGCAGTTTACAGCTTGAAAAAAAGAATAGATTCTTTAAGATATAGTAAAAAGCACTGTGAATGAACAATAAATATAGGTCTTATATTGTAAATTTTATAGCCTACATTAGCATCTTTTTAGGTTTACTAATATCGTTTAATATATTTATTGACCCTTTGTGGATGTTTACACATAAAAATTTTTTAAATAGTAAACAAATCGATTTTGATGAACGTGAACAAAAAACAAATTATATCAATTCTAATAGTATAAAAGATTTTGATTCAATCTTACTAGGTAGCAGTAGAAGTACTTTTATAAACCAAAATAGTTTTGCCGGTATGAAAGTTTATAACTATGCCGTCAATAGTATGTATCCCACTGAGTATAGAGAATATATAAATTTTTTTAAGGATAAAGTAAATAATGAATTAAAGTATATAATATTGGGAATTGATTTTTTTGGTACAAATAAAAAATTTCCTATAAATTTTAATAAACCGTCTTTTTATTTAGACAGAAGTAAGTCTATATTTTATAAATTTAAGAACTTATTATCATATGATATGTTTGAATTTTCAAAAAAAAATATTAAAAATTATTTTTATAATAAAGAGCTTATATATTATGATAGAAATAATATAAAGTACCATGATATTGTAGATGAAGCTACCAGAAAAACAAGATTTAAAATGACTTTGTTAAAGCATATAAATGATTTTAAAGATAAAAACTATGAATATAATGAAAATTATATTCAAATTTTTGAAAAAATAAAACAAGAAAATAAAAATTCTAAGTTCGTTGTTTTTACGCCACCAGTTACAGCGGATTTATTAGTTGCTTTAATTAGAGATACTAAAAGATATGATGAATATAAAAGATGGTTATATGATTTGATTTATACATTTGACAAAGTTTATCATTTTATGGATATAAACAATATGACAACTAATTTATTAAACTATCCGGATGATGATCATATGTATCCAAAGCATATCAATACAGTGGCAAAAATCATTAGTTCAGAAACTAATAAAAAAGATAATTTTGGAGTGCTTTTGGATAAAAATAATGTTAAAGAATATTTAGATGAACTTCAAAAAAAATTAAAATACTATGAAGTTAGGTATGAATAATTTTTTAAATTTGATAAAATTAGTTTGATAAAGGATTCGTTTGTTAGGAAAAATAATAGATTTTAAAATAAATGGAGATGATAGAGGTTCATTAATAGCTATAGAAGAAGGTTATAATGCACCTTTTGAAATTAAAAGAGTTTATTATATATTTGATACTAAGCTGGGAGTTGAGCGTGGATTTCATGCACACAAAAATCTTAAACAAATAGCAATAGCCGTAAAGGGAAGTTGTACATTTGTTCTTGATGATGGAAATAAAAAAGAAGAAGTTACTCTTACAAACCCAAATCAAGGTCTTTATATAGAAGGTTTAATATGGAGAGAGATGAAAAACTTTAGTAAAGACTGTGTTTTAATGGTAATTGCTAGTGAACATTATGATGAAAATGATTATATAAGAGATTATAATGAATTTTTAAAAGAAGTAAATAAATGATACATAAACTAGCTGATGTTCAAAGTGAAAATATTGGAACTAATACATATATTTGGCAGTTTTGTGTTATATTAAAAGAAGCTATCATAGGAAATAATTGTAATATCAATGCAAGTGTTTTGATAGAAAATGATGTGAAAATAGGTAATAATGTTACTGTTAAAAGTGGTGTTCAAATTTGGGATGGTATTACTTTAGAGGATAATGTTTTTATTGGTCCAAACGTTACTTTTACAAATGATTTTTTACCAAGAAGCAAACAGTATCCAAGTGAGTTTTTAAAAACTGTTGTAAAAAAAGGCTCATCTATCGGTGCAAACAGTACTATTGTAGGTGGAATAACTATAGGTGATTATGCTATGATAGGTGCAGGAAGTGTAGTAACGAAGAATATCGGTATGCAAGAACTTTGGTACGGAAACCCTGCTAGACATCAAGGATATGTTTGCAGATGCGGACAAAAATGCAATAAAGAATTAATTTGTGATGAGTGTAAAGGAAAGTAGTTAATGATACCTTTTTTAGATCTAAAAAAAATAAACAATCAATACAGAGATGAACTTGTTGAAGCTTGTGCAAGAGTTATAGACAGCGGATGGTATATCCAAGGGAATGAGTGTAAAGAGTTTGAATCAAATTTTGCAAACTACTGCGGTAGTAAATATGCAGTAGGTGTAGCAAACGGTTTGGATGCTTTGATTTTAATTTTAAGAGCATATAAAGAGATGGGTATTATGAGTGATGGTGATGAAGTTATAGTTCCATCAAATACATATATAGCTTCGATTCTCGCAATAACGCAAAACTCTTTAGTCCCTATATTAGTCGAGCCGGATATAAATACATACCTGATAGATGCAAATAAAATAGAAAAAAAGATCACACCAAAAACAAAAGCTATAATGCCTGTGCATCTATACGGTCAGACATGTGAGATGGATAAGATAAACTCTATTGCAAAAAAGTATAACCTCAAAGTTATAGAAGATTCTGCACAAGCTCACGGTGCTTATTTTAAGGATAATAGAGCCGGCAATCTCGGAGATGCAAGTGGATTTAGTTTTTATCCCGGGAAAAATCTAGGTGCTTTAGGTGATGGAGGAATAGTTACTACAAGCGATAAAGAATTGGCTGAAACTGTAAGAGCCTTGGGAAATTACGGAAGTCATAAAAAGTATGAAAATTTATACAAAGGCATAAATAGCAGACTTGACGAGATGCAGGCTGCAATGCTCGGTGTAAAATTAAAATACTTAGATAATGAGATAAAAAATAGAAAAGAAATAGCAATGTACTATTTAGAAAATATAAAAAATAGTAGTATTGTTTTACCGACTGTTAGAAAAGAAGATAATCACGTATGGCATGTATTTGTTATACGTTCAAGTGATAGAACAAAGTTGCAAAAACACCTATTAAAGTATGATATTCAAACATTGATACATTATCCTATTCCACCGCATAAACAAGAAGCATATTCCGAATGGTCTAATGAACAATATCCTATAAGTGAACAAATACATGACGAAGTATTAAGTTTACCTATCAGCGGTGTACAGACTATGGAAGATACAAAAAAAGTAGTGGATGCGATAAATGAATACAAGTAATCCGCTAGTAAGTATAATTATCCCTTTTTATAATCATAACGATTATATTTATAAAACTCTTGATTCTGTTTTGGAAGATAAATATTCAAATAAAGAAATAGTAATTATAAATGACGGTTCATCAAATCCGAATGATAGTAATATAACAAAGTGGATAGATAAGAATTCAGAAATAATAAAGATAAAATATATCAAAAGAGAAAATAAAGGCTTGACTAAAACTTTAAATGAACTAATCTCATTAGCAAAGGGTAAATACATCTTATTATGTGCAAGTGATGATTATTTAATTAATAATACTATTAAAAGTAGAGTTGACATTCTGGAAAATAATCCTGACAAATATTTATTGTTGTCAGATGCAATCGTTATTGATGAAAATAATAATATTATATATGAAAGTAGTCTTTTTGATTTATATAAGGGTAAAAAAGAAAATTATTTTAATGATGATGGATTAAAAACAGAAATCACATCCAATTGGTCAGTTGCTGGTGCTACGCATTTAATAAGAAAAGAGTTGTATGATCTAGTTGGACTATATGATGAAAATCTGTTAGTTGAAGATTATGACTTCTTTTTAAGAGTTGTTGCACGTGATTTTATTTTATATTATGATGAAAAAGTATCAGCATATAGAAGACATGAAACAAATGTTTCAGGTGATATTCTAAAAGAGTTGAAGATGTTTAAAGAGATTAAAAAAGTAGTTCTTAAAAATTTGTATTTGTTTGATGATAAATACAAACATAAACTATTGACAGTAGTAGAATATTATGAAGATAAAATGAAAAATTATTATTTAAGAAACTTTATAAGAATTGCTAGAAAAAAAACAAAAAGACATAGAGATAAAGTTAAAAAAATATTTAGAAAGAAGAAGTAAAATGATATCTATTGCAATGTGTACCTATAATGGGGAAAAGTATATAAACGAGCAAATAGATTCTATTTTAAATCAAACGTATAAAGATTTTGAACTTGTAATAACGGATGATGGTTCAACTGATAATACAATAGATATTATAAAAGAATATCAAAAGAATGATGAGAGAATAAAGCTTTATAAAAATGAAAAAAATTTAGGTTTTATAAAAAATTTTGAAAAAGCGATTTCTTTATGCAGTGGTGATCACATAGCTTTAGCTGATCAAGATGATTCTTGGAAAAAAAATAAGTTGGAAGTTTTTATTAATGAGATTGATGAAAATATTTTAATATATTCAGATGCTATATTAATGGATGAGGAGTCAAACCTTGTCGATAATGCAAAACAATTGGTACGTCCGGAAAACAAT
This sequence comes from Sulfurimonas lithotrophica, assembly GCF_009258225.1. Taxonomy (NCBI): domain Bacteria; kingdom Pseudomonadati; phylum Campylobacterota; class Epsilonproteobacteria; order Campylobacterales; family Sulfurimonadaceae; genus Sulfurimonas; species Sulfurimonas lithotrophica. The sequence goes on from NZ_CP043617.1 coordinate 484,320, forward strand.
TTAGTATCAGGAAGTAACAACAAAGCATTTTTGCTTACAAACTGTGTATCTGGTAATACAATAATGTTTAAAAGAGAACTTATAAAACATATATTGCCAATACCGGAAAATATAAGTTTTCATGATATATGGATTGCTTTTGTCGCTACATCTATAAGTTCAATAACATATACACAAGAGAGTATGACATATTATAGAAGATATCCTGAACAAGTAACAAGTACAAGAGTTAAAAACTATAAAGGTTTTTTTGATAGGTTAAACAAAAAAACAAACATAAGAGTTGACAGAGCTAAAGTAATAGCAAGAGACTTGAATACTATGCTTAGTTCCGGATTATTTACAAAAGATGAAGATAAGTATTTGGTTAAATTACTTATAGAACATTATAAAAATTATGAAAATATTTTTTACAACAAAAAACTACATAAATATTTAAATAAGTATAGAGATGAAGTATTTGCAATATACAGGACAAAAAAAAGAACGAAACGTCTAATTAGAACCTGTATAGGGCTAAAGTTACATAAATTAACTTGTTTTGTCGCTTAAGGATATAAAGTGTTCAAAAAAATATTAGATTTAAAAGTACAATATCAAGACAAATATATCTTAGCAGCAAATTATTTATTTATTGTATATGCATTTTTTTTACCGATATATGCAAAACCTGTAAAAACAATTTTTGGAATGGTTTTAGTTCTTTTTTTATTATCTGGAAATATAAAAGAAAAACTACTGTTTGCTTTTAAAGACAAGGTTGTTCAAGCATTTTTATTATTTGTTTTAGTGCATTTAATATGGATACTTGGTTCTGAAAACTTAGAGATGGCTGTATTCAAGTTAAAGGAACTAAAATATGTACTATATATGATAGTTTTCATAGCAGTTATAAGAAAAGATTTTATATATAAAATATTAACCGGATTTTTATTAGGTATCTTTTTTAGTGAAATAGTAAGTTATCTTATGCTTTTTGACATAAGAATACCATATCTGGTTTATACTGGATATGGTGTGAATGTGCCTTTTATGGAAACGTTTACTCAATATAGTACTGTACTTTCAATATCGTTAGGAATATTATTGTATGGAATTGTCACAAAAAAGCAAAAATTATGGGTAAAGATAATCTATGTAATGTTTTTTATAAGTGCATCTAGTAATATCTTTATAATCCAATCTAAACTTGGATATGGACTATATGCTATTTCTATTTTAACTGTTACTGCAATGATAATGATAAAGTATAAAAAGTACTTTATGCTACCTGTATCATTAGTATTGATTTTTGGAGGATATTTTATAGCATATAATACAAGTGATATTTTCCATAATAGAGTAAATGATTTTTTTAATCAAACAGAAGCTGCTATTGATAAGCAAAATTATTATACTTCCACCGGTGCAAGAGTTGGATTTTATGTATATTCATATGAGATTATGAAAGAAAATTTTTTATTTGGAGTCGGTGCCGGTGATCATATAGGCGAGTTTAAAAATTACGTAAAAGAGCATGAAACAAATAAAAAAAATATTCACAGTATGTATGAAAATACGAAAAATGGTGAGTATGCCAGTTTACATAGTGAATTTTTGGATAATACTTTACAGTTTGGAATTATAGGATTATTGGTTTTTCTAAATATATTTTATCAGCTTTTGAGATATCCGTATGATGATCACTATATGAAAGTTGTTCAAATTATTTTTATAGTGATATTACTTAGTGTATCAAGTGTTAGTTTAGTATTTTTATATGCGAAGTTAAAGAATATATTTATATTTTTATCGGCATTGACTTTGATGCATTATCATAATGAAAAACGGCTAAAGCTTCTTTAGACCGTTTTTACAGATAAACTCTTCATTATCCCATTTTTTCTTCATAATTGCATTATTCGCATTAACGTTTTCACTATTCCAGCTTCTTGGATGATATAAATGAAATGTATTTGCAAGGTATCTTACACTTTGTGAATCTATCCCGAAGTGCTGAAATCTCCATGTTAGGTCTATATCTTCTCCAACGGACGGTGTAGTATAGTCTTCATCAAAACCGTTTATATATTCCAAATCTTTTTTAAAGCACGAAAAGTTACAGCCGATTATCATTGGGCGTTTTTTATTAAGTTTTTGTTCTAACGAGGAGCCTTTTTTCAGTTTTATACCTTCTTCAACATGTCTTGCTTTATCCATTGCTAAAAAAGGTAAAAATAATCCAAATAATTTTTCAACTATATAAGGATTTAGATATCCTTTTCTAATAAGATTAGAAAAAAATGGACCTAACTCTACGCGTTTGCCACATAATATTCGACTATGAGTAATAGACTCTACATGTTTTTGTACAAAGTCACTGTAAGGGATAATATCTCCATCTATAAAGATAAGATACTCACCTTTTGATTCTTTGGCAGCACGGTTTAAGGCTATGTTTTTTCTCCAACCGGTATCTTCTTGTGTTAAATGCTTTAAGAGATTTTTTTCTTTATATGGGGCTAAAAACTCACGCATCTCTTCTGATTCACAATCTTCAGAAATAATTATTTCAAAATTTTCATGTGTTTGGTTTAATAGACTATCAAGTATAAGTTTAAGTGCTTGTGTATCTTTGTATACAGAGACTATGACGCTAACTGAAATATCATTATAATTCAACATAAGCCTTTTTTAGGATGGATTTTATCATTAATTAGTTAAAATGCCACTTTATATTATGGAGAGTTAATGGTATCTATTATTTCGGTTAATTATAATAGCTCAGATGAAACACTTGATATGGTCAAAAGTGTAAGGGCTAATACAAAAGTAGAATATGAATTAATCATTGTTGATAATGCTTCAAAGGATAACGAAGTAAACAAATTAAAAATTTTAGAAAACGATAGTGATATTAAACTTATTTATAGCAAAAAAAATGTCGGTTTTGCATCCGGAAATATGTTGGGTGTAGAAAAAGCAAATAAAGACTCAAAATATTACTTCTTTTTAAATAATGACACACTTTTGATCAATAATGTAGTTGACACTTTATATAAAACTTTAGAACAAAACAGTGATATAGGTCTGGCATCTCCACAGCTATACGATGAAAATGAAAAAAGAAGTACGACTTTTAGAGAATTTCCAAGTGTATCTGAGAAGATTTTCGGTAAAGGTTTTAAACGTTTCGTGTCTTTAAGAAAAATATATAACAATAAAAAAGAGTATAAAGATGTTATAGACGTAGGTATAGTCAGTGGTGCATCTATGTTCTGCAGGGCAAAAGCATTTAATGAAATCGATGGACTTGATAAAAACTTCTTTTTATATTGTGAAGAAGAAGACCTTTCTCAGCGTTTTCACGAAGCAGGGTATAGAGTCTGTTTGGAACCAAGAGCGAAGTTGATCCACCTTTCAGGAGTAAGTACAAAAAGAAACTTTTTAATAGAGAGGGAATTTTTAATCTCTTACTTTTATCTTTTAACAAAGCATCTGGACCATTTGATGGCATTTATTTTAAAACTGCATATTACATTGAAGTATCTGTCTAAAATAAATAAAGATGTCGTAAATAAACAGTTATTTTGGTTTTGTTTAGAATTTAATAAAGATATGTATAGTTTAAAACACGATATGAATACAAAATATCTTGACTTTTTTAAATCTATAAAAGAACATTTTAAAACTTCAACAAACTCTATACATAAAGCAAGAAATGAGATAAAAGTAGTTTCATACAATGATGAAGAATTTGTTATAAAGTCATTTAAAGTCCCACATTTTATAAATAAGATAGTATATACTTTTTTTAAAGATTCAAAAGCAAAAAAATCATATGAAAACAGTGTAAAGATTATAGATTTTGTTCCAAAACCGATAGGTTATATTGAATTTAAAAAATATGGACTGTTAGAGGACAGTTATTTTGTAAGTAAAAATTTCAAATATGACTTGACAATAAGGGAACCTCTTTTAGATAAAAACTATGAAGATAAAGAGCGTATTTTCAAAGAGTTTGCACTTTTTACGTATAAACTTCATGAGAGAGGTATTTTTCATCTTGACTATAGTCCTGGCAATATTTTAATTAAAAAAGAAAATGATAGTTATATTTTTAAAGTAGTTGATATTAACAGGATGCAGTTTAAAAAACTAAATCTGAGTGAGAGGTTGTTAAATTTTTCTAAGCTTTGGGCTAAAGATGAGGATTTAAAAATCATTGTAAAAGAGTATGCAAAGATTATAAATGAGGATGAGACTATGTGTATAGAGGTTGCTTTGGATTATTCTCAAAAACATAAAGATAAAAAGAATTTCAAAAAAAGATTAAAAGGGCAGAAAGTTGTTGATTAGTGTAGCTATAATTGCCAAAGATGCAGAAAAAACTATTGCTAGTACTCTAGAGAGTCTAAAGGTGTTTGAAGATGTCGTTATATATGATAACGGTTCAACAGATAATACAAAAAGTATATGTAAAGAATATGAAAACGTTAATTATGTAGTTGGAGAGTTTAGTGGTTTTGGTCCTACAAAAAACAAAGCAGCAGAGTTCTGTAAACATGATTGGATATTATCTTTGGATGCAGACGAAGTGTTAACGGCAGAATTTATTGAAGAACTTAAATCAATTGACTTAAAAGATGAAAATGTCTATACGATAAACAGGGTGAATTATTATAAAAAACAAAAAATTACTCATTGTTGGGCGAATGATATCATCGTAAGGGTTTATAATAGAAAAAAGACTGCTTTTAACGATTTGCATGTACATGAAAAAGTTATTAATGAAGGTTTTAATACAGTAGGTTTAAAAAGTGAAGTAAATCATTTTCCATATTCTACAGTTACGGATTTTATAATTAAACTGGACAGATATTCTACTATTTTTGCCAAAGATAATGCTGGTAAAAAATCATCTTCTCCATTAAAAGCTATACTAAATGCTAAATTTTCTTTCTTTAAAACATATATTATAAAACGCGGTTTTTTAGACGGTTATGCAGGGTTGGTAATAGCATTTTCACATATGGCTACAAACTTTTATAAATATATAAAACTATATGAAGCAAACAAAGAGTTAGAAAAATGAGAGTATTGGTTACCAGACACGATAAAATAGGTGATTTTATTACATCCTTGCCAATGTGTAAAATATTAAAAGATCAAACAGAACATAAGATAGTGATGCTGGTATCTAAAATCAACTATGACTTGGCATCAAGGCTTGATTTTATAGATGAGGTAATTGAATATACAGATGATGTATTTGAGCTCTCAAAAAGAATAAGAGAAAAGAATATAGATGTAAGTATAAGCGGATATATTGAGAATAAACTTGGAATCGCTTTAATTATAGCCGGTGTAAAAAAAAGAATAGCACCCGCTACAAAGATAGCACAAATCTTTTTTAATGATACACTAAAACAAAGAAGAAGTGAAGTCAAAAAAACTGAATGGCAATATAATTTAGACTTGGTGAAGCACTTTGATGAGAACCTGAAACTTGATTTTCAAAGACCTCTTTTAGACACTAAGAAAAAACGTGAGAATATAACTATGTTCCATGTAGGTAGCGGTGGTAGCAGTGATGGAAACTTATCTTTAGACGATTACTTGAAACTTGCAAAGATTGCATCTGAAAAATCAGAAGTGGTTTTTACATTTGGACCTGATGATATTGAAGACAAAGAGTATATAAAAAAACACTTGGATTTTGAAGCAAATATAAGAGATGATTTTAAATCTATTTGGGATTTGACAAACTTTATATCTACATCTAAAATCTTTATAAGTACTTCAACAGGACCAATGCATTTGGCAGGTTTGACAAATACAAAAACTGTATCATTCTTTGGAGCAAATCTATTTGCATCAGCTAAAAGATGGTCAACTATAAGTGATATAGAACTTCAAAATAACTTTGAAGTTCCTGCAGACTATTCGAATGAACTTTATCAAGATATCCAAAAGACGCTTTTATCTAAAATAAGTTAAAAGATAGTATAATCGCTTTATGAAATACAACGACATAGACTTTAACAATAAAACAGTTCTTATCACTGGTGGTGCGGGTTTTATAGGCTCAAATTTGGCATTTTATTTTCAAGAAAACTATCCAAAATGTAATATAGTAGTTTTAGATAGTTTTAGAAGCGGTGAAACACTTAGTAACGGAAATCTAAAGAGCTTTGGACATTTTAAAAACCTTTTAGGTTTTAAAGGAAAAGTTATCAGCGGAGATATCAATGATAAATCTTTACTTGCATCTATAAATGAAGAGTATGATTTTGACTATATCTTTCATCAAGCTGCTATCTCTGATACTACTGCATCTGAGCAAGATTTGATGATTCAAACAAATGTAAATGCTTATGAAGATCTATTAAAAATAGCGATTAAACATAATGCAAATATGATCTATGCATCTAGTGCCGCGACCTATGGAGACAGTGACAGGTTTGAAGTTGGGTTTGAACAGCCAAACAATGTATATGGTTTTTCAAAAGTTATGATGGACAATATTACATACAAATATATTGAACAAGGTGTAGATATCTCCATAGTCGGTCTTAAATATTTTAATGTTTACGGTCCAAGAGAATACTTTAAAAATAAGACCGCATCTATGGTTGTTCAGTTTGGTCATCAGATATTAAACGGACAAACGCCTAAACTATTTGAAGGAAGCGATAAAATTTTAAGAGATTTTATCTATATAGATGATATTGTTCAGGCAAATATATTGGCGTGCGAACCTAAAAAAAGCGGTGTGTATAATGTCGGTACGGGAAAAGCAAGAAGTTTTGAGGATATTGTAAATATACTTCAAAAAGAGCTTGCAATAGATAACGGCAAAGAGTATATTCCAAATCCTTTTGTTGGTCAGTATCAGTTTTTTACAGAAGCAAATATTGACACTACAAAAGAAAACTTGGGTTATAAGCCAAACTATGAAATGGAAGATGGAATTAAGGCATATTTACCTGAAATCAAAAGACTATTCGATGTTGAGGTTAAAAAATAATGCATAACTCTCCTAAGGTTTTAGTTGTAGGTGATTTGATGATAGATCACTATCTTTGGGGTAGTGCAAACCGTATATCGCCCGAAGCGCCTGTTCAGGTTGTAGATATTGACAAAGAGACAACTGTCCTCGGCGGTGCAGGAAATGTTGTAAATAATTTAAGAGCACTTGGATGTGAAGTTAGTGTAATATCTGTCGTTGGTGATGATGATGTCGCACATGAATTAAAAAGCATGTTAGATGCGATAGATACAAAAAGTTATTTAGTTAAAGAAGATGAAAGAAAAACTTCTAAAAAAAGTCGTATTATTGCATCACATTCACAAGTAGTTCGTTATGATAAAGAGTCAAAAGAGAATATTACTAAGAGTTCTGAATCTGAGGTTTTGAAAAATTTCTCGACTCTTTGTGCGGAAGTTGATATTGTTTTATTATCAGATTATGGTAAAGGTGTTTTAACTACCTCTTTGACAAAAGATATTATAAACATTGCTAAATCTAAAAATAAAAAAGTATTAGTAGATCCAAAAGGACTTGATTATTCTAAATACAGCGGAGCCTACCTTTTAACTCCAAATAAAAAAGAAGCACAAGAAGCAAGCGGAATTAATATAACTGATGATAATTCCTTAGTAGATGCACTTAAAAAACTAAAAGATGTAGCAAAACTGGATATCTCTTTAATTACTTTAAGTGAAGATGGAATCGCAATATTTGATGACAAGCTTATTATGCGTCCAACTGTTGCACGTGAGGTATATGACGTGACAGGTGCAGGTGATACTGTCCTTGCCTCTCTTGGATATTCACTTGCCTCAGGGAAAGATATAGTTTCCGCTTTAGAGTTTGCTAACCTGGCAGCCGGTGTTGTTGTTGGAAAGCTTGGTAGTGCCACTGCAACGATAGATGAGATAGAACACTATAGAGCCAGTATAAATAAAACTAGTATAGATGCACACATTAAGAGTTTTGAAGAGTTAAAGATTCAAGTTGAGAGACTTAAAAAACTGGGTAAAAAAATAGTTTTTACAAACGGTTGTTTTGACATACTACATCGAGGGCATGTAAGTTATCTGGATATCGCAAAATCTTACGGTGATGTGCTTATTCTTGGACTTAATTCAGATGCAAGTGTTAGAAAATTAAAAGGTGAATCTCGTCCTATAAACTCTGAAGAGGATCGTGCATTCGTTCTCTCAGCTTTAGAGAGTGTGGATTTTGTAACTGTCTTTTCAGATGAGACACCGTATGAACTTATTAAGATGGTTGAGCCTGACGTACTTGTAAAAGGTGGAGACTATGAAGGCAAAGAGGTTGTAGGTAGCGACATTGCACGTGAGGTAAAACTTGTTCAGTTCGTAGATGGAAAAAGTACCACGAAGACTATTGCTAAAATCCAAAGTTGTGAGTGTTAATTGAAGATATTTATTGAAATTCCTACTTGGCTTGGCGATGCTGTAATGACGACGCCTGCTATAGAGAATATCGTTAAAACATATCCGGATGCTAAGTTAACAATATACGGCTCATATGTATCTACAAGGTTGTTTTTACACCATCCAAGTGTAGAGAAGATTTTTATTGACGAGTCTAAAAAAGAGGGTTTTAGATATTTAAACCTTTATAGAGATGCAAAAAAAGTAGGCAAGTTCGATATAGCTCTGAGTTTTAGAAAAAATTTTACTACCCAGTACCTGCTTTTCTTTTTAGGTGTTAAAAAAAGATACATATATAAAAGATATACAAAAAAAGAGATACACCAAGTCTTACGTTATAACGTTTTTATAAATAAAAGTTTTGAGATTCAAACGACTCCAGGTAAGTTAAAGATATATGGTTACGAAAGTGAAAAATCAGATAAAAAAATTTTAGGTTTAAATCCGGGTGCGACTTACGGGAGTGCAAAGCGTTGGTACCCTGAAGAGTTTGCTAAAGTAGCTATAGAGATGTCAAAAGATTATGATATTGTAATCTTTGGCGGGCCTAACGAAGATGAAATAGCGGCAGATATTGAAAAACTGCTTGTAGATGCAGGTGTGAAAAATTATCAAAACCTAGCTGCTAAAACAAGTGTTGAAGAGTTAATAAGCGGTATATCAAAGTTAGACTTGTTTGTCACAAACGATTCTGGGCCTATGCATCTGGCAGCTACATTTGGAGTTCCTACGGTTACTATATTTGGACCGACCAAATATACAGAAACAAACCAGTGGATGAATGAAAAAGGTGTTATAGTTACAAAAGATTTGGATTGTGCCCCATGTATGAAACGTATATGTCCACTAGGGCATCATAACTGTATGAAACTTATAAAAGCAGATGACGTGCTGGAGAAAATTAGAGAAGTTCTCTAGCTATAGAACATATTTCATAAGAGTCTATCTCTTTTATAGAATAATCTTCTTTATTTAGTTTGTATGGATTGACTTTAGAAGGTGATTTTACAACTTTGTTTATATCAGTAATATAAACTCTACTGATTGGAGTTGGTCCAAATATTGTTATAGAGGGTATATTCATAGCCCATGCCATATGTGTCGGACCTGTATCGTTTCCTATAAGTAGATCACATTGAGCTATTAATGCTTTTAAAGTATTCAAATCTGTTCTTGGGACAAGTGTTGCAAAATCAGAGTGTTGCTCTATATATTCACCGTCCTTTTTTTCCTCTTCACTACCCCAAATAACTAATATATTTTCTTTTAATTCATTTGCAATTTCTACAAATTTTTCTTTTGGGTAGTTTCTTGAAGGCCAAGTTGAGCCTATTACGAAGATTATATTTTTTTTCTCTTTACTTAAGTAGTCATAAATAATTTTATTTTCATTCCTATAAAATAAAAACGGCTTTTTTTCAAATATATCTTTACTTGTTATTCCTAAGTTTAGGGATTTACTTACAACTTGGACATTTCTATCTATTGTGTTTGCATCATATGGCATATTGATTTTATGTTTGTAAAAAAATGAAGCGATGCCTTCACGTACACTGTCTTTGTCAAAACCGTAAACATCACCTTTCATAAACTTAGTGATCAATGCCGACTTTAAAAGCCCTTGCATATCTATGATATAGTCATATTTTGGAAGTGATTTTATTATTTTTATTTGTTCTGTCAAATCAGATATTTTTTTAGTCTTTTTAAACTTTTTTAATTCAACTTCTATAATTTTATGAATATCATTGTTGTCTTTTAAAATGGCTGACATAGATTTTTCTACAATCCAGTCTATTTCAGATTTTGGATAAATATTTTTTATAAACTGTAGCACGATTGCACTGTGAACAATATCACCCATTGCGCTAAGCCTGACTATAGCTATTTTCAAAAAAAACTCCATATAATTTTAGGAATTATAGCAAGTTAACTTTTAACTTGGATATATAGTGTAAAATACGACTTATGAAAAAAGTTTTAAAAAGATATTGGCCATTTGTTAAAGAGTATAAGTTTTATTATTTTTTGGTGTTTATCGGAATTATTTTAACCGTTAGTGCAACTGCAGCGACAGCTCATATAATGAAACCCCTTATGGACGAGATGTTTATTGAGAAAAAAGAGGAGATGTTATATCTTATTCCTATAGGAATGATAGTAATTTATTTTGTTAAAGCTATAGGTAGATATATTCAATCTGTATATATGCAGTATATAGGTGTACATATCGTAACTAGATTTCGCGAGATGATGCTTGAAAAAATGATATCTCTTGATATGATGTATTTATATTTAAACCGTAGCGGTGAGTTGATTTCAAGAATATCAAATGATATAAATAGAATTTTATATTTTGTATCAAATATGTTTCCAGAATTATTAAGGGAGTCACTGACAGTTGTGGCACTTATAAGTTATACGATATATTTAAATCATACTTTAGCAATGTATGCATTAGTTGTAGTACCGTTAGTAGTTTATCCATTGATAAAAATTGCTAAAAGATTGAAAAAATATTCTCATAGGATGCAGAATAAAAATGCAGACGTAACAACCAGACTTACAGAAATATTTAATAATACAGAAGTGATAAAGGCTAATGCAACTGAAAAATATGAAGTTCAACGCTTTAGTGAGCAAAGTTGGGAATATTTTAAAATACATATGAAATCTGTTTTTGTCGGTGATGTAGTACCGCCTGTAATGGAAGTTTTAGGTGCCAGTGGACTTGCAGCTGTTATTTTTATCGGTGGTAGAGAAGTTTATGACGGTAATATGACAGTCGGTGAATTTACTGCGTTTTTAACAGCTGTGGGACTTATGTTTGATCCTATTAAAAAAGTTGGTGCTATCTATACAAAAATTCAAGATGCTTTAGCTGCAAGTGAGAGAATATTTGAAGTTTTAGATACTAAAAGTCGTATTACGTACGGTAATGTAGAATTATTGGATAATATCAAAACAATAGAATATAAAAATGTAACCCTTAAGTATGAAGACTCTTATGCATTAAATAACGTAAATATTAAAATAAGTTCGGGTGAGAATATAGCATTGGTCGGAGACAGCGGTGGTGGAAAATCGACTTTTATAAATATGCTTCTGCGTTTTTTTGACCCGGACAACGGGCAAGTTTTAATCAATGATTTGGATATAAAAGAGTATGAAAATACTTCTTTAAAGCATCATATGTCTTTAGTAACTCAGCGTATATATATATTTCAAGATACTTTAGCGGCAAATGTAGCTTATGGTTGTGAAGAGATAGATGAAGAAAAAGTTCATGAAGCTTTAAGACTTGCAGATGCCACAAAGTTTGTTAATGAACTTGAAGATGGAATAAATACACAAATGGAAGAGTTTGGTGCAAATCTTTCAGGTGGACAGCGTCAACGCGTAGCTATCGCTAGGGCGATATACAAACATTCGTCGTTGTTACTCTTTGATGAAGCTACATCTGCTTTGGATAATGAGAGTGAAAAGAGAATTCAAAAAGCTTTGGATGAATATACAAAAGATAAGATAACCATAACGATAGCACACAGGTTAAGTACGATAAAACATGCCGATAAAATCTTGGTTCTACAAAAAGGAGAAATAGTAGCATCCGGAACTCATAATGAATTATTAGAGAGTAGTGATATTTATAAAAGATTAGCGGGTCAGTTAGAAGCTTAAACTAGTTTATTCTCTATCGTGATCACCTAGTGCATGAAAGAGTGAGTCGGATAATCTTTTTCTATCTTTTTCGTTTAAATGTATAAAAAAATTCTCTTCCAATTCAATAACCTCACTTAAAGATTTTTCCACAATATTTTTTCCTAAAGGTGTAAGTTGAACAAGTTTACTTCTTTTATCTTCTATATTATCAAGTCTTTTTATAAATTCTTTTAGTTCTAGCTTTTTTAATACCTTTGTCATACCTCCTGAAGAAAAAAGTAGTTTTTCATACAGTTTTGTAGGGGTTAAAGTGTGCTTTTCGTCTTTGCAAGAATATAAAGAAGCTAATACGTCAATTTCGCTATTTGAGAGATTATATTTTTTACTTAAAAGGTTCTCAATCTTAGTCAAAAGTTTTTGAGATAACATAATCAAAGGCAAAGTTACATAGCCTATGTCACTCTTACTACATATATGGTCGTCATCCTTGCTATCAAGGTGTAATTTTAATTCATTAGCATTCATTAATAGAATTATACAATTTTTTTACTTAGAAAAAATATATCTTTCTAGAAAGATATATTTAAGAAGGGCTATGATACTATTGCAGACTTAAAGGAAAAAAATGATAAAAAAACTATATTTAATATGTGTCATTCCTTCTTTTGTTTTTGCTCATACCTTAAATGAATTAGTAGAAATGTCTTTTAATAACAAGCTGATAGAATCTTCAAAAATGAATATCGAATCAACTCAATATGAGTATGAAAGTGTTAAAGCAAAATATCTACCTCAATTATCGCTTGGGGCTAAATATCAGTTGACAAATAAGGAAACATCAAGTGTAGCGGATAATATAAATGTTTTATATGCAGAGGTTGATTATAATATATATGACGGAGGAAAAAGGGAAAACACTTTTGATTCATATGAATCGGATATCTTAAGTGCTAAAGAAAATCTTTCGGATTTAAAAAACAAAATAGCTCTTGAAGTTGTTAACTACTATTACAGTTATATGTCTTTGTCTTCACAAAAAGAGGCAAAACTTAAACATATAGAGCAACTTCAAGCCCAACATCAAAGACTTCAAAAGTTTTTAGAAGCAGGCAAAGTTACTAACGATGAAGTAGATAAAATTGTATCTAGAGTACAAAGTGCAAATGTAAATTTACATGAGATAGAATTAAATATACAAACAATTCTACATAATTTAGAATATTTAGTAGGTAAGAAAGTTAGTGTTACCGGTACTTCAAAGATAGAAGAGTATATTGAACAAGAAGATAACGGAATTCGATCGGATCTTAAGGCTTTAAAATTAGATACCGAAAGTTTACTATATAAAGCTAAAGCTCAAAAAAGTGATTATTTTCCAAGTCTTAATATTAATGATACTTATTATAGATATGATTTGAACTATAAAACTCTGACATATAACGGGCTTTCTGATGAATACACTCAAAATCTAATATCTTTAAACTTGTCTTGGAATATTTTTGGATTTGGTACAACAAAAAAAGCTTATGAATCAGCTTATAAAAAATATACCGCTTTAAAGTCAAAATTTGAATATGAAAAAAATAAAGCAAGTGTAGATTTAAAATTAGCAAAAAAAGCTTTAGAAATCGGAAAACTTAAAATATTATCGGCAGAGGCTGCTTTAAAAGCGGCAGACAGTACATATGTAACTATTAAAAATAAATACCAAAACGGTTTAGTAGATAATGTTGCTTATCTTGAAGCTTTAAGTGAAAAATATTCGGCAATCAGCCAATTAAAAGATGCAACTTATGACTTAGAGATAAAAAAAACAAATATAATATACCACAGCGGTAAAAATATAGAGGAGTATATAAAATAATGAAAAACCAAAAGAGAATACTAGTCTTATCAATCTTGTTAATTATCATGCCGGTGTATATATTAGCCGCTGAAGAGAAAAAAGCTATGCCAGCACCAAAAGCAGACATATATATAGTCCCTGAAGCCAAGGATATTCAAATAGATTTAAAATATCCGGCACAAATAAAATCTTTTAAGAATGTAAAAGTTTACTCAAGAGCGTTAGGTATATTGGAAAAAAAACTTTTTAAAGAAGGTCAAATTGTACAACAGGGAGATTTGCTTTATAAAATAGAAGACAAACTGTATGAGGCTAAAGTTCAAGCTGCAAAAGCTTCCGTTGAAATGAATCAGGCAGTTTTAAACAATGCAACACGTAATTGGGAGAGAATAAGTAAGTTATATAAAAGTAAATCCGTAAGTGATGAACAAAGAGATGAAGCCCTATCGGAATATGAAAATGCACTATCTGCACTGGCTTTGGCAAAGGCACACTTAAAACAAGCTCAAATTGACTTAGATTATACATCTGTAAAAGCACCTATTACAGGAGTGGTTGGACTTAAAAAAGTTGATATAGGAAACTTAGTTACCAATGAACCCCCGAGTGAATTAGTTAGTATAACTCAAAACGACAAGGTTTATATCGATTTTTCTATGCCTATGAGAGATTATGAAAATATTAAAAATAACCTTTGGTCAATACCCGAAAATGGCAAAATACAGGTTGCAATAAACCTTGATGGAAAAGAACTACCACAAATAGGTGTGGTAGATTTTATAGATGTTAATATAAATCAAGCAACTTCTACTCTAAAGATGAGAGCAATAGTAGAAAATCCGGAAAATACATTGATGCCTGGGAATTTTATAAGAGTTGCATTAAGGGGAATTTTACAAAAAAATGTTATTACTATTCCTCAAAAAGCACTTTTACAAAATCCTATGGGGACTATAGTTTTTGTGGTTGAAGAAGGTAAAGCAGCAGTAAGACCTGTCATAGCAGGAAGAGAAAGCAATGATAAATATATTGTTGCAGGCGGTATGTTAAAGAGTGGAGATAAAGTTATAGTAAATAATTTTTTTAGAGTAAAACCGGGACAACCTTTAACTGTAGATAAGATAATTAATAAATAAGGGAAAATATATGTTTTCAAAGTTTTTTATAAATAGGCCCATATTTGCCACCGTCGTATCTATTTTAATAATTTTAGCAGGAATTATATCTATAAACATACTTCCTGTAAAAGAATATCCTGCAGTTACACCTCCGCAAATTAATGTACAAGCTACATATCCCGGAGCGGATGCAAAAACATTGTCTTCGACTGTTGCAACAACTTTGGAAAATGCAATAAACGGTGTAGAAAATATGACATATATTACTTCTACGGCATCTCCAAGCGGCATTCTTTCAATGAGTGTTATGTTTGAAGTCGGAACAGCTGTAGAACAAGCTAAAGTTGATGTTAACAATAGAGTTCAGCTTGCTTTATCTAAACTTCCTACAGAAGTTCAAAGACAAGGTATAAGCGTAAAAGAACGCTCACCTGATATGTTAAAAGTAATTGCATTTACATCAAAAAATGAAGTCCATGACACTACATATATATCCAACTATTTAACCGTAAACGTAATAGATGATATAAAAAGGATAAAAGGTGTCGGTGAAGCGATGGTATTTGGTGCAAAGGATTATGCAATAAGAATTTGGATAGATCCTCAAAAGTTGGCTTTTTATAGTTTGACAGCAGATGATGTAACATCAGTTATAAGAACTCAAAATAACCAATATGCAACAGGGAGTATAGGAAGAGAACCTATAAAAACAGTTACTCCATTTACTTACTCTATAACTACGGAAGGTAGGTTAAAAACAGTTGAAGCTTTTGAAAATATTATAGTTCGTTCAAATGAAGATGGTTCAACTCTTAGAGTTAAGGATTTAGCGCAAGTTAAACTTGGAGCCGATTCTATTAATACTGTAGGACGTTATAGCGGTGATCCAATGATACCTGTTGGTATTTTTTTATCTCCTGGAGCGAATGCTCTTGAAGTATCTGCTGCTTTGGATAAAACACTAGAAGAGCTTTCAAAAAATTTTCCGGAAGACATTAAGTATAAAATACCTTATGATGCTACACTTTTTGTAAAAGAGTCTATAAAAGAGGTTATTAAAACCCTTGGTGAAGCTATTTTGTTTGTAATAATACTTATATATTTGTTTTTAGGAAATGTTAGAGCGACTTTTATTCCGGTTATGGCTATTCCTGTTTCGGTAATAGGTACTTTTGCCGGATTATATGCGGCAGGCTTTTCAATAAACTTATTGACATTGTTTGGGATGATTTTAGCAATCGGTCTTGTTGTTGACGATGCTATTATTGTTATAGAAAATGTTGAAAGAAATCTAAGAACTAAAGACTTAAAAGTTAAAGATGCAACTATTGAGGCAATGAAAGAATTAACAACACCTTTGATAGCTATTATATTAGTCTTGTCTGCCGTATTTATTCCTGCAGCACTTACGGGTGGTTTTAGTGGAGTTATGTACAAACAATTTGCAATTACGATAGTGATGGCTGTTGTTATTTCAGGAATTGTGGCATTAACATTAACCCCTGCATTATGTGCTATATTCTTAAAACAACATGAACCTGAACCTATTTGGCCAATTAGAAAATTTAATCAGTTCTTTGATTGGTCTACAAGAATTTTTATCGGTATAACAAAACAAACTATACGATTGTGGTTTTTTTCTTTGGCTTTATTTGCTATTTTGATTTATGCAACTTACTCCATTATGAAAATTAATCCAACAGGATTAGTCCCTACGGAAGATAAGGGTATGCTGATGGTTTTAACATATATGATGCCAGCAACGTCATTAGGAGAATCTAAAAAAATAACTGCAGAAATAGAAAAACAACTTTTAGCAAATCCAAATGTTATAGGAACAGGTGCAATAACTGGTATCGATATAGCTACATTTGCCTATAAAACAGATGCTGGAATTATGTTTACAAAGCTTAAACCTTGGTCTGAAAGGAAACTACCTGAACAGAAATCACAAGCACTTGCAGGTCAATTTATGGGTCAATTTATGATGACTAGTAAAGAAGCATTTGTAGTCCCTGTTAACCCACCTCCAATAATGGGTATGAGTACTACCGGTGGATTTGAAATGTGGATACAAGACAGAACAGGCGGAAGTTTACATACTCTTAATAAATATACGAGTGAAATAGTTGCTAAAGCAAGTCAAGATTCAAGACTTAGTGGTGTAAGAACTACATTAAATACTAATACACCGCAATATAAACTAAGTGTAGATAATGATAAGGCAAAAGCTATGAATATATCAATTGATTCTATATTTAATACAATTCAAAGTACATTTGGACAAGGATATATAAATGATTTTAATTTATATGGAAGAACATTTCATGTAAATATTCAATCGGATTCACAATACAGAGCCACAAAAGAAGAATTTAAATCTGTTTATGTTAAAACTAAAGATAACAATCTAGTTCCACTAAGTGAACTAACAAGTTTAGATAGAGTTGTAGATGCAAGTGTAATTGAGCGTTTTAATATGTTTAATGCTGCAAAAGTGACAGGGAACCCAAATATTGGCTATGCTTCTAGTGATGCGACAAAGGCTATAGAAGAAATAGCTGAAAGTGTTTTACCTGAAGGCTATACTATAGCATGGTCGGGAACTACATTTCAAGAAAAAAAGCTTGAAAGTGAAGGAAATTATACATCTTTATATGCAGCTATATTCGTATTTTTAATTCTTGCGGCACTTTATGAGAGTTGGAGTATTCCTTTAGCTGTAATTATATCCATTCCTTTTGCAATATTCGGTGCAGCTCTCGCTGTCTTTTTACGTGGACTTGAAGCTGATATATATTTTCAAGTAGGGTTAATAACCTTAGTCGGGCTATCGGCAAAAAATGCTATATTGATAGTTGAATTTGCTATGGATAAATTAAAAAACGGTATGAATTTGTTGGATGCAACAATTGAAGCTGCTAAATTAAGATTTAGACCTATAGTTATGACATCGTTAGCTTTTATTGTAGGTACTTTACCTTTGGCTATAAGTAGTGGAGCAGGTAGTGCCAGCCGTCATATAATAGGTACTACAGTTGTCGGTGGAATGATAACAGCAATGGTTATCGGTGTTTTATTTATTCCATTGTTTTTTTATATTGTTCTTAAAGTAAAACAAAAAATATTAAAGACCAATACAAAACTTGATATTTAAATTTTTTTTTGATACAATTCGACTATCGTTTTGGCTCTTGAAATAATCCCTCTGTGATTAAGAGCTGTAGTCGCTTTAAGCGATAAACGCCAAATGGCGGTAAGAGGCACAATAAAACTACATATATTTTATTCTGCAGAAATACCCCCAATACTATTTTATAATTAGGAAACTAAAAATGACAGTAATTAGACTTACTCGTATGGGAAGAAAAAAACAACCTTTTTATCGTATAGCGGTAACAGATAGCCGTAAACGTAGAGATGGTGGTTGGATTGAGTTAATCGGACACTATAATCCAATGAATGATGAAAAAACTCTTGTAGTTGACAATGAAAGACTAGACTACTGGTTAAGCGTTGGTGCTAAAATGAGTGACCGCGTTAAAAAGATAACTGGTCGTTAAGATGATTAGTGAATTTGTTGCACAGTTTGCTAAACTTATAGCAACTCATCCAGAAGATGTTAGAGTTGAGTTAACTGAAGGCAATGAAGTTACTGAAATTGTACTTTTTGCCAATCAAGCTGATATAGGTAAGCTTATTGGTAAAGAGGGTAAAATGATTGGTGCTATAAAAACTGTTATCTCAGGTTGTAAAGCCAAGGATGGTATGAGTTATCGCATCAATGTTGAGGCTGTGTAAATAGCTTGAAACAGTCTGATCTACTTTATATCGCTACAATCGGCAAGACAGTCGGTTTAAAAGGCGATATGAAACTCCACATAAAATCTGATTTTCCAGAACAATTCAGAAAAGGTGCGTCTTTTTATATAAATGAAAAAGATAAACTAACTATTGATAGTATAAACTTTGAAAGAGGTTTAGTTAAGTTCGAAGGCTATTCTACACCTGAACTTGCAAAAAAACTGACAAATAAAAATCTTTATACTACTTATGAACAAACAAGAAAAGATTGCCGTCTTGAAGAAGGCGAAAATTTTTGGTTTGACATAATAGGTTGCAAAGTGTATGAGGAAGATGAGCTTTTAGGTGAAGTTAAAGAGTTGGAACGCATATTAGATGTAAATTACTTATTAATTAAAACAGATGAGAAACTTCTAGAGCAAAAAAAAGCAAAAAGCTTTTTAGTTCCACATAGAAAACCATTTTTAATCTCTATAGATGTAAATGAAAAAATCATTAAACTAAATGGTGCAAAAGATATTTTAGAAGCTTCATAAATGAAATTTACATTTGTAACACTCTTCCAAAATATTATTGAAGGTTATTTTAGTGATTCTATATTGAAAAGAGCTATTGATAGTAATATTATAAATATAAACTATTTAAACCCAAGAGATTATTCTACAAATAAACACAATAAAGTAGATGATACAGCTGTGGGTGGCGGAGCTGGAATGGTTATGAATCCGCAGCCTTTATATGACTGTTTGGAAGATTTGAAAAATAAAGATAAAAATGTACATATTGTTTTTTTAACTCCTGTAGCAAAGCAATTTAAACAAAATGATGCAAAAAGATTATCAAAAAAAAGTCATATAGCGTTTGTTAGCGGAAGGTATGAAGGTATTGATGAACGCGTAATAGAAAGCTATGCTGATGAAGTATATTCTATTGGTGATTATATTTTAACAGGTGGTGAATTGCCGTCAATGGTAATGTCCGATGCTATTGCCAGAAATATAGATGGAGTTCTAGGTAATAGTGAATCACTAGATATAGAAAGTTTTGAAACATCTCTTTTAGAGGCACCATCATTCTCTAAACCGGCGAATTTTAAAAATAATTATGTGCCTAAAGAATATCTAAAGGGAAATCATAGTAAAATTCGCTCACTAAAAATCGCCTTGTCTGAATGTAAGAGTAAATTTTTCAGGCCGGAGCAGCTTAAAAAGCATATAATAAGGACATCTTATGAGAAATAAGTATATTGAAAACTTTGAAAAAGCACAAACTGTTGAAAAAAATATTCCAGATTTTCGTGCGGGTGATACTGTAAATTTAGCAGTAACTATTAAAGAAGGTGACAAAACTCGTGTTCAGGCATATGAAGGTGTATGTATTGCAAAACGTGGTCAAGGAACTGGTCAAACTATTACAGTTCGTAAAATTGGAGCTAACGGTGTAGGAATTGAGAGAATCTTCCCAATTTACTCTGATTCAATTAACGAGATTAAAGTTGTTCGTCGTGGTCGTGTTCGTCGTGCGAAACTTAACTATCTTCGTAACCTTGCTGGTAAAGCAGCTCGTATTAAAGAACTAAGAAGCAAATAAGCTTCTTGGTTTTATACATACTTATACCTTAAAATTCTTTCTTAAATATCTTCAACCTTAAATTACCAGTAACTTTTTTCTACTAAAAAACGCATAACTGCAACAATTATATTTATTAAAATAATTTTTGTAAAACATAATAAACTAATTTATAAATAATAAAATGTATACAAAATTTGATTCTTTCAACATTTGTTAAAATCCTAAGCGGTCTTTAAGTAAATTCCTCCTATAATTCCCATCCACAAACGGAAGCAACCTAGAGTTTAGGTAAAAGCTGAAGACGTTTGAGATCATTGAAAACTAAGTAAGTGAACTAACTAACAACTAATAAAGAAATTAGTTAACGGTTTTAAAAAGTTTACTTTATAAAACACAATAACAACAACCGTCTATTCTATAAATACCCGGTATTTATAGCAATAGATACTTTACGTGTATATATTATATATAGTATATACATAAAACAAAGCCAAAGATTTTGATCTTGGGCTATGGAATCAAGCATTCAATTATGGAGAGTTTGATCCTGGCTCAGAGTGAACGCTGGCGGCGTGCTTAACACATGCAAGTCGAACGGTAACAGGAGGAGCTTGCTCCTTGCTGACGAGTGGCGCACGGGTGAGTAATATATAGTTAATGTGCCCCAAAGACTAGGATAGCCACTGGAAACGGTGATTAATACTGGATAAGCCTCTAAATCAAAAGATTGCGAGGAAAATGTTTTTTCGCTTTGGGATCAGACTATATCCTATCAGCTAGTTGGTGAGGTAAGAGCTCACCAAGGCAATGACGGGTAGCGGGTTTGAGAGGATGATCCGCCACACTGGTACTGAGACACGGACCAGACTCCTACGGGAGGCAGCAGTGAGGAATATTGCACAATGGAGGAAACTCTGATGCAGCAACGCCGCGTGGAGGATGACGCATTTCGGTGTGTAAACTCCTTTTATATGTCAAGAAAATGACGGTAGCATATGAATAAGCACCGGCTAACTCCGTGCCAGCAGCCGCGGTAATACGGAGGGTGCAAGCGTTACTCGGAATCACTGGGCGTAAAGGACGCGTAGGCGGGTTGTCAAGTCTGATGTGAAATCCTATGGCTTAACCATAGAACTGCATTGGAAACTGGCAACCTAGAGTATGGGAGGGGCAGATGGAATTAGTGGTGTAGGGGTAAAATCCGTAGATATCACTAGGAATACCTAAAGCGAAGGCGATCTGCTGGAACATAACTGACGCTAAGGCGTGAAAGCGTGGGGAGCAAACGGGATTAGATACCCCGGTAGTCCACGCCCTAAACGATGAACACTAGTCGTCGGGATGCTTGTCATCTCGGTGATGCACTTAACAGATTAAGTGTTCCGCCTGGGGAGTACGGTCGCAAGATTAAAACTCAAAGGAATAGACGGGGACCCGCACAAGTGGTGGAGCATGTGGTTTAATTCGACGATACGCGAAGAACCTTACCTGGCCTTGACATTGATAGAATACTGTAGAGATACGGTAGTGCCCTTCGGGGAACTAGAAAACAGGTGCTGCACGGCTGTCGTCAGCTCGTGTCGTGAGATGTTGGGTTAAGTCCCGCAACGAGCGCAACCCTCGTCCTTAGTTGCCAGCAGTTCGGCTGGGCACTCTAAGGAGACTGCCTTCGTAAGGAGGAGGAAGGTGAGGACGACGTCAAGTCATCATGGCCCTTACGGCCAGGGCTACACACGTGCTACAATGGGGCGTACAGAGAGTTGCGATACCGCGAGGTGGAGCTAATCTCTTAAAGCGTCTCTCAGTTCGGATTGTTCTCTGCAACTCGAGAGCATGAAGCTGGAATCACTAGTAATCGTAGATCAGCAATGCTACGGTGAATACGTTCCCGGGTCTTGTACTCACCGCCCGTCACACCATGGGAGTTGATTTCACCCGAAATCGGAATGCCAAACTGGCTACCGCTTACGGTGGAATTAGCGACTGGGGTGAAGTCGTAACAAGGTAACCGTAGGAGAACCTGCGGTTGGATCACCTCCTTTCTAGAGTAAGAGCAACTATTCGTTTAGTTGGCTCAGAAAAGTTCTCACGAACTAATTAGTTGTTAGGATGTTGCTTACTTAGTTTTCAGTGATCTGTGATCATTGAAAGATATAGATGTTTATCTTATAGGGATTTTTGCTTTAATCGAGGTGGGTTCTTGAACGAATGAGGAGTATAGTTAGACTATATGACGAATGAGAGAAAGGTTCCAACGAAGAAAAAAGAAAAAAGCACATAAGAAAGAGGGCCTATAGCTCAGCTGGTTAGAGTGCACCCCTGATAAGGGTGAGGTCCCAGGTTCAAGTCCTGGTAGGCCCACCATTTTTGGAAATTTGCACTTGATAAGCTTGCTCACATACTTAAAGTATGCTTCGCAATCTTCTCAAGCACAACTTCCACAAAAATACTAAAGATTAAAAAGTTTAATCCAAGTCTTAAATATTAAGATTTAGATTAGACTTTTATGTTTAAAGTCTTGTTCATTTAAAATACAATTGTTAAAGTCAACAACTATAGTTAAAGAAACTAGTTATAGATAAATTATTAGATATAACAATAGGTCAATTTAATTATAACAACTAAATAACTACAATAATAAGATTACTGACTTGTTTGAGGTATTAAAGTACATTAAACAAGGTAGTGAAGCGAATTAGAATAAAGATATTAAGGGCCATAGGTGGATGCCTTGGCTAGTAGAGGCGATGAAAGACGTACTAGGCTGCGATAAGCCTCGGGGAGCTGCCAAGAAGCTTTGATCCGGGGATTTCTGAATGGGACAACCCAGCACGGTGCGAATCGTGTTACCATCTTCGGATGGGGCGAACTCAGGGAAGTGAAACATCTCAGTACCTGAAGGAAGAGAAATCAATTGAGATTCTGGGAGTAGCGGCGAGCGAAACTGGAGTAGGGCAGTTAGTAATAGCATATTTGTTAGGTGAAGGATCTGGAAAGTTCCAACATAGAGGGTGATATTCCCGTAACCGAAAGCATTTATGTGGTACTAGGCTAACGAACGAGTAGGACGGAACACGTGATATTTTGTCTGAATATGGGGGGACCACCCTCCAACCCTAAATACTACTACTAGACCGATAGCGAACAAGTACCGTGAGGGAAAGGTGAAAAGGACTGCGGTGAGCAGAGTGAAATAGAACCTGAAACCTATGGCTTACAATCATTTGGAGCACTATTATATATAAGTGTGACAGACTGCCTTTTGCATAATGAGCCTGCGAGTTGTGGTATCTGGCAAGGTTAAGCGAACGCGAAGCCGTAGCGAAAGCGAGTCTTAATAGGGCGAATTAGTCAGATGCTGCAGACCCGAAACTGAGTGATCTATCCATGAGCAGGTTGAAGCTGGTGTAAGAGCCAGTGGAGGACCGAACCCGTAGGCGTTGAAAAGTCTTGGGATGACTTGTGGATGGGGGTGAAAGGCCAATCAAACTCAGTGATAGCTGGTTCTCTCCGAAATATATTTAGGTATAGCGTCATGTTAGAACCCTGTAGGGGTAGAGCACTGAACAGGCTAGGGCTGCTTACCGCGGTACCAAACCTTATCAAACTCCGAATACTACAGGGGAATCCATGGCAGTCAGGCGTAGGGTGATAAAATCCTATGTCGAGAGGGGAACAACCCAGACTAACAGCTAAGGTCCCAAAGTTTTATCTAAGTGGAAAAGGATGTGGAGTTGCTGTGACAACCAGGAGGTTGGCTTAGAAGCAGCCATCCTTTAAAGAAAGCGTAACAGCTCACTGGTCTAGCGATTCTGCGCCGAAAATATAACGGGGCTAAGATAAACACCGAAGCTTTAGATTTACACATTAGTGTAAGTGGTAGGAGAGCGTTCCATTCAGCATCGAAGGTATACCGGTAAGGAGTACTGGAGCGGATGGAAGTGAGCATGCAGGCATGAGTAGCGAGAAAAGAAGTGAGAATCTTCTTCGCCGAAAACCCAAGGTTTCCTACGCGATGCTCGTCATCGTAGGGTTAGTCGGGACCTAAGTCGAGTCCGAAAGGGGTAGACGATGGCAAATCGGTTAATATTCCGATACCGACATTACATCATTTGAGTGATGGGGGGACGCATAGAGTTAAACGAGGTCACTGATGGAAATGTGGCTCGAAGGGTGTAGGATGTTAAGTAGGCAAATCCGCTTAACGTGTATCCGAGACCTGACAGGCAGAACAATCTCTTCGGAGAGCGTTTTGAATCGTTGATACTGTCGTGCCGAGAAAAGCCTCTAAACGAGATGTAATGTTGCCCGTACCGTAAACCGACACAGGTGGGTGAGATGAGTATTCTAAGGCGCGTGGATGAATTATTGTTAAGGAACTCTGCAAAATAGCACCGTATCTTCGGTATAAGGTGTACCCTAATTGTTAGAAGACTTGCTCTTCAAAGCAACTACGGGTGGCAGCAAAGAGTCCCTCCCGACTGTTTACCAAAAACACAGCACTCTGCTAACTCGTAAGAGGATGTATAGGGTGTGACGCCTGCCCGGTGCTTGAATGTTAAAAGGATTGCTTAGCTTTGCGAAGGCATGAATTGAAGCACAAGTAAACGGCGGCCGTAACTATAACGGTCCTAAGGTAGCGAAATTCCTTGTCGGTTAAATACCGACCTGCATGAATGGCGTAACGAGATGGGAGCTGTCTCAACAATAAATCCAGTGAAATTGTAGTGGAGGTGAAAATTCCTCCTACCCGCGGAAAGACGGAAAGACCCCGTGCACCTTTACTATAGCTTGACACTGCTATTGGGATATTCATGTGCAGGATAGGTGGGAGCCTTTGATTATATGACGCCAGTTGTATATGAGGCATCCTTGAGATACCACCCCTGAATATTCTGATAGCTAACTCGCTGCAGTCTATCCTGCAGGAGGACAATGTCTGGTGGGTAGTTTGACTGGGGCGGTCGCCTCCTAAAAAGTAACGGAGGCTTACAAAGGTTAGTTCAGAAGGGTTGGAAATCCTTCGTAGAGTATAATGGCATAAACTAGCCTGACTGTGAGAGAGACAACTCGAGCAGAGACGAAAGTCGGTCATAGTGATCCGGTGGTTCTGTGTGGAAGGGCCATCGCTCAAAGGATAAAAGGTACGCCGGGGATAACAGGCTGATCTCCCCCAAGAGCTCACATCGACGGGGAGGTTTGGCACCTCGATGTCGGCTCATCGCATCCTGGGGCTGGAGCAGGTCCCAAGGGTATGGCTGTTCGCCATTTAAAGCGGTACGCGAGCTGGGTTCAGAACGTCGTGAGACAGTTCGGTCCCTATCTTCCGTGGGCGTAGGAACGTTGAGGAGATTTGACCCTAGTACGAGAGGACCGGGTTGAACGTACCACTGGTGCACCAGTTGTCCTGCCAAGGGCATAGCTGGGTAGCTACGTACGGATGTGATAACCGCTGAAAGCATCTAAGCGGGAAGCCAACTCCAAGATGAACGTTCCCTGAAGTACGCTTGAAGACTACAAGCTTGATAGGCTGGGTGTGTACGCACGGTAACGTGTTTAGCTGACCAGTACTAATAGTACGATCGTCTTTTTTTTAAGCTTCACTACCTTGTTTAGTGTATTAAGTTGCTGTTGACTTTAACAATTCTATACAAACAACTTATACAATCAAATATAAGTACATACTACGATGTATTTATACTTGATTGTCTAGGTGGCAATAGAGAGAGGGAAACGCCTGGCCCCATTCCGAACCCAGAAGCTAAGCCTCTCATCGCTGATAATACTTGTCCTTTCAGGATTGGAAATGTAGGTCGCCGCCTAGTTGATCAGTTTCTTATTTAATAATTTCCCAACTATGTTCTAATTTATCTATATTTACTTTATAGAGTCTATCTAAAAAATATGTCCTTGCTACTTCTTTAGCACCTAGACTTTTAAGATGTTCAGTCGGTACTTGACAATCTATAAAATCATATCCCCATATTTTTAAATGTTTGACTAGAATCGCATATGCAGCTTTTGAAGCATCACTTACATCTGCAAACATAGATTCTCCACAAAAAACTTTACCAACAACTATGCCGTATAAGCCACCCACTAATTTATTATCTATATAACTCTCAATAGAGTGTGCTAAACCCATACCGTGTAACTCTTCAAAGGCTTCAATAATATCTTCTTGTATCCAAGTTCCTAACTGCTCTTTTCTATTTATAGTTCCGCATCTGCGAATTACTTGTGAAAAATTTGTATCAAACTTATATTCAAATTTTTTCATACTTTTTTTAAGTGAGCGAGATAGTTTAAAATCATCTAACTCCATTATTAGTCTAGGATCTGGTGACCACCATAAAATTGGTTCACCTTTGTTATACCATGGAAAGATACCGTTTTGATATGCTCGTATAAGTCTGGAGGGATTTAAATCCCCTCCCCAAGCCAAGATGCCGTCTTCATTGGCATCTTCTGGATGAGGAAAGATAAGTGAGTATTTATTTAGTTGAGGGATTTGCATTTTATTGTTAATTTACCCTTTAAGCCTACTTCTACAACTCCACCATTTTTTAATTTGCCAAACAGAATCTCATCGCTAAGTTTATTTGTAATATTATCTTGAATATATCTTTTTAACGGACGAGCACCCATTTCAGGAGAATATGCTTCTTCTGCAATAAACTCTTTTGCCGCATCAGATGCTTTTATTGTTATTTTCTTAGATGCCAGTTCATTATTTAGCTCATTAATAAATTTTTCAACAATACCTTTAACTGTGTCAAGTCCAAGTTGAGAAAATTCTACAATAGCATCCAAGCGGTTTCTAAATTCAGGTGTAAAGAATGATTTTAATTCTTCATTTGCAGATATAGATGAATCTTTATTAAATCCCATAACGCTTCTTGCATTTGCCCCGATATTTGAAGTCATAATAAGTATTACATTTTGAAAATCTGCTTTATAACCGTTGTTGTCCGTCAAGGTAGCATTATCCATAATTTGCAGTAAAATATTTATTAAATCTGGATGTGCTTTTTCTATCTCATCTAAAAGTAAAACAGTATATGGATGTTTTTTTATAGTCTCTGTCAACAGTCCACCCTGCTCAAATCCAACATATCCAGGAGGTGCACCGACTAGACGCGAAAGTGCGTGTTTTTCCATATATTCACTCATATCAAAACGCTCAAAGTTAATACCAAGAGTTTTACTAAGAGATATTGCAAGTTCAGTTTTACCCACACCTGTCGGACCTGAGAATAAAAATGAAGCTATCGGTTTATCGGCAGGTGTAAGACCTGCTTTTGATATTTTTATAGCTTTTGAGACTTCAAAAACTGCATTGTCTTGTCCAATAACCTGTTTTTTCAAATCATCTTCAAGTGATGCTAAAACTTTTGTTTCATCTTTATCAATTTTAGAACCGCTTATTCCGATAATTTTAGATATTGTAGCTTCTATATCGCTAACACCGACCTTGGTTTTTGCTTTTTTGAGAAGATGAAATGATGCTGCAGTTTCATCTATTAAATCTATGGCAACATCAGGTAAGAATCTGTCTGTGATATATCTTTTAGACAATTCAACGGCACTCTCTAAAGCTTTTGTCGTATATTTTACATTATGATGTTTTTCGTATTTTTCTTTTAGACCTTTAAGTATTTCTATACTTGTTTCAATAGAAGGTTCATTAATATCAACCTTACTAAAACGTCTGCTTAGAGCTTTGTCCTTCTCAAATCCGTTTCTATACTCGGCAAAAGTAGTAGCACCCATACATCTAAGCTCTCCAGATGCAAGAGCAGGTTTTAATTGGTTTGCAGCATCCATAGTACCGCTTGTAGCACCCGCACCGATAAGTGTATGAATCTCATCTATAAAAAGAATGGCATTTGGATTCGATTTTAACTCATCCATAACACCTTTTAGGCGTTTTTCAAAATCACCTCTGTATTTTGTACCTGCAAGCATTGCACTTAGATCAAGTGCAAACAGGTCAGCTTCTTTTATAATATCAGGAACTTTGCCGGCAACTATATTTAAAGCCAGACCTTCAGCTATTGCAGTTTTACCAACACCTGCCTCGCCTACAAGTATCGGGTTGTTTTTTTTCCTTCTGCAAAGTATCTGTGTAACTCTCTCAATCTCGTTTTTACGTCCAATTACGGGATCAATTTTACCTTCCTTGGCTTTTTGTAACAAATCGATTGAGTATTTGCTTAGAAAACCTTCTTCGGCTTCTTTTATATCTTCTTTTACATTAGTATGGGAGATTATTTCTAAAATATCCAGTTTTGATATATTATATTCTTCGAGCAGTGTATGTGTAAAAGTATTTTTCTCTTCAAAAAGCGCTGCTATCATATCACCTATATCTGCAGAGTTTTGACCTGCACTTTGAATGTGTCTAACCATCGAATCAACTACGCGTGAGAGAGCTGCACTCTCATACGGTTCTATATTAATATTTTGTGGAAGAGGGTCAATATTTGTAGTGATATATATTTTTAAAAGTGAACGCATCTTCTCTACATCTCCACCGCAGGCGAGAATGATATACATACCCTCATCCGAAGCTAAAATCTCATAGAACAAGTGTTCTATGGTCAAATACTCATGTCTTAATTCTTTTGCAAATATAATCGAGTTTTGTATAACTGTATTTAGATTTGAACTTATCATTCTATTCCTCCTCTATAATACATTTTAGCGGAAAATTACGCTCTTTAGCACGTTTATGAACAGTTAATACTTTTGTTTCAGCTATTTCATAAGTATAGATGCCACAAATACCTTTGTCTTTTTTATGTACATCAAGCATAATAGCTTCAGCTTGTTCATAAGTTTTGTGAAAAACATTCATTAAAATATCTATCACGAACTCCATAGATGTATAATCATCGTTTAAAATAAGAACTTTATATCTCTTTGGAAACTTAATTTCAATCTCATTTGATAGTTCATGCTCAGTATGTGTACCCATTACGCGGCCGCCTTTATAAAATCATCTATAATATCTTGTGGATTTTCTAATCCTATAGATATACGTATTAAACCTTCAGTTATTCCTAGGAATTTTTTTTGTTCTTCATTAAAATCACTGTAAATAGTTGAAGCCATATGAAGCGCAAGTGTACGATTATCACCTATATTTGCCGTCAGTGTAGCAATCTTTGAGTTATTTAAAAATCTAAACGCATCTTCTTTTGTACCCATATCTATAGTTAATAGTGTACCGCAACCTTTTGAAAAAAGCTTTTTATATTTAGAATTTTGTTCACTAGATGCTAGAGATGGATGGTTTACTTTTATACCTGCTTTAGATAACTCTTTTGCAACTATTTCAACACTTTTAACAATTCTATCCATTCTAAGTGTCAATGTTTCAAGCCCAAGCATTGTTTGATAACTTGCATGAGCTGATGCACTCATTCCAAAATCTCTAAGTGCTCTTTTTTTTGCATTTGCTATTAGAGCCATTTTACCCATCTTATTTATAAACTTATGAACATCTTTGTATTTTTGTGTTTTAAACTTATCATCATTTTCATTTATGGCACGAAAGACTGTACATCCGCCAAGAGCCGATGTATTTCCGGAGATAATTTTAGTAGTTGAATATACAACTATATCTGCACCGAGTTCAAGAGGCTTTAGGCTAAGGGGTGTTATCGTATTATCCACTATTAAAACAACTCCGTATTTGTTTGCGATATTTGCGATTTTTTTAATATCGGGAAGTCTCATGTTCGGATTTCCTACACTCTCGCAAAAGATTATTTTTGTATTTTCGTTTATCGTATTTTCAATTGCTTCTAGCTCATCAACATCAAAAAAATGTGTTTTAATTCCAAATCGTGTTAGTGTTTCAGAAAATAGTGAATAAGTCCCGCCAAATAATCCTCCTATAGATATAATCTCATCCCCCATAGACAAAAGACTCATTGTTGCAAGAGTTACAGCACTCATTCCACTGCTTGTTGCTACGGCACCGATTCCACCGTCCATCTCTGCCATTACATTTTCAAGTTTTGCAGTAGTAGGGTTGCCCATACGCGAATACAGAGGTTTTTTTACACTCCCGCTAAAAATACCTTCAGCAGTATCTGCATCTCCATAAGCAAAAGATGCAGATGAAGTGATAACAGGACTTACAGGGCCCTCTTTATTCCCTATAGTTTGTACAAATTGGGTACAATATTCTTCAAAATTGTTCATTTTTTAATAACCTTTAAATAATGCAAGATTATAACAAATTAGAGATAACTATGAATAAAAGAATTTTTATTACTGCTACAAATACAGATATCGGTAAGACTTATACTACTAAGCTACTTTTGAGAGAGTTTGCATCTCGTGGACTTAGGGTTGGTGTTATAAAACCCGTTGAGACAGGTGTAGTAGGCGGTGTCTATTTGGATGGAGATGAGCTTTTAAAAAAAGTACAAGAGTTAAACATTGAGTTTGAAGATATTAAAGTTGAGGATATCGTGCCAATCTCTTATAAACTTCCTGCTGCTCCCTTTGTTGCATCTAATGCACAAAAATTTGATTTTAAAACCGTAGATGCAAAGGTGAAGCTTTTGGAAGATAGATGTGACGTACTTATCTTTGAAGGTGCCGGTGGATTGCTTGTACCTATTGATGAAAACAATATGGTAGTTGATTTAATAAAGTATTATAAAGCTTCTGCTTTGCTAGTAACACACTGTTCACTTGGATGCATCAATGATACCTTGCTCTCAAAAAAAGTACTGGATGATTTAGATATTAAACATACGGTGGCGTTTAACTGTAGAGAAAGCGATAGCAGTTTTAAAGATGTGAGTGAACCTTACTTTAATAAAATAGGTTTTGAAGTTTTAAAGGTTTCTGAACAGATAGACAAAATTTGTGATGTATTGTATAATTTGCAAAATAAAAATTGATGAGAAATAGACAAGGTATAAATTGAAACATTTGACTAGAACTGATGATTTTACAAAAGAAGAGATAGAAGAACTTTTAGCAGATGCAAAAAAGTTTTCGGACGGGAAATTTCATAGAATTTTAAAAGATAAAATTATTATCACTCTGTTTTTTGAAAATTCTACCCGTACAAAAAGCTCTTTTGAGATAGCGGCAAAACGTTTAGGTGCTGAAATCGTACACTTGGATGTTGCTAAAAGCTCAACTAAAAAAGGTGAAACACTTGTCGATACGGCAATGAACCTAGATTCAATGGGTCCCGATGCTATTATAGTTCGTCATCAAAATTCAGGTGTTCCAAAAATACTCTCAAACCATACAAAAGCTTCTATAATAAATGCGGGTGACGGTGCTCATGCACACCCGACTCAGGCATTGCTTGATTTATATACTTTAAAAAATCATTTTAAAGACTTAGAAGGTAAAAAAATAGCAATAGTGGGAGATATAAAAAACTCACGCGTAGCCAACTCAAACATAGAACTTTTAGGTCGTTTTGGCATGGAAGTTATACTTGTAGCACCTCCGCACTTTTTACCAAAAACATCACTTCGTACAACTCACTATATAAACGAAGTTATAGATGAAGTAGATGCTATCATGAGTCTGCGTACCCAGACTGAGCGTCACTCTTCACAAAGTTATGCATCTTTAAAAGACTATGCGAGTGATTTTTGTATAACTGAAGAGTTAGTAGGTGAGAGAGACATTATACTTCTGCATCCGGGTCCTGTTCATAGAAATATCGATATAAGCGATGCTATGCTTGAAGATGACAGATGCAAGGTACTAGAACAGGTAAGTAACGGTGTTTTGATGCGTATGGCAGTTCTTAAAAAATTGATAAATGATGTGGGATAAGTTAAACTCTCTAGGAAAAGATAGAATACCTTTTTTATTTATAAGTGATTTTGAAGCAAAAGAGCTGATAGTTATACCGCTTGATGAACTCTCAAAACATGATGTAGAATACAGCATAAATGAAAACTATGAGTATCAAAGGCACAGAAGCGAATTAAAAAAAACTCTTATAAGTTTTGATAAGTACAAAGAAAAATTTGACTATGTGCAAGAAAAGATCAAAAACGGTGATACATATCTTTTAAACTTAACAGCCCAAACGAAAATAGATACGGATTTAACTTTAAAAGAGATTTTTAAACTCTCAAATGCTCACTATAAACTTAGATATAAAGATGAGTTTGTATGCTTTTCACCTGAAAAATTTGTTCAGATAAAAGATAATACTATCAGTACTTTTCCAATGAAAGGTACAATTGATGCAAGTGTACCTCAGGCACAAAGCGTCATTTTGGCAAATGAAAAAGAGATGGCTGAGCATATTATGGTGGTTGATCTTTTAAGAAACGATTTAAGCATGGTAAGTAAAAATGTCAAAGTTAAAAAATTTCGTTATATCACAACTATAGACGCAGGCGATAAAAAACTGCTCCAAGTTAGTTCACATATAAATGGTGAGCTTGAGAATGAATGGCATGAGAATATCGGTAATATTTTAAAAAAACTTTTACCCGCAGGCAGTATAAGCGGTACACCAAAAAAATCTACTTTAGATATAATAAAAACAATTGAAGATTATGAACGCGGTTTTTTCAGTGGAGTGTTTGGAATCTACGACGGAGAATCACTTGACAGCGGTGTAATGATACGCTTTATTGAAAAAAATAAAAACGGATATGTTTATAAAAGTGGTGGGGGGATAACACTCGATAGCGACTCAAAAAGTGAGTATAAAGAGCTATTGGATAAAATATATCTACCTTAAGGATATGTAACTAATGATAAATGTATGGAATGACTTTTATACAAGCGGTATGAGTTTTGATGATTCAGAATTAGAACTCAAAGCCAGGTATCAGGTTGTCAATATCATTTTACTTCTTTCTATTTTGGGACTTTTGTTTGGTATTTTAGGAAATATCATAAGGGGTATAGACGGCTATATATTAATAGAATTTATTTTGATTTTAAGCGGATTTATAATGATATACCTGATTAGAAAATCAAAAAGATTTTTTAATCCTGTAATGGAGATTTTGTCTTTTGAATATAGTATTTTTTTCGTTTTTTTAGTACTTTTTAGCCCTATAGAAGATATGAAACACGTATGGCTTTTTACATACCCTTTAATTATTTTGAATTTACAAACACCTCAAAAGTCAAAATATTGGCTTTCTTTTGTAGTTTTTTTACTTATTTTTGCAAATTTTCAACCTTTTTTTAAAATATCAATTAGCTCATACCAAACGATATATATAATTTTTGTTCTTGTGTTAGTTAGTCTGATTACTTATTTTTATCAGAGAAAAATGATGGATGCAAGAGAAGTGATTATGCAGCAACGAGTTGTACTTGAGAAAAGGTATAACGAACTTTTAAAAAAAGACAAGATGCTCTCAACCCAGTCTAAGCAAGCCGTCATGGGAGAAATGATGAGTATGATAGCCCATCAGTGGAGACAACCTCTCTCAACCGTAACACTTTTAATCTCAAATCTGCAGTTTGGCAAAATGTTAGGAAATGAAATAAGCTCTCAAAAACTTGACAGCACACTCAATGAGATTAGCAGTACCTTGGTATATCTATCTGAAACTATTAATGATTTTCAAACATACTTCCATCCAAATAAAATAAAATCAAAAGTTGAAATTCACGAAGTTTTAAAAAAAGCCGTAAACTTTGCAAAACCAAGAGCCAATAGGAATAATATAGAGATGCTTATAAATAAAGAGACTGATATTGAATCGGTTACATATGAAAATGAACTAATCCAAATTATATTAAACCTTATAAATAATGCAATAGATGCACTTATAAATAAAGATACTCAAAACTCAAAAATAACTATAAGTGCTAAAAATGTAGATGATATGATTTATATCTATGTAAAAGATACCGGAGAGGGAATAGCCCAAGAACATATAGACAAAGTTTTTGAACCGTACTTTTCCACAAAAGGTAAGAACGGTACCGGTTTAGGACTATATATGTCTCAAATTATTGCTCAAAAGCAGTTTGACGGTGAAATAAGTGTAAGTAGCTCAGATGTCGGAGCTACCTTCTTAGTAAAGATAAAAAAAGACGTAAATTTTTAGATCATGTTTATAAGTTTTTTTATTGCCGTTTGTAACTTTATACTTATAGAGATATTTGCTTCAACATCTTACGTATTTTATTTTATACTACTTTTTTTCTTTGTATATTTTTGTAGTTTTAAAGTAAAAATCCATCAGGTTTTTATTTATGTAACAATTATTTATATATCTGCAAACTTTTTTAGCAATGAAATCTTTGAGTTTTTTTTATATTTTGATATTTACAATTATTATATTTATGTTGAAAATGAGATAATTATTATATTAAGTCTAATACATATATTTTTGTTAAAATATGTATCTTATTATTTTGATTTAAAAAAAATGGGTTATAATTTAATAAAAAAATAGGACTGTTTATATGTATATAGAAGACTTAAAATTTTCCCTTTGGGCTGATTTTATAGAGAGGGATTTTTTAGATAAAGGCTTTAGAGAACTGATAGAATCAAAAACAATAAACGGTGCCACATCAAATCCAGCAATATTTAAAAACGCTATTTTAAACTCACCTGCTTATAAAGAACAAGTAGCTACATTAAGCGAACTTAGTCCAAAACAAAAATATGAGGCTGTAGCGATATTTGATATAAAAAAAGCTGCAGATATATTAAGACCTTTATATGATAACGATGATGACGGATATGTAAGTATAGAGGTTGACCCTTATCTTTGTGATGATGCTGAGGGAACTATAGTTGAAGGTAAAAGACTTTTTGCAGAAATTGCACGTCCAAACGTTATGATAAAAGTTCCTGCTACAGATGCCGGATATATAGCAATGGAAGAGTTAGTATCTTGTGGTATCCCCGTAAATGCTACGCTGATTTTTACAAAGGAACAAGCCGTGTCTTGTGCCAAAGCTTTTGAAGCAGGAGCTAAAAGAGGAGAAGGTGCTGTTGATACCGTGATTAGCGTATTTGTTAGTCGTGTTGACAGAGCTATAGATGCAACACTGGCACAAAAAGGCGTAGATGTAGCGTTAAGCGGAATTTATAACAGTGCGGATATATATAATGAAGTTGAAAAACTTGGAATTCAAAAATGTCGTACACTTTTTGCAAGTACGGGTGTAAAAGACGATTCTCTTCCTCCACATTATTATATTGAGAATCTATTGGCTTACAACAGTGTAAATACGGCCCCTATAGAAACTATTGAAGCGTATGTTCAAATGGGACTTAAAGATAATGCACTCCCTATTTCAGATAATGTTATAAAAGAACATTTTTCTAGGGTAAAAGAGGTAGGTATTAATATGGATGAGGTATATGCTAAACAGATATCAGACGGTTTAGATGCATTTAAAGTTGCATTTAAAGATATATTGGAGAACTTATGAGCGAAGAGATAGATTTTAGTCAATATGATTTTAAATTAAGAGATAAGATAAATGATTATCTAAAAAAGATGATTGCATTTGGCGGAAGTGATTTACACGTAAAAGCAAAGTCTGTGGTGCGTGCCAGAAAAGACGGTAAGATACACCAGTTTCCAGGTTGGATTATGTCAACGGATGATTCAAGAACTTTGGCAAAAGAGATACTTAAAGGTGATTATATGAAATTCACCAAGCAAAAAGAATATGACACCGTTCATAAATTTAATGAAAAATATAGCTTTCGTGTAAACTTTTTTTTCCAAAAAGACGGAGTTTCTGCTGTTTTTAGGATAATTCCGACAGAAATCCCTCCTCTAAAAGATTTAGGAATGCCTTCTATAGTGAGTTCCTTTGCAAATAAAGAAAGAGGTCTTGTTCTTGTAACGGGTGTTACGGGTTCCGGTAAGTCAACTACTCTTGCATCTATAATTGACTTGATCAACAGAACAAAATATAAACATATTATTACGATAGAAGATCCGATTGAGTTTACCCATAAAGACAGACTCTGCATTGTAAATCAACGCTCTGTAGGAAAAGATACACTCTCTTTTAAATCGGCGTTAAAAGCGGCACTTCGTGAGGATCCTGATATTATATTAGTAGGTGAGATGAGGGATCGTGAAACTGTAGAGTTAGCACTTCATGCTGCAGATACTGGACATTTAGTTTTCTCAACTCTACATACAACTGATGCCAAAGAGACGGTTAATCGTATAATATCTTACTTTCCCGTTGATGAACAACAACGTGTTAGATTATCTTTATCAAATGTTATTCAAGGAGTTATCTCTCAAAGGCTTATCCCGACTGAAGATAAAGACGGTAAACCTACAGGACGTCGTGCAGCTATGGAGATAATGGTTCGTACGCCTACCATTGAAAAACTAATTTTAGAAAACCGTGATAACGAGATACCGGACGTGATTGAAGCAGGACGTGATTTGTACCATTCTCAGACTTTTGACCAGTCTATACTTGATTTATATAACGAGGGTGTTATATCTAAAGAAAAAGCAAAAGATTATGCTACAAGTGCATCTGACTTAGAACTTAAAATGAGTGGATTAAGTAGTGGAAAAGTCGATACTAATCAGGCCGATAAGTACAAAAAAGAAGACTTGACACAAGATGATGATATTTTTGATTTAAAATAAAAAATAATTTAACGCATATTAAAGTTTTATTTTGATAAAATTCCAGACATTTTTTATTAAGGATTTAATATGTTAGAAGGTATTATTAGAGAGAGTACTGGGAAGAAAGCTGTAAAAGCTCTTCGCCGTGATGGTTATCTAATTGCCAACATCTACGGAAAAGGTTTAGACAATGTTAACGCTGCGTTTAAATCAAATGAATATATCCGTACTGTTCGCAACAAAGATTCTATTGCATTCCCGGTAAAAGTTGACGGAAAAGAATTAAATGTTGTTGTTCAAGCATATGAGTCTCACCCTTTAACAGCTGAATTGTTACATGTTGATTTAATGGTAGCACAACCGGGTGTAGTTACACACTATATGGTTCCAGTAAACCCTGTAGGTACTCCGGTTGGTCTTAAAAACAAAGGTCTTTTAAATGTTGCTAAACCACGTTTACGTGTAAAAGCAGCTATCGAAGCTTTACCAAATACAATCGATATCAATGTTAATAACTTAGATGTTGGTGATGCGGTTATGATTCGTGATTTAGCAGATATTGAAAATGTTAAATTCACTGATGATGGTCGTGTATCAGTTCTAAGTATGATTAAAGCTAAGTAATAATCATGCTCATAGTCGGTCTTGGAAATCCCGGGGCTAACTATGAACAAACCCGCCATAATATTGGATTTATGGTAATAGATGCTCTAATTAAGCGTCAAAATGCTACAAAACAAAGCTCATCTAACTTTGATGGAGAGCTTTTTAAATTTTCAAATCATTTTTTATTAAAACCCCTTACATTTATGAACCTCTCAGGCATCTCCGTTGCTAAAGTAAAAAAATTTTATAAAGTTGAAGACGTAGTTGTAATACATGATGATTTAGATCTGCCTTTTGGAACACTCAGATTTAAAAAAGCAGGTGGACACGGCGGGCATAATGGACTAAAATCAACAGATTCGCATATAACGAAAGAGTATATAAGGGTACGTATGGGTATCGGTAAACCGGAACATAAAGGGGAGGTAGCCTCTTATGTGTTAAGTGATTTTAATTCTGAGGAACAAGAACATTTAGATAAATGGATTTCCCAAGCTTGCGAAGCTATAGAATATTTGTTAGGAAATTCGCTTGAAGATGTAAGTTCTAAACATACAATTAAAAAATTTCAGCTAAAATAACTTCAAATAAACTAGGATACTGATGTTAGCTTTTAAGTATATTTCATACCACTTTTTAAAATATTTTTTTATTATTCTTTTTGCATTGGTACTTTTCTCAGTTGCTTTTGAATATACATCAAAGTCTGTAAACACTCTGGAATCGGCAAATTTACTTTTGATTTTTTTAGTATATAAAAGCTTTTTTGCAATAGATATGCTTTTACCTATATCGCTTATATTTGCAATGATATCTACAAAGATACTCCTTATACGTTCCAATGCTCTTGTATCATTCTATTCACTTGGTTATTCAAGAGTTCAAATTTTAAAACCTTTTGTCGTTGTCTCGGTTATTATCACAATTATATATATATTGTTGCATATTAGTTCTTCTTTTTCACGTGCAAATGAACATGCAAAAAATATTGAAGACAATTCCGAATACTTAAGCCCGACACGAGATTTGTTTTTCTCATATAAAGAAAAATTTGTATATTTTTCAAAAATGATTCCTCTTCAATCGCGAGCAGAGGGCATCAGGGTGTTTACTGCGACTAAGGGAAGCTTAAAAGAGGTAGTTGTAGCAAAAAATGCTGTTTATGAAGATGGTTTTTGGCACATTAAAAAAGCAGATATCATAGTTAAACCCGATGATTTGAGTTTTAATTCTCCGGGTATAAAAGTTAGTACGACTGAAGATTTGAAAATATTAGAAGGTTTTAAACCAAAAATTTTAGATCAAGTATATGAGGGAAAGGTTAATTTTACTATCGGTGATGCTATAGAGGCATTACTCATTTTAAAAGATGAAAATGTGAATATAGATACTATAAAAGGTTCTTTGTACAAAATAATAATTCATCCGTTTTTTGCTCCGTTTTTAGTTATAATAATTTTCTTTTTTGTACCCATTAGTGCAAGATTTTTAAATGTATCGTTATTTAGTTTTGGAGCTATAATAGCTACGCTTATGATATGGGGGATTATGTTCACACTCTCAGAATTTGCAAAAAACAAGACTATTCCCTCAGAAATCGGTATAGTTTTGCCTGTATTTATCCTCTTTATAATATCTGTTAAACAGTGGCGTAAATACGCAAAGTAAGAAAGTATAAATAACTTGACCTCTAAAAATATTAAAGTGTAGTTTTACTTTCATAACAAAACAATAAGCACTTTTTGGATAAAATATCTCAAAAATATATTTGGGATAATATTAATGGATTTTAAGACAATAGCAAATGAGTATAAAACACCACTATACGTGTATGATTTAGACCACATGACTAAGCAGTATGAAAAACTAAAAGAAGCTTTTCGCGGTCGTAAAAGTATAATGGCATATGCTGTAAAATCAAATTCAAACCTAAGTGTCGTTAAACATTTTGCAGATTTGGGAAGCGGAGCCGACTGTGTATCTATAGGTGAAGTTCGTCGTGCTTTGGCTGCAGGTGTAGCACCATATAAAGTTTTGTTTAGCGGTGTGGGTAAAAATGACGATGAGATTCGTGAAGCGATTGAATCAGACATCCTTTACATAAATGTAGAGAGTGAAGCTGAACTTGGACGTGTTGAACTTATAGCAAAAGAGTTGGGAAAAGTATCTAGAATCTCAGTTAGAGTAAATCCAAACATTGATCCAAAAACCCACCCTTATATCTCTACAGGATTGCATGATAACAAATTCGGAGTAGAGATAGATGTAGCAAAACGTATGTACATTAAAGCAAAAAACTCTGAGTTTCTTGATCCGGTTGGTATACACTTTCACATCGGAAGTCAACTGACAGACCTAAAACCGATTTATGAAGCAAGTGAAATTGTTGCAGATATGGTAAGAAGCCTGCATGCTATAGATATTGAGCTCAAATTTTTTGATATCGGCGGAGGTCTTGGCATCCAGTATGATGATGAGAGCACAATAGAACCGTATGATTATGCACAGGCAATTTTAGGTACTCTAAAAGGTTTAGATATTACTGTTATTTGTGAACCGGGAAGATTTTTAACCGGAAATGCAGGGTATTTTTTAACAAAAGTACTTTATGAGAAACAAAACGGCGAGAAACGATTTGTAGTGGTTGACGGAGCTATGAATGACTTGGCTCGTCCGAGTTTGTATAATGCTTATCATAGAATTGAAGCGATTACGGATAATGACGGTGAAGTAAGCAAAGCTGATGTTGTAGGACCCGTATGTGAGAGTTCGGACTTTTTTGCAAAAGACTGTGAGTTACCGATGCTAGAACATAACGATCTTCTTGTCGTTCACTCTGCAGGTGCGTACGGTTTTGGTATGGGGAGTAATTACAACACTAGAAACAGAAGTGCCGAAGTTGCCGTAAAAGGCGGTGAAGTTAGGCTTATTCGTAAACGTGAGACTTATGAAGACTTGATAGCATTAGAAAAAGACCTTTTAGGATAATAGTTTGTATTTCATAGATGTTCAAGGTACTTTAATAAGCGATGAAGATAAAAGCCCAATCAATGGAAGCATAGAATTTATTGATTTTTTAAATAATAAAAAAATCCCGTATATGGTTGTTACAAACAACACTAAAAAAGCTTCATCAGATTTTTATAACTTTTTAAATGAGAGTGGTTTTAATTTTTCATTTGATAAATATCTTGATCCTTTGATGCTACTTGAATCACGTGTAGAAAAAGACTCTGTAGCAGCTTATGGAGCAGAACAGTTTTTAGAAACTTTGCAAAAAATGGGATACAAATTTAATTACGAAAATCCTAAGACAGTATTGGTGGCTATAAAAGAAGATTTTAACTCTGAAGAATTTGCCCAAATGATAGACTTTTTACTCTCAGGAGCAAAACTTGTTGGGATGCATGAGACTTCAATCTATGCTAAAAATGGCAAACGTTATCCAGGTGTGGGTGCTGTTTTAAAACTTTTAGAATTTGCTACAAGTGTAAGTTACGAGGTGATAGGAAAACCGAGTTTAGCTTTTTATGAAGAGGGTTTAAGTGCTCTTCGTAAACAAAATTCTACAGCCAAATATTCAGATATAACTATGATAAGCGATGACGTTAAAGGTGATTTAGGCGGTGCAAAAGAGCTTGGGATGAAGTCTGTATTTGTAACTAGTGGAAAATATAGAACAGCAGATGAAATAGTTCCATTTTTGCAAGAAAATCTAAAGCCGGATGAGATATATGCAGATATGGCTGAGATATTGGAGAAGATAAAATGAAAACCCTTGATGATTGTCGTGTAAAAATCGATGAGTTGGATGACAAACTTTTAGATATTTTAAATGAACGTATGAAAGTAGTTGAACGTGTAGGCGAGATAAAACATGAGAGTGGCGGTGCTATATACAGACCTGAACGTGAAAAAGCTATTATAGAACGTTTGGCACTTAAGAGTAAAAATGACGGAGGTTTATTAAATAAAGCTGCAATTGAAGCTATGTTTTTAGAGCTTTTTGCAGTATCACGTAACCTTGAACTACCTGAACGCATAGCATATCTGGGACCTGAAGGTAGTTTTACCCATCAAGCTGCAGAGAGTCGTTTCGGTGCTATGAGTGATTATATGTCACTTAGTTCTATATATTCGGTTTTTAAAACTTTGGAAGCAAAACGTGCAAAATTCGGTGTAGTGCCAATTGAGAATTCACGTGATGGAATAGTCGGTGAAACACTTGATTTATTGGCAAAATCATCTGTAAAAATAGTAGCGGAACTTTATATGCCGATACATATGTCCTTTGCGACAAAATCTAAAGAGTTAAAAGATATTAAAAAGATATACTCCAAAGATAAAGGTTTTGGGCAGTGTCGAGAATTTTTAAATGAACATGGACTCTCGGATGCTGAATTAATACCTGTTGAGAGTACCGCAAAAGCTGCAATATTAGCTAGTGCTGAGCCAAATTCTGCAGCTATTTGTTCCCATATAGCTGCAAAACTTTACGGAGTACCTATACTTTTTAACGATGTAGAAGATAACATAGGAAGTTCTACAAGATTTGTAATTTTAAGTGATTTTAAAAATGCAATGAGCGAAAATGATAAAACATCTATTTTTGTCCAACTAAAAGATGCCGTTAAAGCCGGTTCACTTGTTCATTTTCTACAGGACTTTGATGATGCAAATATAAATATGTCTAAAATAGAATCGCGTCCTTCAAAAGATAAAGAAGGATTTGGGTATTGGTTTTTTATAGATTTTTACGGACATATAGATGAACCTAGGGTTCAAGAAATTATAAAAAAACATGACGGAGAGATAACATGGCTTGGAAGTTATGTAAAGGGTGATAATGAAATTTAATAAACATATTGAAAATATTAAAACGTATGAGGGCGGAAAACCTATAGAGTTGGTAGTTCGTGAGTTTGGGATAGATCCTAAAGATGTAGTAAAGCTTGCTTCAAATGAAAATCCTAACGGATGTTCTCTAAAAGTTCAAGATGCCGTAAAAAACATAGTTGCAAATATGGCGCTTTATCCTGATGATTCTATGATGAAATTAAAAGCCGGACTCTCACGCCGTTTTGGTATGGATGATGAGAATATTATTATCGGTTCAGGAAGCGATCAGGTAATTGAACTTGCCGTATATGCTAAGACAAATAAGGAAAGTAAAATACTTACAAACGGTGTAACATTTGCTATGTATGAAGTCTATGCAAAACACGTCGGATGTGAAATAATAAAAACAACTTCAACGGATACACATGATTTAGAGCAGTTTTATACACTTTACAAAGAACACAAACCTGAAATAATTTTTTTATGTACACCTAATAATCCTACAGGAGATGCTAGCGATGCAAAAGAGATATTTGAGTTTATTTCAAAGATAGATTCCGATACTCTTGTTATAGTTGATGGTGCTTATATGGAGTATGCAAAAGCAAAAGATGCTTCTAAAGCAATTGAACCAAAAGAGTTGATTGATAAGTTTGACAATGTCCTTTATTTGGGAACCTTCTCAAAAGCGTACGGTCTTGGCGGTATGCGTGTAGGTTATGGAATTGCAAGATTAGATATAATAAAACAGTTATATAAGCTTCGCCCACCCTTTAATATAACTACCTTATCACTAGAAGCTGCATCAGTTGCACTTGAAGATGAAGAGTTTGTTAAAAATAGTATTGAAATGAATTTTAACGAGATGAAACGGTATAAAAATTTCGCAAATGAGCAAAAAATAGATATAATTGAGAGCTATACAAACTTTGTAACTTTATGTTTTGAAAAGCCAAAAAACTCAAGCAAAATAGCAGATGCACTTCTTAAGCGTGGAATGATTGTTAGGGATTTGAGCGGATACGGGATGAATGCTATCAGGGTAACTGTCGGTAAACCCGAACAAAACAGTAAATTCTTTGAGTTACTTGTAGAATATTTATAAAATAATGGGAAGTTGATGGATTTTAGTGCACTTTTTTCACAGTTAGTTGTTTTATATGCGAAGTTGACAAAGCAGCAAAAAATGATTATTGCAGCAGCTATTATAGGTATAGTTGCATTTTTAATTTTTTTAGTGGTATATACTTCCAAAAGTACAAAAGACAGTAAATACGAAGTCCTTTTTGATAAATTAAGCTCCTCTGATGCTGCAAAAGTTATTGAACAACTTGAAAAAGAAAATATCCCTTATAAACTTGAAGATAAAAATGTTATAAAGGTGCCAAAAGGTGTCGTTTATAAACAAAGAATATCTATTGCATCCATGGGTATTCCAAAAGATAACGGTGTCGGTTTTGAACTTTTTAACGAGCAAGAGTTCGGTGCTACGAGTTTTGACCAAAACGTAAAATATATGCGTGCCTTAGAAGGTGAACTCTCTCGTACTATTGAAGCATTAGCTCCGATTGAGAGTGCCGCAGTATCTTTAGCCCTTCCAAAAGATTCTTTATTTATTGAAAAGCAGATTGATCCGACGGCTTCGGTTATGGTAAGTATTGTTGAAGACAGAAGACTCTCCCCTAAGCAGATACGCGGTATAAAAAACCTTGTTGCATCTGCAGTTCCAAAACTAACAAGCGATAATGTTATGCTTGTCGATAGTGACGGTGAAACTTTGGGCGATGAAGACGAAATGGCTCAAATGAGTGAACTCTCTCAAGTTCAACAAAAATTTAAAAATAAAGAAGAGAAGAAAAAACAAAAGAAAATTATAGAAGTTATATCGCCTTTTGTCGGAGGGGAGCAAAAAGTTCGTGCACAAGTCACGATAGAGTTTGATTTCTCTATAAAAAATTCTACGAGTGAAACATTTGACCCTGAAAACGTAGTAAGAAGCGAACAAGTAAGTGAAGAATCACGTGAAGGT
Source organism: Sulfurimonas lithotrophica (assembly GCF_009258225.1). Classification (NCBI taxonomy): domain Bacteria; kingdom Pseudomonadati; phylum Campylobacterota; class Epsilonproteobacteria; order Campylobacterales; family Sulfurimonadaceae; genus Sulfurimonas; species Sulfurimonas lithotrophica. Next base: position 528,843 of record NZ_CP043617.1, read on the forward strand.
TCAACTCCTCCGGAAGTCGGAGGCGTACCTGGAACCGTAAGTAATATTGGACCTGTTGAGGGCTTAAAAAGCAACAACGTTACCGAAAAATATTCTAAAAATACGGGTACTACGAATTATGAAGTCGGTAAAACAGTTTCAACTACAAAAAGTCAGTTTGCCAGAATCAAGCGTATTACGGCAGCAGTTATAGTAGATGGAAGATATAAAAACAAATTTGACGAGGAAGGCAAAGAAACAGATGAAAAAGAATACGAGCCTTTATCTCAAACAGATTTAGAAGCACTATCTTCTCTTGTATCACGCTCAATAGGTATAGATGAAAACAGGGGTGATGTTATAACCGTTCAAAACTTGCAGTTTAAACGTACAAAAGGTATTGTTAAAGTTGATGAGATCAGTAAGTTTATGGAGTTCTCACAAACTTATCTTGCTCCTTTTTCAGGACTGTTCAAATATCTGTTTGTTCTTTTATTGCTTCTTATACTTTACAAAAAAGTTATCTCTCCGTTTGCAGAGCGTATGCTTGAGATAACAAAAGAGGAAGAGGAACTTGACAAACCTAATCTTGATATAGAAGACGATGAAGAAGAAGATCTTGTTGAAAAAGTTCAAGCAATGCGTAAAAAAGTTGAAGACCAACTTGGTGTCGGAGAGAACTTCAATGAAGACGAACTCAAATATGACGTACTGCTTGAAAAAGTAAAAATTATGGCAGAGGATGAACCTGAACAGATTGCGGCTCTTCTTCAAACATTGCTGACCGAAGAACAGACTTTGGCCGATATGAAAGAACCATCAAGGGGATAGCAAATGAATCTAAATCAAGTACAGCAGGCACAGTTTGATGAAATGAGTATAGCTGAAAAGATAGCTATCCTTTTATTGCAACTTGGGGAAGAAACAACTGCAACACTTTTTACGAGTATGAATGTCGATAGTATTACGGAGGTATCAAAATATATTGCAAGAGATAAGTCGGTAGATCGTGGGGTGGCAACTGCAATTTTAGAAGAATTTTATGCAATCTTTCAGTCCGGGCAATACATAACAAGCGGTGGTTTAGAATATGCAAGAGAACTTTTATATAGAACTTTAGGACCTGATGAAGCAAAGAGAGTTTTGGAAAAACTCTCAAAATCTATGCAGGAATCTCAAAACTTTTCTTATCTTTCAAAAATCAAGCCTCAACAGCTTTCTGACTTTATTATAAACGAGCATCCACAAACGATTGCCCTTATTTTGGCACATATGGATTCAACCGAAGCTGCAGATACTTTAAGCTTTTTTCCGGATGAGTTAAGAAGTGAAGTATCTATGAGGATGGCAAAACTCGGAGATATCTCTCCATCGGTTATTAAAAGAGTTTCTGCTGTGCTTGAATCCAAACTTGAATCTCTTGCATCTTACAAAGTCGAAGTTGGTGGACCGCGTGCAGTTGCAGATATCTTTAACCGTCTCGGTGCTAAGAGTTCTAAAGCTACTCTATCTCAAATTGAACAGCAAGATGAAGAACTTGCATCTATGATTAAAGAGATGATGTTTACTTTTGAAGATATATCTACTCTTGATAAGGGTGCTATTACCGAAATTCTTAAAGCGGTTGATAAAAAAGAACTTATGCTTGCACTTAAATCGGCTCCTGAAGAGCTTAAAGAGAAATTTATGTCTGCAATGAGTGAGCGTGCTCAAGAAGCATTCCTAGAAGAGATGCAGTTCCTTGGTGCTGTTAAAATGAAAGATGTTGAAGGTGCTCAACGTAAAATTGTTGAAACGGTTAACGGACTTGCCGAAACAGGAACTATTCAGATTGGTAACAATGAAGAGATGGTGGAGTAAACCTTGGCTAAAGTTATTTCTGAAAATAAATTATCAAAGCATACTATGGATAAATATAAATTTAAAGTATTCTCTATGAATGTAGGTAGTAATGAAGAGAATAAAGAACAAGTTGGTACTAGCTCTTTGCAAGAGACTTCTGCAGAGTCTAAAACCCAAGAGAAACAAGAAATACAAAACGTTGACTCAAGTTCTTTAAGTACTAATTCAAAAGATTCACTTATTGAATCTTTAATGAAAAAGACAGATGAGATGAGCTCTAACTTTATTAAGCTGCAAATGAAGTTAGAAAATATGAGTGACGAGCATAAGTTAGAACTTCAAAAAGTAAAAGACGAAGCATTTGAAAAAGGTGTTGAAGAAGGACTGGAACAAGCTAAAAAAAACCAAGATAATAATGTGGCAAATAGTTTAAATCAGTTTATAGCTTCGGTAGAGACTTTGGGACAAAGTGCAAAGGAGTTTGAGTCTGCATTGGAAGGTATAAAAAGTTCTTTACTTGAGGCAGCCTGTGATATAGCTAAAGAGGTTATCTCTATTGAACTCTCGGACAATTCTAACGAGATAGCTAAAGTACTCTCAGAAGAATTGATAAACGAGTTGCAAAGTGCTTCAAAAGTAAAACTAAAAGTAAATCCTAAAAATCATGGAGCTATTTCTGAAGCAGTCGGTTCAGACGAACGAATAGAAGTATTAGCTGATAATGCCGTAAGTGAAGGCGGTGTTGTTGTTTTAAGCGATGCAGGTAATATAGATGCACAGATTAAAAAAAGATTTGAAAGAGTAAAGAGGGCAGCGTTAAGCGAGTAATATATATGGATATAAAATCAAAAAATATTAAAGAATTAGAAACTGTTTGTAATGATATAAGAGAAAGAATTTTAGACGTAGTAAGCAAAAACGGCGGGCATCTTAGCTCAACACTAGGTGCGACAGAATTGATAGTAGCTATGCACAAGGTTTTTGATAGCAATAAAGATCCGTTTATATTTGACGTATCGCATCAATCATATGCACATAAACTTGTTACAGGACGATGGGATGAGTTTGAGAGTCTTAGAACATTCGGCGGTTTAAGCGGCTATACGAAACCTAGTGAGAGCGATGATGATTATTTTGTCGCAGGACACAGTTCCACATCAATCTCTTTAGGCGTAGGTGCGGCTAAAGGCATCGCACTTAAAGGTGAAACTGACAGCCGTATTCCGGTAGTTATGATAGGTGACGGTTCTATGACTGCAGGTATGGTTTATGAGGCTTTAAATGAGCTTGGTGACAGAAAATATCCTATGGTTATCATACTAAACGATAATGAGATGAGTATAGCAAAACCCATAGGTGCAATATCAAAGATGCTCTCATCGGCAATGGCAAGCCCTTTTTACCAAAGATTTAAAAAAAATACGGAAAGTTTTGTAGATAATTTTGGAGACGGTGCTAGATATATGGCTAAAAGGATGGAAGAATCCTTAAAGCTTATAACTCCTGGTATTATGTTTGAAGAGATGGGAATAGACTATATAGGGCCTGTTGACGGACATGATTTAAAATCATTAATTGAAACACTTGAACTTGCTAAAAAACTGAACAAACCCGTAATTGTTCATGCTCAAACTCTAAAGGGCAAAGGTTATGAGATAGCTGAGGGTAAAGAGGAGAAGTGGCACGGAGTTGGACCCTTTGATATTGAAAACGGAGCTTCATCTAAAAAATCATCTTCAAAATCTGCAACTCAGATATATACAGAATCATTAATGCATCTGGCAAAACAAAACGAAAAGATAGTCGGGGCAACTGCCGCTATGCCGAGTGGAACGGGGCTTAGTGAACTTATAGAAGCTTATCCAAACAGATTTTGGGATGTAGCAATTGCGGAACAACATGCCGTAACATCAATGGCGGCTCTTGCAAAAGAGGGTTTTAAACCTTTTTGTACGATATATTCTACATTTTTACAACGTGGATACGATCAAGTTATACACGATACCTGTTTAATGAATCTTCCTGTTGTATTTGCACTTGATCGTGCAGGTATAGTGGGTGAAGACGGTGAGACGCATCAGGGTGTTTTTGATATATCGTATCTACGTGCAGTTCCAAATATGACGCTTTTTGCTCCTAGGGATGAGAAAAGTTTTCATCAGGCTATGGCTTTTGCGGCCTCTTATGAGTATCCGTGTTCATTGAGATATCCAAGAGGTTCGTTTGTAGAAACAGACCTTCCTGAGTCTGAAGAGTTTAAACTTGCTAAATCGCAACTGTTGCGTTCATCAAAAGGAGATAAGCTCTTTATAGGTTACGGCGGGGGAGTAGGACGTGCATATGAAACGGCTAAACTTATGGATGAAGATGTCAGCATCTTGGATTTACGTTTTGTAAAACCACTGGATGCTGAGATGCTTAGAGATTTAAGCACTAAACATAAAAAATGGTATGTTTTCTCAGACAGCTCAAAAGCGGGCGGTGTAGGTTCTGCAATTTTAGAATTTTTATCCGATGAGAAAATACAAGATGTAGAGCTAGAGAGTTTTGAGTATGCTGATAAATTCATAACTCACGGAAATACAAAACTTGTTGAAGAGTCACTTGGTATATTACCTGAACAATTAGCCAAAAAGATTAAAGGCTAATTTAAAATAATTACTCCGGCAAACCTTCCCGTTTGTCCATCACGTCTATATGAGTAGTAGTTTTTGTCATTGCATGAACTACACTCATCTAAAAGTTTGATATTTTCATCCAAAACCCCATAATCACTTAGCTGTTTTAAAATTATTTTATTTACATCCAAATAAAAAAAGTCGTCTATTATTTTTACGGCATAATCAAACCCTAGTTCTTTTGCTTCAGCATCTATCTCACTTCCGACTTCATAACAGTTTTGACAGATGCTCGCACCTATATGAACTTTTATATTTTTTATATCCGAGGCATAGTTTTTAACAAAAACATCCAGTACGTTTTTAACTATATTTTTAAAAGCACCCTGACGTCCTGCATGAACCGCTGCTATAACTCCTCTTATCTCATCATAAAAAAGTAGAGGGCTACAATCTGCTACCATAACCATAAGAGGGATGTTTTTCTTATCTGTTATAAGTGCATCGCACTCGGGTGGATTGTTAAAGTTATTATCTTTATCTACAATATGTACGATATCGGAGTGAATTTGTTTCATATGAACGAGTTTATTAAAATCATAATTATGTTTTTTAGCTAAGTGTTTATGATTGTTTATTACACTATTCTTATCATCATTGACATGAAATGCTAGGTTACCGTCTTCTCTTGATGTGAAGAAAAATTTAGTTTGATATAATGACATTATTAATTGTACCGAAAAAGGGTTTGTTTTGAGTAAGTTAAGTATATATCCACTAACATTGCAGGGCACAGATATAGAAAAAAAGAGAGAAGAGATACTTGCGTATTTTCATAATACGTATAGTCTTTATGAGAAGATGTTTGAAGTTTTAAAGGATGATAGCGTCTTTTATAAAAAGAGTGAACCGACTCGTCATCCAATGATTTTTTACTTTGGTCATACTGCTACTTTTTTTATAAATAAACTTATAAATATGAAGATAATAGATAAACGGATAAATCCTGATTTTGAGTCTATTTTTGCCGTGGGCGTAGATGAGATGGAATGGGATGATATGGATGAAGCCAGATATAAATGGCCCCAAGTCTCAGAGGTAAAAGAGTATAGAAGTAAAGTAAGGGAATTAGTCGATAAACTAATCAGTGAAATGGATTTTAAGCTTCCTATTACTTGGGATAGTGATATGTGGATAATACTTATGGCAATTGAACATGAACGCATCCATATAGAGACATCAAGCGTATTGCATCGTCAGATGCCTTTAGAGTTTATTAAAAATGTAGATGACTTTAAAATATGTAAAGAGTGTAAAAATGTAGTCTCAAACTCACTTGTAAGTATTCCAAAAACAAGTGTTAATCTTGGAAAAGACAGAGATGATAAATACTATGGCTGGGATAATGAATACGGTATTTATAAAGAGGATGTAAAAGAGTTTAAAGCATCCAAGTATCTAGTTTCCAACAATGAGTTTATGGAGTTCGTACAAGAGGACGGTTATGAAAGAGAAGAGTACTGGTGTGATGAGGGTAAAAAGTTTTTAAAAATCACAGGGGCAAAACATCCACCTTTTTGGATAAAAGAGCAAGAAGGTTTTAGTTTCCGTACCCTTACAAAAAAAGTTAAGATGCCTCTTTCTTGGCCAGTTGAGGTAAACAACCTGGAAGCTATGGCATTTTGCAGATACAAATCTCAAAAAGATAAAATTAAATACACACTGCCGAGTGAAGCCGAATATGAAGCTATCTGCCAGTATGCAGGTGTAGATGATATACAGAGTGAGTTAAAAGCAAACCATAACTTTGGAGTCTCAAGCAGTGTATCTGTAAGCATCAATGAATTTAAAGCTAATAACGGGAGCATCTATGATGTAGTGGGAAATGTATGGCAACATTCACGTACACCTATAAGGCCGTTTGAAGGATTTGAGGTACACAAGGCATATGATGATTTTACAACACCTACATATGATGAAAAACACGCACTTATTTTAGGTTCGTCTTGGGCAAGCAGTGGAAACTTGATAATGAAAAAATCACGTTACGCTTTTAGAAGGCATTTTTACCAACATGCAGGTTTTAGATACGTGGAGACTCAAGCAGATGATTCAAAAAAAGAAAATATTTACGAGAGTGATGATTTAGTCTCTCAGTATTGTGAATTTCAATACGGCGATGAAAACTTTGGCATAAAAAACTTTGCAACATCTTGTGTCGAAAATGTTATTAAATATATGACAAAATCTAAAAAAGCACTCGATATAGGCTGTGCAACGGGTAGGGCAAGTTTTGAATTGACAAAGTTTTTTGATGAGGTGGAAGGGATTGATTTTTCTGCTCGTTTTGTAGGCGTGGGTACAAAGCTGAAAAAAGAGGGTTATATAGCTTGGAAGTCAAAAACAGAAGGCGATTTGTATGAACACAAAAAAGTAACTCTTGAAGATTTAGGCTATAAAGGCTTTGAAGAAAAAGTCACTTTTTGGCAAGGAGATGCATGTAATATCAAGCCGAATTTTACAGGCTATGATTTGGTACTTGCAAAAAACCTAATAGACCGTTTATATAATCCAAGACTTTTTTTAAAATCTATAAAACAGCGTATAAATCAAGGCGGAGTTTTAATGCTTACTTCACCTTACACTTGGCAGGAAGAATCAACTACTAAAGAGTTATGGCTAGGCGGATTTAAAGACTCTTTTGGTAAAGAGTGTTACACACTTGATGGGATAAAAGAGATTTTAGATGACGAGTTTGAGCTTTTAGAAGTAAAAGATATAGAGTTTGTTATAAAAGAGACTAACAGGAAGTTCCAGCATACCGTAGCAGAGGCTAGCATCTGGAGAAAAAAGTGAGTTATAGCTTTAAAAAGTCAGCTTGCAGAAAAGATACTAATGCAGAAAAATATAAACTAAGAGAGAAGCTTTTTGGGACTGAAGACGTAGAACCCGTATGGGTTGCGGATATGGATATAGATACACCGGATTTTGTCACAGATGCTATAAAAAAAAGGCTAAATCATCCCGTATTTGGTTATGAAGATATGCCAGAGAGTGCATATGAAGCTCAAATAGACTGGCTTTATAGACATCATGGAATTAAGTACGAAGTAGTTGATATGCTGTACTCTCACTCTGTTGTTGCATCTATGCATACTGCAATAGAAGCTTTTAGCAAAGTAGGGGATAAGATTATAGTTCAAACACCTGTGTATCCGCCTTTTTTTAAATCTGTAACACAGCTGGATAGAAAAGTTTTAGTTAATCCTTTAAAGCTTCAAGAGAATGGAATATATACTTTTGATTTGGATGATTTAGAATCACAAATAGATGAAAAAACAAAGATGATTTTATTGTGTTCCCCTCACAATCCCGTTGGACGTGTATGGAAGAGGGATGAGTTAGAATCTCTTTTAGAGATATGTCTTAAACACAATATTGTAATTTTTTCAGATGAGATACACTCAGATTTGGTATATGCTCCAAACAAGCATATCCCGTTTGCATCTATAAGCAAAAAAGCAAAAGATATTACGGTTAGTACCTTTGGAGTCGGAAAAACATTTAATATGGCGGGATTTGCAATAAGTACGGTAGCTATTGCAAATGAGGAGCTTAGAGATAGATTTTTAAAAGCATATTCTAAAGTACATTTTGCCCAGGGTGCATCACTCTCTCATGTGGCATTTGAAGCTGCATATAAAAACGGAGATGTATGGTTAAGTAAATTAAAAGAGCATCTGCGTAACAACTATACTCTTTTAAAAAAATTATGCGATAAATATCCTCAGTTTATAAAAATAACACCTATTGAAGCTACATATTTAGCCTGGCTTGATTGTAGAGGTATGGGTTTAAGAGATAAAGAATTAAGAGATTTTTTTATAAAAAATGCAAAACTCGGGTTAAATGCGGGAATTGCTTTTGGAAAGGCAGGAAGTGGCTTTATGCGCTTGAATTTTGCTCTCTCGTCTGATAAAATGTCAAAGGTTATTCAGCAGTTGGAATCTGCACTTAAAAATAGGAAAATAAATGGTTAGAAATATAGATTGGGGAGAATTCAAATCATATCGTGCTTCAAGCACAAAAGAACAAGATAATTTTTTAATGATGCTTGACTTTTTAAAAAGTTATTATAATCTTTACAGTGTATTTGATATATACGATACATTGGCAGGTGATGAAACCACAAAGATGATGTTAGATAAAAGAGATATAACCTCTCCTGAAGGTTTAGAATCTTATCTTTTTAAAGCCGTTTAATTGTCTTTAAAAAAAATAGAATCGTTTTTAGATGAGCATCATGTTCTTAGTCTTGCTACATCTTATAAAAATGAGTTAAGTGTTTGTAGTCTTTTTTATGCATATGAAAAAAACAGTTCGACTTTTGTAGTTGCAAGCAGTGAAGATACTACGCATATTCAACATATTTTAAAAAACAAACAAGTAGCAGGTTCTGTTGTTCTTGAAACAAAAAAAGTCGGTAAAATTCAAGGTCTGCAGTTTCGCGGTGAATTTGAGGTTTTGGAAGATAACGACTTAAAAAAACTCTACTTTAAAGCTTTTCCATATGCTTTGACTATGAATCCAAAGTTGTGGAAAATAAAAGCAAATTACTTTAAATTTACGGATAACACTTTGGGTTTTGGTAAAAAATTTATTTGGGAGAGAGACTAAGAACTTTTTGCGGGTTTCTTTTGTATAAACTGTGAACAGTCGCTTCCTGAGCTTTGAAATACTACTATTGATGGTAACTGTTGTGATTTAAATCCGTATGCCCTGCATCCATGAGGTTTACCGGCCTGCCAAGTTACAAAATAATATATACATCTTCTACAGTTGATTCTTTTCATAACCGAAATTTTATCATATTTAGATACAATTATTTTACTAAATTTAAAGGGCATATGTTTATGGATAAGATATTAATTATGTTACAACTTCAGAATCAACTAAACGATTCTACAAACGGTGAAAACTGGACAAAAGGTGTTACTAAGAACGGTAAAGTTATTAACTGGAAGAGATGCATCTATATGGAGTGTGCCGAGATGATAGACAGCTTCTCATGGAAACACTGGAAAAATATAGATGCACAGCCGGATTGGGATAACCTACAAATCGAAGTTGTCGATGTATGGCATTTTATTATCTCTTTAGCTATAGAGAACTACGCCCTTAATATGCGTGGCGGTGTTGAAGATTTGGGGATAAATATCTCAAATATGCCTAGTTTTAAAAAAATAGATACTTCCCATGACCTTTTTGCAGCCCAAGATGAAGTTATATCTAAAGTTGAGAGTATTATGTCGATAGTGCTCTCAAAAGATGAACTAGATCTAGATTTATTAATATCGGAATTTTTTGATTTAGTCCTTATGAGCGGATTGGATTTAAGTACATTATATAGATTGTACGTAGGAAAAAATATTTTAAATCAGTTTCGTCAAGATCACGGATATAAAGAGGGTACATATGTAAAAGTGTGGAACGGCGATGAAGATAATGTAATTATGAAAAAAATCTGGGAAGATGACAGTGATATAAAACCGGATGACCTTTACAAAAAACTATCTAAAATATATCTGGCATTTAATAAAAGTTAAGGGCTAATCTTTTGGAGAAAAATCTTATTGAAGTAAATAAACTCTCTTTTGGTTACTCAAAAGATAAGCTACTTTTTAAAGATCTTTCATTTACCCTGAAAAAAGGTCAAATAAAGGCTATAGTAGGACAAAGCGGTGCAGGTAAAAGTACACTTTTTGAGTTGATTTTAGGAAACTTAAAACCTTTAGTCGGAGATGTGAGTTGTGCTAAAGCATCAGAAGTATTTCAAGACCCTTACAGCTCTTTTCATCCAAGTTACTCTATACTTAACCAAATTAAGGACGTAGCATCTACAGATGATTTACAAATCCATTTAGATGTACTTAACCTTGAATACGAACTACTTTTAAAACTTCCGCATGAACTCTCTGGCGGACAGTTGCAACGTGCTTCAATACTTCGTGCAGTATTGATGAAACCCGATGTTTTACTTTTGGATGAGCCTACAAGTGCTCTGGATAATGTTATACAACTTGAAGTTATGAATAATCTTATAAAAAATCTGGACAAAATGGGGATGCTTTTAATAACCCATGATTTAGAGTTGGCAAAATGGTGTGCCGATGATATTATACAAATATAAAAAGGAAAAAAATGAAAATAAAACTGATTACACTTTTACTAATCTTTACAAGTCAACTTATGGCGTTGGTTTCAATACAGCCTGTAGAGATTGGTGAGCAAAAGGGAGTTTCGGGCGGGATTGAAATCGGACTTGAAACGAAACGAGGAAATACAGATAAGGACTCATATAAAGGTGACATAAAAGTTATGTATGACAGCAATGCCAGTTATCTAACATGGTTGGAAATATCCGGAGAATACGGAGAGGCTAATAATGTTGAAGATACAAATAAAATCTATGCGCATCTAAGATATATACATAAACTTACACAAGAGACTATAAGATATGAAGCTTTTTTGCAAACTCAAGAGGATAAGTTTAAGGCTATTGAGTATAGAAGACTAGCAGGTGCAGGTCTTAGATTTAAAATATTTAATACGCCCATAGGTGGAAAAGGTTACTACGGTCTTGGTGCTTTTTATGAAGACATAAGATATACAAACCCCGCTATAGATCCCGATGAGAGTGAAGTAAGAGTAAATACGTATCTTGCTTATGCTATAAACTTTTCAAAAAAATCATCACTTGCATATACACTTTATTATCAGCCTATTATAGATGAGTTCAATGATTATGTATTAACAAATCAACTTGAATTGACATTACAGGTATATGAGCAGTTATATCTTAAGTTTAGTGCTTCATATGATAGAGATTCAAGACCACCAAAGGGAATAAAGAAAAAGTACGATTTTACGCAAAGTACAACTTTTGTGTATAAGTTTTAAACTTTAAAAAAGTATTTTACTAAGTAAAAACCGCTTCCCGCCATTATAATAGTTCCAAAAGCATTGACACTTATGTTTATAAGTGCCAGTGTTATATAACCGCCTTCAAGTAAAAAAAAGCTTTCTATTGCAAATGTTGAGTATGTAGTCAGTGCACCTAAAATACCTGTAGATATAAAGGATTTTATATGCAGAGAAAAAACAGTAGTGTACATAAAATATGCTATAACTACGCCCATAATAAAACTACCGATTAGATTTACTCCCAGTGTACCAAAAGGTAAATCATGGGGAACTCTGTGTGAGATTACACCGTTTAGGTAGGCTCTAAGAACAGCCCCTATGAAACCGCCGCTACCTATGGCGAGGATTGTTTGCCAACTCATCGTCATATACCTTTTGCATTTTCTCTCTTAGATTTTTTAACCAGTCTTTGTCTGCTTTTTCTGCTACAAATGATTCTAAGTAAATAAGCTTTACACGTCCGGGTTTATAAAAATATTCTTTAATATTATAATACTTTGCACTCTGTATTATAACTACGGGTTGAACTCTAAGTCTGTATTTGTCCGCTACCATCTTAGCACCGACTTTAAAAGGAAGCATTTTGCCTTTTGTACTTCTTGTACCTTCAGGAAACATAGTTATGGTCTTACCGATATCCAAGCGACTTTTTACATCTCTTACCAATTTTACCAGAGATGTTTTATTTTCACGCTCAACAGGTATATCCCTAGGAAGTTTTAATGCATATCCGAAGAAGGGTATATCAAAAAGTTCTTTTTTCGCCACCCAAGCTAAATCTTTTTTTGTGGATGTTTCCATTATAGCTATATCCATATCGCTTTGATGGTTTAAAAGTATCATATTCGCTTCAGGATCTTCTTTCCCTTCTATTTCGACACTGAAAAACGTCCCAAGCCTTATTATCCAAGCAGAAATTTTTGGAGCCATAGGTTCCGGTACAAAATGAAATAAAAAAATTAATATCCCTAAAGATATAAAGATTATTATAGTTGCAATTAGCCAGCTAATATTTGCAAATATTTTCATTTTTTACCCATCCTATTTTATTGCTTTTTAGTTTTACTTTTACGAAACCTTTAGCTTTTCCTTCTTGTTGAAGATAAATTGTTTCTGATGTAGTTTCAAATATAGTACCGTTGCTAACGGGAAGTAAATAGATATTTGAGCCTTCTTCAATACACAAGTTTTTAGAAGGTGCAGATAAAAACGTGATGTAGGCTACTGGAAAAATCAATAAAATAGAATAGATATATTTTTTTCTCCATACAATTAAGATTAGCAATACAAGTGCTACACTAAGAGCAATAATCAGTTTTATTCTCTCTTTGGATTGATCTTTTGGTTTTAAATCTGTTTGTGTAGTAACTTTGTCATCATCGACTATAATAGGTATATGTATGTTGTTAAATCTGTTTTGCTCAAGATTAAAATATGAAAACTTAAAAGTCTCTACTTTTTTATCAACCACTACAAAGTAGGTAATTTTAGAGTCTTCTATAGATTCAATTATAGATTCAATCCCTTGTTTATATACATTTTTAAACTCAATATTTGCTATATCACATCTTTTAGCTTCGGCAACAAACACTATAATATTATGCAGATTGTCAAAGCTTGTTGTTTTGTACTCTACAAGTCCAAAATGTTCGGCAATTATGTTTGAGAAGTTGTTTTTTGGATTTAAGGTAATAACATTTAGTTTTTTACCTTTTAAAACAGTGCTTTCGTATTTATTATTCGGATTTGGTTCAATATATGCTTCAATATCAGGTAATCTCGCCCAACTTGAGTTAGCTAAATAGTAAAAGGTGTCGTAAAAATATTTTCCGTTTTCGACTCTGTAGGGTATTGAATTAAGAGATTTTAAACCGTCTTGATTGGAAAAATTATATTTTATTTGTTCATACTTATCTGTTGTAGAGAGAAGTCGTATAGTAATAGGAAATATTTCACCTTTTACTATACGTTTTGGCAGGTCTTCATAATTGACATATAAAACTTTTTCGCTTTGTATTTGTTGGGAAGTATTTGATTCAGGGAAACCAAACGGTTTGCTATAAGTATCAAACTCTTCTTGCGCAAACAAAGCGGCCAAGAAAAAAACAGATAAAAGTATAAGACGCATTACGCTTTAAAAAACCCTTCTAACATTTTAATACCGTCATCACTGCCTAATATTGTTTCCATGGCACGTTCGGGGTGTGGCATAAGACCAAATATGTTTTTTTCTTTATTGCTTATTCCTGCGATAGATTCAACAGAACCGTTAGGGTTAAGTTCATTGCCGTTTTCATCACAGTACGTAACTAAAATTTGATTGTTCTCTTTGAGTTCTTTTAAACCTTTGTCGTCTATATAATAGTTTCCGTCGTGGTGTGCTATTGGTATATTTACCACATCACCGTTATTTAATTCTTTTAAAAAATCATTGTCGTTGTTTTGTACTTTTAGATGGTGATGCTTAGATATAAAATGCAAAGATTCATTTCTTTTTAGTGCACCCGGAAGTAATCCTGCTTCCGTTAGAACTTGAAAACCGTTACAAATACCCAAAACTTTCCCGCCTTTAGATGCATACTCTCCAACTGCTTTCATAACAGGTGAAAATCTTGCAATCGCACCGCTTCTCAAATAATCACCGTAAGAGAATCCACCTGCAACAACAAGTAAATCTGTATCGGTAGGTACTTCTTCAGATTTATGCCAAAGAATTTCGGTAGATGCACCCAGTTTTTCAAATGCATATTGAGTATCATATTCACAGTTTGTTCCGGGAAATTGAAGAATTGTTACTTTCATTTAGTTTACCAGCTCTATCTCATAGTCTTCAATTACCGTATTTGCTAAAAGGTCTTCACACATTTGAGTTACTTCTTCTCTCGCTTTTGCTTCATCCGTATTAGATAGTTGCATTACAATCTGTTTACCGACTCTTACATCTTCAACACCGTTAAAATGCAATGAATCAAGTGCATGATGGACAGCTTTTCCTTGGGAGTCTAATACACCTGCTTTAAGAGATATGTTAATTATTGCTTTCATGTTTTTCTTTTTTCCTATTTATTTAATATTCTGTCTAATACTTGTTCATAAGCTACTTTTAGCCCGCCTAAACCTTGACGAAATCTGTCTTTATCCATTTTTTCACCGCTTTTCATATCCCAAAAACGACAATTATCAGGTGAAATTTCATCTACTAAGATTATATTTCCGTCTTTGTCTTTTCCAAATTCAAGTTTAAAATCTACTAAATTAAGACCTTTATCCGCAAAATAAGGGCGAAGAATATCGTTTACTTGCCTTGCCATACGGCGAAGCTTGTCAAGCTCGTCTTGATAATCTACTAAACCTAATATAAGTGCATGTTGATCATTTAATTTAGGATCGCCCAAATCATCGTTTTTGTAATCAAACTCAACTAAAGTAAAAGGTAAAACCTTTCCGTCTTCGATTCCAAGTGAACGAGTTAAGCTTCCCGTAGCGATATTACGAACAATTACTTCTATTAAAATCACGTCAACTTTTTTATGTAGCATATGGTTATCATCAAGCATCTTTACAAAGTGTGTCTGAATACCGTTTGCTTCTAAAAGTTTGAAAAGTTCCGTAGAAATTTTATTGTTAAGTGCCCCTTTACCGGCTTCACTTGATTTTTTCTCACCGTTAAAAGCAGTTAAATCATCTTTGAATTCCGATATTACCAAGTTTTCATCGTCTGTTAAAAATAATTTTTTAGCTTTTCCTTCATAAAGAAGTTCTCTTTTTTTCATCTTTTTTTATCCTTTCATGATTATAAGAGCTTTGATAATATCTACACTCTCTTTTAGTTGAATATCTTTGTTTAACATTTTTTGAGTGATAATATTTTTATCATCAATTTCTTCTTTCTTTTTAGATTCTTCTTTATCGTCTGTATTAACTTTTTCAAGTTCTTCTTGAAGATGTTTTTTCAAATCTGCTTCTTTAATCGAGAACTTATTTTCATTTGTTTTTACACTTCCAGAAAAAACTTCAATATCCGGTGTTACACCCACGGCTTGGATTGTACGTCCGCTTGGCAAGTAGTATCTTGCAATTGTTAATTTTATAGCCTCTTCATCCGTAATAGGCAATACGACTTGAACGCTCCCTTTACCGAAAGTTTTCTCGCCGATTACAACTGCACGTTTATGGTCTTGTAGTGCTCCGCTTACGATTTCGGATGCACTTGCACTTCCGCCGTTGACTAAAACTACTAAAGGTACATCACTGATAGTCTCGGAGCTTTTAGCTCTATATACTTGTTTATCCGAATCTTTTCTACCTTTTTGAGAAACAACTACACCGTTATCTACAAACAGGTCAACCAAACCTACTGCTTGGTCAAGTAAACCTCCCGGGTTATTTCTTAAATCAAGAATAATTCCCTTTGTTTTACCTTCATGTTTTTTTATAGCTTTTGAAACGTCTTGTTTAACTTTTTTATCAAAGCTTGTAACACGAACGTATAATATATTATTATCTATCGTTTTTGTATATACGGATTGAATCGTTATGTTTCCACGGACAATTTTTATCTCGATAGGTTTTGATTCGCCTTCACGGACTATGGTAATATCAATCGGTTCGCCTATTTTACCGCGCATAATTGCTACAGCTTCATCGATAGTCATATTCAAAGTGGATTCATCATTTATTTTTAAGATGATATCACCTGCTTGCAAACCGGCTTTATCGGCAGGAGTACCTTCAAGAGGTGCAATAACAGTCAATGCACCGTCACGAATACCTACCGTTATTCCAAGACCGCCAAATTCTCCGTCCGTTTGAACTTTTAAGCGTTTATAATCTTTAGCAATAAGATAGTTAGAATGTGCATCGAGATTTTGCATCATCCCCGCCAATGCTTTATCCATTAATTCTTCAATACTCACCTTATCTACATTGTACTGTTCAACAATGGATATTACTTTCGTAAATTTTGCCAAAGCCTCAAGCCTTGAAGCTTCTTTATTCTCTTCTTTACTTTTTGAATCGGCAAAAAGAGTAGTTGAAAACATCATTAAAAATGCAAGGGCTACACTTATAAAACCAATTGTCATAAACTTTTTGTTTTTCATTGGAAATCCATTTTAAATTTAGAAGAGATATTATAGTAAAAAGATGTTTAAATAACAATTACTTAGTAAATTTTTTAAATTTGCTATATTATAATATGTAATGACAATTATAGTAATTTGATATATCTCAATTTACTTTTAGATAAAAAGTGATACAATGCTTGCAATTAATTTTGTAAGGAAAACTAATGCATCCAAGTATTAAAAAAGCAAGAATATTTGCTACGTTGGCACTTCTGATTCTTACGTTCGCGTTTACGTTCCCAATGATTTCATTTAACGGTGTTTTAACACAGATTGATGAAGGTAAAGGCAATGAGGTATCGGCATTCAGTGCTAAAGTTTGGAATCTATATAACCAAGGAAGATATAAAAGTGTGACTACGCCAAAAGAGGCTAGAAACGACCTTGAAAAGATGATAGATACGGCAAGTGAAATAGGTGTAGCGTCTATGCCTATATGGGCAGTTTCTCTTGAAGCACCAAACTATCCTAAAGAAGCTTTCCCTGAAGGGATTCCGGTATTTTTTCACTTTGACGGCTATAGTGGAGAGGTACATGAAATGAACACGATTAACCACTATGTAGGAATGGATCCAATGTGGATCGGTGGTGTGTTTGAGCGTGAAATTGGTGCATATGCCTTACTTTTATTAACTTTAGGTTTTATATATTTTATAGCTTATGAGAACAAGTATTTAAACTATGCAATGTTAGTACCTGTATCACTACCAATACTGTTTATAGCTGATTATTCTTATTGGTTATATTGGTTTGGACACAATCTTCATGATTGGGGTGCTTTTAAAATAAAACCTTTTATGCCGACGGTTTTCGGTGATGGTAAAATTGCGCAGTTTACTACGCATTCATACCCTACAATCGGTTTTTACCTTTTAGTTGCTATCTCTCTTCTTAGCTTATTGGCTTTTTTCGCAAAACAAAAAGCTATGCGAGAGATGGAAGCCGAGTAATTTCTTATGATAAGACTATTTTTTATCTTATTATTTTCAACTCTTCTTGGAGCAAATATACTTCAAGAAGCTATTGATAATGCTCCTGTCGGGTCTATATTAAAACTTCCTGCAGGCGTGTATAAAGGTAAGATAACAATAGACAAACCATTAAGTATAGTCGGTAAAGAAGACGGTGTAATTATAGACGGTATGGGTGAGGGGACGGTTATAAAAACGGTTGGTTCAAACATAACGCTTAAAAACTTAACTATTGTTAATAGCGGAGACAGACACGATAAAATCGATTCGGCAATAACGATGACAAATGGTAAGCAATGTGAAATAAGTAATTGTACTATTAAAGATTGTCTATTTGGTATCGATATGCAAATGGTCTCCAACTCTATAGTTCAAAACAACTATATAAGTTCTAAAGACTTAGACCTCGGTCTTCGTGGAGACGGACTTAGAATATGGTATTCAAACGATAATATTATTAGAAAAAATTCTCTTGTAAAATCAAGAGATATGGTTGTATGGTATTCTCACGGTAATTTAATCGAAGAGAATTACGGTGAACACAACAGGTACTCTCTTCATTTTATGTATGCAGGTAAAAATATAGTTAAAAATAATAGCTATAAATATAACAGCGTAGGGATATTTTTTATGTATTCCAAGGATACCGTTGCAACAGGAAACGTAGTTAAAAGTTCACTCGGTGCTACGGGTATGGGTATCGGGCTTAAAGACGTCTCAAACTTTACTCTAAAAGAAAATACGGTTATATATTGTGCACAGGGAATTTACATAGATAGAAGTCCTTTTGAACCGGATACGAATAACTGGATAGAAAATAATAAAGTTTTGTATAATTCAGAAGCACTTCACTTTCATTCTTTAAGTGAAAATAATATAATTAAAAACAATCTGATAATGGGCAATATAGAAGATATTGTAAATGATAGCAGAGGGAGTAAAACAGATCAAAATGATATAGTTGGAAATTATTGGGATAACTACAGCGGATTTGATAGAGACGGGGATAATGTCGGAGACACCCCTCATCGTGTATATCAATATGCCGATCAACTTTGGGTGTACGACCCAAATGTAAAGTTTTTTTACGGTTCACCCGTAATCTCATTACTAAATTTTTTAGCAAAACTAGCACCTTTTACAAAGCCGCTTTTTTTACTAGAAGATGAAAAGCCAAAAGTTAGATTTGAAGGATAAACATGGCAACAATAAAAACCGATAGAAGAAAATTTGTAAAATACTCAACCCTAGGTGTTTTAGGATTGGCTATGGGTGCCGGTGTGTTTTTTAGTCCATACGGAAAAGTTCCGGAAAACAGGCTTAGACCTCCAGGAGCAGTCGAAGAGGATAAATTTTTAGCATTATGTATCAAATGTGGACAGTGTCTGCAGGTCTGTCCTTATCACTCTATAAAACTCTCGGATATGGCAAAAGGTCACGGTGTTGGAACTCCATACATAGATGCATCTGAGAGGGCATGTTATGCTTGTAGTGCAGTTCCATGTGTACTTGCTTGTCCAAGCGGTGCACTTGATCATCATTGTGAAAAACCTGAAGATATTGAGATGGGTATTGCATATTTAGAGCATCCGGATACTTGTTTAGCAATGACTAATACGCCTATCCCTAAAGGATATAATACTAAGATGCACGAGTTTACGAAAAATGTAACTAATGTAACTCAGTTGGAATTGGATTTACTAGAAAAACTTGATAGTTTTGAGGGCAAACAATGTACGCTTTGTGCAGATATGTGTCCTATACCAAATCCACTTAGTGCTATTGCTATGGTGTATGACAGTAGTGGTGATGGTAAGAAGCCTGAGATTTATGACGGCTGTATCGGATGTGGAGCGTGTGAGGAAGTTTGTCCGACTCAAGTTCCGTCGATTGTAATTAAACCAAGGGGTACATATGAACAGTATTATAAAAATGCATAATTTAATATATGCGCTGATTATTTCAACTATGATTATCGGATGTAGCGATAATAAGCAGACAGAAGAAAAAACTACACAAGTTAAACAAGCAAGTGCAAGCGGTATAGAGGTAGTGGAAAATAAAGATGCAAATGCTATAAAAGTACAAGAGAAAGCTCAAGATAAAAATCAGAGTAAATCATACTATTTTGATTACGGAATTAAGAGTGCTTACTCTGAAGATGCAAAACCGGCTAACAGCGACGCATCTGTTCGTGTTAAGCCAAGAACAAATATAGATGCGAACATGAACGTAAGAAGTCCGTATGAAAAAGTTCAAGTTAGTTTACTTGTTTCAAAGTTATCAAAAAAATTCATTGTTAAGTGTTCGGCTTGTCATAATGATTATGCAAACGGTGTTATCGGACCGTCTTTGTTACATAAAGATAGCGAGTATATATTTTCACAAATTATGAAATTTAAAAAAGATAAAAACTTAAATGTGCTTATGTCTAATTTGGTTGAAAATATGAGTGAAACCGAGATAAAAGAGATTGCGGATGAGATATATTCATTTAATAAAAAGATAAACGAGATGAGGAAATAATATGAAAAATACAGTAGTTGGAATTCTTACAATAATTATAGTGGCATTAATGGGCTTTGTAGCAACTGATGATGCAGTATATCACGGCGGTGAACACGGAAAAGTTATTGAGGATATGGGTAATAAAACCGTAAATGCTTCAAGCAGTACTGCACCGGAAGAAAAAGATGACAGAGAAAAAGAGAAAGAACAGCTAAAAGCACTTAGAGATAAAGCCGGAAATGCAGGAGCATTTAAAGTTTCCCAAGAGTATAAAAGTAAATGTGCATCTTGTCACGGTGTAAACGGTGAGGGTATTATGGGACCTAAACTATTTGGACAAAGTGCTGATAAGGTTTATAAAGATTTAGTTGACTTTAAAGCAGGCAGAAAAGAAAACTACATTATGAAAGGTTTATTGATAAAACTTGAAGAGAGTGATTTAAGAAGACTTGCAGATGAAATAGGTGATTTCCCTAATAGGGCTAAAGAAAGCAAATAGGAGGTAGTTATGGATAAGTATAACAACCGGGAGACCATTGCCAATAGTAGTTTTTGGTCAACTTTTTTTGATACTACTAGAGACGGAAAAAGAATTTTTAGTTATAGAATGAAAAGATGGATACTTGTAATATCTATCCATCTTTTCTTTTTCTTATCGTTTTTTATAGATTTACAAATGCTTGAAGGTACGTTAAACGGTTCTCGTTTTTTGGGCTTTCACATGATAGATATTTATACGACTATGCAACTTTTTTTAGCTACGCATGAAATGCCCGTAAATATGATAATCGGTACTTCTACTATTTTAATCGTATATGTATTAGTCGGTGGTAGAAGTTACTGCTCATGGGTATGCCCATACGGAATACTGAGTGAAATAGGTGAAAAACTTCACAATATGCTTGTAAAGAAAAAAATTATAAAAGAACGTAAATTTGATCAAAGAGTCAGATATATATTTTGGGCTATATTTTTAGTATTATCGGCAACAAGCGGTTACTTGGTATTTGAGACGTTTAACGTAGTCGGAATTTTAAGCCGTATGTTTGTATATGGTTGGACTGTTGCACTCTTATGGGTAGTAGTTGTATTTTTAATTGAAGTTTTTTATTCCCGCCGTGCTTGGTGTACATATGTATGCCCGATTGGAACTACTTATGGTTTTATAGGTAAAGTTTCAGCTTTAAGAATACAATGGAACGATAACTGTGACAGCTGTATGGTATGTCATGATGTTTGTTTTGAGCCGCAGGTTTTAGAGATTACTAAAGCGAAATATAAAAAACAGATTGAAGAAAAAAATATAACTGAACAGTATATTACGGGTGCAGATTGTACACTTTGCGGAAGATGTGTAGATGTATGTCACGAAGATGCCCTAAAATTTGATTTTAGATTAAAAAGTTTGGTGTAATTATGGTAAAAATATCTAATCTAACTAAGAAATTCGGCTCACACGTATCACTTGACAATATAAACTGTGAGTTTAAAAAAAACGACTCTATAGCCCTTATGGGCGCTAACGGTGCAGGTAAGACGACTCTTATCCGTTCAATGCTTGGATATTACCATCCGGATGCAGGCGAGGTTCTTATAGATGGATATAACCCGATAACCGATAGAACAAAAGTTTTAGAAAATATTAGTTTTGTTCCACAACTTCCTCCACCGATAAAACTAAGTATTGATGAACTTATTAATTATATTTCAACAAGTAGCGGCGTTGATAAAGATTTGATTTTAAATTATGCAAACGAGATGCAACTTGATTTAAAATCAAATATGTCAAAATCTTTTTTTAAACTAAGCGGCGGAATGAAGCAAAAATTGCTTATTGCGATATCTTTAGCTAAAAAAAGTGATATAATAATTTATGATGAACCTACTGCAAACTTAGATCCTAAAGCCAGAGATGATTTTTATAGGCTTCTTAAAGAAAATGAACAAAACAAAGTACTTCTATTTGTTACCCACAGACTTGAAGAAGTTCAAGAATTGGTTAACAGACAGATCTATATGGATCTTGGTAAGGTGGTATCGGATGAGAGAGTTTAAATATTATTTTTTTACATTTGTTTTATTGTTTTTAACAGCCTGTGATTCCGAGGTTAATTTAAATTTACAAAAGAACAAATGTCCCGAATGTCATATGAATGTTAAATATGCGGATGATTATAGTACGGAGATTAAAGTAAAAGGTGAAGACTTTTATTTTGACGATATCGGTTGTATGATAATTTATGCATATGAAAAAAATATAGATATAGAAAAATTTTTACCTAAAGTTTTTACAAAAGATACAAAAAAATATATACCGATTTTACAGGCAAAATATAAAATAGGCGATAATACACCTATGAGTTACGGTTTTGCAGCATATGAAAATGAGGGAGACGGTATGATATCATACGATGAAGTTGTACTTAAGATGCTTAGAGGTGAGCATATGGCTAATCCGAAAATTAGAAAAAAAGTGTTGGGACAATAATGAAAAATTTATCTTTAATTGCATATCTGGATCTAAAAGAATCTATCCGAGCCAGATGGTTTTTAATATATTCACTTGTATTTGGAGGTCTTATAGCTCTGTTTTTTATAGCAGGAGTTACTGAGAGTCAAGTTATGGGTTTTAGCGGACTTAGCCGCCTTTTACTTATGTATATACAAATAACTATAGTTATATTACCTATATTTATTTTAATCACGACGGTTCGTTCAATCTCAGGAGATAGGGATAATCATATTTTAGAATATATGCTTTCTTTTCCTATATCTTTAAAGCAATATTACTGGGGTAAAGTAATAGGAAGGTTTATTACTGTTTATCTTCCTGTTTTCTTTGCAATGCTCATTGCTATTATCTATGGTGCGACAATAGGAGCCGATATACCTTGGAGTATATTCTTCTTATATACAGGGTTGCTTTTTTCACTCTCAAGTGCATTTTTGGGTATAGCTTTTTTTGTGTCCTCTTTTGTTAAGTCGAGTGAAGTAGCATTGGGTATAGCTTTTTTTGTTTGGATATTTATGCTTGCGTTTTTGGATATTGCACTTATTTCACTGATGTTATCCCAAAGATTTAATGAAGAGCTTATAATCTTTATAGCACTTGCAAATCCGATGGAGATATTTCGTGTAGCTGCGATATCTTTATTTGACCCTGAACTAACAGTAATGGGTCCTGTTGCTTTTTATATTTTGGATACTATGAGTCAGGTTGTTTTTGTATTGCTCTCAATTGGGTATCCTTTAGTGTTAGGTTTACTTTTTGCCTATGGCGGATTTAAAATATTTAAGAAAAAAGACTTAGTTTAGGAGTATTTATGTTGAAAATTTTTGTTAGTTTAGCAATGTTTATAGGTTTGCTTAATGCTTATGAGATGGATTTTACAAAAGAAACGCAGGGGTTGGTAAGACATATAAAAATATATAAAGACCCAAAGTGGGCTTCTAAAATAGAACTTCAAAACGGTAAAAAAGTATTTTTTTGTTCACCAAAATCCATGTTTGAATTTTATTTTCGTCCGGGCAAATGGCATAATGTCGGAGTAAAAAGTGAAAAAGATTTTAAAGATATTTTGGTAACTGACCATAATACTTTGGAAATTATAGAAGCACGCGGTGCATTTTTTGTATACGGAAGTAGTGTCACAAGTCCTGCAGGGGATGATTTAGTTCCTTTTAACTCATATAAAGAAGCTAAAGAGTTCGCTGAAAAATATAACGGAAAAAGAGTTTTTGGATTCCGTGAAGTCAGTGATGCTTTAATTAGATTATTAAACGGAAGGATATAAAATGAAAAAACCAACTCCAATAGATGAAGAAATAGAGTTAGATCCTAAGAGATATATCGTAAGTGAAACGGACGAAAAAGGTAAAATTACTTTTTGCAATGATTATTTTAAAGAGATTTCAGGGTATAGTGAAGAAGAACTTATGGGCTCGCCTCACAATATAGTTCGACATCCGGATATGCCTAAAATCGTGTTTAAGCTTCTTTGGCAAACAATTTCAGCCGGTAAAAATATAAATGCAGTTGTTAAAAATATGGCAAAAGACGGAAGATATTACTGGATATTTACGGAATTTGAGATTCGTAAAGATACTGATACGGGAAAAATTATAGGTTATCATGCATCCAGAAAAAATATATCTAAACATGTATTAGCCGTTATAGCAGATTTATATGCAAAACTTTTAGAAATTGAAAAAACAGAAGGTGTGGATGCATCTGAAAAATATTTAATTAACTTTTTAAAAGATAAAGGCGATGATATAGAATTCGCTAATATAATGGAAGAGATTCATAAATTTTACTAGTAGTAAAGTGTGAAAAGTTTTCTTTTTTATATTTTTTTTATTACCGGTCTTCTTGCAAATCCTTTGCAAGAAGCAATTGACAATGCGTCTGCTTATTCAACAATAAAATTATCTCCTCAAAACTATAGAGGAAATATTATAATCAATAAACCTCTTACTATTATTTCTACAGAAAATGAAAAAGCTACAATACAAGGTAGTGGATTTGGAAATGTTATAAATATAAACAGCTCTGATGTTACACTAAAAAATCTTAATATATACGGTAGTGGAGATAAGATGTATAAGTTAGATTCCGCTATCTATATATCTAAGAGTTCAAATGTAAAAATAGACGGTTGCAATATTAAAGACAGTTTATATGGAATACATATGGAGATGGTAGAAAAATCTGTATTTTCTAATAATTATATTAGTTCAAAAAATCTACCGATATCCCTAAGGGGAGATGCATTGAAAATTTATTATTCTCATAATAATTTATTTAAAAATAATACTATTGAAAAGTCAAGAGACATTACTCTTGATTATTCTCATAATAATATATTTCAAAATAATATATTTCGAAATAATAGATTTGCTTCACATATTGCACTTAGTCGTAATAATCTTTTTAAAGACAATATTTATAAACACAACAGTGTCTCTATAATGCTTATGGGGGCACATGATACGAATGTTACGGGTAATACTATTAAAAGTTCCGACGGTGCGGCAGGAATAGGTGTTATGATAGGCGGTGTATCAAACTTTAGATTTGAGAGAAATACGCTAAAGTTTAATGCAAAGGCGATATATATAGAGTCCAAAGAAAAAGCAAAAGGTATGAAAAGATATATCTCCTATAACGATATCTCCTATAACGGCGAAGCTATACATTTTCATGTAGCTATAAAAGACAATACAATAACTCATAATAAAATATACGGTAATATTGATGATATAGTTAAAGATATAGACGGGCATTTTTCAAAAACGAATGTAGTCGAGTACAATTACTGGGATAATTATCAGAGTTTTGATGCAAATAAAGACAACATAGGTGATAAGCCGCATCAAGTGTACCAATATGCCGATCAGCTTTGGCACCATAACCATAAAATAAAGTTTTTTTATGCAAGCCCTATTATGAGCTTGATGAATTTTTTGCTGAAATTAGCACCTTTTATAGAACCAAACCTTCTAATGGAGGATAAAAAACCTATAGTAGAGATAGATAAGTAGTTTATTTTTTAGGTTTTAAAACCCTTTTATATACCTCGTTATAATCAATAACTTCTTCATCTTTAGGTATATTGACTTTTGACTTGTATGCAGAAAATCCAAATGCCATAGGTGTAATATTTTGCGTTGTATAAAAAGCCTCTCTTGCATCTATCCAAGAACCGTCTTTTACGTCGGTTATATATATTTTAGAACTCTCTTTTAGTTCCGGATGTTCCTCTTCAAACCATAAAATCATACAACCTATGTCGTCAAACATATAGGCTTTACCTTTTGAATCTTTAACTTGAACCGTATTGTGTCTGTCACTTACGACCATAACGCATCTAGCACACATATCTCTGTCCCAATGTACCTCAGAAACACCGTCATTTTGTTTTTCACTACAACCTAAAAATACTAGAAGTGAAAGTGTAATTATATAGTTTAATTTTTTCATAAATGAAGTATAACATTTTTACCTTTTTAAGAGTATTGATAAAAATCAAAATATAATAAGAAACTTTTAAGTATAATCATATTTATTTCAAAAAAGGTACAAAATGAAAAACTTATTTTTAATACTTTCTATATTAGTCTCAATAACAATTGCTGAAGAAACACCTACACGAACAGGCGAGTTTCCAAAAGAGCAGATGAAAATTCAGGCAAAAGAGATTGCTCAACGTGCAGCATATTCTATGAATGAAGGGCTTCCTCAAACTATTGACAAATATACAGAACTAATAAGTGTTAAAGCAGAAAATACTACTATGGTTTTTACCTTTGAGATTAATACGGGTGCCAAGAGTGACGAGGCAGTAAGAAAAGAGGATCACTCCAGAATGCAAAAAGCTGTAACCGTTGGTGTGTGTCAACAATCACAAAAGTTTTTAGAATCGGGCATAAACACTTCATATGTATATACAAGTGCAAAAACTAAAAAACTACTGTTTAAATTTGATATTTCTCAGGATAAGTGTAAGGGTCTTGTAAATTAAGGTAATATTTTGTCAATAAAAGAGATAGTGAAATCACTTAGCTTTTTTTCATCGCTAAATGATGAAGATGTTGAAAAAATATGTACTATTTCAACTTTACATAAATATACTACAGGCTATGTACTTCACTATGAAAATCAAGATAAAGATTCAATAGAATTTCTTGTAAGCGGACTTGCCAAAGCATATAAAATAGATAAACATAAAAATGAGATTTTTTTATATCATTTATCAAATGATTCTTTACTCTCAGATATTAATAATATATCGTCAGATACACTTACTTCTTTTTCAAACTTAGAAATGGCGGAAGACTCCGTTGTACTTAAAATCGATTATACAGAATTCAAACAACAGTTTTTAAACAGTAGAATATTATGCAGCGAACTTATGAATGAGATTATAAAACGCTCGGAATATATGCAAAATATATTTAATCGTGAATTTATCTTTGATGCAGTAACAAAAGTCGCTAAAATGATAGATGATGATTTGGATATGTTTAATAAGATAAAACGACATGATATTTCTTTAATATTAAATATACAACCGGCTACTCTATCTAGAGTCCTTAGTAGATTAAAAAGAAATAACATTATCAGTATTGAGCATGGAAAAATCGGAATTATCGATAAAGAGGAACTAAAAGCTATATATGAGGAGGTACTATGAAAAAAATTAAAATTGTTATCGCATTAATTTTTCTGCTTTCAATATTATTGGCAATTATTTTTAGTTATATTAATGAACAAAGAAGTGTTAGCAATAATTTCCTAAACGTAATCAATCAGCAAAAAGCATTTACCCAAGAGATAGCAAAAAATATTTTTTATATGTATAAAAATCAAAATGCATCGGATAAACAACTTGACGATTCAATTAAAAAATTTTTATCGAATATGCAAAATAGAGATAAAAATCTTAAATATATTGATTCTAAAGAGATAAGAGAACATAGCAAAGAAATAGCAGTTTTATGGAATAAATTTTATTTAGAAGTTCAAAATTTCAGGGATTTAAATAAGGTTACGGTTGCGTATTCGAATTTAATATTAGAAGAACTTGTAAATAAGATATATAATTTGAATTTAGACTTGGTAGTTGAATTTAATACAATGATAGATATTTATCATAAAGAGCTTGAAAATAATATATCTACTTATAGAAATATAGAGTACATCTTATTTTTAGTACTTGTAATTTGTTTAATATATCTTGTTAGTCAAGTAAAAGATTTAATAAAGTTTTTTCAAAAGTTTACTTCCGCATCAAAAAGAGTTATATCAAATGCAAGTGTTATAGGTATCAAAAAAATTGAAGAAACAAAAACGGTAGAGGATGTGGCTTCTGCAACCTATGCTTTTAATACATTGGTTGAAAAAATAGACACTTCAATATTAAATGCTACTAACTCCATAGAAAACACATATGCAAACCTCCATACTCTTGAGAACGATATAGAAAATTTTATAGAACTAATCAGTGAGATGCATGACGGAGAAGAGATAGATAAAGAACTTACAAAAAAAGAAGATATCCTTATCGAATCACTTGAAGAGTTAAATGTCTCTGCTGAAAATCTTAAAAATTTAAAAAGAGATTTTTTAGAGTTTGCAAATCAGAAGAGGGATTAAGATGCTGCAACAGTTTAAAGATGCCATTGAGAGTTCAAACATAATTTCTAAGACCGATACGAATGGAATAATAACCTTTGTAAATGATGAATTTTGCAAAATATCGGGTTATACAAAAGATGAACTTATAGGACAAAATCATAATATCGTTCGCCATCCCGATGTTGATAAGAACAACTTCAAAGAGCTTTGGAATACTATAAAAAATAAAAAGATATATAAAAGTACGGTTAAGAACTTAGCAAAAGACGGTTCCGTTTTTTATGTAAATACGACAATTATCCCTATTTTGGATGATAATGATGATATATTTGAGTATATAGCTATAAGGTATGATGTAACAAAAGAGATGTTTTACAAAGAGGAGTTGGAAAAAAACGAGGTAAAACAAAAGATTTTATTTGCCCAAGCAAGACATGCATCTTTAGGGCAGATGCTGGCAAATATTGCACATCAGTGGAGACAGCCCTTAACAGAACTCTCCCTTACGGTTTTTAATCTGAAAAAGAATGCTCTCTCAAAAGATGAAGAAGCTTTGCAAAAGTATTATGAAGAGAGTAAAAACATAATAAACTCAATGTCTAAAACTATAGAAGATTTTAGTAACTTTTTTACGCCAAACAGAGAAGTTGAACAGTTTGATATAAAACTTAGTGTAGATGAAGCGTTAGAACTTATGGATAACTCACTAAAGAGTTCCATGGTAGATGTGGAGTTTAGAATACAAAACGATTTGGAAGTTCTGGGTGTTGCAAACGAGTTGACGCAAGTAGTTCTAAATCTTTTAAAAAATTCTATAGATGCATTTGAATTAAACGGAGTGTTGATTCGTCAAATAGATATAACAATTAGAAGATTAAAAGATTCGGCGGAGATAGAGTTTAGAGATAATGCGGGTGGAATAAAAAAAGATATTGTCGATAGAATATTTGAACCCTACTTTACATCCAAGCATCAAAAAAACGGTACGGGTTTGGGGCTGTTTATGTCTAAGATGATAGTTGAACAATCTTTTGACGGTTCTTTGGATGTTAAAAGTAAAAAACATTACACGATTTTTAGTATAAAAATACCGACGGCGTAGTAGATGAGAGATAAAAAGTTAAAGACTCTAAAGGTTTTACTTGTAGAGGATGAACAAGCTATTGCAGAGCTTTTAAAGAGTGCAATCGGCGATAATTTTCGCTCGTTTATCATAGCAAACGACGGTCTTGAAGGTTATGAACTTTATAGTAAAATAACTCCGGATATTATCATCACGGACATTATGATGCCAAACTCATCAGGACTCGAATTAGCAAAAAAAATACGTTTAAACGATAGACTGATTCCCATAATTATTCTTAGTGCATTTAGTGAAAAGGAGAAGCTTTTCGGTGCTATAGATGCAGGTGTGACAAAGTATTTTACAAAACCGTATGATCCTGATGAGATACTTGAATATATTCATACTATTGCATCTGAGATACAAGAGAAGACCTTGGAGTTATGTGATGATTTTAGCTTTGATAAGAACAACCATTCACTTTACAAAGAATCCAGCTTTGTAAAGCTTAGTAAAAACGAGACAAGTTTTATTACATTGCTCGCTGAATCTTTGGAGAGACGATTAAGTTACGAAGATATAAAATCTTCTATGTGGGAAGATAAAGATGTAAGTGATGAGAGGCTTAGAACTTTTGTAAAAAGACTTCGTGAAAAAACCTCCAAAAATCTCATAGAGACTATTAAAGGTTACGGTTACAGACTTAACGAAAGTTAGTTCTCTCAATCGGTGGCTTGTAATTTGGGTCCTTACCCTCAATAGTCCATAACTCTTTTACTTTAAGGCTTATTGTCTTTCTAAAACCATCTTCATGTATTTCAAGCTCTTTAAAGTTGTCTTTTAGTAGTTTTTCTTCATCTTCTTGAGATATCTTTTTTGATTGTTTTGGTAGTGCTATAGTTTGTTTTGACTCTAAATTTGCCAGATGCCATAAAGACAAAAATAGTTCTGAATAGTTGTTTAAAATCTCTTTTGAATAAGTCTCAAAATCACTGTATCCGCTTTTTTCAAATAAAGAGATAATTAGTGTTACTACACTGTTAAGATGCACAAAAGGAACCATGGAAAAAAGCTCACGTCCTACACTTTTACCATCGGAGTGCTCAGCTCCTATAAAAATTCTACAACCACCGTCCGTGTCTCCAAAGTTATTTGTTTTAAGTCCGATAAGACCGATATCGGTATGGCGGTGTCTGCCACATCCTTTTGCACAACCTGAAAAACCTACAAAGATGGAATGTTTTTGAATTAAATCAAGTGGAAGGTATTTGGTTTCTTCTTTGATGCTCCAAACGGCATATGGACAAAGATTACCCGCACATGCTACTACGGTTGAGCTGTTTGAAGGTGAGATAAGAGGTGATTTTTTTTCTTTAAGCCCAAGTATATAGATGTTTTGGTCTATTCCTAATCTTATTTGTGCATCGTTCTTTGTTGCAAACTCTGCAATCTTATTCATCTCGTCTGCTGTAAGTTTTGAGAAATTTGTTTGATATACAAAAGCATATGTTCCGTCTTTAAGTTCTCTATATTCACTAAACTTACCTTTATTCAAAACAAGTTCACCGCTTGTTAAAAACTCTTTTTTATACTCATTTTGAATAAGTTCTTTTAGTTTATCTATACCAATATCTTCGATGAGGTAAATAAGCCTTGTACGAGAGCGTGAGTATCTTGAACCGTGAGTATAAAAAGTTTCGACAAAAGCTTTGAAAAAATCAAATACATCCTCTTTATGTAAAAATATATCCACATCTTGTGCAACATCTGTATTTTTTCCGCCCATATAGACATTAAAACCGAAAACTCCGTCTTTTTTTGCCAGTGCAAAGTAGATGTCGTTTGCAAAAAATGAGTTTACGTTTACCGAATTTCCGGAAATTCCGATAGATACACGGCGAGGAAGCATCCCTACATAACGAGGATTTTGTAGTATAAAGTCTTGCATCTGCTCGATTATAGGATAACACTCTATCTCACTCTCTGCTATTACTCCGTCATACGCATCCGTGACAATGTTTCTTATGTTATCCCCAAAACTCTGCCAAGTAGTAAGATTTAGCGAGTTGATGCGTTTATGAATCTCTAAAACATCATCCACGTATATATCGTGAAGTTGGATGCCTCCGCGGGCAGTCATAACTATGGTTAAATCATACTCTTTGACTATATCTGCAATAGCTTGAAACTCTTTAGTACCTATGCGACCACCTGCAAGACGGATACGAATTGTAAATTCATCTTCTAAAAAATCAGTCGTAAAAATACCAAAATCTTGAAGATAGAACCTGTCACCCTCACCAAGATTCTCAAAATCTAAATTTTCAAAATCTTTGTAATAATCTATAGGTCTAAGTCTAGCTTTGTATTTTTCACGTTTATTTAGTTTTTCATCTACCATATAACTGTCCTTTAATTTTATTATAACAAATGAAAATAATATTTATATTGATATATGTCATTATAAATATTAGTGCTAATCATGTTCAAATCTATATGATATAATTTCTCAAAATATAAAGAAGGCCACTTATTTGAAATCAATTATTTTTGTTTGTTTGGGAAATATTTGCCGCTCGCCATTAGCCGATGGCATCGCAAAAAAATATATAAAAGACAACGCTTTGGATATCAGTGTTGATTCTGCAGGAACAGGTAATTGGCATGTAGGTGAAAACCCATGCCCAAACTCAATCAAGGTTGCAAAGAACAACGGTATAGATATATCTGCTTTGGTATCAAGGCAAGTAACAAAAAATGATTTTGAAATTTATGATTTAGTTGTGGCACTTGATGATAATAACATGAATGATTTGACTGCACTAGGTGCAAAAAATATTGTAAAACTCGGTGATTATGGATTTTATGGAAAAGATGTACCGGATCCGTATTTTTATAACGGTTTTGAAGGATTTGATAAAGTTTATGATATGATACAAAAATGCGTAATAAACTTAATAGATGAATACACTAAGTAGAGGAAAAAATTATGGCTAATATTGCAAATGATGTAACTGAACTTATAGGAAATACACCTCTTGTTAGACTAAATAAGGCATCTCAAATAACTGGTGCAACGATTCTTGGAAAATGTGAGTTTATGAATCCGACAAGCTCTGTCAAAGATAGGCTTGGATTCAACATGATAAGACGTGCACAAGAAAAGGGTCTTATAAATGAAAACTCTACAATCATTGAGCCTACAAGCGGAAATACCGGTATTGCACTTGCAGCTAACTGTGCCGCACAAAATTTAAAACTTGTTTTGACAATGCCTGAATCTATGAGTATAGAGAGACGCAACCTGCTTAAAGCACTCGGAGCCGAGCTTGTTTTAACCTCGGCAGCTAAAGGTATGAGCGGTGCAATAGAAAAAGCCAAAGAACTTGAAGCCCTGACTAACAACTCTATTATCCTTCAGCAGTTTGAGAACGATGCAAATGCAGAGATACATGAACTTACAACCGCACGTGAAATACTGCGTGATACGGACTCAAATATAGATGCTTTTGTAGCGGCGGTCGGAACAGGCGGTACACTTACGGGTACTGCAAGGGTTTTGAAAAAAGAGATTCAAAATATTGCCGTATTTGCAGTTGAGCCAAAAGACTCACCCGTACTCTCAGGCGGAAATGGTGGTCCTCACAAAATTCAAGGGATTGGTGCAGGTTTTATCCCTAAGGTACTAGACACTTCCGTTTACGGTGAAGTTGTGCAGGTGAGTAATGAAGACGCAATTGAAACAGCTAAAATGCTCGCGCGTGAGGAAGGTTTACTTGTCGGAATCTCGGCAGGTGCAAATGTATGGGCTACGATGCAGGTAGCTAAAAGAGATGAATTTAAGGGCAAAATATTGGTAACTGTTCTTTGCGATACGGGTGAGAGATACTTAAGTACAGCACTTTTTAATGAAGAATGAATTTTTAGAGACCATAAAGATTTTAGATGCCAAAGTATGGCATCCGGAGTATCACCAAAAAAGGTATGAGAGTGTTTTAAAACATTTCGGCGTCTGTACATATAAAAAGCTTGAAGATTTTATAAAGCCGCCTAAAAAAGGTCTCTATAGATGCAGGCTAGTTTATACTCCAGAGGATATAAAAAAAATATCTGTCGAGTATATAGAGTATGAAAAAAAAGATATAAATACTCTAAAGCTTGTATATGATGATGAGATAGACTATCCGTTAAAATCTACGGACAGGTCAGAATTAAACAAACTTTATGAAAAACGTCAAGATGCAGACGACATACTTATAGTAAAAAAAGGATATTTAACAGATACAAGCATAGCAAATATTGCTCTTTTTGACGGTGAGTGGAAAACACCCAAATATCCGCTTTTAAAAGGTACTACAAGACAAAGATTGTTAGACAGCGGAAAAATTCATGAAGATGATATAAAAGTTCAAGATATAGGCAGGTTTTCAAAAGTTGCACTATTAAACGCTATGATAGATTTTGATATAATTGCAGATGAAAATATAAAGGATGTTTTTTGTTAGAAGATTTGATTCAAGACGAAGGTTTTGCAAAAGTTATGAAAAATAATATTGCGCAACTTATTGTCTATCTATTTGAAAAAGATAAAAATTTCGGAATACTTTGTAATATTTCCGATGTTGATTTTTCTCCAGAGTTGCCTGAAGAGATTTTGTCTCAGTTTCATAATATGACTCTGTTTTTTTTAGCCGGTTATACCTTTGAGACTGCAAGAATTGAAGCCGATAACTTAGTTTTTGAAGCAGGTTTTGGAGCAGATAATTTTGGTTCGGTCGTAAATGTACCTTTGCTTAGTATTGTTCAGATTATAATAGATGAACAGCCTGTGCTGATTAATCTTGCAAAATATAAAAAGAAAGAACAAGAAAGTACTACAAAAAAAGTTGATCAAGAGGGTGTAGAAAATTCTATGAATATGTTTTTATCAAATCCCGATAATGCTAAGTTCCTTAAATAAGGAACTTTATATTTTGTTTAAAGATAGTAAGTAGCTTACTACATTATCGACAAATGCGTCGTGTTTTCTATCTTTAGAGTAAGCTATATAGAACTTACGTTCCATTTTAAAATTTTTAAGTCTAGCACAATATAGTCTTTCCTGATCAACATCATCTTTAATAACGTGCCTACTCATAATAGATACTAAAGGACGCTCTGCATCTCTGTTTGAATGTAAAATAGCTTCTTTGATAGCTGTAGGAGATTCCATTACACTTACTACGTTAAAGTTGTTACACTGCACACCTATCTCTTCAAAAACTTCGGCAGTCAATCTTCTTGTATGTGAATGTTCATCACGGCAAATCCAATCAAACTCCATTAAATCTTCGCCTGTCAATTGTTTCTTTATAGGTTGGTTTGAAAAAACTACAAGCTCATCTTCAATCCACTCTCTATATATAATATCATCTCTAAATACAGGTGATTCTATTAGTGCTAAATCAATTTTTTTATCTTCAAGTGCATCTATAATGTTTGATGATTTATCAACGTTCATATGTACTTCGTTGTCTATTCTTTTTTTAATCTCAGCTATATAATTTGGAAGTACATAGTTACCGATAGCATTAGATGAGCCTATTACAAAAGTAAATTCTTTATTAATAATACTAATAAGTTCTTTTTCACTGTTTTCTATAGCTTTTTCTAATCTTTTTGCTATTCTATAAAGATCTTCTCCCTCTTTTGTAAGTAAGATACCGTTCTTTTTTCTTTGAACAATCTTAGTATCAAGATAGTCTTCAATGAACTTTATTTGTTGCGTAACAGCAGGTTGAGAGATACCGAGTTTTGCTGAAGCTTTAGAAAAACTCTTCTCTTTTGTTACCATCAAAAATGTTTGCAGTTTAGCAAAATCTTTTAACATAATAATTCCTATAAGTTTAAGTAATGATGAAATTATAACTCATTATTATAATAAAAGCAATATTTTTATTATAATTTAGAAAATTTTTGATATAATAAATAAAATTGAATGAATTTAGTGGGATATATGGAAAAAATTTTTGCAAGGCTTAATGAAGAACAAAGTATTGCCGTAAAAAACACGGAAGGACCCGTGTTAATACTAGCAGGAGCAGGAAGTGGAAAGACTACTACTATAGTCTCAAGGCTTGCTTATCTTGTTAAAGGTGTGGGAATTCCGGCTTCAAATACTTTGACCCTTACATTTACAAATAAAGCCGCAAAAGAGATGCGTGAACGTGCACTTGGCATGATGGAAGACGTCTCTTATCCTCCTCTTCTTTGTACATTTCATAAGTTTGGGCTTTTATTTTTAAAGTTCAATATCCACTTAATGGGTAGAAAAAATAACTTTGTCGTTATAGATACCGATGATAAAAAAAGAATAATCAAAAAAATAAACTCAGAAATTGCAACTCCGCTTATAGCAAGTGAGATATCAAGATATAAAAACTCACTTATGACACCTGATGATGCTTATAAGCAAGCCGAACTATATAACTATCAGCAAATAGCAAAAGTTTATGAAGAGTATGAAGCATACTTGGCAGAAAACAATCTTGTAGATTTTGATGATTTGATAGCTCTTACATATAAACTTTTAGAAGATAATCCCGAGTTAGCCAAAAAAACTAGTGAAAAGTACCAGTATATTATGGTAGATGAGTACCAAGATACAAACGAGCTACAACTTAAGCTTTTGCAAAAACTTTGTTCAACTCACAATAATATCTGTGTAGTAGGGGATGATGATCAGAGCATCTACGGTTGGCGCGGTGCTCATATAAGAAATATTATGGAGTTTGACCAGGATTTTGAAAATACCGCCGTTTTTAAACTTCAAAACAACTACCGTTCACGCGAGCCTATCTTAAAAGTTGCAAATGCTTTAATAGAACATAACCGTTCACGTCTTGGAAAAGAACTTAAGCCTACTCGCGGCAGCGGAGAAGATGTAGTTGTTTTGAATTCGCATGATGAGAGTGAAGAAGCCAGAAAAATAGCTACAAATATAACAAAACTTATAGACTCGGGAGTGAGTGCAAAAGATATAGCCGTTTTATATCGTGTAAATGTTCTCTCCCGTTCAATCGAAGAGGGATTAAACCGTGCAAGGATTAACTACAAACTTGTAGGCGGACAACGATTTTACGACAGAGCCGAAGTTAAAGATTTGATATCTTATATACGTGTTATCACGAACTTTAATGATGATTTTTCTTTTAAAAGAATTATAAACAAGCCAAAACGCGGTTTGGGTAAAGCTAGTGTGGATAAACTTGAACTATCTGCACATGCAGCCGAAAAGTCAATATTTGAGTTTATAAAAAGTTCAAGTGTTGCCGAGCTTGAAGCACTTGTAAGAAAGAAAAATGCAAAAACTCTAAAACAGTTTATAAAAGACATACAAAGCGTAGCAAAAGTTGCAGAGGAATCTACATATAATTTTATCGATGTATTAGAAGATACCTTTAGTCTAAAAGATATATATAAATCTCAACCGGATGAGCAGGAAAGAATCCTAAATATGGATGAGTTTTATGCACTTTTCCGTGACTTTATAAAAAATAATCCCGAATCTGGACTTGATGAGTTTTTGAACGAACTTACACTTCAAAGCGAACAAGATCAGGTTGAGGGTGAGAGCATCTATATGATGAGCATCCATGCATCTAAAGGTTTAGAGTTTGACCATATCTTTATAATAGGTATGGAAGAGGGCTTTTTACCTCTTGTGGGTGATGGAAGTGACTTAGAAGAGGAACGCCGTCTTGGTTACGTTTCTTTTACGCGTGCAAAAGAGAAACTTACATTGTCTCATGTAAGCAGTCGTTTTTACAAAGGGCGTAGAAGTGACTTGGAAAAATCAAGATTTTTTAATGAAGCCGGACTTTGTCAAGGGTCTTTGAAGCTAGAGAAAAATACGGCTTTTAAAAAGGGTGATTTAGTTCGTCATAAAATTTTTGGAACGGGACGTGTGCTTGGTGTGTCAAAAGCAGGGAAAGAGTTTAAACTAAACATCAATTTCGCAGGTACGAAAAAAGATATACTTGCATCGTTTATAGAACGTTTATAGGCCCTTTATGAACAGACTGTTTGTTGCATACAAACCATCAAATATCAGCTCCAATTTTTTCTTAAATAAATTAAAAAGAAAATATAATCAGAAAAAAGCAGGTTTTTCAGGTACGCTTGACCCTTTTGCTAAAGGAGTGCTGGTTATAGGTATGGGAAGTCATACTAAACTGTTTCGTTTTTTAAATAAAACACCAAAGATATACAGAGCTACACTTTGGCTAGGAGCTAAGAGTGACAGCTTAGATACAGAGATGATTGAACATATTGATGAACTAAATAGATTTAGTGAGGATGAAGTACTGAAAGCACTTAAATCGCTTCAGGGTGAGTTGGAGTATGAGCCGCCTATTTTCTCGGCAAAACGCATAAACGGACAACGTGCATATGATTTGGCACGTGCAGGCGTAGAGTTTGAGTTAAATAAAATAAACTCTACTATTTATGAGACAAAACTTATATCTTACTGCCACCCTTTTGTAACTTTTGAAGCTACGGTTAGCGAGGGTACATATATAAGAAGTCTTGGATTATTGCTTGCAAATAGGCTTGGAGTAGAATATGGAAGCTTAAGTATGTTAGAAAGACTGAGTGAAGGTCAGTTCTTTTATGATGATGAAAAAGCACTTGACATTAAAAAATCTTTGAATATTCCTCAAAATTTTTATGATGGAGATGAACAAAATATCAAATATGGAAGAGTTATTGCTTTAGAAGATATAAGAAACAAAAAAGACGGATATTATTGGATCGATAACGGTGATAATATCTCTGTAATAAATATAGAAAAAAGCAAAGTAAAATATGAGCTCGGTAGGATATATATATGTTAGTTTTAGCGCGTAAAGCAGAAGAGTCGATACAATTAGGGGATGATATAGTTATAAAAGTTATATCTATAGATAAGGGTGTAGTAAAGCTTGGCATCGATGCACCAAAAGATGTAAGTATTATTAGAACTGAACTATTAGAAGATGTAAAAGATTCAAATGTCGCATCATCAAAAGAAATTGATAATAC
Organism: Sulfurimonas lithotrophica; assembly: GCF_009258225.1. Classification (NCBI taxonomy): domain Bacteria; kingdom Pseudomonadati; phylum Campylobacterota; class Epsilonproteobacteria; order Campylobacterales; family Sulfurimonadaceae; genus Sulfurimonas; species Sulfurimonas lithotrophica. Next base: position 567,137 of record NZ_CP043617.1, read on the forward strand.
TTTACTTACTCAGTTAAGTTCAATTATAAAAAAATAGTAGATGAAAATATATAAAGCGTATGCGAAAGTAAATACTTTTTTAAAAATTACGGGTCTTCGCGGAGATTACCATGAAATAATTTCACGTTTTATGAGAGTAGATGACCTTTATGACGAGCTTTCATTTGAGAAAAAAGATACACCAGACTTTAAAATAATAGGTAGTTTTTCTTGTACAACAGAGCAAAATACGATTTATAAAGCATATAATGAACTTTTAGAATATACAAAAAGTGAGTCACTAGACAAGCTGATGCAGACATATGCAGTTAAAGTAGATAAAAATATTCCCGCTTTTGCAGGTCTTGGAGGCGGGAGCAGTGATGCCGCAACATATCTTAAAATGTGCAACGAGGTACTGCATCTAAACCTTAGTATAAAAGAGCTTGCCGAGATAGGTTTAAAAGTGGGAGCGGACGTGCCGTTTTTTATTTACGGGTATGATAGTGCGAATGTCAGCGGAATAGGTGAGATAGTCGAGCCATTTGACGAGCCGCTTTTAAAGTTTGACGTATATACGCCAAATATTGAGATATCTACGCCAAAAGTATATAAATCATATAGAGATAACTTTTTTAATCCTATTAACTCCACAGAACTTCATAAGTTAAAAAATGCAACATCTATTGAGGTCTTGGAATCATATTCTCCAGAAGAGGCAAACGATTTATTCAACCCTGCACTTAAAGAGTATCCTAAGTTAAAAAAACATCAAAAAGACGAATACTACTTCAGCGGAAGCGGAAGTAGTTTTTTTAGAGTTATATAAGCTTTGCTATAATTGTATTTAAACAGTATTTAAAAGAATAAAGAGAGACTAAAAAATTTATGGGTGAACCATACGCAAAAAATAAAAAAGCATATCATGATTATTTTATAGAAGAAAAATTTGAAGCGGGCATCGTTTTAAAAGGTAGTGAAGTAAAAGGTATCCGTGCACGTCGCATAAATATGAAAGACAGTTTTATCCGCATCGATAACGGCGAAGCAGTTTTGTATAACATGCACATAGGAAGACTTGAAACTACTCACCATTTTTACGGACACGAAGAGCGTGGAAGCAGAAAACTTTTGCTTCATAAAAAGGAACTTGCAAAATTACAAAAAGCGGTTGAGCGTGACGGTTATACTATAGTGCCTTTGCAGTTATACTTTAATGCAAGAAACATAGTAAAGGTTCAAATAGCTATAGGAAAAGGTAAACAGCTACATGATAAAAGGGCTGATCTTAAAGAAAAAGATCAAAAAAGAGATATACAAAGAGCGATGAAGGATTACTAATGAGGGGATTATTTTTAGTACTATTTTTACTATCAAACCTATTTGCTTTTAGGTTTGACATATCAAATTCCGAGATAAAAAACGGTCAAACTGCACTTATAAAGTTTGCCAAAGAAGAAGGAGTAGAGTTTAAGTATATAAAGATAAAAGATAAAACGTATGAAATCTTTTCAAACTATGCATATGTTCCCATAAGCTATTATGAAAAACCGCAAACACTTAAAGTGTATGTTCATTATACTAAAAATAAAAAGCCCGAATCAAAACTACTATTTTTTAAAGTTGTTGACGGTAAGTACCAAAAAGAAACTCTAAGTGTAGATAACTCAAAAGTAAAACTCTCACAGAAAGATAAAAAAAGAGCTGCAAAAGAGTATGTTGAGGCTATGGATATATACAATTCTACTACGTCAAAAAGTTTTATTGATTCTGATTTTATAATGCCTTTAAATTCCAAAATCACAAGTGATTTTGGACGTGCCAGAATATTTAACGGAACATTAAAAAGCTATCACAGCGGTACTGATTTTCGTGCAAAAGTGGGTACACCTATAAAATGTGTAAATGACGGTAAAGTCGTACTTGTTAAAGACAGATTTTATTCAGGTGGATCTATTATAGTAGATCACGGGCAGGGTGTTTATACGTGTTACTATCATATGAGTAAGTTTGATGTTAAAAAAAATGAGTTGGTTAAAAAAGGTCAACTGCTTGGATTATCTGGTGCAAGCGGTAGGGTAACGGGGCCGCATTTACATTTTTCAGCTAGAGTTAACGGTGTACAAGTTGACCCTTTGCAATTTATAGAGTTAATAAATAAGGAATTATAATGAGCGTATTACAGTTACTGATGTTAGGTGCATCAGCTTTTTTTGCTTTTAAAATATATCAACATATTCAAACATTGGAAGATGATCAGAATATACAAAGAGAAGATTACGAACCTTCACAAGATGAAAAAGATGAAGACTATGCAAAAGCTATGAATACTTTTTCTCCGTATTCGGCAGAGGAGTTAGTTCAAAAAGCAGATGATGCTTATCAAAATGAAGATGAGCAAAAAGCATTAGCATTTTTAAGCGAGGCAAATCTAAAAGCACCTAATAATGCAGAGATACTTTTCAAACTTGGATTTATTAGTGCAAAAGTCGGTGACAACACTATGGCAATCAGATACTATAAAGAATCACTTGATGTAGATAAAGACGACGAATTTGTTCACAACTCTTTAGCAAGTGTATATCGTGCAGAAAAAGAATTTGCTTCTGCGAAGATGCATCTAAACGATTCCTTGTCTATAGATGATACAAATGCACTTACTTATTATAACTACGGTAACTTGATGATAGATATGGGTAATGAAGACGTAGCTCGTGAAATGTATGCAAAGGCTATAGAGTTAGACCCTGAGTTTAAAGAGGCAAAAGAAGAGTTGGAAAAACTGCAAAAAGATTAAGCCATGAAACTAAAAGATATATATGAAAAACTAGATGAACTCTCACCTTTTGAACTACAAGAAAAATGGGATAACTCCGGCATCCAAGTAGGTTCACCTAATCAAGAAATAGAACAAATTGTTCTAAGTATAGATGCAGATGCAGAGCTTTTAGAGAGTTTGAAACCTAACACACTTTTAATAACTCACCACCCTATAATTTTTGGTGGAATTACCGAGCTTAATTTTGAAACATACCCGTCAAACTTTTTAAAAACTATGATTGAAAAAAATGTTTCAAATATCGCGATGCATACAAATTTTGACAAAACTCATTTAAATAAATACGTAGCCGAGAAAATTTTAGGCTATAAAATTTTGGATGATAAAGAGTTTGTTATAAAATTTGAGGTTAATGAAGATTTTGATACTTTTGCAAAAAAAGTAGGTGAAAAATTCTCGCTGAAAAATGTAAAAAGCGTAAAATGTCGTGATTTTGTAAAAACTTGTGCTTTGACAACGGGAAGCGGCGGTTCTATGATTAAATATATTGACGCTGACTGCTTCTTGACAGGGGATATCAAGTATCATGATGCGATGGAAGCAAAGAGTATAAACTTGTCACTTATCGACATCGGTCATTTTGAATCTGAGTGCTTTTTTAGCGATATTTTACACAAACATTTGAAAGTTTTAGGTTTAGACGCTATAATTTCATCATCAAAGAACCCTTTTACATATATTTAATCGAAGGAGATTAATGAATCCGCACCTAAAACAACTAATAGACCTATCAATAGTTGATAAAGAGATAGATGCTTTTGAACCGCAAATTGAAGAAGCAAACGCAAGTTATGAAGCGGCTATCGCAAAAAAAGAGAGTATAGATAAAGATATTGAAAATTTAAGTAACGAAATTAAAGAAGAAGAGTTAAAAAAATCTAAAAACGAACTTCACCTGTCTGAACTTTCTCAAAAACTTGAAGATAACTCTAAAAAATCTAAAGAAGTAAAAACTGAACGTGAGATGAAGTCACTTCAACTTGAAGAAGAGATAGCAAAAGAACAAGTAACTTTTGCTAACGAAGAGATTGAGCGTTTAGAAAAAATCATAGATAATAAAAATGAGCAAATCGAAGCTGCAAAAACAGCTCTAGCTGAAATAGAAGCTAATTTAGAGTCTGTAAAAGCTGACGTTGACGAAAAACTAAAAGTTATCAATGAAGAGAGACAAAAAGTATTTGTTGAAAAAGAGAAACTTTTAAGTACGGTAAATCAAAAAGGTTTAGCGTTCTACCAAAAAATTCGTCGCTGGGCTAAAAATACAACGGTTGTAAAGGTTGAAGAACAAGCTTGTATGGGTTGTAATATGTTAATCAGTGATAAAGTTTACGCTGATGTAATCAAAGGTGAAGATATCACTAACTGTCCACACTGTGGTCGTATCCTTTATGTGGAAACTGCAGAGCAATAAGGCATTGCCTTTCAGTGTTTTTTACTTTATCCTAAGTGTCGTGCTATATATTGTAGCACTTCCGCTTTTGATATTGTTATCCCTCAAACCAAAGTATAAACAATCAATTCCGGCAAGATTTTTTCTATATAAAAATAAAAGATTTTCAAGTGAAGATGGCATCTGGTTTCATGTATGTTCACTCGGTGAAGCAAGAGCATTAAAACCGATTATAGATTGCTTAGACGGTGAAGATATAAAAATAACTACCATAACTCATACAGGTCAGGCTGAAGCTAAAAAATATGATGCTGAAGTTAGATACCTGCCTTACGAGATGTTTCTACCTTTTTGGGCAAAGAAACAGCGAGTAGTAGTAGTTTTGGAAGCAGAATTTTGGTATATGCTTTTTGCAGTGGCTGCATCTATGGGAAGTCGTGTTATTTTACTAAATGCCCGTATATCTGAACGTAGTGCACAAAGATATCTGCAGTTTGCATGGTTTTATGAGAAACTACTCTCAAACGTTGAGATGATATATGCTCAAAGTGAAGCCGATAAAAACCGTTTTTTAGCTTTAGGTGCTAGAAATATTGAGGTGGTTGGAAACATAAAACTTGCAGCCGAGATTAAAAAAACAAAAGACTTCGATAAACCTCACGAAGAAGTTATCGTAGCGGGAAGTACGCATCTAGGTGAAGAACAGTCTATCTTGGATTCATATGTTAGCTATAAAGAAACAAATGACTCAAAGTTGATAGTCGTTCCAAGACATCCTGAGCGTTTTGAGAGTGTATATCTTTTGATGGAAGCTTATGCAAAAGAATATAATTTAAGTTTGTCTCGTTTTAGCGAGGAGAAGAACTTTTTTGCTGATATGATACTCGTAGATGCAATGGGTGAGTTAAATAACATTTACAATATAAGTGATGTAGTTATATTAGGTGGTGCATTTCGCGAAGACGTAGGGGGACATAATCCACTAGAGCCTGCTTTTTTTGGATGCAAGATAATTACGGGAAAACATTTCTTTCATCAAAAAGAGTTGTTTAAGTATGTACATCATGTCCAGTATGTTGATGCAGACGGGATAAAAGAAGCATTGGACAATGCGAAAGAGCTACCTCCTTCAATAGTAGAAGAGAAGATAGATTTAGACAGGGTTATTGATAAACTAAAAAAATAATAAAATATAAAGTTCTTCTCGCCGACAGGCGTAGCTTTAGTGAGAGGAATTTTACAAGGAATTTACTTCCTTGGAAAAGGAGATAAAAGTGAAAGAGAAAGCGTATAAACTTTTAGCGGCTCAAGAGGGTGTGTCTAACAGTGTCGCAAAGTCTATGATAGACCGCGGGCTTGTTTATGTCGGAAATAAAAAGGTTATGATAGCTCGCGGCGAGATAGATGACAAAACTATGTTTCGCGTGACAAAAGTCGAGAAACCGAATATCATCTTTGAAAATGACGATATCTTGGTAGTAGATAAACCACCGTATGTAAACTCTGACGAGATTGAACGCCAGTTTAAAGGTGTTCAGCTTTTACACAGACTCGATCGTGAAACGAGCGGTGTTTTGATGCTTGTAAAAAATGAAGAGTTTCGTCAAAAGGCTATTAAAGAGTTCAAAAAAGACAATGTTTACAAAGAGTATATTGCATGGGTTGAAGGAATCATGAGTGAGCCTATCGAAGTGGATAAGCCTATATTTACTACAAAGAAAAACAACCGTGCACAATCAAACGTATCGTCCAAAGGAAAACCGGCACGCAGTGAGTTCTTTCCTGACATTGTAAGTGCTAAAAAAACAAAGGTAAAATGTATAATTCATCACGGACGTACACACCAAATCCGTACACACCTTCGCTATGTTGACCATCCGATAATCGGTGATGAACAATACGGAGGAAGACGTTCAAAACGTGTGATGCTTCACGCTTATAAAGTAAGACTTTTGGGTATGGAATTTACCGCACCTGAGCCAAAGGCATTTGTGCATTTTGAGTAAAAAAAAAGATAGTCTCTATATAGGCATCGACTTAGCTTGGGGTGAGAAAAACCCAAGCGGATTTTGTGTTGCCAAACCCTCCAAGAACAAACTTAAAATACTAGATGTAAAACTCCTTAACTCCATAGATGAAATCTTAGACGAGATTTTAAAATACAAAGATTATAAAGTACATGTAGGCGTAGATGCACCTCTTGTAGTTCCCAATGATAGCGGAAACAGAGATATAGAAAAAGAGTTTAACAAAGACTTTGCAAAGTACAAGATATCAATGCTTCCCGCAAATAAAAAACTGCTTACAAAATATTCCCCGACAATTAGAAGCGTAGGCTTGTTTGATAAACTCAATGAACTTGGTTTTAAACGTGATTACAAGCACGATAAAGTGATTTTTGAGGTTTATACACACTCGACTGTTGCTATGCTTTGGAACAATCACGAGATACTCCCATACAAAAGAAAAAAAGGTCGAAATACTGAGTTTATAAAAACCCAGTTAGATATCTATAAAAAATACCTTTTAAAAGAGTTTTATTCTCATAAAATTCTAAAAGAGGACCTGAGTACCTTAAAGGGGAAAAAACTAAAAGATTATGAGGATATGTTAGATGCTCTGACATCTGCATATAGCATCTACTACTGTAAAAAGGGCGATGCAAAGTTCTATCAAGTAGATGGTTTAGATACTTTTGTAACGCCAATAAGCAAGTGGAAGGTATATGTACTAAAATGTGCCGATGATACTCTCTACACTGGTGTAGCTACAGATTTGGACAGACGTTTGGATGAGCATAACAGCTCCACTAAAGGTGCTAAATATACAAGAGTAAGACGTCCCGTAGAGCTTGTGTACTATGAGAACTGTGCCGACAGAGTCGATGCAAGTAGACGTGAGTATGAGATAAAACAGCTTAGTAGGAAAGAGAAGTTGGAGTTAATCAATGTTTAAAATGTATGTAGATGGTGATGCTTTTCCAAACCTACTTAAGCCTATACTTGTAAAACAGATAGAGCGTTTAAAAATAAAAACCATAGTAGTTTCAAATAAAAAGATAAATATAGGCAAATCTGACTTTGTTGAGTACATGATAGTAGATGCAGGTGCAGATGAGGCTGATAACAAAATAGTAGAGATGCTAGAAGAGGGTGACTTGGTAATCACTGCAGATATTCCGCTGGCTGATAGGACTATAACAAAAAATGCACACGCAATTGATCACAGGGGTGAGCTTTACAGTGTAGATAACATAAAACAGTATCTGGCAATGAGAAACTTGATGGAGAAGATACGTGAGAGCGGTGAGATAACAAAAGGTCCTAAACCATTTTCAAGTAAAGATGCAGAACTTTTTGCAAATCAGATAAACGCCTTTTTAACAAAACATACAAAATGAAAAAACTAAAATATTTAAGCCATTATCCCCCTTCTGTTCAAAAACAAGTACAAGCCCTTATAGATGCTGATAAACTTGAGAATTATCTACTGGGTAAGTATCCAAAGCCACATTCATATAAAAACGATAAAGCACTCTTTTCATATGTGCAGGATATAAAAAACGAGTATATGAAAAAAACAGCCCCTCTTAGCAAAGTTGTGTATGATGGAAAGATAAACGTTATACATAATGCTTTGGGGACTCACCATTTTGTCTCACGTGTTCAAGGCTCAAAACTAAAAGCAAAAAATGAGATAAGAGTTGCGCCTATGTTTAAAAATACACCAGAAGAATTTTTGCAGATGATAGTCGTACATGAACTTGCACACTTTAAAGAAAAAGAGCACAACAAGGCATTTTATAAGCTTTGTGAACATATGTTCTGTGATTATCATCAGGTAGAGTTTGACCTTCGTTTATATCTTACTCATATGGATATAAAAGTTAAAATACAAGTATGGAATAACTAGTCTATAAATTATCGGGAGTTAAGCCTACTTCTTCAAGGAAGTGACGAAGTTTAACGACTGCATCTTTAGATAATTCATTTCTATGTGAGAGAGCTATAGAGTGTTCCTTAGCTTCAAAATGCAAAAGCGCACGATGCTTTTTAGTCATATCTACTTCAATTCCATAATGCTCTAACGCATGTACAAGCCTGCTTGCATCAATATTTCCAGAGATTGGATGCTCAAAAATCTTTGCTATTTTGTCTTTGTGTTTACTCATATAATCTCCTGTCTTTTTAGCTATATATTAATTATCGTCTTATAAAGATTAAAAGAGTGTTAAAAACACGCAAAAAATTTGATTAAAAAGATATAAAGCACCACTTAGATATAATCCTCAAAAATTATACAGATATTTAGAAGGTATTTTTATGTTTGATACACTAACATCCTCGTTTACGACAGCGATGAAAAAAATCCGTACATTTGATGATGACAAGGCACTTAAAAAAGCACTTGATGAGCTTAAAAAGTCTTTACTAAAAGCAGATGTAAACCATAAAGTCGTAAAAGAGTTAATAACTAACGTTCAAACAAGGACAAAAGAAAAAGGTATAGGAAAAGACCAGTTTCTAGAAGCACTTAGAATCACGCTAAACGAGCTTTTAGAAGTAGGGGGGAACAAAGGTTTTGTATTTGCTCCAAATCCACCTACTGTTATACTTATGACAGGTCTTCAGGGTTCTGGTAAGACGACAACTACCGGTAAACTAGCGACTTATTTAAAAAACAAACAGAAAAAAGTTCTTATAGTTGCAGCCGACCTGCAACGTTTGGCAGCGGTTGAACAGCTTCGCCAAATAACTACACAGATAGAAGTTGAACTTTACGAAGATGAAGCTACTAAAAATCCTGTAGAGGTTGTAAAAGCGGCGCTAGAGTATGCAAACTCTAAAATCTACGACGTAGTTCTAATAGATACGGCGGGTCGTTTAGCAATAGATGATGAACTTATGCAAGAACTTCATGCTGTAAAAGACGTAGCAAAACCAAGCGAGATTTTTTATGTTGCAGATTCACTGACCGGTCAAGATGCAGTAAGAACGGCAACTACTTTTAAAGAAAAAATAGGAATAGACGGTGTAATCCTTTCAAAATACGACGGTGATGCAAAAGGCGGCGTAGCTCTTGGTTTATCTAGTCAAGTTGAAGTTCCATTACGTTTCATCGGTAGCGGTGAAAAGATGGAAGACTTGGAAATCTTTATGCCCGAACGCATCGTAAACCGTCTTATGGGCTTTGGAGACGTTGAAGGTTTAGCTGAAAAGACTGTCGGTGTTATTGATGAGAAACAAGCTAAAAAACTGACTCAGAAAATTAAAAAAGGTAAGTTCAACTTTAATGACTTTTTAGAGCAGATGGAATCTATGAAAAAGATGGGTTCTATGAAATCACTTCTAGGTATGATGCCAGGTATGGGTAACATGAGCAAAGCTTTAAAAGATTTTGATTTAGAAAACTCTGGAGAACTTAAAAATATAAAAGCTATGGTTTCATCTATGACGCAAAAAGAAAGAGAAGATCCGGATCTGCTTAACAACTCCCGTAAAGAGCGTATAGCAAGAGGATGTGGACTTACTCAGGTTGAGATTAACCGTATGATAAAGCAGTTTAAAAATGCAGGAAAAATGGCTAAAAAATTCTCAGGCAAAAACGGTATGAAACAACTCCAAGATATGATGGGTCAAATGGGTGGAGCAGGCGGTATGGGCGGTTTCCCTGGTGGACTTCCAAGATAAAGCTTTTATCCATTCGTTAATAAAGTTTGGAGATAATCGCGTAATTAATAAGAGGCAAATAAGATGTTAGACTTTTCAAAATTTTTAAAATATTCAAAACCGGGACCAAGATATACAAGTTATCCGACGGCACTAGAGTTTAGTGATTCGTATGCGTATGACGAGTATATAAAAAAGATAGAATCGCAAGATCCTTCACGTCCCTTAAGCCTTTATTTTCACCTTCCGTTTTGTAGAAACGCTTGTTATTTTTGTGGATGTAACGTTGTATTTACGTCTAAAGAAGATAAGATGATGCGTTACGTAGATTACCTAAAACGTGAACTTCAAATCTTAGCTAAGCATCTAGACACTTCTCGTGACGTGCTTCAGATGCACTTTGGCGGCGGTACTCCTACATTTTTTTCTGCGCCTCAGTTAAAAGAGGTGATAGATGAAATCAAAAAAGTATTTCCAAATTTTAGAAGTGATGCAGAGATAAGCTGTGAAATAGATCCACGTCATATTACGGAAGACCAGATGAAGGTTCTCTCAGATGCAGGTTTTAACCGTGTAAGTTTTGGTATTCAAGATTTTAACGAAAAAGTTCAAGTAGCAGTTCACCGTGTTCAGCCGTATGAGATAACAAAAAAAGCTATGGATTTGGCAAGAAAATATAATATGGTTTCAGTTAACGTTGACTTGATTTACGGACTTCCTTTTCAGTCACTGGAGACTTTTAAAGAGACTCTTCGTCTTTCACTAACACTTGACCCTGATAGATTTGCAGTATTTAACTACGCACACGTTCCTTGGATGAAAAAAACTATGCGTAAGATTGACGAGACTACACTTCCACGTCCGGATGAGAAGTTAGAGATTATGAAATATACTATCGATTATCTGACATCAAATGGTTATAAAATGGTTGGAATGGATCACTTTGCAAAACCTGAAGATGAGCTTTTTAAGGCTATCGAAAAAGGTGAGCTTCACAGAAATTTCCAAGGTTATACCACAAAAGGCGGAGCCGACTTGATAGGTGTAGGACTTACTTCTATCGGTGAAGGAGTTGATAGCTACAACCAAAACTTCAAAGATATGAAAGAGTACGAAGCGGCTATAGAAGAGGGCAAACTTCCGTTTGAACGCGGTATAGTTCTAAATGAAGATGACCTAATCCGCCAATACGTGATTATGGAGTTAATGAGTAATTTTAAACTAGATATAGACAGATTTAACAAAAAATTCGATGTTGATTTTAATACATATTTTGCAGATGCACTTGAAGCTTTAAAGCCGTTTCAAGAGGAAGATTTGTTAAGTATCAGTGAAAATAAAATAGAGTGTAGCCAAACGGGTACTTTACTAATTAGAAACATCTGTATGCCATTTGATGCATATATGAAAAAACACGCAGCTAATAAAAAGACTTTCTCAAAAACGGTATAAAATGGATAAAAAAACAGAAGATATTTTTAACTTTACCGCTGTCAGTGATGAGTGTGTAAAATGCGGTAAATGTATCCCGGTATGTACTATACATAACGTTAATGCCGACGAGGTTACAAGTCCTCGTGGTTTTATCGATTTGCTTGGTGCATATAAACGTGGTCAGTTAGAACTTGATAAAAATGCAAAAGATATCTTTGAGTCTTGTTTTTTATGTACAGCTTGTACGGAAGTATGTCCAAAATCACTCCCTACGGATATGGTAATTGAGCAAGCTCGTGCAGATATAGCACAAAAATTCGGTATAGCTTGGTATAAAAAACTTTTCTTTTTACTTCTTCGCCACCGCTGGTTAAACGACTTGGCTTTTAAACTGGGTTACGTTTTTCAAACTTGCGGATTTAAAATAAAAGCCGAAATAGACTCTATGAGTCCGCGCTCTTTTGTCCCTATGATAAAAGCAGATCGTTTGCTGCCGTCTTTAATGAAGACTTCGTTTTTAAACTCTCACGAAGAAAATATAGATAATGGCGGAAAAAGAAAAGTAGCAGTATTTATCGGTTGTTTGGGAAACTATAACTATAAAAAAGTCGGGGAGTCTCTTTTAGAGATTTTAGAGACTTTGGAGATAGATGCTTTCCTCGCAAAAGATCAAAAGTGTTGTGCGGCTCCTGCATATTTTACGGGTGATTTTGATACGGTTGATCATAATGCAAAGTTCAATATTGAATATTTTGAGAAATTTGGTGATGATATCGAAGCTATCATAGTTCCTGAAGCTACTTGTAGTGCTATGCTGAAGATTGATTATGAACACTTTTTTCATGACCAGCCTGAGTGGTTAGAGAGAGCAAAAAAAATAAAAGATAAAATATTTATGGCTACAGAGTGGCTTCAGCATCATACCCAGTTAGAACAACTGTTGGCATCTAAAAAAAGTATGCCAAACATCGTTACTTATCATGATCCTTGTCATGCTAAGAAGATGCAAGGCATCTACAATGAACCAAGAAACCTGATAAGACAAAACTATAAAATAGTCGAGATGAGTGATCCAAATCTTTGTTGTGGATTTGGCGGTGTAACTATGCAGACTGAGAAGTACCACTTTGCAGAAGCTGCAGGTAAACCTAAAGCTGCTATGATAGAAAAAAGCGGTGCGGAAATTGTAAGTGCTGAATGTTCAGCGTGTCGTATGCAGATAAACAACTCCATGAATGTAAGCGGCGTTGAGAATGTCGAGTTTAAAAACCCTATAGAACTTATAGCAGAGGCTTTAAGAAAATAATGCCAAATAGCAGTTGGAATCATATATACGATAACTTTGATCCAATAGCGTTTCATATTTTTTCTTTTCCTATTCACTGGTATGGGATGATGTATGTACTGGCTTTAGTTAGTGCTTTATATATCGGAAAATATTTTATAAAAAGAGATAACCTAGAGTTTAAAGAAGGACATTTGGATATCTATTTTATATATATTGAGATAGGTATAATCTTAGGTGCAAGGCTTGGTTTTATCCTTTTTTACGATTCTCATACATCTTATTATTTAACTCATCCTTGGCAGATATTTAACCCTTTTGATGCAAACGGTGATTTTGTAGGTATTCGAGGTATGAGTTATCACGGTGCTATTATAGGTTTTTTTATCGGCTCATACCTTTTTACCAAAAAGTACAAGTCTCCATTTGGAAAAATAATGGATTTGGTCGCAATATCCGTACCTCTTGCTTTTACGTTTGGTCGTATAGGAAACTTTTTAAATAAAGAACTTATTGGCAGGGAAACGGATGTAAGCTGGGGCATCTATGTCGATGGCGTACTTCGTCATCCATCACAACTGTATGAAGCCTTTTTAGAAGGAATTTTAGTTTTTTTAGTTGTTTACAGCTATAGAAAATACCAAAAATTCTCAGGAGAACTAATACTCGTATATGGGATGAGTTACGGGATATTTCGTGCAATCGCCGAGATTTGGCGTGCCCCTGATGCTCAAATAGGTTATATATGTTGTAATTTTATAACCCAAGGTCAAGTCATGAGCCTTGGAATGGCTAGTATTGGAGTTATATTTTGGATTTATTTTTATAAAAAAAGCAGAATTTAAAATTGAACAGACCAAATAAGCTAAAAAACTATATGTTAAAAATGAAAGGCTTTGAGAAGTGTCCTCCAAGAAAACCGTTTTCTAAAATACTTTGGTCGTGGTTGGGTGCTTTTTTAGGTATATATACAATATCTATATTAAATGAAAAAATACATCTAAATGCTACCGATACTTTGTTTTTAGTAGGCTCATTCGGTGCATCCGCAGTTTTAATATTTGCGGCTCCTCAGGCGGATTTTTCACAACCGAGAAATTTTTTAGGCGGTCATGTTATATCTGCACTCGTTGGCATAACGATTTATAAGTTTTTGCATTTTGATATAGAAGTTTTAAGTGCAATCGCCGTTTCCGTAGCAATTATAGTGATGCACTTTACACGGACAATTCATCCTCCCGGCGGAGCAACTGCTTTGGTAGCTATAGTGGGTAGTGAGCAAACGCATCAACTTGGTTATCTTTTTGCTTTTATGCCGATACTGTTAAACTCTTTTGTGATGTTTGTTATAGCTCTTGTAATTAACAACCTCTCAAATAATCCAAAAAGACATTATCCGCGTTACTGGTTTTAATTTTTTCTATCGTCTCGATGTAGTTTTCTGTCTCTATGCACCGAGCCTTTCCAAAAGTGATTTACTATCCAAAAAGCAAGTGATGAACCGACTATAGAATAAAAAGCAGTCCCTGTGTATAAGGGAATAAAAATATTGTCCAGATTATTGCTAAACCACTCCAGTGTCATCTCGACGGGTTCCGGTTTTATGCCTAGAAAAAAACTGCCTGTTAAATATTCCATGTAGTACATAGGCGGCATTGTAAAAGGGTTTGATAGCCAGCACATAGCAAGTCCTAGCGGGACGTTGAACTTAAAAAAAGGCATAAAAGCTAGTATGGCAGCCATCTGCATAGGCATAGGTATAAAAGCTATAAATATACCCAAAGTAACTCCGCGAGATACCATTTTTCTATTTGTAGAAAGGTATTCATGAGGGACTTTATATTTTTTTATAAACTCTTTTATCTTTTGGCTTTTTGATATTTTTTTTAAATTTTTTCTGACCATCTGATTTGCTTTGTTTAAAGTTGTGATTTTCTCATATATTAATTTTGGAAGATTATATCTTTAATATGCTAAAATTTCATATAAATTTACAAGTATAAAAGAAAAGAGAAAATATATGTCATTTGAAAAATTGGGTGTGATGAAGCCTTTACTCTCAGCTATAAAAGAGTTAGGGTATAAAAATCCTACAACTATACAAACAAGAGCTATTCCGCTTGTTTTAGCAAAAGAGGATGTATTTGCAACGGCTCAAACGGGTACGGGAAAAACAGCAGCTTTTGGTTTACCAATGCTTCAAAGACTGCGTAACACGAGTGCAGATGAAAACAGAACTCTGCGCGGTGTTATTTTATCTCCTACGCGTGAGCTTAGCATCCAGATATATGAAGATTTAAACAACTATGCAAAAAATATGAAATTAAATATAGCCGTACTTGTCGGCGGTAAAGATATAGAATCTCAGCAAAGAATTTTAAATAAGGGTGTAGATATAGTTATAGCTACACCAGGGCGTTTGATAGAACATGTGGATAAGGGTTTAAAACTTAACGATGTAGAGATATTTGTACTTGATGAAGCTGACAGGATGCTTGACATGGGTTTTGTAAAAGAGATAAAAAAAACTCATCCATTACTTCCAAAAAGACATCAAACACTTCTTTTTTCGGCTACATACTCCGATAAGGTCAGAAAACTCTCAAAACTCATCCTTACAAAACCGCAGTTTATAGAATCAGCTAAAAAGAACTCAACGGTAGATACTATAAATCAAGTTGCATATATGGTCGATACCGATAAAAAAGCAGCCTTGTGTGCATATCTTATAGGTTCACGCAACTTTAGACAGGTGCTTGTATTTACAAAAACTAAAGTAAGTGCGGATGAGCTTGTTGAAGAGCTTAAAAAAGACGGACTAAAAGCTGATGTGATTCACGGCGATAAGACGCAGGCAAAACGTCTTAAAACTCTTAATATGTTTAAAGAGGAAAAAATACGCGTACTTGTAGCTACGGATATTGCATCCAGAGGTTTGGATATAGAAGAGTTGCCATATGTAATAAACTATGAACTTCCAAGCGTACCTGAAGATTATGTGCATCGTGTAGGGCGTACGGGTCGTGCAGGGCGTGAGGGAGAAGCTATAACACTTTTAGATATATACGAGAAGTTTGATATAAAAGAAATTGAGCGTTTAATAGGTCAAAAAATACCAAAAGAGACGGTTGAGGGTTTTGAGCCAGATCCGACTATAAGACGTAAAGACGTTGAAGAGACTAAACTAAAGTCCGAGCATAAAAAAGAGATTAAAAAACCTCGTAAAAAACATTATAAAAAAACTACCAACAAACACAGAAAGGTGACGAAGAGAGGTTAATCTTCATCATCCCCAAACTCATTTTCTAGCTGTTTTTGGTATGCTTCATCTTTTTCTTTTTGAAGCTGTGCATCTGTTAAAATTGCTTCATGAAGAAATTCACCAAAGAATGTTTTAGGTTCTTGGGTTGCTAAAAACAGATACGTTCCCACAATTAGTCCAATCATAGATATTGCCGTTATTGTTTTTTGAATTGGGTTAAAGGTCTGTATAGGCTCTTTTTGACGTACCTCACATACACCTCCGGGGCAGTGTTTTGCTTCCTCTTTAGTTATAGCTTGGTAAATTATACAACCTATACATATTGAAAATGCACTCTCAAGAAAGGTAAGTAAAAGACAAAGTACGCAAAGTAGGACTTTATAAAAAGATATATCCCAATTTATTACAAACCACCACATAATCGGAATAAAAATAATCCAACCAAGCGTCCATGCAAATCTTTTTTGCAAAGCACCGACATATTCGGGTTTTTGATTTTGGACAAAGAATCTTCCCATAAGTAAAGAAGGAACGTAGTTTGTACTTATCATTCTCATAGTAAAATCAAAAAACATAAATGCAAGATATACTCTTGCAACTATTGTGTGATTGAAACCAATAGCGACAAACACGACAATCATCCCAAGTGTTCCAAGGATTCCTGCCGCCGCTCTTGCTTCTCTTTCATTGATAACTCTTATATCGTATCCCGGAACTTTTGCTCCGTATTCCCATAAAAAACTGTGTAAGCTCAAAAAAAATCCTTGAATTACTTTTTATTATATAGAATTATATCAAATTTATATCACAAAAATTAAATGATACAATTTCATATGAATGAAAATGAAGAATTAGAGATTTTATATAAAGACGAATATTATATAGCCATTAACAAACCAAGCGGTTTACTGGTGCATCGTTCGCCTATAGACAGGCATGAAACCCGCTTTGCGATCCAGATGCTACGTGATCAGATAGGTCGCTATGTATATCCACTGCATCGTTTAGACAAGCCTACTTCGGGAGTATTGTTTTTTGCACTTGATAAAGAGAGTGCGAACCTAGCATCCGAGCAATTTAAAAACCATAGCATTGAAAAAACTTACTTGGCAGTTGTACGCGGACATACCGAAGATGAAGGTATTATAGACTATGCTCTAAAAGAAAAACTTGACAAGATAGCCGATAAAGATTCCCGTAACGACAAAGAAGCTCAAGATGCAGTGACACATTACAAGACTTTGGCTAAAACAGAACTTGACTACGCAGTCGGGCGTTATGATAAAGTTAGATATTCCTTAGTTGAACTAAAACCAAAAACAGGTAGAAAACATCAAATACGCCGTCATATGAAACATATATCACACCATCTTTTAGGAGATACCAAATACGGAAGAGGGGAGCATAACAAACTGATACGTGCAGAGTTTGATTGTCATAGAATGCTTTTACATGCAAGTAAGTTAAAACTTTACCATCCATACCTGAAAAAAGAGATTTGTATAAAAGCAAAACTTGATAATACTTTCTCCTCGATATGCAAATTTTTTTTTGAGTAATTTACCTATAAGATAATTTTACTATAATATTCGTATAGAAATTATTTCATATAAAACAGTTTTAAATAAGATACTCACTTAAGTACAAGAGGATGGTAGATGGCTTACAGCATTGATTTAGAAGCAATAGCAAAAGAATTGGATTTTGATTTGGAAGATGTTGAGATGTTAGTTGATGTTTTTTTAGACAGTGCCGAGGAAGGTCTTGTTGAACTAAAAGATGCAATAGCTCAAAATGATTTAGAATCAATATTCGCTTCATCGCATGCTATCAAAGGAAGTGCCGCAAATATAAAACTTGACGAGATATCTTCTCTTGCAAGAAATATAGAAAATAGTGCAAGAAATAATAATACAATGGACTATGAAAAGGAATATAATAAATTAAAAGAATTGGTAGAATCAATAAGAGTATGATAAGATTTACAAAATAGCAGGAGGATTATGATAAGTGAGAGCTGAACTTAGTATCTTGATTGTAGATGACTTATTAGATAATCGACTTGCAATAAAAATTGCATTAAAAAAAGAGGGATATAAACTTTATGAAGCGGCCAACGGTGAAGAGGCTTTACAAAAGTGTATAGAGTTAACGCCTGATGTAATCTTAATGGATGGTATGATGCCTGTTATGGACGGGTATGAAGCTACAAAAGCAATTAGAAATTTAGAAGAATTTAAAAGAACACCGATTCTCATGATTACGGCATTAAGTGAGAAAGACGATAAAATAAAAGCTCTTAATTTTGGAGTTAACGATTTTATCTCCAAACCTTTTGATAAACATGAACTAATAGCCAGATGCAAATCTTATGCAAATCTCTCAAAAATAAATAAACAATATATACTTGCTTCTAAAAACCGCTTTACAAATCTTCCTAACAAATCTGCTTTGATGGATGATATTAATTTATGTCAAAATCCTGTGTTGGTATTATTTAAAATAAAAGACTATGAGCTTCTTGAAGAGTTTTATTCAGAAGAAGTCGTAAACAGAATCGAGTCAAAATTTGCCAAAATAATTCCGGATATCATACCTGCAAAATGTAAAAACTCAACTTTATATCATACCTCAGACGGCGAGTTTGCACTTCTAAACGATAAAAAAGATGAAGTAATCGTAGTGGATGATATGTATGAAACATGTACAGAATTTCAAAGTAATATCAGAGACGTCAAAATCCTTTTAGATAACTATGAGTATGAAGTAGCTGTTGACATAAGTTTTTCATATAATACAAAACAATTGTTTGAATATTCAAGAATAGGTTTAAGTCATGTAATGAAGGGAAAAAGAAATATTATTTTTTCCAATGAGATAGTAGAACATGTTCATAAAGAAGCGGAAAAAAATATAAAAATGATTAAAACGATTAAAAATGCATTGGATAATAAAAAAATCGTATCTTATTATCAGCCGCTTTTTAACAATAAAACAAAACAGATAGAAAAGTATGAGTCTCTTGTTCGAATTATTGACGAAGACTATAAAGTAGTATCTCCGTTTTTTTTCCTCGATATTGCAAAAAAAGGTAGATATTATACAAGTATCACGAAGTGTGTCTTAGATAATAGCTTTAAAGCATTAAAAATGACGCAAAACGAAATCTCTATAAATTTATCTGCTTTAGATATTGAAGACAGAGCTTTATCTTCAAGAATATTAGAGTTTTTAAAAAATAATAAAGATTGTGCAAAAAGGGTTATTTTTGAGCTTTTGGAAGATGAATTGTTTTATGATTTTGAGAGAGTTAAAAATTTTATTACAGAAGTTAAAAAATACGGTGTGAAAATCGCTATAGACGACTTTGGAGCAGGTTATTCAAACTTTGAAAGATTAATTGATTTTCAACCGGATATAATTAAAATAGACGGTAGCTTGATTAAAAATATACATGAAAATACTTTTAACAGAAACGTAGTGGAAACAATACAAAGTTTTGCTACCAAAATTAATGTTAAAACAGTTGCGGAGTTTGTATCAAACGAAGAGATATTTAATATAATAAACGAGATTGGAATCGACTTTTCCCAAGGTTATTATATAGATGAACCAAAAGAACTTTTTAGTTAAAACATGCGCTTAGATATCCTACTACGTTAGAGTTGTCACCGCTTGCATCTGCACTCGTTCTATAATCGAGTATTTTTGATTTTAAGTTTAACTCATTGGCACTTAAGAGCATCGCTTCTATACCTATAATACCGCAAGCCTCGCAACCTTTATGAAGAGAGTTTACATCCATATTTTTTACGGCATCTATACATATTGCATCTAGAGAATTTGCATCTTCTAAATTATAAAAGTGGCTTAAATCAGTCGATATAACTACGCCCCAGTCTTTTTTTTCATATATATATTTTATTAATTTTGAGAGTTCTTTTGGATCTTCTTTAGAATAGACTAATTCTATAATACTTGCGTCTTGTATATAGTGCTTTATAAATGGAAACTGTACCTCGGTAGAGTGCTCACGATGCGCTTCATAATATGAAGATATATTAAACTTTGATTTTAGTTCGTCAAATATATCGTTATCCCCTTTTATCTCTCCAAAAGGTGTATCATAAGCCTCAAAATTACATATACTGCTTCTTTGAAATCCAATCCTGTGAGAAGGACCTATGATTAAAAAGTTTTTAACCGAGCTGTTTTTTAAAACTTTATATGCAATGTTTGCCGTAAAGCCTGAATAGATATAACCTGCGTGTGGTACTATTATAGCTTTTGAAGACGGTAAGGAAATCTCTTCTATTAAGGAAGAAAAATGCTCAAAATATTTTAAAATCTCTTTTTCCTGACTCGGGTAAAAAGTTCCGGATACGCTCATATTTCTAGTCATATAATATCTCCTTTTGTTTAGTTAAGATATTCGCTTAAAACTTGTCGTAACATATTTTTATCTACCGGTTTTGTTAAATAATAATCCATCCCTGCAGATAAGAATTTTTTCTTATCGCCTTTTAAAGCATTTGCCGTTAGAGCTATAATAGGGGTATGTTTTAGTTTATTTTTCTTTTCTATCTCTATAATTTTAGAAGTTGTTTCAATCCCGCTCATATTAGGCATATTTTCATCCATAAGTATTACATCGTATTTATTGTTTTTAAAATATTCTATTGCTTCAAAACCGTCGTTTGCTATATCGTAAGTTACTTTTTCTTTTTTGAAGATGACTTTTATAAACATTTGATTTGCTTTATTGTCTTCTACCAACAAAATATTTCCTTCTAACTCTTTTTTTATGTCACTAAGTTTTGGTTTTTCATCCTCTTGCTCATCACTGGTTTCAAGAGGGATAGAAAAGTAAAATTCACTACCTTTGTTCAGTTCACTTTTTACATCAAGTTTACCTCCCATCATCTTAATAAGGTTATAAGAAATAGATAAACCTAAGCCTGTACCTCCATACTTTCTGGTGGTTGAATTGTCCTCTTGCGAAAATGGCTCAAAAATCCTTTTTTGATATTCTTTTGAAATACCGATACCCTCATCCTTTACTCTTACTCGCAGTTGAGATTTGTAGTACATGATATCTACAAAAATATTTTTACCTTCCGCCGTAAACTTAATGGCGTTTCCTATAAGGTTATTTAATACTTGCTTGATTCTTAATACATCTCCTTTTAAGATTTTCGGGAGTTCATTTATGGTCAAATACAGTATTATGTTTTTTTCGTTTGCTCTAGCTTCAAAAAGTTTTTTTGTTGTTAAAAACTCATTTTTTGGATTAAAATTTATCGAGTCTATAGTTATATTTCCACTCTCAATTTTGCTAAAATCAAGTATATCGTTGATTATATTCAACAAATCATTACTTGCACTATTTATTACGCCTAAATACTTTAAGCTTTCACTATCTCGTTCTTTTTCTTTTAAAAGGTCTATAAAACCCATTATGGCGTTTAGCGGCGTCCTTATTTCATGACTCATATTAGCTAAAAATTCCGATTTGGCTATGTTTGATTCCATAGCTTTTTTTGTTTGTTCTTTTAGCTCTTTTTCGTGAAGGATAGTTTTTGTTATATCATATATAGTACCTATACTTTTTACTAGATTGCCTTTAGCATTAAAACTGTGGATGATGTTTTCTTGTACATATCGTATATCGCCGTCGTCTCTTAGTATTTTGTACTCGATATTGCATTGCTGTTTGTCCGTCATACTTTTTTTACGGGCTTTTTGTACATGCTTAAAATCATCAGGGTGTACATAAGAAAGAAGAGTATTTTCATTTGGTTTAAATGATTGTGGTTGAAAGCCTATTATTCTAAAAATTTCATCGCTCCAATCCAGCTTTTTTTGTTTTACGTCATAGTTCCATGAACCTAGATGGGCAATACTTTGTACCTCTTTTAAAATATTGTTCTTTTCGTTAATCTCTTTTGTTCTTAAATCCACGGTATCTTTTAGTTTTTTACTAAATAATAAAAGTGAAAAAATTATAATTATGACTACTATTACAAAAATCAAAAGTATGTTTAAATATTTTTCATAATTCGGTTTATCCGTATTTGGATTCCAAACTAACTCTTTTAGAGCTTGTTTTAATGAATCTTTATCGGATTTGTCCATCTTTTCAAATGCTTGGGCGGCTTTATAAAATCTGTCTGAATTTGTATAACCTATATCTACCAACTTTCTAACCATAAGTTTTTCATACAGATTTGCTTCATATAAAAGGGCATCAAGAGTTGATTTGCTTCCGTATTCATCAATGAGGGTTTTTGCACTTAACTCTTTATTGTCCATAGCATAGTTCCATCCTTTTATAGATGCCGCAAGAAATTTTTTTGAACGTTCTGGATTGTTTTTCAGTTCTTTTTCTCTACTAAAGAGTATGCCGTCATATAAATCAACACCGTAGTTTACGGGATTAATTATATTAAAATCGACATCTTCATCCAGTAAGTCAAATATAATACGACCGGAATGTCCGGATATTACATCTATCTTTCCTTCTAAAAAATCTTTATAATCATTTTTAAAAGGTATGTATGTATAGTCTGATTTTTTAAGACCAGAAGAACTTAGCAATACACTTACTGCAGCATTATCCGTAGCTTCAGGGTAAGAAATGATTTTATTATTCATTTCCAAAGGACTGAAAATCATAGTATTTTCAGCTGATATGAGTACAAGTGGAGAGTGTTGAAATATAGATGCCATAACTTGTACGGGATGACCGTATGAGCGGTAAAGTAAAATGTTTGAATCCGAGATGCTATATGTAGCTTCGCCGTTTATAACTTGGTCTATATTATTTTTGTTAAAATTTCTCTCTAATATTTTTACATCAAGCCCCGCTTCTTTATAGTAGCCGTTCTTTAAAGCCATATAGTAACCTGCAAATTCAAATGTACTTAGACCGTTAAGTTGAAGAGATACTTTTTCTAAGTTATTATTGTTTGCATTTAAACAAGATACGTAAAATAGTAAAAATAATATGGTTTGAAGGAAATTTATTTTTAAAAACATAAGATGATTTTAGCATAAATATACTCTAGAAAGAAAAAAATTATAAATAGTTTTTTTGAAGATGGTGTCAAGAGAGAGATAGCCAAAATAGAAATATAAAAAGCTATAAATGCCTATGAATAGGCACTTTCTAATTTCATAAAACTTTAAAAATGGAACAATTGGAGTCATTTATGGAACAGTAATTTATGATTCAACAGTTCAAAAAATACTTTTTAATTATTAACAAATATTGTTTTTTAGTTTTCTTTTAAACTAAACTTACTAAAAATTTTATTAAATAGTTTGTTGTATTTTGTATTCTGCTTAGGCTTATTTTTATAGTAGTTATCAAGTTTTTTTCTAAAAGTTCCTTTTTTATCTTCATCTAATAATAACTCAAATGCTTCATATTGTTTTAATGCATGAATATATATATCAAGATAAGGAGCGTAACTAGAGCCATTAAATAAATTATTACTTAGACCTATGATATTTTTAAACTCATAACCTATTTGAATATATTTCCCAAAATGTTGATAGTAAATAATAGTTTCTACAGAATTAATTATATTAATCAATGCACTTTCTGAAAATAATAACCTTAATTCATCTAAATTATTCAATTTTAATGCAACATATATAGTAAAATAAAATTCATTAATATCTGCAGTATTATTAACTACGTTTCTAGAATTAATAATATTAGTAACTTTTTCTAAATCATCTTGTTTAAAAGTCTTCATAGAAATAAACATTATTTCTAAAATTAGATGTAATTTATATTGTGATCCAGAGGTAAGCGTCTGTATATTATTTAAAAGGTCATCAATTGAAAATTTTATTGGTATTTCGTGATTGATAATATTGTGTAATATATTTAAATTATTTGAAAGCTTTATAAAATACTTATTTAATAAATAAATAAAACTTTCATTATTAAAGTTCTTTGACATATAATCATTTATAATGTGAGAATCATTATTAGAAAACTTTTCTTGTTCAAATAATTTAAGGAGTTCAGCATCTAACTCTGAAAAATCAATTGACTTTTCCTTATCTATAAGTTTTGTTCTTCCTTTTTCAATGTCCAATGTTTCTTTTAAATCTTCTTTATTATTTGAGGACAACTTTATTTTCTCTTGATTACTTATATCTTCTTTTGCTTCTTTATTATCTTTGGATAACTTTATTTCATTTTTATTACTTATAGTTTTTTCTACTTTTTCTTTAGTCTCAATAGGTTCTTCTATAGTTTTTTTAGTATCTATGACTTGCTTCCTGCCTAAAGCTTTTGTACCTTCTTGTTTAACATCTATAGATGGTATATCACAACTGTCTAGTTCTAGTAATTCAACAATATCTAAAATCCATGATGGAATAAACTCTGAATTGTATTTAGAAACATAATAATTACAAATTTGTTGTTTTGTACTTGTTTTCTCTAAAAAGCTAATAACTTCTGAAAATTGATTAACATGTTCTATTAAACCATTAGCTTCATCAAATTTTAATAAAACAGCTTCTCCATTATTTGATGGTATTCTAGATATCTTACAATTATTATTTTGTTTATATGAGTTTAAAATTTGCTCAATATCAGTGCCAATAGCAATATGTTTTATTGTATCAAAATATTTTTTAGGTTCTAAACAATCTTCGACTTCAGTTTGGGAATATCTTTGTGTATTTTGAGCAATTTTATCTAATTTTATTATGTCTTTATGAATTTGAATTCTTCTAATGTAAATCGTATTATCTTTGTCAGATAGAATATTGTTATCCAAACCAAATTGTCTTAAATCAGTATCTACAAGACAAAGTATTTTTCCATGTATTTTAACTCTATCTTTCTGACTTAATGAAGCATAGAGTAAATGGTATAGCTTTTTTACATTACCACATCCACTTACTGGTATGATTCTAAGATTAGAATTTTTTTGATTAAATTTTAAATAATATTCTAAGTATTTTTTATCATCACTTCCTTCACATATTATCCATTTATTAAATCTTGTTGTTGATTTAATTGAAGTTATGATTGATGTAACTAATTCAAAAAAACTTTTCATTTCAATATCATCTGGAAATAAATCTTGTTGTTCAAAAAGATTATAAAAATCTAAGTTTTTAATTTTTATATCATTGTCTTCTAGTGCAATATGATTTAAGTTGCCATAATCACTAATAGGTAAAAAGCCATACCAATGTGTTGTACCTATAAATTGTACATTATGTTCTAAAACTAAACTTTCTAGTTGTTTAAACTGATCGAAAACATTTTTCATATGCATGGATGTTTCAGGTTCATCTACCGCTAATATAACTTCTTTTGCTCTTTTTGAACTTTGTTTTAAAAATGCTGTTGCTATATCAATAAGAGCTTTTCTTTTTTCACCAGAACTTAATTGAACAATATCTTTTCCATTTTTACTTAAACTTCTAATTGAAAAATATGCTTTAAAAATTTGTTCTCTAATATCTTTTGGAGTTAAATATTTTTTAAATTGTCTATCTGCTGTATAAGCGTAACTGTTATCTATATTAGAAATAATATCATTAACTTCATACATAAATATATCAAGCTTATTATTAATTGAATCTACAATTGATATTTTTTTACCATCTATTGAAGCTTTTGATGATAACATCTTTTCAGTATATTCTAAAATGTCCTCACTTAATAACATTTGCATTTCTGTTGTTTCCATTTTTAATATTTCGTCCACAGGTGTTTCAACAGGTACATATATGTATGAATATATATTTTTTATTTTTTCTATTAAGTTTTTAACATCTCCTATGTCAAATTCCATTTGATTAGTAATGAATTTTTCAAAAGAGAAAAAATAATCATTAACTTGCTTACTTACATGAAGAGGTGTTAATAAAAGATAATAGTCATTTAAATTATTCATTTCTTTTACTTCTTGTAAAAAGTAAAAAAAGTTTAGAACATGTTGATTTGATTTTAAATAGTTAGTATCATTGATATCCCAACTTAAAAATAAATCATTAATAGTGGAAATTATCTTTAATTCATTATTCGTTAAATTTAAAGATTCTTTTTTTATAAGGAAAACTGGACATATAAATGCGTCATGTTTTTTGGAATTTCTATTTATATTCCATTCTCTATTATTAAAAAAAATATCAAGTGCTTCTAAAATAGAACTTTTACCTACTCCATTTTCACCAATATAAAAAGTGAATGGCTTGTTATTTTTAACAGTAGGGATATAAAAAGTTTTTTCATAGCTTTTTATATTCCTTACAAATAGACCAATTAGCATATGTTATAACCCTTTTTTTTTAAAACTTTGTCAAAAAATCTGTATTACACATATTTATAAAATACATATTGATATTATTAGAAACAACTAAACAATTACAGATTAAAACTATATTAATAACCTATGTTTATAATTATTAATAAAGATTTTAGAAAATTGTATAGAGTTTATTATTTGTCTAAACTTAATGCAAATTAATTTATATAAATTTTTTAAATGATTTTTGTTAAAATCTAAATAGACCAATAATATAAATTAACTGGAACTAAAAACTCTTTTGTGTTTCTTATATAGTAATAAGGTAAGAGATTACTCTTGGAAAGACAGATTAAAAAGAGCAAATTTAGAATATAGAACAATCTACAACATTAGACACTCGTTTGCAAGTTTAATGATAAGTAAGGGTGAAGATATACTTTGGGTCTCTCATATGTTAGGTCACAGTTCAACTGAAATGACTTTACGAAAATATGTTAAATACATTAAAAATGAGAGAAAACAAAGAGCAGTTTTTTTACATAATGAAATCTAGTTTTGGCACACTAGAACAGAATTGGCACAATTTTGGCATAATTTAAAAATTTGATTCTCTGAAAGTTCGTATTTTAGGAGTTTAATTGAAGATGGTGTCAAGAGAGAGACTTGAACTCTCGACCTCCGGCTTATGAGACCAGCGCTCTAACCAGCTGAGCTACCTTGACATCCGTTTAAGAGGGTGGAATTATACTACCTAAAAACTTTAAAAAACCTTTTATTTATAGAAAAATAAATTATAATATAATAAACTCAATATACTTTAGCTTTAACTATATATAAATATTGAGTCTTATAGACTAAGAGTGTTGACTTTGTTACTAATTTTTAGTAATATTCGCATATTAATTTAGACTGTTTATAAGGAGTTAAAATGAATTTTACACCGTTAGGTAAAAGAGTATTAGTAAAAAGATTAGAAGAGGCAAGTACAACTGCTTCGGGAATCATTATTCCGGATAATGCTGCTGAAAAACCTTCACAAGGTGAAGTTGTGGCAATAAGCAGTGAGGTAAGCGAACTTAAAAACGGAAATAACGTTTTATTTGGTAAGTTTGCAGGCAATGAAGTTTCACTTGATGGTGAAAAGTATTTAGTTTTAGATGTTGAAGATATTTTTGGAATCATAGGTTAAGGAGAATTAAGATGGCAAAAGAGATAATTTTTTCAGATGATGCAAGAAATAAACTTGCACGTGGTGTAGCACAACTTTGTGATGCAGTTAAAGTTACTATGGGACCACGCGGTCGCAATGTTCTAATCCAAAAAAGCTATGGTGCTCCTATTATCACAAAAGACGGTGTGTCTGTTGCACGTGAGATAGAACTGAGCGATAAGCTAGAAGATATGGGTGCTCAACTTGTTAAAGAAGTAGCATCTAACACTGCAGATGAAGCAGGTGACGGTACTACTACTGCTACTGTTTTGGCTAATGCTATATTTAGTGAGGGTCTAAGAAACATAACAGCGGGTGCAAATCCTGTTGAAGTTAAACGTGGTATGGACAAAGCTTGTGAAGCTATTTTACAAAATCTAAAAGCTGCTTCAAAAACTATCAAAGATAAAAACGAGATAGCTCAAGTTGCTACTATCTCTGCAAACTCTGACAAAGAGATAGGTGATATGATAGCAGAAGCTATGGAGAAAGTTGGTCAAGACGGTGTTATCACAGTTGAAGAAGCTAAAGGTATCTCTGATGAGTTAGATGTAGTTGAGGGTATGCAGTTTGACCGCGGTTATTTAAGTCCGTATTTCATTACAAATACTGATAAAATGATAGCAGAGATTGAAAATCCTTACATTCTTTTAGCAGACAGTAAAATCAACTCGCTAAAAGATTTACTTCCTGTTTTAGAGCAAGTTCAAAAAACTAACCGTCCGCTTCTAATCATTGCGGAAGATGTAGAAGGTGAAGCACTTTCAACTTTAGTTGTGAATAAACTTCGCGGTGTGTTAAATATCTCTGCTGTTAAAGCTCCGGGTTTTGGTGACAGACGTAAAGCTATGCTTCAAGATATAGCTATTTTAACAGCAGGTACTGTAATCAGCGAAGAAACAGGACACACGCTAGAGGGTGCAAACATTCAGATGCTAGGTCAAGCTGCACGTGTTGTAATAGATAAAGACAACACTGTAATCGTTGATGGTGCAGGTGATGAAGCACAAGTTAAACAAAGAATCTCTGAAATTCGTACACAGATAGATGCAACTTCAAGCGAGTATGACAAAGAGAAACTTCAAGAGCGTCTTGCAAAATTATCAGGCGGTGTAGCGGTTATCAAAGTGGGTGCCGCAACCGAGA
This sequence comes from Sulfurimonas lithotrophica, assembly GCF_009258225.1. Lineage (NCBI taxonomy): Bacteria > Pseudomonadati > Campylobacterota > Epsilonproteobacteria > Campylobacterales > Sulfurimonadaceae > Sulfurimonas > Sulfurimonas lithotrophica. The sequence goes on from NZ_CP043617.1 coordinate 595,640, forward strand.
CTGAGATGAAAGAGAAAAAAGACAGAGTTGACGATGCACTAAGTGCTACAAAAGCCGCTGTTGAAGAGGGTATAGTTATAGGTGGTGGAGCTGCACTTGTTCGTGCTGCTGCGAAAGTTAATTTAGAACTTGAAGAACACGACCAAAAAATCGGTTGTGAGATTATTTTACGTGCAGTAAAAGCTCCTATAAAACAAATAGCTCAAAATGCAGGTTACGATACAGGTGTTGTAGTAAATGCAATCGAAAATGCTGATAACGAGAACTTAGGTTTCAATGCTGCTACGGGTGAATATGTAGATATGTTTGAAGCAGGGATTATAGATCCTCTAAAAGTTGAGCGTGTAGCACTTACAAATGCTACTTCAGTTGCATCTTTACTCTTAACTACGGAAGCAGCTGTATTTGAAATCCCAAAAGATGAGCCGGCTGATATGGGTGGTGGCGGTATGCCTCCGCAAATGGGAATGCCTGGTATGATGTAAAAAAGCTTTTAGCTTTTTTACTTACAAAAGAATTATTTTATAATCCTTAACATCTCATCCGCACATTTTTGAAACTCATAATTGGTTTTTACTATCTTAAACTTATAACCTTTATTTTCTAAAACTTCTAATACATCTTTTAGATGGATAGATTTTTCATTTTTTAAATTTAAAATAGGAAAAATTCTAACTTCATTTTTTGAAACTCTTATCATTTCAAGTATAGAATCTATATGAAACTGTAGATTAAAATGCTCACTATATAGGAATAAAAAGTGTGAACACAAAACCAAATCAAAACTATTATCATTAAAAGATAATTTTGGTAATTCTTCAAAAATATATCTATTTTCTGATTTTCCGATTTCATAGTCTTTTAAAAAATTATTCATGGCGTTTAGTCTTATTTCTATTAGTTCATCTACACAAGAGATATTTCTCCAAACAAAATCATCTTTATTTTCCGTTAATTGATTGATAATTATTGATGATGTTTCATCTATCCTTTGTCTTATTTTTTTTTGCGAAAACTGATAAATAGGGTCAATTGATATAACATTTCCATTTTGTTTTGTTAGTTCATAGTTAAAACTTGACGGACCGTCTCCGCATCCTAAAATATTAGAGGTAATGTTTTCTTCATTTAGTAAAAACATCTCTTTATATTCTTTTAAATTTCTACCCCACGGTACCACTTGTTCTAAGTTCAAAATTATTCTCCGTTTGTTAATAGTTTTTTTGTTAATAATCAGTTTTATATACTATCTTTTAGACTATTTCTTATTTTTAAAATCTCATCTATATTTTCGAAAAACAATTTTACTAAACGTGGGTCAAAATGTTTTCCGCTTTCCTCTTTAAAAAGCTCAAAAATTTTATCATCATCCCAAGCTTTTTTATATACCCTATCAGAACCCAATGCATCAAATACATCTGCAACAGCCGTAATACGACCGTATATATGTATATCTTTACCGCTTAAGCCTCTTGGATATCCACTACCATCATACTTTTCATGATGTTCATATGCAACTATTGCAGCAGCTTTTAAAATCTCTCTACTAGAATTTTTTAGTATGTCATAACCAAGGTTTGCATGTGTCTTCATAATCTCAAACTCTTCTTTTGTGTGGCGTCCCGGTTTATTTAATATACTGTCGGGTATTCCTATTTTTCCAATATCGTGCATTGGGGATGCTTGTTTTAAAAGTTTTGCTTCATTTGCATCCATACCGTATTTTAAGGCTAAAAGCTCTGAGTAAAGTGCCACTCGTTTTACATGGTTTCCTGTCTCTTTGCTTCTCGTTTCTGCAATTTCCCCCATAGTATTTACAATTTCTGTTTGAGTTGAGACTATCTCTTGATTTAGGTTGCCAATCTCATGAGCCATAGATTCTATAGCTTGAGATATCTCACCTATCTCATCAGCCCTTGCAATATTATGGGTTATATTGTAGTTTGAGTGTTTTATCTCATGTATATTCTCAAGCACTTTTTTTGTGTCTTCTTTTAGCATCTTTCCAAAATAGTATGCACATATAATAGCTACCGATATAAACAAAACTATAACATAGGCTATCTCTTCTAGTATGTGAGAGCCTTGAAGCGTTTCATTTCTATAACGTGCAAGTATTAATATAATGGTTATGGAAGGGGCAGCACTCAGTATAAGAAAACTCTCAAAAATTCTGCGTGATATATTTTCGTTAAACTCTTTTATGTATAAAACATCAACTATCTGTTTATATCTTTGCTCAAATATTATATATTCAAGCTGGGCAAGAAGTCCTGCACCAAGCACCCAGTAACTGCTCAGAAGTTTTAAATGGCTTCCTATTGGAAAATAGGGATATAAATAGTTATGCAAAAGAAATGCTCCTATACCAGCAATCATCCAAGAGATAATAGATAGGTAGTACAGAAAACGAGGCAGAGTTAAACCTGATGGGGTTTTGTCGAAAAAATAGTATAGAAGTTCTCTGATCATAATATGAAAAATAAATATAATAAAAAGATTAAAGGTAAGGGTATTATAAGAAAGCTCATCAATAAATGGACATACGTTTATACAATAGTTTTGTGAAAAAATCATTGTTGAGAGTGAAGACAGATATAAAAAAAGACGTACTTTTGTAGAGATAATATTTGAGGGTTTAAGTCCACTTTTCATATGTTTTCTCAGTGTTAATATGATATTATTATTGCATTATATTATAAAATATAGATTAAGTTTAAAAAGGTTATATATTGAAAATCGAAAACCCGTTTGAGAGTGGACATATAAAAAATTATCTTTTAGCTTATGCATCCGTAGTTGTAATAATGGTATTGTTCTTTTTGGCTACATCACTCTTTCACGATGTAGAAGAGATTGAAAAAAAAGAATTTAGTACAAAAAAAGTTGTTCAAACATCAAAAGCAGATTTGAAAAAAGACACTAAAGAAGATAAATCTACGTGGAAAAGTGACTTAAAACTTATGGATAAGACTTATTAGGAAACGGTATGAAAAAAAGAGTTTCATTAGTTCTTGGGAGTGGTGGAGCAAGAGGTTTGGCACATATCGGTGTTATACGTTGGCTTGAAGAAAACGGTTATAAAATCGATTCTATTTCAGGATGCTCTATGGGAGCTTTAATAGGTGCTTTTTATGCCGTCGGTAAACTAGACGCTTATGTAGAATGGTTAGATGATATAGATACATTGGATATGCTTAAACTTTTAGATTTCAAAGGTGACGGCGGTTTGGTTTTAGGTGATAAACTCATGTCAAAACTTCAAGATATAGCCGGAGAGCATAACATAGAAGATTTGCCTATAAACTTTACAGCTGTTGCGACGGATATAAATGCAGAGAAAGAAATCTGGATAAAAAAAGGCTCGTTAATGGATGCGATAAGGGCATCTATTTCACTTCCGTTATTTTTTTCACCTTACCGTTATAAGGACAAGCTTTTGGTAGATGGAGGTGTTTTAAACCCCGTTCCGATAGCTCCTACGTTTAATGACGATACGGATATTACAATAGCTGTAAATTTAGGAGCCGAGCCAAGTTCTGATGTGATATCTGATGATAATAAAGAAGAACCTAAAGATATTAAATCCAAAATAAAAGAGTATATGAGTAAGATAACTATGCCTGACTCTGTCTTCTCGGAGAATGGAATGCATATGGTGGCTAACAAGTCTTTTGATACGATGCAGGGAAGTATTGCCAATATGAAACTTGCGGCTTATCCACCGGATATAGAGATAAAAATACCAAGAAATATATGTGGAATTTTTGATTTTAAGCTTTCAAGAAAGATTATTGATTATGGATATAACAAGTGTAAAGAGAGTTTTGAAAAATAGCTACTCTTTAGTAACTATATAAAGTTGTTCATGCTTCAATTCTTTTAAAATATCCATAACGCTTACAAAATCCTGAAAACGTGATTCTTTATCGCTTCTAAGTACTACCGTTTGCTCTTTGGAGATAGTCTCAAGTTTGGTTCTTAATTCTTTTAAATCGACCTTTTCTTTTTCAAAAAATAGCTCACCTTTAGCATTCACATAGATGTTGAGCTCTTTTTTTACATCTTGTTTGTCTGCTTTTTTGGCTTTTGGCAAATCTACGGGGATTACTCCCTGTTTTATAAAAGTGGCAGTAGTTAAAACCATAACTAAGAGTACAAGCATAATATCGATAAACGGTATGACGTTTATCTCATCAAATCTTTTTGGAGCTTTTTTACATTTTGCCATTTTGTACGTCAAACTTTGTAAGGATTCTTTCTATCTTTCTTAAAGATATAGTATAAAATATAATAGAGGGAATTGCTACTACAAGACCCATTGCCGTAGCTTTAAGTGCAAGTGCCAGACCTATCATAAT